>CAWWAG010000004.1:0-133707 GCA_963934845.1 uncultured Halioglobus sp. | reverse complement strand
GAGAGCCAAAAGATCCGGACGACTCTGCGGTCTTTCAAATCTGGTCGGCTTTTGGCTCAGCGGACGAGACCGCGCGTATGCGACGTGAATTCGACAATGGGATAGCCTGGGGTGAAGCCAAAAAACAGTTGTTTGAACTCATAAATGATGAGTTGGCGGAGGCGAGGGACGCCTATACATGTTTGATGGATGATCCAGATTATATAGAAGGTGTGTTGAAGCAGGGCGCCGAGCGTGCCAGGGCGTATAGCTCAGAACTAATGGGGCGAGTTCGCGCTGCTGTTGGGATAAGCGCTATACGCTAGTGGGGAATGCCGGCCGATGGCGATAAGATAGCGAGTACTAGTGTAGTGCTCCACGCCTGGCAGCTAACAGTCCATGTGGGTATGGGTAGGAATTAGCCTTAGTATGCTGTCATTCATTTTAGCCATGTCCGGCTTTAGGCCCTCTGCTGTCATTGCGGCGCTAGATTGTTCGTGACCTGACTCACAAAACTCCCGAGATTGTTGCTACAAACCACGCATAAGTGCCGCAAAAACTTCTTTTTTGTATGCTTTCATGTCATTGTCACTGCCGAGGACGAGTGATAATTGTTGATGTTTGAAACCAGTTTCATCGTAGAGAACTGTCTCGCCCCGGAGATTTTTGCGAAAAGAAGAGACACTTTTTAACTGCATTGCCACTGTAAAAGTATGCTTCAGTGAAGTGCCAAGAATGGGAGGCCTGTACACACATGAATAGACCAGTTCAGGATCATGAGATTCTTTCGGCTGTGTTTGCCAAAATGGACGTTCCCGCAATGACTATTGCCACGGGTGTGCTGTGCTCACTGATGCTGTTTATTGCCACGGCTACCCTGTTACTGCAATCCGTCCCTGAAGGTTATCCGGTGGGTCCTCATTTGAGTGCGCTGGGAGATTACCTCCCGGGCTACGAAATGAGTTGGCGCGGAACGCTTATTGGCGCGTTTTATGGCTTTCTGATCGGCGCCATTGGCGGATTTGTTACCGCTGTCTACTGGAACCTGACGCACTATGTGGCGCTTGGGGTAATGCTGATCAGTTCTGCCGAGCTGGCAGATTAAGGCTTTAGCGCTAATGGGGAATTACCAGAATATGCAGGCCGAGAATAAAAAAATGCACGGTGTGAATCTGAAGCTGCTAAACGCAGCAATCAGATTCAACGCGTTGATGCTTGGGTTTACCGCTGGAACACTAGCCGCCGTCATTATCTATTTCTCCACACAGGTTTCTCTTGCGAAGTGGGGCGATCATTCCGGCAACTATCTTGGACTGCTCGCGATTTTCTTCCCAGGATATTCAGTTTCCAACAGTGGCGCATGGATAGGCGCTTTTTGGGCTTTTGTTTACGCAGGTACTTTCAGTGCTCTCAGTTACCGTTTGTACGGTCGCGTATTGGGTACTCGGATTGCCGATATATTGCTCAGTACGGTACCCACGGAGAACCCGGTACTCAAGCCATCTGTATTGCGGCTGCACGGCGTTAGCCTGGGAGCCGCAATCGGCACGATGTCAGCGCTTTGTCTGTTTTTCTCAACCACCTGGTTGGTGGTTCGTGGAAGTGCACAGGAGAGTGCGCATGCGTCCTTGTTCTCCAATTATATACCGGGCTATAGCGTGACTATCCCGGGTGCCTTGTTGGGCGCAGTGGAAATTTTTGGAATGGTATTTATCGCCTGTATTCTGCTGGCGAGTGTGTACAACAAAATAGTGGAATCCAGACATAAATAGTATCAATGACATGACTAATGTAAATAAAAGAAAACATGTAGTAATACTAGGGGCGGGTCCTGCAGGTTTGGCTACCGGGCATGAGCTGAGCGTCAGCGGCGTCAAGGTTTCGGTTATAGACCGCAACGACTTCGTCGGTGGACTCTGCAATACCAATGTGCACAAGGGGTACAAATTCGATTTGGGTGGACACCGCTGGTTTACTAAAAATGAAGATTTGAATCATTGGTTTCGCAGATTGATGGGCAGCGAAGTCGTCTGGGTAGAGCGTATTAGCCGGATTTATTATGATGGGGGTTATTATAGCTATCCAATCAGTATTTTGAACGTCATCAAGAATGCCGGAATTTTTACCATTATGTATGCTGGGGTAACCTACTTAATATCCGCCCTGCAGTATTCTGTCTTTAACAAGTCGATTAACAATATGAAAGACGCCTATGTGGCGCAGTTTGGCGGAAAGTTGTATGACATGTTTTTCCGCCGCTACAGTGAAAAAGTGTGGGGTCTTCCCTGTGAAAAACTGTCCTCTGATTGGGTGTCGCAACGCAGCGCTGGTTTGTCTATTTGGACAGTGATCCAGGAGTCTTTGCTAAAAACCAAATCGAATAACGAAAGCCTTATCGAGGAGTTTATGTATCCGCGCGACGGGTATGTGAGAATACCGCAGCGAATGGCCGAGGATATTGTAGAGAAGAACGGTGCCGATTCGGTCATTCTGGATTCAACTGTTACCAAAATTAAATATAATGGCCCGAACGATTTTGAAGTTATTTACAGCGATGGAGACGGTGTGGAAACCTCGGTCTCGGCTACCACTGTGGTGTCTACCATACCACTGGGGGTCCTCCCTAGAATTCTAGAGCCAGCGTGTGATCAATCGGTGATTGACGCGGCCATGGGACTCACATTCAGAGCGCTTATTACGGTTAACATCATTTTGCGCAAGGAGCGTGTATCGATAGATACGTGGCTCTATATTCAGGATCAGGACATCCTGTTTGGACGGTTGCATGAACCAAAAAACTGGAGTACTGCAATGGTGCCGGACCAGTCCACTACCTCTCTGGTATTGGAATGTTTTTGCACTAAAGATGACCATATTTGGAGTATGAGCGATGAGGAGATAGGTCAACGTTGTATTGAAGATCTCCAGAATAAACTCAAGTTTATTGACAGTTCAGAAGTGATAGATTTTACCTGTATCAGGACACTGCAAGCCTACCCGGTTTACGATCTGGAGTACGCCGATAAAATCGCAGTCATTCACAACTTCCTGTCTGGTTTTGAAGGTTTGCATATTGTCGGACGGGGAGGCACGCATCGCTATAACAATGCTGACCACTCTATCGAGATGGGGCTGCTGTTAGGCCGAAAAATTCTCGGCTACGAAGTCGACCACATGGACGTCAACACAGAGCCTGAATACCATGAAATCAAAACGAGTAGTAATCTCAAACGCGACTGCTACATTGTAGCGGAAGAATGTAACTGATCCCGCCGTTGGATTCCGGCCGACTGTATCCTTATTGCGAATTTCCCGCCAGACGAAACGGCGAGTAACTGGGTGTAAGTAGCCGTCAAAGATTGATCACTTGTGTATACAGTTATGAATGAAGTCGATGCAACGGGGTCATCAGCGGAGCAACGTCAGAGTAAAGCCTTGAGTATTAGTGTTATCATGCCGGTGTATAATGGCGCAGAATTTATACTCCAGAGTTTACCGCCATTGCTCGCCATGGAGCAGCGAGGTGAGATCCTGGAAGTCATTGTTATTGATGACGGCTCTACCGACCGCAGTAAACAGATTGCCCGGGACTTGGGTGCCATTGTCATCTCGTCAGGAGGTCGGGTGGGGCCTGGCGGCGCGAGAAATCAGGCAGCTGAAATAGCGCAGGGTGAGTTTCTCTGGTTTGTCGATGCGGATGTAGTGGTACATGCTAACGCGGCCGAATGCCTGGCGCGGGGGTTTACGAACGACAAGATCGTCGCTGTGTTTGGCTCCTATGATAGCAACCCGCCCGCCAGCAACTTTTTTTCTCGCTACAAGAACCTGGTGCACCACTATTATCATCAGCGCGCCAGTGACGAAGCGCAGACGTTCTGGTCTGGATGTGGCGCGGTAAGACGGGCTACTTTTCTCGCGTCCGGCGGCTTCGATGTCGAGCGTTATAAATACCCGTCCATTGAAGATATAGAGCTTGGCTACCGTCTGATTGAAGCGGGTGGTAGAGTGCGTTTGTTGCGTGACTTGCAGTGTACACACCTCAAGGTCTGGCGTTTTGGCAACCTTATTCACACCGAGATTTTCAGGCGAGCAGTTCCTTGGGCCAGACTTATCCTGAGTTCCAGCAAGGGTATCCCCAATAACCTTAACGTAGGCATGTCCGAACAGTTCCGCGCTGGCATCGCGGGGCTATTAGCGCTATCGATACTGGCGTATCTCGCAGGCATAACTGGTGCGTTGATGCCGGTCCTGCTAATGTTGGTGATGTTGTTTGTAAACAGGGATATTGCACAATTTTTCTATCAGAAGGGCAGTCTGGTGTTTGCCGGCAAAGCGCTGTTGTACCATCAGGTGTACTATTTATACAGCGCTTCAGCATTTGTTTGGGTGTATATTGAACAAAATTTTTTTGGACGTTTCTTTACGTCACCCGGTGCTCCGTAACGCCTGTGTTCAGTACCCCTGCACCTGTCTGACCGCCTGATCATCTACCCCATTGGATTTTGCCGACGGCGCTGCGGATCAGCAGCACCTCCAAAGATACTCTGGAAGAGCAAGCCACCTCCAACAGCAGGTATCTGCGAGCCAGTGAAGCCCCTCTCTCTAACAACGTTACGCGAGTTGCTCGCACTGTCATTGCCCATGGTAGTGTCACAGGGCGCGTTCGCGGTGATGATCTTCACCGACCGCTTGTTCATGTCCTACATTGATGCTGCACATATCGCCGCAGCGCTGGGTGGCGGCGTCGCTGCATTTTTTTGTTTCTCTTTCTTTATCGGTTTGATTGCCTATGGCAATGCGCTGGTTGCGCAATATTATGGCTCGGGTAATTTTGCCAAGTGTACGTTGGTCGCGTCTCAGGGTGTGTTTATCGCGCTGTGCAGCAGCCCTGTGCTGCTGGGCATGGCCTATTTTGGTGGCAAGGTCTTTGACATGATTGGGCACGATCCCGCGCAAGTGCCGCTGGAACAGATCTATTTTCAAATTTTAATGGCTGGCAGCGTCTTTACGCTGATCAAGGCGAGTTTGGCGAGTTACTTTTCAGGCATCGGTCGCACCCGTGTTGTTATGGTTGCCGATTTGTTGGGGGCCACGCTGAATATTCCACTGTCGTGGATGCTGATATTTGGAAAATTTGGCTTCCCGCAATTGGGCATAGCCGGCGCAGCGCTGGGCACTATCGCGGCGACGGTGTTCACTATTGGTATCTACTTGCTTTTTTACCTGGCTAAAGCACATCAGCGTCAGTTTCACGTGGCCGCCTCATGGCGCCTGGATCGCCCAATTATGCGCAGGTATCTACGGCTGGGCATGCCCTCGGGATTGGAGACCTTCCTGAGTATCTCCAGTTTCAATCTGTTTTTGTTGTTATTTCAAACCTATGGTGTGGTGGAGGGGGTCGCCATGTCGATTGTATTCAACTGGGACATGTTCTCATTTATTCCTATGACGGGCTTGAGTATTGGCGTCATGACGCTTATCGGTCGCTTTGTTGGGGCGGGAAATATGACGCGCGCCAACCAGGTGATCTCTGCGGGCTTCACTGCCGCATTGGGTTACTCTGGTGTGCTGGCAATCTTTTTTTTGAGCTTTCGCGTATCACTGGTAGGGGTATTCGAGACTCAGGGTGCGGACTTCACCGCGATCAGTGAATTGGCCAGCCATATGATGATTGGCCTGGTCACCTATATGCTAGCCGATGCCATTATCCTCATTGCTGGTGGTGCGTTACGTGGCGCGGGAGACACACGCTGGATCATGATTACGTCTGTCGTTGTTCACTGGCTGATGCTGGTTTCGCAGTATTTTGTCATTGTGGTGTATGGCTACGGGCCCCGTGTGTCCTGGTGGGTTTTTGTTGCCATGCTAATCACACTCGCCTTCCTTTATCTGGGACGTCTGTTCGGCAGTACCTGGCGCGAGCCAGCCCGTCTGGCGCGGGTAATGCAGGAGTAGATAATGGCGGCTAAAGCGTGAGCAACCGTCGCAACAGACTGTTGCTGCCTTTTTGCTCCTCACGCATCAGCAGCAGGTGAGACAACTGTGTCTCAATTTCCGCTGAGACTCGTCCACGAAGGGTGTGCAGTGTTTTCTTTGCCAAGGTTTTTCCCTTGAATCGCGAGAGATTGATTGGCTCGCCGAAGCCAAGAAAGCAGCGCTGTGGTTTTGGAAAGGGCGTGCCCAGACTACCCATGGGTATAGGGGGTAGGATATCGGAACGAATATTCTCATTGAGAAGGTTCAGCCGCGTAAGTAATTTACCCAATGCAGAATCGGGAATCTCCTGTCCCTCAATCAGATGACCGTAGAATTCATCTGGTCCCACCAGACCAAAGGGCATAATGGTGTAACCATTTGCGGCCGCAAGTGTTACAAACCCGTACCGCTCCTTCCATTGGAGCTGGTATTTTTGGGAGGCAGGCTTGACCGCTTCATGAGCGCCTCCCGGGAAGAGGAGTAAGTCCTGGGCATCTTCCATCAAAGCGGTGCAGACCTGCCGATTCCCCATAACGACCCCATTCGCTAAAAGTAAATCCGCGATGTTCTGATTGCTAAACAGAAATTTGTCGCCCATGCTGCGGGGAAATCGATTCAATTCCTTCAGGAACAGGGGGGCGACGACCATGCCGTCCAGTGCAAACAGAGAGTGATTTCCAACGAACAGACAGGGTTGACTGGGAATGTTCTCGGCACCAATTATCAGGGGATTGAACAGGCCTTTAATCACGCGATAGCTCATTTCCAGCGCAAGGCCGCGGGGAGCCCTCACCGCAAGGGCCCTTTCTATATGCCGTCGCCGTGCTTCCTGGTCGCTCAGAGGATCGTTGTCTTTGTCGAATAGAGACATGATTAAGCCGGCCTGTTAAATCATCAAATTATAACGGTGGTGCCAGCTTAAGCATAGTGTGCATTGGATTGCGCTGCTATCGGTGCAGCGTAATTTGGGCTAGAGTGCAGGCGGATCTTTGTCGTCAAGAGGACCGATTCATGAAGGGTAAACACATAGCGATTACCGGGCCTACGGCTGGAATAGGGCGTACTACAAGTCTCGAGCTTGCCCGGCAGGGCGCACAGCTGACACTGTTGTGCCGTAGCCCGGAGAAGGCAGAGCTGCTGCAGCGAGAAATTGTTTCAGCCGGCGGTCTGATGCCTGATATTGTGATAATGGATATGGCCAGCCTGGAGAGCGTGCGCACAGCCGGCGAAGCGCTTGCAGCGAAGGGTAGGCCCCTGGATGTGCTGCTGAACAACGCCGGAATTATAAATATGTCTCGCCAGGAGACAGTGGATGGCTTCGAGGAAACACTGGCCGTTAATCATTTTGCACCCTTCCTGCTCACCGGCTTGCTACTACCGTTGTTGCAGAAGTCGCCGGCCGCTCGCATCGTTAATGTGGCATCAGATGCCCACAATTTTGTGAAGGGTATGGGGTTTGAAGATATGCAGGCTACCAGTAGCTATAAGACATTTCGGGAGTATGGGCGCTCCAAATTGGCTAACATCCTGTTTACCCGCCGTCTCGCGCAGCATTTGCAGGGCCAGAATATCACGGTAAATTGCCTGCACCCGGGCGCTGTATCGACTTCACTGGGCACACAGAACAATGGCTTAATCGGCAAAATCCTGCCGCTGTTGTTGAAACCGTTTTTCAAAAGTCCCCAGCAGGGTGCACAAACGTCAATCTATCTGTGCACTAGCGAGCATGTTGCGAGTACCACGGGTGAGTACTTTGTCGACTGCAATCTGCGTAAGACCAAGCCCTGGGCCCGTGATGAAGCGGCGGGCGACCGCCTGTGGCGTGATACGGAGGAGGCCCTGAACTACATCTTCCCGATCTAGTGTGCCAGCGAGTCTTGTCGAACATCCGATACTGAGGTGTATGTTCCAATTGAATCGCCCGGGAGTGGACGTCCTGTCTGGAATACCATAATGTTTCAGGTATCACGGGGCAAGAATGTTGGGGCGGCGATATTTCACCTAAGCAATGCTGGTCTGTTGGCGCCTTTGTTCCGGGCCATACTCACAAATACGATTTGGGGTTTCAGAACCGGATTCTGGCAACAACACAATAATCGAGAATTTACATGGGCGAGTCCAATTCGGCGACATTGCGAAAGCCGAGAGTTGTTATCACCGGCGGCGCCGGGCTGGTGGGGCAGAACCTGGTTGCAAAGCTCCTTGCCAACGGCTACACCGACCTTCATGTGATCGATAAGTCGAGTCAGAATCTCGCAATTGCAGCCAAGTTGCACACAGGTGTGACGTTTAGTGAAGCGGATTTATCTGAATCAGGCGCCTGGCAGGGTTACCTGGCCAGCGCAGATGTAGTCGTTCTGCTGCATGCGCAAATTGGTGGTATTGCGGCGGACGCATTTCACCGGAACAACGTTATCGCCACAAAAAATGTGCTGGCAGCAGTGCCGCGCAGCGCATATCTTGTTCATGTGAGCTCATCGGTTACTGAATCTGCCGCGAATGACGATTATAGTACGACCAAAGCTGTGCAGGAAAAGTTGGTGGTAGACTCTGGATTACCCTATACGGTGTTGCGCCCGACACTGATGTTCGGCTGGTTTGACCGGAAGCACTTGGGCTGGTTGTCACAGTTTATGTCTGCCTCACCAGTATTCCCCATTCCTGGAGATGGCAATTATATTCGCCAACCCCTATACGCCGGAGACTTCACCGCAATTATTCAGGCCTGTGTCGAGCAGCGTCCATCCTCTCGAAGTTACAACATCTCGGGCAAGGAAAAGATCTCTTACATCGACATTATTCGAAGAATCAAGGCGGTTAAGCATTGCTCCTGCCTACTGCTCAAATTGCCTTATTCTGTGTTTTATTGTCTGCTGGCCGTTTACGCCCTATTCGATCGTAATCCGCCGTTTACGACAACTCAACTGCAGGCTCTGGTGTTGGATGAAGTGTTTGAAGAGATCGACTGGGAGGGTATTTTTAATGTCAGTGCTACACCTATTGATCGCGCTATTCACGAGACATTTGCTCACCCTGTCTACAGCAAAATCAAACTGAAATTCTAGCCATGAAAAATATTGCAATTATTGGCGGTGGGCCAATGGGACTTGCCGTCGCTTACCATCTGCTTAAGCAGGGACACACGGTCAGCCTGTATGAGGCAGATAAGACGCTGGGTGGTATGAGTGCGTCCTTTGAGTTCGACGGTATCAAGATCGAACGTTACTATCACTTCATCTGTAAATCAGATCACCCGCTATTTGAATTGCTCTCGGAACTCGAAATTTACGATGCGTTGCGCTGGACAGAAACCCGTATGGGTTACTTTTATGGTGCAAAGCTGCTCAATTGGGGTGACCCGCTTGCCCTGTTGAAATTTCCAGGGCTGGGGTTGATCAGCAAAATTCGTTACGGCTTGCTGGCCTTTATTTCCACCAAGCGTAGCGACTGGCGCAAGCTCGACAGCATTGATGCCGTTACTTGGTTGAAGGGATGGGTTGGAGAGCGCGCGTATGACATTTTGTGGCGGCCACTATTTGAACTCAAGTTTCACCATTACACATCCAATCTATCTGCCGCCTGGATCTGGTCACGTTTGAAGCGGGTCGGCACTTCCAGGAAGAACCTTTTGCAGGAGGAGCTGGGGTATCTAGAGGGAGGATCGGATACCTTTCTGAATGCTATATCAGCACGTATCGAATCCATGGGCGGTGTCATTCACTTCAATGAAGCGGTACAGGAAGTACAGCTGGTTGACGGGCGGTTAGTCGGGATTCGCACGCAAGCCGGTAGTTTCGAGTTCGACCGAGTAGTCAGCACCATACCCATGCCCTATGTCGCCGCTATGGTGCCGGGGTTACCTGCTGCGATTCTGAATAAATACAAATCAGTCAACAATATTGCAGTTGTCTGTGTGCTGGTACATTTGAGCGAGGCGTTGACGCCTTATTTTTGGCTCAACATAAGTGATCCTAATATCGATATCCCAGGTTTTATCGAGTACAGCAATCTCAATCCACTGGGTGGTCATATCGTTTACGCACCTTTTTATATACCGGGGGAGCACCCAGAGTTCCAGAAAGATGACGCGTACTTTATCGAGAAAGTTCGGCGTTATCTGTTTGCGGTGAAACCAGATTTGCCCAATACCCATATTCTTAAAATTGCCGCTGGTCGATACCGTTACGCGCAGCCTATCTGCGAGCCCGAGTTTACCAGTCGTCTGCCTCCTATAAGCCCTGGAGTGGAAGGTTTGTACATTGCCGACACCTGCTACTACTACCCGGAAGATCGGTCGATTTCCGAGAGTGTTCGATTGGGCCAAAAACTGGCGAACATGGCGGGCTCTGAGGTTTGATGAGTCTTAGAGATTTGTCGGTGTCGCTATTATCGGGCACACGATTTTTGCGCTTTCTGCTGGCTGGGGGGTTGGCGGCGCTGATCAATTTTGGCAGTCGTTTCTTTTACAATATTTTTGTAGATTTCAGTACGGCTGTGGTGCTGGCTTTTCTTACTGGACTTACTGCCGGTTATATTCTCAACAGGCGCTATGTGTTTGCCACGAGCAGGAATACTGTTGTTCAGGAAATGGGTTGGTTCGTATTCATTAACCTGTTGGCACTGGCGCAGACCTGGGGATTAAGTCTTTATCTGGTAGACCTGTTGCCTGAATACATTGCGATGGATAGCCTCGGTCGCAAAGAGCTGGTTGAAACTATCGCACACGGTGTGGGTATTATTCTGCCCGTAGTCACCAGTTATATTGGGCACAAGTACCTTACGTTCAGGGAATAGCTTACAATTCAATGAGATAAGCAGGTATTGGAGACGTTACGAATGGCGAGTGAAAAGAGTAGGGAGGATATCGCCCAGCTACAGTATCGGCAACGATTTACGCAGGCCACGGAGTATCGCAATGCTCTGTGGAGTGTTTTGTGTGGACGTTTTTTTCAGCGCTATGTCGATCGGGAATCGGTGGTGTTAGATCTCGGGTGCGGATGGGGAGAGTTTAGCAATAATATAGTGGCCCGCAAGAAATATGCGATGGATATGAACCCCGATGCCGCTGATCGACTGAATAACAATGTTGAGATATTTTTACAGGACTGTTCCACACCATGGCCGCTGGAAGATGCTAGTTTGGATGTCGTTTTTACCAGCAATTTTCTCGAACACCTACCGCAGAAATCAGATGTTGAGTTGACCATTTCAGAAGTGAAGCGCTGCCTGAAACCCGGCGGTGTCTTTATTGCGTTGGGGCCGAACGTTCGATTGTTGCCAGGGGCCTATTGGGATTTTTGGGACCATCATGTTCACATCTCAGACCGCTCCCTCGCTGAGTTACTCATGATGAATGGCTTTGGGATAACAGAGCAACACGCTGCTTTTTTGCCCTATACAATGTCTGACGGCAATCAGCCGAGGCTGATATTGGTAAAATTGTACCTGCAGTTTCGTTTTCTCTGGAAACTGTTTGGCAAACAGTTCCTTGTTGTGGCCTGTGCAGAAGACTAAAGTAGGCTGAAATTTATGATTTCTATTGTGCCGCTCATGCCCCAAAATTCGAATGATCAGGTTCCTTTGTGTGTTGACCTCGATGGTACCCTGGTTAATACGGATACCCTCGTTGAATCCGCAGTACTGCTGGTCAAGATAAATCCACTCTATATTTTGGTTATGCTTTTCTGGCTGCTTTGGGGCAAGGCTAGTCTCAAGGAAAAAATAGCGACTCGCACAGCGCTGGATGTCACGACTTTGCCTTACAACCAGGTGCTGCTTGACTGGCTAAACCAACAGACTGCAACAGGCCGGCAATTGATACTCGTAACCGCTGCTAATCAACGTGTTGCCGATGCGGTCGAAGATCATCTGGGATTATTCTCACGAGTGATCGCCAGTTCCAGCACACATAACTTGTCGGCGGAAGGGAAACGCGACGAGTTGGAACGGCTGTTTGGTAAGGGCCGCTATGATTATGTCGGAAATAGCCGTGATGATTTAAAGGTATGGTCAAGTTGTCGCAAGGGAGTCGTGGTTAATGCCAATCCAGCTGTCTCCTCGCAGGCGGCACAGGCAGCAGATATTGAAAAAACCTTTCCTAGCAATGCCCAACCATGGCGAGCGTTGATCGCGGCAATGCGTCCACACCAGTGGAGCAAGAATCTACTGGTATTCGTCAGTATTTTAATGGCCCATCGCTACACTGAGGTAGATCTGTTATCTCACACGGTAATTGCGTTCGTGGCATTTTGCCTGTGTTCCTCCGCGGTTTATCTGATCAATGATCTACTCGATCTGGAGGTAGATCGGAAACACCGCGAAAAGTGTCACAGACCATTTGCCAGTGGACAGACACCGATGCTACTGGGAATATTGGCGATTCCTGTTCTATTGGCGTTGTCCGTGATTCTGGCGATGATCGCAGGGACACTCTTTGGCTTCGCTCTATTGATCTATTTCGCGATAACACTCGCCTATTCGTTCTATTTCAAACGTCTGGCGTTGCTGGATGTATTGATGCTCGCGATGCTATACACGCTGCGTATTCTGGCCGGTGCTGCGGTCGCAGAAGAAATACCCTCGGTCTGGCTTGTTTCATTTTCGATGTTCTTCTTTACCAGCCTGGCGATGGTCAAGCGCTACGCTGAACTTAAATCCCTAGAGCTCGAGGCGGGAGATCGGGTTATCGGCCGTGGCTACAGCGTCAGTGACCTCCCCATTATTGCGCAATTCGGAGTGGCAGCAGGCTATATTTCTACTCTGGTGATGGCGCTTTATATCGACAGCTCTGATGTTGCGGCGATCTATCATCAGCAGCGGGTGATGTGGCTACTCTGCCCGCTACTGATGTACTGGATTGGCAGGATCTGGCTGATTGCCAGTCGCGGTGAGTTGTATCAGGACCCCGTAGTGTTTGCGACGCGTGATAGAACCAGTTACATCGTTTTTGGATGCGGCCTGCTGATACTGATGGCCGCTCTTTGACTATGGCTAGTTGGGGCGGCTTACCTATCGCTGGCGCTGACCGCATCGAAGAGCGCGATTGGCGTTTCGAAAATCTGCCCGAGTTAAGCGCCACAGACTCTTTACTGCCCTATGGCCGCGGGCGCAGTTACGGCGACAGCTGTATCAATAGTCATGCTACACAGGTCAGTACACAGCGACTCAATCGGCTGATTCGATTTGATGATGAGCACGGTATCCTGCATTGCGAAGCCGGCGTGACGCTGGATGATATATTGCAGGTTATTGTTCCGCGTGGCTGGTTTCTTCCGGTGCTGCCCGGTACACGATTCGCTACACTCGGTGGTGCCATTGCCAATGACGTGCATGGCAAAAACCATCATCGCGCGGGATCCTTTGGCTGTCATGTTCGCTCCCTGACTTTGTTGCGTAGCGATGGCGAGCGCTATCTTTGTAACCTGCAAGACAACGCGCGACTTTTTGCCGCGACGATAGGCGGGCTGGGGTTGACGGGGCTCGTTATAAGCGCCGAGATAAAGCTTGTACGGATCAGCAGCGATCAGATGGAGGTTGAAGATCTGACGTTTTCCAGCGTCGAGGAGTTTGGCGTGCTGAGTCGCGATTCAGCGGATTGGGAATACACCGTGTCGTGGATCGATACCTTCGCGCGCAATGGTAAGGTCGGACGCGGTATTTTTTCACGCGCGCGGCATGCGCAAAATGCCCAAGCGCTTAAGCCCGGTGGTCATGGCCCGAGTGTCGGTATCCCATTCACGCCGCCGGTTTCACTGGCGAACAAGTGGACTGTAGATGTTTTTAATCGCGCCTATTTTTGGCGCCGCAGCCAGAAAAAGGGCTTGTATTCTATGCACTTTCAACCGTTTTTCTTCCCGCTTGATGCCGTTGCCAACTGGAATCGAGTCTACGGCAAGAGGGGCTTCTACCAATATCAGTGTGTGGTGCCACGAGAGGGTGGTGAAGAGGCTGTCGAGACTCTCCTGCGCAAGGTTAACCACAGCGGCGCAGCGTCGTTTCTTACGGTGTTGAAGGAATTTGGTGATCAGCGCTCCCCCGGCATGTTGTCTTTCCCTCGGCCGGGTCTCACGTTGGCGATAGATTTTCCCAATCGGGGTGAAAGCACCAAACGGCTGCTGGCCTCATTCGATCAGGTCGTGCAGTCGGTGGGTGGCGCACTTTATCCGGCCAAGGACGCGTGTATGCCGGGGCCATTGTTTCATTCCGGCTATCCTGAGTTATCCGCTTTTATACCCGAAATCGATCCGGGTTTCTCATCAACTTTTTGGCGCAGGGTGCAGGAATGAACAGTGAACCGCGTATATTGGTCTTCGGTGCCACCTCCGCAATCTGCCATGAGGTGTTGAAACTGTATGCGGTCGAAAGAGCGCATTTTTTTCTGGTTGCAAGGAGCGAGGACGCGTTGGGGGCGATCGCCGATGACCTTGTGGCACGCGGCGCTAAAGTGGAAGGTACTGCCTGTTATGACTTTAACGACTTCCAGCAGCACGGGGCCACTGTGGTGCGCGGGCAGGCGTGTCTGGGTGAAATTGATCTGGTACTGGTGGCACATGGGTCTCTGCCGGATCAGATGGAGTGCGAGTTCTCGAGCGCAGCGACTAAAATCTGTATGGATGACAACTTCACCAGTACAGCTGTAGTTGTGCAGGCTAGCGCCCGCCAACTGGCCGAGCAGAGCCGCGGCACTCTGGCGGTAATCTCTTCCGTAGCGGGAGATCGTGGGAGAAAAAGCAATTACACCTACGGTGCTGCCAAGGCAGGAATTGACACATTGCTGCAGGGATTACAGGGCAGATTTTCGGGCAGTGCTGTCAAAATCGTTAATATCAAACCGGGTATGGTTATCACTCCGATGACGGCCCATTTACAACACGGCGCTATCTGGGCGACGCCTGCGGCGATTGCTCCCAGGATCCATCGGTCGATAGGGGCGGGGCGCAAGGTTTGCTACGTGCCGGGCTACTGGAGGCTAATCATGTTCATCATTCGCCGCCTGCCCACTGGCATACTGGCGAAGCTCCCGATTTAATCTCATCGGTCGATCTTGACTTTAACCGCTCGGTACCGACGGCGTTTGCTTGTGGCGTGTCATGGTCCGCGAGCTTGTACTTGCGAACCAGTCCTCGCATCTGGTCATAGCTAAGCCCCAGGGCGGTCGCGGTGCGACGTTGATTGTGGCCGTGTTTGCTCAGCGCCGCTCGCAGTAGTTCTACTTCCAGTTGTTTGACCTGCGTTTGGAAGTCGGCGGACTCTGTAGCCGGTGTCGCCTGCTGTGGTGGATTGATTGCTACTGCAACGGCTTGTTTGTCATCAAACGGGGAAATAAAGGGGTCGACTACCACGTTGTCTACCGGGCTGTCCGGATCGTCCCAGCGGAAAAGCGAGCGCTGCACAGCATTTTTAAGTTCCCGTATATTGCCGGGCCAGTCGTGCTGCAGCAAAGTTCTGAGCGCTGTATCAGTGAAGCCAGCAAATAAGCTCCAACCCAATTCCGCGCACATCTGAACAGCGAAATGCTGCGTCAGATCAACGATGTCTTCTCTACGGTGGCGCAGCGCGGGAAGGTGAACGACGTCAAAGCTGAGTCGATCCAGCAGATCTGCTCGGAAGCGGTTCCTGGATACCTGCGCGCGCAAGTCAGTGTTCGTAGCGCCGACAACACGCACATCCACCTGCAGGGTTTCCTGCCCGCCGAGGCGCTCGAATTCACCGTACTCGACCAGTCGCAATAGTTTTTCCTGTAAACGCAGGGACATTGTGCCCAATTCGTCGAGGAAAAGGGTACCCCCATCTGCGCGTTCAAATCGTCCCCGTTGCCTGCGAGTGGCGCCGGTAAACGCGCCAGGCTCATGCCCGAATAGCTCTGACTCTAATAGACTGTCGGCCAGTGCAGCGCAATTCACTTTCACCAGGGGCGCTTGCCATCGCGGCGATAGAAAATGGAGACGCTGTGCAGCCAACTCTTTTCCGGTGCCGCGTTCGCCCAGCAACAGGATGGGACGGTTGATGCGGGCCAGGCTAGAGAGTTGGTCGAGCGCCCTGGCCAGCGCTGGAGAATTGCCAATGATACTTTCTTGTAATCGCATCAGGTCAAATATACCTTATATTTAGGTTTTTTAACGCATAATTAGTTATTAGAGCCTATTAATAGTAGATGTTTGATCGAAAATAATCTCATATCTGAATAAACTCGCATAAATTCAATCAGATAGATGATTTGGCACGGTTCATGTATTACTACTGGCGTGTGTGATCCTTGGCGCTTAGCACATAGTGGATCCACACCGTGACATCGAAACGGGCAGAGCGGGTAACAGGAGAGGGAACATGGGTATATTTTCACGCATGACGGACATTATCAATTCCAACATCAATGCGATGCTGGATCAGGCGGAGGAGCCGGAAAAGATGGTGCGGCTTATTATTCAGGAGATGGAAGATACACTGGTGGAGGTGCGCAGTTCCTCCGTCCGTGTTCTCGCCGATCGTAAGGAAGCTGCGCGGCGGCTGGAACAGGTGCGCAATGAAGCCAGTAGCTGGGAAGACAAGGCGCGCCTGGCGGTCACCAAGGGTCGTGAAGATTTAGCGCGCGCTGCGCTGCAGGAAAAAGGGGCCATTGAGGAAGAGGTGTCTGTAGTAGAGGCTGAACTGGCCGCAACTGACGAACACATTGCGCAACTCAACAATGAAGTGGCCCAGTTGCAGCAGAAATTGGACGATGCCAGGGCGCGTCAAAAAGCGCTGACAATGCGCAGTAAGACGGTAGAGTCGCGCATTAAAGTGAAGCGGCAAATACACCGTGAAGCGCTCGATGACGCTTTTCATCGTTTTGAGCGTTTTGAGCGGCGCATGGATACGCTGGAAAGCCAGCTTGAATCGATGGATCTGGGTAGGGAAGTGCCGCCGGACCTGGCCGCGCAGATCAATGCATTGCAGGATGATGAGCGGATCAACGGTGAGTTGGAGCGTCTCAAGGCGGGCATGAGCGATAAGAAACCTGCGTAGGTGGATGACACGGGCTTACGTATTGAAAGTGCCAACTAAAATGACGACAGTGTTCGTTCACCCCGGACCCTCGAGGAATAGAGCCAATGGAATTTTGGAAATTCATGTTTGTACCCACCATTTTATTTTTGGTGATAGTGGCACCCATGTGGATCATCCTTCACTACCGTAGTGTGAATCGATCCTCCCACAGCCTCAACCTGGAGGACAAGGAGGCCATTGAGCATATGCTCGAGACGGTAGACAAATTAACAGATCGTATCGGAGCGTTGGAGTTCATTCTGGACGCAGATCACCCGCAGTGGCGCCAGCAGGTCAATCGTCAGGAACGGGATGAGGACAAGGAGTAATTCATGGTAGATCAGCATCTCACACGCGGTCGACATCGCATCGGCAAGTGGCAATTCCAGACCAGGCGCCGCGCCGGCTGGGGCTTAAATCTGTACCGCAATTCGCGTGAGGGGAAAATCGCCGGCGTCGCCGCCGGGCTGGCAGACCACTGGGACATCACTCCCTGGGTAGTGCGGTTGATGTGGGTGGGGGTGTTCCTGTTCACCGGTACTCTCGCCCTGTGGGTGTATCTCGGCGCATGGCTATTGATGGCGCAGCGCCCGTCGAGGACTGATGCCGACGGCCGTCCCTCAGGCGAGCTGGAGTACGAGGCCGGTAGCGTCGAAATGGAATACGATGAGCGGTATCACGGTTACCGGCCTCGTAAGGTATTTCGGTATAGCGAGAGTGGCTCTGCACGTTTGCAACGTGCCAGAGAGCGCCTGGACGCTGCGCTGCGTCGTGTCGAGAACCTGGAGACCTACGTCACCTCCCGTCAGTATGATTTGAACAAGGAGTTCTCCCGGCTCTAGTGGCCCGGTCACAGCGGCTTCATTCGCTCAATTAGTCTAGTTTGGCGCGCTATACAAATGAGAACTATGCTGGCTGTGGGTGGGCGTGGGGCGACAGCTATCGCGAGAACGTCGTGTTGAACTAAGGTGGTGTCGAGGTAATGGGGACGGTGTCCTTGCTCGGAAGAAAGCGCGCAGTGATGGACGAACAGCTCTTTGGAAACAGACTCAGCTTCACCACCCGGAGTCAACAAACGATTGGCGCTGGCGATACGACTCGCGATGTAATATATCACTATACCGGCCTGATTGCGGGGGACCGAGTTGCGTTCACACTGCGCAGCGAAGGCGGCTTTTTGGGGCATATACCCGTCACGTTTATGGCGCAGCGCACAAAGCGTGTGCTAGCCAAAATACTGATGGGCGTAAGTCCAGCATTGATATTTTGGATAGCCACTGCAATTTCTCTTGGTTCAAGAGGTGTTTTGGTTGCGTTGATCGCACTGTGACCCGTGTCGCAGTCTCCGTCAGGAGTTGTGAACGACCGGGTGAATGTGGGTATCCCCCGATATTAATATTCGCTACCCTCTGTTCACAGGTTCTCTATTCATAAAAGGTCGCGAACAATGCCGGATTTGGATCCGTATGTACCACCGCCTAATCTGCTGCTGGCACTTAGCGAGGCGCATCGCGCGGCACTGGAATTAGTGTTGCTCGGGGCCTCACGCCGCACGTTGAAAAAAATCGCGCCGCGAGGAGACGGCCATGCAGTTATGGTGCTGCCAGGATTTATGGGGGGTGACGGTTATAACAGTACATTCCGGCGCTTTCTTGGTGGGCTTGATTATGCCGTGCACGGTTGGGGGATGGGGCGCAATCTGGGGCCCCGTGACGGCGTTCTGGAGGCGTTGCAGGAGAAACTTCATGACCTCACGGAACGCTACGAAGGGCCCGTGTCGTTGATCGGGCACAGCCTTGGGGGTATCTTTGCGCGGGAACTGGCGCGGGTGCATCCCGAAAAGGTGCGACAGGTGATATCCCTGGGAAGCCCATTTGGCGAGGGTAGAATGACGGCATCCATCCCGGCCCGGCTGTTCAATGTGCTCAACCCGCCCGATGACTTGCCCATCGATCAGGATATACTGTCCCACGCTCCGCCAGTGCCAACGACCGCTATTTATTCGAAGCACGATGGCATCGTGAACTGGCGAACAACGGTTCAACATAAGGGGCATGCCAGAACCCAGAGCATCGAAGTCAGGAGCAGCCACTGCGGCATGACGTTGAACCCCGCTGTCTGGCTGTTAGTCTCGGAGTGTCTGGCGAATGATCCCGAGCACTGGCAGCCTTTCAAACGCGGCAGTTGGCGCAGTCTTGTCTACCCCGATATGCAGTTGAGCGGGATATGAGTTTCGCGCTTTGTTGTTAGGGGAAACAGCTCGATTTCGCATTTATCCTCTGCTGATACTTTTTTCAGGGTGGGTCATCGAGGCGGGGTGAAGAGATTAGTCCGCGTTGTTGCATGCTCCCTCACGTTTATTCCCAACCACTGGCAGCAGACTCTAATGCGCTGTGCCAGAGCGGCGATGCAGCCACACATTAAAAAGTTGGCCAAGGCCTGTGATATACCCGAACCAGCATTTCGCTGTAAGCGTGGTGCGGCAGAAAAAGTTGTTGCCAGTCTCACCGAGGTCTGCGCGCAGCTTGTGGTAGTGGGCACTGTGCGCCGAAAGGGTACGAGGGCACGCCTGCTGGGCAATACGGCGGAGAAAGTACTACTGCATTTCAAAACTGATGTGCTGGCGATAAAATTGTAACTATTTTTTGCTCTGGCATTGATATCTCACAAATAGTGTCTACTTTGACTACAGTACCTTGCTTTCCTTGCAGGTGCTGATATGTCCTCTGGCCGATGTTTCTGCCCCGGAGCATACGGCTATTTTAGCCCGCTTTCATAATGTGAAATGCGGGTTTTTTTATTTTTATCAATAGAATAGTGCTTCATGTTAATGTGATTTATCCGATAACGTAGGGCCGACTCGTCGGCTTGGTAGTGATGTTGCGCGGTTAGGTGCGCATCCCCGTAACTAGCCGCATTGAAGCCTGAGGCGCTCCGAGTCGGATGTCATTTCGCTGTAACATGGCGTCGGTAAGCTGTATGGGGCTATCTTTCCCGCGGGAATACGGCAGGTCCAAAGCTGTATCGTATCGCGATCAATGTGCGCTCACCTCACTAATCCCTGGGTCTATTTGGAGACTGTATGGCCAACCCGATCAAGAAACGCCTCGCGGATCTTCTTGACGATGATCTTTTCATGCCGCGCGAAATTAGCTGGCTCTCCTTTAATGCGCGCGTGTTGCAAGAGGCGGCAGACGAAACGGTGCCGGTGATTGAGCGCCTGCGTTACCTTGGTATCTTTTCCAATAATTCCGATGAATTTTTCCGCGTCAGAGTGGCGGAAGTGCGGCGCTTGATTTCAGTCTCTTCCGGAGACAATAAGCAGCAATCAAAAGATCTACTGTTGGCGATACAAAATCGTGTGGTAGAACTGCAGAAGGAATTCGATCGTATCTATGGGCAGACCATACGCGCACTCGCAGCTAAGAAAATTTACCTGATCAATGAGCTGCAGCTGGATGAGAGGCAGACCACCTTCGTGCGATCTTACTTTGTCAGTACCGTGTTGCCGGAATTGGAACCCATACTGCTCAGGGATGGGCAGGCCATTCCTGCACTCAACGACGAGTCGATCTATCTCGCAGTGGATATCCAGTCAGGGGAAAGTCATCATTCCGCTGTAGTGGGGGTCCCCACTGACAGGTTGCCAAGATTCGTGGAGATTCCCCGCCGCAAGAGCAAAGGGGGCACGGTCTTTATCGTGTTGGATAACATCATACGATTGTGCCTGTCGCAAATGTTTCGCGGTGTAATTCCGATCGATTCGGCGCAGGCCTATTGTTTCAAGTTTTCCCGCGATGCCGAACTGGCGATTGATACCGGCATCACGCAGAGCCTGATAGACAAAATGGCCCTGAGTCTGAAGCAGCAGCGCAAGGCGGATACGGTACGCATGGTCTATGACGGACAGATGCCACAGCGCCTGCTGGAGTACCTGTGCAACCGGTTTGGCTTTGGCAAATACGACAGCTTGATCGCCGGCGGTCGCTATCATAACTCCAAAGACTTTATTGACTTTCCCAACCCTGGGCCTCGCTACCTCGAGTTCAAGCCACTGCCTTTCGTACGGATCGACCGCCTTGATGAACAGCCCTGTATATTTGACAGCATACGAGAGAAGGATATCTTCCTGTACTACCCCTACCATCCCTTCGATTATGCTATTGATCTGCTAAAAACAGCTGCGCTTGATCCGCAGGTCACCAAAATTAAAATCTGTTTGTACCGGGTTGCACGCGATTCCCGCGTCATCGATGCACTGGTTAACGCTGTGCAAAATGGTAAGCAGGTACTGGCTGTCGTAGAGTTGGCCGCACGTTTTGATGAGCAGGCAAATATCAACTGGGCGCAACGACTGACAGAAAATGGTATCGATGTGATTTTTGGCATTCCCGGCCTGAAGGTGCACAGCAAACTGTTGTTGATTGAGCGCCGCGATAGTAATGCTTCACGCTATTACAGCCATATCGGTACCGGCAATTTTAATGAAAAAACCGCTCGGCTGTATACCGACTTCACCCTGATCACCTACGATCAAAATGTCGGTAAGGATGTTCACAGCGTATTCGAGTTTCTCCAGTACAACTATCAGCGGCCAAATTTTCGCTTGCTGCTGGTGTCTCCGCACTCGGCGCGCAGTGGCCTGTTGCAGTTGGTTGAGCGTGAAATTGCCAATGCAAGGGCGGGATATCGGGCCGCACTGACGCTCAAGTGTAATAATCTGGTGGATAAGGAGCTGGTTTTAAAGCTCTATGAGGCCAGCCAGGCGGGTGTAGAGATCCGCTTGATAGTGCGCGGAATGTGTTCGCTGTTACCCGGTGTAAAGGGCATTTCGGAAAATATTCAGGCCATCAGTCTTGTCGACCGCTATCTCGAGCACACCCGGGCCTATGTGTTTTATAACCGCGGCGATCCGCGCTATCTGATCGGCTCCGCAGATTTGATGACACGCAACCTGGATTATCGGGTAGAAGTGCTCTGTCCCATTTTTGATGAGGACGCACAGTGTATCATTCAGAACACGCTGGACCAGCAGTGGCACGATAATGTCAGGGCGCGTGTACTGGATCAGAGCCAGGTCAATCGAATGGTGCGCACCAAGAAAAATACCACCAGGATTCGTTCTCAGGAGACCATTCATCGCTATCTTGCGACCGGTAAGTTGCCGCGTTATCCCAAGTCGCGTATGAATGAACCTGCCAAGCGCCGACGAAAGAAGGCGCCCTGAGACTCTGGCGCGCTCGGCAACGGGCGGTGTACACTGCTAAGGCAGTTTGACAGGCTGCTGGAACAGTGTTCTGCAGCGCTCAATAATGTTTGCAAAGAGAGTACATATGATTGCTTATACCACTATAGGAACCGCTGATATTGAGAAAGCCAAGGCCTTTTACCTGGCCGTGCTGGCGGATATGGAGGTCTCTGTTTTGATGGATCTCGGACGACTTGCCGCGCTTGGTACCACTGCGGGCGGCGCCATGCTCGCGGTGTGTTCGCCCTACAATGATGAAGCTCCGAATCCAGGCAACGGCAATATGGTGTCTATCGCCCCCGGTTCAAGAGAATTGGTCGACAAACTCTACGCCAAAGCACTGGAACTGGGCGCCACAGACGAAGGTGCTCCCGGACAGCGTATGGAAGGCTTTTACGGCGCCTATTTTCGCGATCCTGATGGCAATAAAATATGCTTCTGCAACTTTGGTTAATCGTTAGTTAGTGGCCTCGGCGCAGGCGCCGCGGCCACGCTCAATCGCTGTCTTGATGCACTCATCTTTGTACCCAGTGTGTAACCACCTCTGCAGGAGCGCGTTCTAATGGCGGGAAGCAGCCTACTCCTTTTGTTGGACGACATCGCAGCAGTGCTTGACGATGTCGCGCTAATGACTAAAATCGCCGCCAAGAAATCTGCCGGTGTGCTCGGTGATGATCTGGCGGTTAACGCAGAACAGGTGACGGGGGTGCGGGCTGACCGCGAGTTGCCGGTGGTTTGGGCTGTCGCTAAAGGATCTTTTCGTAACAAGTGTATTCTGGTTCCGGCTGCGCTGGCGATATCGCTTGTCGCGCCCTGGTTGATCACGCCGGCGCTGATTCTGGGCGGGCTGTTCCTCTGCTACGAAGGGTTTGAAAAGGTCGCCCATAAATTCCTGCACTCAGCCGCAGAAGATGCCAGTCATCATGCGGCGTTGGTGCAGCAGTTGTGGGACCCTTCGGTTGATATCGTTGCTTACGAGCAAAATAAAATCAAAGGTGCCGTGCGTACCGATTTCATTCTTTCGCTAGAAATCATCGTCCTCACGCTGGGTATTGTCGCCGAGATGGAATTTCTCAGTCAGGTGCTGGTGCTATCTATTATTGCGTTTTCGATGACGGTCGGCGTTTACGGTTTGGTTGCGGGTATTGTAAAGCTCGATGATGCGGGCCTTTTTCTGATGCAACGTAAGGATGCAGGTAGCTGGCCAAAATTGCAGCGCCGGCTTGGATCAGGCCTGGTGATCTTTGCACCATGGCTGATGAAGATTCTCGCGGTAGTCGGTACTATCGCGATGTTTATGGTCGGTGGCGGTATTTTGGTGCACGGTTTCCATGTGCTGAACGAGGGCGTTGTCGCGCTAACATCACTGGTTGCCGAGGTCGCAACGGCTGGTCCAACGCTGGCGGCGCTGACGCCAACTCTCAGCGGTGTACTCATCGGTCTGGTGGCTGGCGCGATCGTGACTTTACTGGTAACGCTGGTGGAGCGTCTTCGCGGCGCATGAGTCTCTAACAGGTCTCGTCACTTCAGCCGCGACCCGAGAATTCCCCGAAACAATTTTATTCCCAAGTGCTACCCGCAGCACGCGCGACACTCTTCAGGAATGCGTCTGCGGTACTCTGTTGGCTACTGGAGCGGCTTTTTGGTTTGGGCTCCGCTTTGGCTGCACGCTCGTCGAGTTCGGCTTCCTGCGCCTGCTTTTGCCGGCGCTAATCCGAACCAAAGTGGGGTGTATTGTTCTGGTGGTCGGCAGTACCGTGAACCAACGCTGGCGCTGTTCACCGGGACGGTAAGCTCTTCCTGCGGAAGCGCCAGTGCTGCGGTTGGGCCTTCTTACTGTCCCGGCGATCAAAAATTGTATGTCGATCTGTCTTTTTTTCACGATCTCAGCGCGCGCTATGGCGCGCTGGGTGATTTTACCCAGGTGTACGTGATCGCCCATGAGGCTGGTCACCCTGTACAAACTCTCTTGGAGATGAGTGACAAGGTGCGGGGCGCGGGCAAGGGCGCGAGCGAAACACAGGGTAATGCGCTCTCAATGTGGCAGGACGCTCCCCCGTATGGGTCAGGGAACACGGCTCTATGCGCTCACGTGTCGTGTTTTCAATCGGGTTGAAAAGAGGACAGATGGTGGGTTTACCGCGCGACCGTAATGATGACCCCCTGAGTATTGAGCAAACCAGGGAGTCACACCATGAGAGCAGCACAACAAGTAGAATACCAAATTACCCGTCAACTCCTGCAGCGCAGGGAGGGGGGCGCGGTGCAACCGGGCGCGGTGCAACCGGGCGCGGTGCAACCTGGCGCGGTGCCAGACGCTGTTAAACGCGCTGATCTAAACCCCTGGGCAGATCGGTTGATCGCCATTCTTGCAGTTACCACCGGGTTGGTCATCCTGGGCAATTATCTCGAGGAATTACTGTGGGCAGCCGTGGTTGCCACTACGGTGGTTACGCTGCGCTGAAGCAGCCCCCGGTCAGGTGGCCAGTCTTGCTGGTAAAGTTTTTACTTCAGGCTGTGAGGTATCACCGGGGCGGTCGACCAGGGCATCGCTGTTTCCAGTTCTGCCGCAATTTGCAGTAGCAAGTCCTCGCGATACGATGCGGCGACAAATTGCACACCGATCGGGAGGCCGGCTTCACTCACATGAAGGGGTAGCGAAATAGCGGGCTGTCCGGTGATATTGAATGGTGCAACAAAGGGTATGATTTGCGATGAGCGAAGCAATCCCGCCAGTGGATTGTTCGCATCGTGGAACTGGCCCAGGGGTGGCGGGGGTTCGGGCACGGTGGGTGTCAGTAGCAGGTCGAAACCCTCCTCCGACCAGAATTTTGCCATCTCCCTCGACCCACTCTGGAAGTGTTCAATGGCGGCGAGGTAGGCGACCCCGGTCGCTGATCGTCCCGGTTCGGCAATGATCCAGGTACTCGGTTCAACATCGGCTTCGGTCACCGGGCGACCAATCATTGCGGCGATTCGATCGAGCTCGGCCGCAGTCCACACACCGTAAGCAACCATAAAATGTGCCAATGTTGTCTCGAAAAACTCAGGTGTTTTCCACACAATGGGTCGGGCTTCCTCTACATGGTGACCTAATGATTGCAGGTGTCTTACGGTCTCAGTGACCGCGAAGGCGCACTCGGGCGCAGTGACGCAGGATGGGTCGCTGGCAACAGTGGTAAACCCGATACGCAGGCGCTGTCCGGGTGACAGCAACTCGTCTGGATAGGGGCGCAACGGTGGTGGGGCGGTATAGGGGTCCCCCGGCATTGCCCCCTGGGCGGCCTGCAAAATCGCCGCGCAGTCGCGCACCGTGCGGGTTAGCGCCATGCGTGCGACCAAGCCCCCCCAGGCTTCTCCCGCCTCGGGGCCAAGTGAATGGCGACCCCGTGTGGGCTTCAGTCCGACCAGTCCGCACGATGCTGCTGGTATACGAATTGAGCCGCCGCCATCACCGGCATGGGCCATGGGTACGAAGCCTGCGGCTACCGATGCCGCAGAGCCTCCACTGGATCCGCCGGTGGAGTGCGCAAGGTTCCAGGGATTGCGCGTAGGCCCCTTGGCCAATGGCTCTGTGGTTGGCATCAAGCCTAGCTCGGGGGTATTGGTACGCCCCAGAATCACCAGCCCGGCCTGGCGAAACTTGCCGGTGAGATAGCTGTCAGCAGGCGCCACATAGCCAGCCTCGGCCAACGCCCGGTTGCCTGCGTGGTAGGGGTCGCCGGCAGAGAAACCATCGAGATCTTTCAACAGGAACGGTACGCCGCAAAAGGGACCATCGGGCAAGCGGCCTTTCGCCTCATCTCTGGCCTGTTCAAAGCGTGGGTGAATAACCGCGTTAAGTGCGGCATTCCCCTGTTCGATGCGGGCGATCGCCGCGTCCACCAACTCCAGGGCGGAGACCTCGCCGTTTCGAACGAGAGCGGCCTGTGCCGTGGCGTCGAGCGCAGCGAATTCATCAGTTGGCGGATTGTTAGCGTTCATAGGCAGACCCCTCTCACAGTGGTGGAAGTTTACTGTAGGTCACTGCAGCCTAAGGTGCCCCGACGTTATAATCAAGCGGCTGATAAGCGTGCGCAGTTGGCCGGTTGGTGCAACGCTTAACCGGCGGCAATGATATTGGGATTACCCGCCGCACTGCTCGGTCCCTCTTTGTTGCGGATTGCATCGGCGATACGAAACAGCGGCACTTTTAACATATCCAGCAATTCGTCACTGGCCGCTGTCTGCTGCAGTGCTTTGTCCATGCACAGCAACCATTGGTCACGTTCTTTGGGGCCTATGTGGTAGGGCTCGTGCGGCGTGGTCATGCAGACCGTGCCATACTTATCGGCGTAGCGGGGAGGGCCGCCCATCCAGCCTGTGAGATAGTCCGCCAGTTTGTCTTTCATCGGGGACAAGTCGGTGGCATGCATCGCGCGCAGAGCTGCAGCCTCGGGCAGTGTATCCATGATGTCATAGAAGGTATGACACAATCGTCGAATACCGTTTTCACCGAGTATCTGGTAAGGCGTCTGTGGAGTCTCACCCATGCCGATCTGTCCTCTCTTAAATGTGTCGCAGCGCTACAGCAGCTTATTATAGTGTGCAGCTGCCACAGATTGTAAGCGGCGGCACAACTGCGATACGCTGGTTTACCACATAAATTTGGCGGGTCAGGATGAACATATGGATAACAACGACGGTACATTTTCCTTCAATGGGCGCCTGCGCAGCAGTGTGCACGCGATGGCGGGTATTCTTGAGATACTCAAAAGCCAGCACAACGCATGGGTGCACCTGGTCGCGACACTTGCCGTGTTAGCAGCGGGCTATGTATTTGGGGTAGACACTACACAGTGGTGTTTTTTAATTTTGGTTATCATGGCCGTGTGGGTGGCTGAAGCGCTCAATACGGCCTTTGAGCTCCTGTGCGATGTGGCGTCGCCTGAATTTCACCCTCTGGTTAAAAAATCCAAGGATGTTGCGGCGGGGGCTGTGCTGCTAAGCGCGGTGGGTGCCGCAGCGGTTGGTGCAATAATATTTTTACCGTATCTACTCGCGTATTGGTGAGGGGACGACGACGGTCCGTATCCGCTTAGTCTTGGCAGACGGGGGTGCCTGAGAGCATTTCCTCTGCTAGAATCTGCGTCTTTTCGACACTGCAGCGCGCTGTTGTCGATCCCCGGGTTATCCAACAAGTAAATACAGGACAAACACTATGAGTCTTGCCGAAAAGGTATTGGCCGTTAACGACGATTTACCCATTCGCAGCGATGCGCCAGTGCACAGTGGCAAGGTTCGCTCTGTCTATTGGTTGACTGCGGACGACAGTGCGCGATTGGTCGCTGAACGCGGCTATGATGTCGCGCCGGATGCGCCGCTGGCCATTATGGTGATTTCAGATCGTATCTCCGCATTTGATTGCATCTGGCATGCGCAGGGTAGCATGCGCGGCGTGCCCGGCAAGGGAGCCGCGCTGAACGCGATTTCCAATCACTGGTTCCATCTGTTTCGGGAACGCGGTTTGGCTGACAGCCATATCCTGGAAATCCCCCACCCGCTGGTCTGGATAGTACAGAAGGCGAGACCTGTGATGATTGAGGCGATTGCCCGGCAATACATTACCGGCTCCATGTGGCGCTCTTACGCCAAAGGCGAACGTGAATTTTGTGGCATCAAGATACCCGACGGACTGCAGCGTGATCAGAAACTCCCCGAACTACTGATCACCCCCTCGAGTAAGGGTATTTTGGAAGGTATTCCCGGTGTTCCCGCCGTAGACGATGTCAATATTACCCGTGTAGATATCGAGAACAACTATGCGGCCTTCAACTTTCGCAGTGTGGACGATATCGCGCGCTATGAGACTTTGTTACGCGAGGGCTTCGACGTTATCAGTGGTGAATTAGCCGGGCTGGATCAGGTCTTTGTGGATACCAAGTTCGAGTTTGGTTATGTGACCGATAAGGCGGGCAACGACAAACTGATCTATATGGACGAAGTCGGCACACCCGATTCTTCGCGGATCTGGGACGGCGCGGCGCTGCGCGATGGCAAGATAGTTGAGAATTCCAAGGAGGACTTCCGTCAGTTGTTGCTCCAGCATTTCCCCGACCCGGACATACTGCTCAACAAAGCGCGTATGTCCGAGCGTCAGGCGCTGGCCCGTGACAATGCACTGCCCATCGACGTGTTGATGGCGATATCAAAAACCTATATAGGTATCGCGGAAAAGATTATCGGCGTCAGCCTGCAGCTGGCGGATAATCCCAAGGCGGAAATTATCGATGTGCTGCGCAATGAGTTCGCACTCGTTGATTGAATTCGCGCTTGCTCTCTGACCCTTGGTTTTACCTCGTCAGCATTCCCGCTGTGGTGCTGTACGGCATCGCCAAGGGTGGTTTTGGCGGGGTACTTGCCGTTATATCGGTGCCAATGATGGCGCTGGTGATGCCACCGACCCAGGCCGCTGCCATTCTCCTGCCTATTCTGGTGGTGATGGATATGCTGGTAGTGAAGACTTACTGGGGGTTTTTTGATCGACGGGCGCTTGTTTTATTGGTGCCGGGTGCTCTTATCGGGGTCGCCCTGGGGTACTTGTCCGCGGAGGCCATGAACGAGCACTACATGCGGATTTTGATTGGAGTGCTGTCTCTGGTGTTCGGGATACAGACATTGTTTGGTCTCAAAGGGCTGTCTAGCGAGAATCACCATGTTGTCAGTGGTGGCTTATTTGGGACGCTGGCGGGTTTTACCAGTTTTAGTATTCACGCAGGCGCCCCGCCGCTCACCATGTACCTCATGCCCAAGAAGTTGTCCCCGGTAGTCTTCGCGGGTACTGCAGGGCTGTTCTTTGCAGTCGTCAATATTGTCAAGTTGCCGCCGTATTTCATGCTGGGCCAATTCACTGGCACCAACCTGCTGTATTCGCTGGTGCTGGTGCCACTTGCGCCACTGGGTGTGAAGTTCGGGCACTATCTGGTGAAACGTTCCACGCCAACCTTTTATTATCAGGTGGTGAGTTATTGTCTGGTGTTGATAGGTGCAAAATTACTCTGGGATGGCGCCAGTGCTTTGTACGGATAGTCGCGGGCTGCACGCCAGCCCATGGGGAGACGGGTATGAATAGTATCGTGTTTGAAAAGCGCGGCCAGCAGGCCTGGATTACGCTGAATCGGCCCGCCACTAAAAACATGATAAACGGTGACATGTTTGTGGAGCTGGCAGACGCCTGGCAGGAAGTGCGTGAGGATAGCGCAATTCGGGTAGCGGTGCTCACCGCTGCGGGCGATCAGGATTTTTGTTGTGGCGGTGATTTATCCGAGGTTATCCCTCTGTGGACCGGCGCGAAGCAAGCCCAGACCGCTGCCGAAGAGCGGCTGTTGGCTGATCCGATGATCGTAGACCAGATAATGCTCAAGGGTGAACCACTCTACAAGCCGGTGATCGCCGCGATCAATGGGCGCACGCTGGGTGGTGGTGCGGAATTGTTGCAGGCGACCGATATCCGGATCGCCGCAGATCACGCAACGTTTGCGCTACCTGAGCCCAAAGTCGGGCTAGTGCCGGGCGCTGGATCAATGGTGCGGCTGGCGCGCCAATTGCCCTGGGCTCACGCAATGAAAATTTTGTTGGGCGGTGAGCCAATTACCGCACGAGAAGCGATGGCGATGGGCCTTGTGTCCGAGGTGGTGCCACTGGCAGAGCTGCAGGCGCGAGCAGAACACTATGCACAGAATATCTGTCGCCAGGCGCCGCTGGCCCTACAAGCCATCAAACGGACGGCATTGGAAACCCACACGCTGCCCTGGGCAGATGCCTTCAAATTTGAGATGGAGCAGGCCGGTAGGGTTATGATGAGTCAAGATGCGCGGGAGGGCCCCCGGGCATTCAAGGATAAGCGGCAGCCGAATTTTCGCGGTGAATAGTTTTCTCCGCGTGATTGACAGTGTAATAGCGGCTCTTGTAGGAGCCGTCGATCAAGGAGACCGATATGAATATTGTAAAACTGACGGACAACGTCGCAGTATCCGCACAGATCACGCCGGAAGATATCGTAGAGATTGCCGCAGCCGGTTTCAAGGTGTTGATCAATAATCGCCCTGATGGCGAGGAGCTTAATCAACCCACCAGCGCCGCTATGGCTGCTGCAGCGCAGGCGGTAGGTATGGAGTACCACCATATGCCGATCACTGCGCCTGGTTTCCCCGGTCCGGATTTCGACGCGATGAGTGACCTGCTGGACGATCCCGCTCGCCCGGTGTTGGCGTTCTGTCGCACCGGAACTCGCTGCGCCAATATGTGGGTTGCTGGATGTGATGAAGCGGCGCGGGAGTGCGCCATGACAGCAGCAGAGCAGCGCGGTTATGATCTTGGCATGGCGGCAAAATTTCTCGGCCTTTAAGCGCTAGCTCAATCAATTGTCGACACGCACCCTGTTCTGCGATGGAAAAAACGATGTCTGAGATACCCAAAGTTCGAGCGGCCAGTACGGTGGTGTTATTGCGCGATACGCCCAATGGCATGCAAACCCTGATGTTAAGGCGCAATAAGGCGCTCATTTTTGCCGGCGGTGCCTGGGTGTTTCCCGGTGGAGCACTCGATCTCGAAGATATGGAAGCGGGTAACGGTGATGTCATCGTGGCTTCGCGGATAGCGGCCGCGCGAGAAGCGCAAGAGGAGTCCGGTTTATCCCCAGAGTTGGACGATATGGTTTTGCTGAGCCATTGGACGACCCCTGTCGGTGAACTCAGGCGATTTTCCACCTGGATCTACGCTGCGCCATTGGCTGCTGATATTGACGTGGTGATCGACGGCAGTGAGATACATGACCACAGATGGCTGGGTGTGCGTGAAGCGGCTGAAGAACACGAGGCCGGAAGGCTGACTATGTTGCCGCCGACCTATATCACCTTGCAGCGCCTGTCGCATTATGACAATTTGGCACAGACGATTGCGGTAGAACGGTACTCCCCGGCACCCGAAGTGTTTCCTGTGTTCGCCAGCGATGGTGATCAAGTACTGGTAATGTTTCGCGGTGACGCCGGTTATGACAGCGGGAACGGTAGCGAACCGGGGGCGCGACATCGCGCGGTACTGGATGGTGAATGCTGGCAATACCAGTATCAAGATGTCGACCCTGAATTTCCGTCGCTGATAGCACCACTGCGGTGACGAATTCTTCAGCCACAGAGATCAAGCCGCTGTGGGATATACCGACACGGGTTTTTCATTGGTTGATCGTGTGTTGCCTGCCGCTGTCCTGGTGGAGTGCACATGAGGAACGCTACAACTTGCACCAATGGACCGGCTATACCGTGCTGGTGCTGGTGTTCACGCGTATTCTTTGGGGCTTCATCGGCAGTCGCCACTCACGCTTTGCCGATTTTCTGGTTGGACCGGGTGGTGTGCTGGCCTATCTTGGAGGACGCCATCCAAAATCCGTGGGACATAACCCGCTAGGCGGCTGGTCGGTTGTCCTGTTGTTGTCGCTATTGCTGCTACAGGCGTTTAGCGGACTGTTTAATAGCGATGATGTTTTGTTCTCTGGTCCTTTGTATTACTGGGCCAACAGTGATTTTCGCGACACTATGGGCGTGGTCCATGATGTCGCTTTCAACGCCCTGTTGGCACTGGTCTGCCTGCATATCCTTGCAGTGTTTTATCACCAGTTCCGGTTGAAAGAAAAACTCGTGCAGGCCATGGTATGCGGTGCTGCGATGGGGCGAGAAGGTACGCAGCGCCCCGTGCCGTGGTGGTGGGCCGCGCTTATCCTGGGCCTATTCGCGCTCGCGTTGTGGTGGGGGCTGGAACAGGCGCCTAAGCCGTCCTTTGTATTTTGAACCCACTGATAATTTCAATAGAACTTCCGGCCATTAATTTGAGATTACAGCTTGTGGATAGCGCAGTTGCGTCCCGCACTGGACTTTTTCTCTCTTTCATATTAGTTTAAATGATATCGAATGTTTCAGCAGTTGCCGCTCCCTATCCTCTGGCCGGTTTGTCGACACAATGGGTGCAGCCGGATGGTACAGTGCGGTCGCTAAAATTGTCTGGCGGCGAGTTTTACGACCGAATGACGACGACCAAGGGCTAAACTGTATTGTTCAGTGAAGCTGACAATGTCTACTATTACACATAGGCTGAAATAGCGGGCAGGTCGCTGATAAAGTCAGCGATAAAGGCATCCCAGCGCCCTCCGTCGGGATTGGAGAAACACCCGAAAGCGCCACCGGCAGTCGTCTCAGCAATTCACTCTCGAGAGCCGTTACCTTTTCAAAACCTATGCCGACTATAGCGCTCAGTTGAACACATTCACCTTTGATAGCATCAACGCGCTGGTCGGACTGAATGGGATGGTGTCTTAGATACTAGTCACTTTACTCAACCCGTCTGGCTTTAAGACGTTGGGGACCGCAGCGCCCAATTCTTTATACCTGTCGGATCTTTCCGGCAGGCTTAACTATTTCTCTACTGGCACGCCCGCTGTGGTCAAGGACAAATTTAGTATCGATACGTTTGACAGCTACTACGTCGGCATGAACGGTGCTGTACGTCCCGGTGTTGCGCCGGTATTAACTCACGCTGTAGACTTGTAGATGCGACGATAGCGGCGCAATGTAACCGTGGATTCATAAAGATGATTACAGGTAGTTGCCTATGTGGTGCGGTGACGTTCGGCGTCACGCAATTCAGTTCCGCGATTTTCGAGTGCCACTGTTCAAAATGCCGCAAAGCCTTCGGGGGAGCGTCCAGCGCCGCCGCTCTTGTGGCCAGGGACAAGTTTTCCTGGTTGCAGGGAGAGGAGGGCGTGCGGAAGTTCCAGTGCAAGACTGGTTTTGCGCGCTGCTTCTGTTCCGATTGTGGCTCTATCGTGCCGCAATTCCTTGCTGAACATCAGTTGCAGTGGATTCCCGTCGGCCTGCTGGATTCTGATCCGGGCATCCGGTTGAAACACCATATCCATGTTGATTCCAAGGCGGCCTGGGACATTCTGGATGGCGAGACGCGGCAACTTGGTGAGGGGTTTGGTTCGTAACGGTGGTGATCTGACTTGTGTTTAACCGTCGAGTGGCAGTGGGGTTACCCCGCTTGTTCAATGGGAAAAGGCTATTCGCCACGGGATACCCCCACTGCCACTCGCCTCGTATTAACGCGTAATTCCCAAAGACACTACCGAAGTGCTTATCAGGGTCTTACTGCAATACAGAGTCTGTCGCGGTATACCCTGTTTGCTCAAAAAGCTTACTCGATATTCAGGGTACACTGCGCAAAATAGGGCTAGTACAAATAGTCCTTCGACTTGTAATCGTCATGACACGCTTTACAGGCTTTCCCGGTAGCTGCCACTCCCTCAGCGATTGCCTTGTGATCAGTGCCCTGGTTAGCAACCACTTGCAGTGCGTTCACCGCAGTCGTCAAATCATCCATCTTGGCCTCAAAATCAGCTTTGTTTTCCCAGATTTCCGGCTTCGCCCGCGTCGTGCCTTTATTTGTACCATCAGCGAAGCCGCGCAGCACATCCAGTGTGACCAGCGCTGCAAGCTGATCGGCGTAGCTAGCCATCTGGTCTTCCTGCCAGGGCATATCACCTTTCACCATCGCCCCCATGGGCCCGAAGTTGGCGGCCATCATCGCAAACCATGACTGCCGGTAGGACTGAGCGGGCTCCTTGTCGTCGTAGTGAGAGATGGCGAGGGGCGAGATTGCCAGCCCTGCGAGGATAACCACGGCCAGAAGTGTGTTGCGCTGAGGATGTTGCATGCTGAGTTCCTTGTCGTAGATGGGTGTCGCCTGCGCGAATGCAGCCTGACGACAGTGTATTGACCGCGTTGCAGGCCTGACAAGGAAAATTTTGCCCGCATTCGAGCTCAGCTTGGGCGTTGTGCGACCAATTTCTTAAACCTGTGGCTTCTTAACACTCTGACAATGCGGTGTTGCGTGTCGATTGCGCTAACATGGCTCCAGAATCCAGGGAGTTAGACCAATGGCAGTAAAACAGCAGTGGGATTATAGTTTCGATGTGGTCGTGGTCGGCTCCGGTAATGGCGGGATGACGGCGGCATTGTGTAACTACGAGATGGGTGCCAAGGATGTGGTGGTTATCGAAAAATCCAATCTTTATGGAGGCACCAGTTCGATCTCGGGCGGCGGTGTGTGGATACCCTGTAATCGCTATGCCAAGGCCGCGGGTGCCGATGATTCGATAGAGAATGCCAGGACATACCTGCGGCAACTGATCACCGAAGAGGAGGTGCCGGACTATCAACTGGACGCCTACCTTGAGAATGGTCCCAAGATGGTGGATTTTCTGCACCAGCGTACGCGTATGCGTTACGAGACACTGGAGCACTATCCCGATTATTACACCAACCTCGAGGGCGCCATGGAGGGCCACCGCTCGATGGAGCCGGAGACCTTCAATGCGGACGAGCTGGGTGAGGAGTGGCGATACCTGCGCCGTACCCACCCCATGATGCATCTGGGGGGGTTGATCGGCTTCACCCAGGTGGAGGCCGGACTGCTGATTGGCCAACAGCCCGGCTGGTGGAAGACCGCACTGAAGCTGGTAGTGGACTATCTGCTTGATATCCCCTGGCGGCTCAAAGACAAATTTCACCGCCGACTGGCCACGGGCTGCGCTGGCGTTGCGCGCTTGCGTGCCTCGATGCAGGATCGGGATATTCCTCTGTGGCTGAATACGTCCATGACAAAAGTTGTCGATGTGAACGGTGTGGTCCTTGGCGTGGAAGTGATACGTGACGGCAAGCCACTGCGTATCCAGGCGCGCAAGGCTGTCGTCTTGGCGGCGGGCGGTTTTGAACACAATCAGCAAATGCGCGAGCAGTACTTACCGCAACCGACAGATCACCGCTGGAGCGCTGGCACCCGTGATAACACCGGTGATGCGATTCGCGAGGGCATTCGTCTGGGTGCAAAAATGCACCGTATGGATGAGGCCTGGTGGTGCAATACGATTTCTGTGCCTGGTGAGGAAATTCCCCGTCTGGCCATTATGGAAAAATCCTACCCCGGTTCCATCATGGTGAACCCGGCGGGACAGCGCTTCAGTAACGAATCCCAGAACTATATGGCCTTTCAGCAGGAGACGTTTGCCAAGCACACGGAGGAAAATCCACTCAATCCCAGCTGGCAGATTTTTGATGCGAACTTCCGCGCTACCTATTTTGTCGGCCCGCTGTACAACAGCAAGTTCATGCCGGATTGGGCGCTGCCCAAGCGGTACGAGGAAGAGGGTTTCTTTGCCAAGGCGGATACGATTGCCGAGCTGGCGCGCAAGATTGATGTGGATGCGGCGGGGCTGGAAGAGACGGTGCAAAAAATGAACGAGTACGCACGCAATGGCAGCGACCCGGATTGTCACCGTGGTGAGTCGGCCTACGATCGCTACTATGGCGATCCACGCGTTACGCCCAATCCTTGTCTGGGACCTATCGACAGGTCGCCGTATTACGCGATGAAGGTTGATCCGGGTGACTTTGGTACTCAGGGCGGTATGGTGATCAATGCCGATGCGCAGGTTTTGCATGAGGACGGCACTGTGATCAAGGGGCTGTACGCGATTGGGAACTGCAGTGCGCCAACGTTGCCTTGTTATCCTGGGCCGGGGTCTACCCTTGGGCCGGCCATGACGTTTGCTTATCAGGCGGCTAAGTCGATTACGGGTTATAAGGATTAGGGACTTCGTTTTTTGTATCGAGTAGTCGCGTCGGTGCCTCTGGGACGGGGCCAGCCGGCAACGGGCGTAAGCCTGCAGCGCTTTTTGCGCTGCTGCGGAACTCGAGCAAAATTGCTGCACAATTTTTGGGACTCAAACAGTCCTCGCAGAAGGCCCCCAAAAAGCGCTGCAGGCCCAATTGCGCCCTATATGCCCGGGTAGCCCCACCCCAGGTGCACCTCCAGTATTTCTCTAAATTTTAGATGCAAAACTCGAGTCTAATGCGGACTAGAGGCGCGCAATAGCAATTCTGGTATGGACTTGTATAGATTAGTAGCTAGCCACATTTTTTGATTAGGCACCTTATCGGTTGTCATAAAACTCTCGCTTGGATAGATATTGATGTATGCATCCGTCTTATCGTCCTAGAATAAACAGCTCAATACCGGGGGACACAGGAATGACCACCACACCACCCACACGCGAGCAGCTGGAAGCTTACTGGATGCCCTACACCGGGAACCGGCAGTTCAAGCGCGATCCGCGTATGATCGTCGCCGCTGAGGGTATTCATTTCATTGATGATAAAGGGCGCAAGATTCTCGACGGGCTGTCCGGGTTGTGGTGTTGCGGCGCGGGGCACAATCGGCGTGAAATTACCGACGCTGTGCACGCGCAGATGCAGGTGCTCGACTATGCGCCCGCATTTCAGTTTGGACACCCCGGTGCATTTGAGCTTGCCAACACGATCAAGTCGCTGACGCCTGAAGGTCTGGATTACGTGTTTTTTACCAACTCCGGCTCGGAGTGTGTAGACACTGCGATGAAAATGGCTCGAGCCTACTGGCGTCAGAAAGGGGTATCTGGAAAGACGCGTTTTATTGGGCGTGGGCGGGGCTATCACGGTGTCAATTTTGGCGGGATTTCTGTGGGTGGTATTGGCGCGAATCGAAAGCTGTTTGGGCAGGGTGTTGAAGCGGATCATCTGTCGCACACGCTGCTACCGGGTAATATATTCAGTCGGGGTATCCCGAAACAAGGTGTTGAATTGGCGGCCGAACTGACTGACATGATCGCGCTGCACGATTCCTCCACCATCGCCGCTGTCATTGTTGAACCAGTGGTGGGTTCCGGCGGGGTGATTCCGCCGCCGGTAGGATATTTGCAGCGCCTGCGCGAGATTTGTACGGCAAACAATATTCTGTTGATTTTCGACGAAGTGATCACCGGTCTGGGGCGTTGCGGCGGCTTAACTGCGGCTGAGGTATTTGGCGTTGTGCCGGATATCCTGACGCTGGCCAAGCAGTTGACCAACGGTGCTGTGCCGATGGGCGCGGTGGTCACCAGCGCAGAGATATACCAGACGTTTATGGATCAGGGTGGCCCGGACTACATGCTTGAGTTCCCCCACGGGTACACGTACTCGGGCCATCCGGTGGCCTGTGCGGCCGCCAATGCCACGCTGGCACTGTTGCAGCGCGAGGAACTCCCGCAGCGCGTGGCAACTATGGCGCCCTATTTTGAAGATGCCCTGCATCAACTTAAGGGAGCGCCGCATGTGAGCGATATCCGCAACTTCGGTTTCGCGGGCGCGGTGCAATTGACGGCCTATCCCAACGAACCTGCGCGACGGCCGTTTGACGTCGCTATGCGCATGTGGGAGAGAGGTTTCTACGTGCGCTATGGGGGTGACGTGATCTCGCTGGGTCTGCCGTTTGTAATCGAGAAGGCGCAAATCGACAGTTTGCTTAGTGCCCTCAAAGAGACCCTGGTTGACCTGGCCTGATGCGTTAGCGCTTTTCTATGCGGCCCTGGCCGTTTCGCTGTCCACCTTCGCCTGGGTGGTGTTGGGTGTGCTGCTCAAGTGGCTGGGGGTCCTGCCGCAATCCCTGAATGAGAAACTGTCACGCTTCGCGTTTATGTTCGGCTTGCCGCTGGTGCTGTTTGCCGGTGCCGCGCAGGTCGACTATTCGGCGCTGAGTAGCGCGCTTTACCTGCTGGCGGGCTTACTGGCAACACTGTTAACCGTTGTGCTGAGCAGCTATTACTCGCGCTGGCGCAGTCACCCACGAGAACTGCGCGGCATTTTTATACAGTCCGCCTTTCGCTCTAACCTCGCCATCGTTGGAGTAGCACTGACATTTTCAGCTTACGGTGAACGGGGACCGGTGATGGCTGCGCTGCCGATTGCGCTGATGACTGTGTTGTACAATATCCTTGCTGTATGGGTACTCAACGTCACGTTAGGTGCCAACACGACCATGCGTAGTGTGTTGTTGGGTATCCTGCGCAACCCTCTGATCATCGGTATCAGCGCCGGTGTGTGTCTGTCCGTCTCCGGTTTGCCCGTACCTGCAGTACTGCGTCCGATTGGGTCTGGCCTGTCTACATTTTTCCTGCCTATGGTGCTGGTATGTATTGGTGCTTCCATGAACTTTTCGCGCTTGTACAAGGCGAGTACGCTGACCTGGGAATCGACTGTGTGGCGTTTGTGTGTCGCGCCACTGTTGGGAATTATTTTGGCCTGGATGATAGGTGTGCGTGATGAACAACTGGGTGTGATGTTTCTGTTGCTGGCGGCCCCTGTGGCAGCTTCCAGTCATGTGATGGTAGTGGCTGCGCGCGGCGATGGCACGCTGGCTGCGAATATTGTTGTGCTGACAACTCTGTTATCGATGGGCACAATTACCGTGGGTTTCTTTTTGTTGTCAATGCTGTCAATGGTCGGTCAGACGAGCTGAAGCGCAGCTGACTTTATGCGTTCAATGGCGCCAGAAGGTGCTTAAGCGAATGGTGCACCTCTTTATCTACATTGAGCATGGTCGACAGTTCTATCCCGGCGACTTTATCGCTTGACGCTATATTACTCACCGTCCCGTTTGACTCTCGATAGTAGTTTTCGTTGTCTATCTGCATCGCGACCATCACACATTACCGACGGTAGCAGTTCTCTCGTCAAAAGGCGGCGTGATTCCATCCGCGATCAGCGATTAAGGCCATCGTCGAACAACGTAATTGCGTGATCAAAAAACTGCTCCAGACCACTCTTCAAGGATGCGGACAACCGGATACGTTTTGCTCTGCCATCCTCCGGGTCTGGTATTTCCTCTACCAGTCCTTTCTCGATCGCGTGATCCAGATACTTTTTAGCTGTTTGGACACCCAGGTGACGCATAAACATCACGGCTTCCTGTTTCCTTACCGGTTTTTCACTGAGCCACAGACCGGTAAATAGATCTGAGTAGTTGATATCATAAAAGTCTTTGTCTTGTAAAAAGGACACCCACGCAGCGTCCATTTTGTTGAGTGTCAGGACAAAGCTATGCCGTTTGTGCTGTGTCGCCATCACTTCCTCCTATTGTTGTCGCTGTCGCCTTGTGACGGGCAAATTATAGAGACACTCTAGTGTTTAATATATAATTTAAAATATAACTAATAATAGTAGTAATAATACATGTAATTTAGTAAATTTATGAACGTTACAACTGCGTCAAGCTTACTCAACCCCAATGCCCTGGTGATAGTCATGAGTTCTTCCAGTAAGTTTAAATACACCATCGAACAGCCCTTGCCTGATTATATTCCCAGTAAAATGTTGGCATCCACACAGGATGTGTTTACCGATCGGGACGTATTCGAGCAGGAGTTGGAAGCGATATTTGACTCTGACTGGGTGATGATGGGACGTGCTGGCGCCATTCCTGACCCCGGCAATTATTTTACCGCCGCGCTGGGTGAGCGTCCGGTTATTTTGATGCGGCAGAAGGATTTGAGTATCAAGGCGATGGCGAATTATTGCCTGCATCGCTATACCCAGTTACTCAAGGGTAGTGGTACTACCAGGCATATAGTCTGCCCCTACCACTATTGGTCGTATGCCCTGGATGGCCAGTTGGAAGGCGTTACCAATCGTCAGGGATTTTGTCCCGAAGATGTCGCGAATGAGAAACTGGAGTCGTTGGCCTGCGAGGTATATATGGGTTATATCTTTGTCTCTCTAAAAAGTGACCTCGAACCCGTGGCCACACGCCTGGCCGGGCTGCACGATGTGCTGGCGAACTTTGGTCTGGAGCGCTACGAAGATCATTATGTCGAGCATCAGGACACATGGAATGCCAATTGGAAACTGATTGTTCACAACTTTATTGAAAGCTATCACGTCACCTACACCCACAAAAAATCCATTGGCTCAACGAACCCAACCAAAGTCGCTGAATACGGTCCGATAGGCGAGCCGTACTACACGGTACACAGCAATTCCTATGCGCCTGACTATTGTCCAGACGTTTTTAACCCACGATTAGACGCACGTGAGAAAGGGCGGTTTTATGTGATGGGTGTATTTCCGAATGGACTGATTGCGATAGATCCAAATTTTGTCTGGTGGTTGGCGCTGGAACCGCTAGCCGCGAATAAGACCAATTCCCGCTGGGGTGTGTCTTTTCTACCGGAGACATTGAAGGGTACCGCCGATCCCAAAAAGTTCATTCAGGACACCGTGGACCTGCTAGTCACTGCCACATCTGAAGATAAGGAAATGGTAGAGCGAATGCAGAGCGGTTCCAAGTTTGGCTCGGTAAAAGCCGGAGTCTTACATGCACCGTTAGAAATCCATATCAAGGAGTTTGACGACTATGTTCGTCGTCAGATGGGAGGTGAGTAGATGAGCACGACTATCGACTTGAGAGGAACAATTGCGCTGGTCACCGGTGGCGTCAACGGCATCGGACAGGCAATTGCCAAAGCCCTTATTGATGCCGGCGCTGATGTGCTTGTGTTCGATATAGTGCTGCCACGTAAGCCGACATCGTTGCTCGCCTATGCCAAACAACAGCATCGATGTATCACGTATAGCCAGGTCGATACCAGCGACGGCAATGCCGTGCGAGGCGCGCTAGCAGACTACTGCCAGGCGAACAATGTCAACGCTATCGACATACTGGTAAACAACACGGGCGTCAGTATGGTCAAGCCATTCCTCGAATTGGCGGAGGAGGATTGGGACAGGGTGTTCAACACGAATGTTAAATCCGTGTTCCACTGCTGCCAGGCGGTATTGCCGCTGATGCTGGAGAATGGGCACGGTTGCATTATCAACATTGCATCGGAGTTGGCGTATTTGGGGCGTGCACAGTTTGCACCCTATACGGCCTCCAAGGGCGCCATTCTCTCCTTGACCCGCTCGTTAGCCAGAGAGTTCGCGCCGACTATCAGGGTGAATGGCATCGCGCCCGGCCCCTGTAACACCGATATGTTACGCGCAGAAATTGACACGCCCGAACAGTGGCAGAAGGAGATTGATTTGCCGCTGGGTAGAGTCTCCTCGCCAGAGGAAATCGCTATGACTGCGGTATTTCTGGCATCTGACTTTGCCAGCTATTACTGTGGCGAGACGTTAAGCCCCAACGGTGGCTCGTTGATGCGTTAGTGTGTGGAAATCAATTTCTGGTGCGGGAATTTTTGATTTCGGATAAAGTAAATACAGAGAAACGATGATGATAAGAACAGATCAGCTTACATGGACCGAATACGTTGAAAAACTGAAATCAGCCCCTGTGATTTTCTTACCCGTTGGCGCGCATGAGCAACATGGCCCACATTTGCCGATGGGAACCGATGCCATTCTCGCCACAAAGATGGCCGAGGCAATTGCGACTAATCTGAACGGTCTGGTGTTGCCGACCATGAATTATGGCTACAAATCTCAAGCTAGGTCGGGCGGCGGGCAGACCTTCCCCGGTACCATCAGTCTGGACGGTTATACTCTGATGGCGATGACGCAAGATATTATTCGCGAACTGGCTCGGCATGGCGTTGGCCGTCTGGTGGTGCTCGATGGGCATTTCGAGAATCAGTGGTTTTTGACCGAGGGCATAGAGCTTGCGCAGAGAGAACTCAAAGCCAGTGGGAATAGTATGGATATGGTGCGCACGGAGTATTGGGATTTTTGCCCACAGGCGGTTTTAGAGACGGTGTTTGGGGGTAAATTTCCCGGCTATGATCTAGAGCATGCGGCCCTGATTGAAACGTCCATGATGCTTTACTTGCAGCCAGATTTAGTCAGGGTTGATGCGATCCCACAGGATGATCTGGCACACTTTGAAAAATTCGACAGTTACCCGCAGGATGGCAAAGGTGTTCCGGCATCAGGTGTGCTGGCGCCTGCCAGGGGTGCCAGTGCAGCCAGGGGCCAACTGATTGTTGAGAACACCGTTGTCGCTATTACAGAGGCCTTAAAAACGCATTTCTACGGAGTAGCTTAAAACACTTTTCTCGGTGATTTCGGCGCACATGGAAGCGTCGTTCAAGTAAATCATTGTTGCCCCGAAACCCCATTATTCATGTAATACCTCGGAAAACCTCTCTTGTAAACGGATCAACTCGCCGAGTGCATTTTCCGTCAGGGGATCTGTGTCAAAAATTGCCTCGTGCAACGGTGCCAGTGTGATGTAGCCCAACAGCATGCTGTGAAATGCCATCACTAACGTCGGTGTAAAGCCCGGTGATCTTGCGATTATCTCCGCGTGGGTAAGGTGAAAGAAGGGCCGATACCATCGCTTCACCAGTAGGGCGAGATCCTCACCTCCAGACAGCGTAGCGAGCGCGACTATGCGCGAAATGTTGGGGTTGGCAATGTGCAGTTTTATGATCTGTAACTGACTGCCACGTAGATCACTTGCATCGTTCAAAAGCGTCGAAAACGGCGCGAACAAGCGCTGTAGAACCTCCTCGAACAGTGCCCGTTTGCTGGCAAAGTGCTTATAAAGAGCCGGTCCTTGTACGCCTACGTGATCAGCTACATTTTTAATGGTTGTCGCCTGATAACCCTGCTTTGCAAACAGTGATTCTGCCGCGTCGAGAATCAGATTCCGAGTATTATATCGCGCTTCATCGACGGCCATTGACTGCACTCCTGTTTACGGGTAGGTTAATGGTTATTAACCTATAACTCAATAAGAGATAATCTGGATGAACGCGATAGTCCCAAGTGCCGGTCTTTATATGGCACGCTCCCTCGAATCGCTCGCTCTGCAGGAAGCGGGCCCCTCCGAAAAAAACCGTACGCTCACGGAGCCATTGGTAAAGGCGCTGTGGGATACCGGGCTGATGCAGTTTATGAATCCAACTGTGGCGGGTGGCCACGAACCCGGCTTCGCTGAGCTGATCGAAACGTGGATTGAAATGGCGCGCCAGGACGGCTCATTGGGCTGGATCGGCATCGCGAACATTCCATCCTCCAGTTTCGCCGCAGCCTATTTGCCGGATGAGGGTTTTGAGGCGATTTTTACCGCTAACAACAACCGGGTAACGATGGGTGGGCAGTTCTTTCCAAACGGTACTGGCGATAAAGTTGACGGCGGGTACAGGGTTACCGGTGCATGGCAGTTCGGCAGCGGCACGGGACACTCGGAATACGTCTGTGCGGGCTTTCTGCCGATGGACCATGGCCAGATGGTCATGCTCGACGAAGCCATGCCCCTGATGATGGTGGCGGTGGTTCCGCGTGAGCAGGTTACCTTCACTGACGGTTGGCATGTGCAGGGGCTCAAGGGTACCGGGAGTTATGATTACAATTTGCAGGAGGTATTTGTACCGGCCAGCCACACGTATCCGCTGATGACGCGGGACCCGCTGCGCGGTGGCCCCATATACCGATTTGGCGTGATGCCGCTGACAGGCTGTGGCCATGCGGCGTGGGCCCTGGGGGTAGCGCGCAGTGCGATTGACGATGTGCGTGATCTAGCAATTTCCAAGACGCGCATGGGCGAGTCGAGCTCTCTGGCGCACCGCGCCACATTCCAGCGTAATCTCGCGCACCATGAAGCAATGTGGCGAGCCGCCCATCGGCTGGTTGTGGATACCTTCACCGAATTTGAATCACAGGTAGAAGAGGGTGCCGAGGTGACGCCACAGATGCGTTGCGATATGCGCCTCGCCGCCACATACACCACAGAAGCCTGTCGCGAAATCGTGCAGTGGGCGCATCTGTCCGCAGGCACGACGTCTGTGCGCGAAGGCAATCGCCTCGAGCGCGCCTTCAGGGATATGTATACGGGTACTCAGCATGCATTCATTAGTGAAAACACCTATATCGAAGCCGGTAAAGTGTTGCTGGGACTGAGTGCGGACAGCCCTGCGCTGTAGCACAGTGTTGCCCGGCACGCGTGCTACCAGCCTCATGGAAACTCAGGGTGTATCCGATGAATGACTTCGATGATAAAACAGCGGTTATTACTGGCGGTGTTAGCGGTATCGGGCGCGCCCTGGGGGAGTTGTTTTTGGCCAAGGGTATGAACGTGGTGCGCGCCGTCATCGAGCAAAACGCGCTGGACGCTACCGTTGCGGCGCTGGCAGCGTTTGGCGCTATTCACATACCTTGCAATAACGCCGGGGTGTTTGCTGGCCAACTGCTATGGGAGGAGAGTCTAGCGGATTTTCAGTGGCAGTTGAATGTCAATGTGTGGGGCGTGATACACGGCATCCGCACCTTTGCACCCCCCCATCAATCTATAACGCCATAGCGATAATTACCGCGGAGCTCTCTCTTATGTCACGCACAACACAGCCCGAATTTTCCATACCCGACGATGACGAACTGATCGCGAGGTCGCTGGAGGATGCCAGCATTCCGACCTTGATGATGAGCATGATGCACATGAGTGGCGATGCGAGTCTACTGGATGGTGCCCTTCGTCCGATGGGTGCTTATATCAATGAATATCAGGGCTATATGTCAGAAGAGGATAAGGCTGCTGTGCGGGTAAAGGCGCTGGAGGTGATCAAGGCCTTTCGCGATGGCGGCTGTCAACTGCCGCCACCACCCACCTCAGAGACCATCCATCGCATGATGAATTTTCTGGTGGCCAGCGAGGTGCCCGAAGATTACGTGCCTATGATGATGGAGGAGATGGAACTGGATGGCCTGGACTCTCGCAGTGACGCATGGGGGAAAGAAGTTCCTGTAGCGCGGCGCGAGAAACACAAGGTGCTGGTTATCGGTGGTGGCATGTCTGGCGTGTTGGCGGCCTATCGTTTACAGGAGGCGCGAATCCCGTTCGTGGTCATCGAGAAGAATGCCGCGGTAGGTGGCACCTGGTTTGAAAATCGTTACCCCGGTGCGCGCGTCGATGTCAGCAATCACCTGTACAGCTATTCGTTCGAACCAGCGCATCACTGGAGCCAGTATTTTTCCCAGCAAAAAGAGCTGCAGGAATATTTTGAAGGCGTCGTGAATCACCATCAACTGCACCAGCATTTTCGTTTCAATACCGAAGTTACCGCTGCTGTTTTCGATGAAAAGACGCAGTTGTGGACGGTCGATACGATAAATAGAGACGGTGTTCGCGAGCAGTACGTCGCCAATAGTGTTATCAGTGCAGTAGGACAGCTAAATCGCCCCATCCTGCCTGATATTCCGGGCGTAAAGTCATTTGCCGGCCAGTGGTGTCACACTGCGGACTGGGATCCCGCTATTGATTGCACAGGGAAAAATGTGGTGGTAGTGGGCTCTGGCGCAAGTGCCTTTCAGTTAGTCCCCACAATAGCGGGTCAGGTAGAACAGCTGACAGTTTTCCAGCGTTCTGCCCCCTGGATGTTCGAAAACCCCATTTATCACAGTGACGTGCTCGAAGGTAAGAAGTGGTGTTTACAGTATCTGCCGTTTTACACACGCTGGTTCCGCTTTCTAATCTTTTGGCCAGCCTGTGATGGTGCCTACGACACCGTATTCGTAGATCCCAAGTGGCCACATCAGGAGCGCTCCGTCAACGAAATGAATGAGTTTGTGTACCAGATGTTTTCTGATTACATCAAGGGCCAGGTTGGCGATGATGAGGAGCTGCTGAAGAAAGTGATTCCCGATTATGCGCCCATGGGTAAGCGCACTTTGCAAGACAATGGCAGTTGGCTCTCTGCGCTGAAGCGGGAGAATGTGGATCTGGTGACGCAGGGTGTGGCCAGTGTCAGTGAAGGTGGGGTCTATGCCGAGGACGGCACATTCTATCCAGCTGATATCATTTTGTATGCGACGGGTTTTGAAACGGATCGGTTTCTGTGGCCCATGGAAATCAAGGGTAGGGGGGGGCAGGTGTTGTCCGAGCAGTGGGGTACTGAACCCTCAGCCTATCTCGGGATAACCGTACCAAACTTTCCAAACTTCTATTGCATGTACGGGCCGGGAACCAACTTGGCGTTTGGCGGCAGCTTGATTTTTAATGGCGAATGCCAGATTCGCTATATTATGGAATGTCTCAAGACATTGATGCAGGCAGATAAAGCCTGCATCGAGTGCAAGGACGCAGTGCACGCCGATTACCAGCGACGGTTTCGGGAACTGCACGCCAGGCTGATCTGGGAACACGACTCGATCAAGCACAGTTTTTATCAGAACGCAGAGGGCAAGGTCACCCTGTTGTGGCCCTGGAAAATTCTCGATATGTGGCGCTGGACCAAGGACGTGAACAGCGATGATTATCGCTTGTACTCCTGATTTTTCAAGTACCGCCATCCGTCAGGTACTGGCCTCTGACGATGCCAGCGATGTGACAGGACACACGCTAGTGATAGGTGGCGGCTACACCGGCTCTCACAGTCCACTTGATTGTGATACTGCCAGAGCGGGTGTGGCGTCCTCGCTAGCGTCCCAGAATAGAGCGCGCCACCAGTTCCTTCATGATTTCGGAGGTGCCACCGTAGATACGCTGAATTCTCGCATCGGTATAGAAGCGCGAGATGGGGTACTCGATGGTATAGCCATAACCGCCAAACATTTGCAGGCACTGGTCAATAGTTTTGCACTGCATTTCAGTGCTGGCGTATTTCAGTATCGCCGCGTCTTCTGCCGATAAGTTGTCCTGAGCATAGGCGTTCGCGCACTTTTCATAAAAGGCGCGGTTAACGGCGATTTCAATTTTCACCTCGGCGAGGGTGAAACGGGTGTTCTGAAAACTGGCGACCGTCTGACCGAACGCCTTGCGCTCAAGCACATAATCTATTGTGATATCCAACGCCCCTTCGGCGGCGGCAACTGCCTGGGCCGCAATGCCGAGGCGCTCGCGCGGCAGCTCGGTCATCATAATGACAAAGCCTTTGTTCAATTCACCCAACAGCGCAGAGGCGGGCAGACGGACATCCTGAAAGAATAATTCGGCGGTATCTGAGGTGTGCTGACCCATCTTCTCAATCTTCTTGCCGCGTGCGAAGCCGGGCAGTGTCGTATCGACAATAAACAGGGAGGTGCCCTTGGCGCCTTTGCCCGGATCAGTAATGGCCGCCACAATAACGAGGTCAGCGTGCATGCCGTTGGTAATAAAGATTTTAGAGCCGTTGAGTATCCACTCCTCGCCATCCATGACCGCGTTGGTGCGAATGCTCTGCACATCCGAGCCCGCGCCGGGTTCGGTCATGGCCAGTGCGCCGACTGCTTCCCCCGTCACCATTTTGGGCAGCCATTGCGCTTTTTGTTCTTCGGTGCCGAAATGCTCAATGTAGGGTGCCACGATATTGCTGTGGATCCCGTAGCCAGACGCGATGCCGCCGAACCCCATGCGTGACATCTCTTCAATAATGGCAAAGGTGATCTGTGGCGTAGTGCCGGCAGCGCCGAATTCTTCCGGCATGTCAGGGCATAGCAAGCCTGCCTGTCCAAGGGTATTCCACAGTTCCCGGGGCACCATGTGCTGGGTTTCCCACTCTTCGATGTTCGGAGAAATTTCCTGTTCAAGTGCGCGCCGCGTCATATCGCGAAACAAGGTCAGTTCTTCATTGTCCATGGTATTGGGTCTCTGAGAGAGAAAAATAATCTACAATTTTGCGGGATTCTTATGCGGGAAACAACGCCGGCAGGCAACTTAATGTAAAAACCTGCTCGACTAGGGGCTGCAGTACTGGCCAGAGGCCGTCAGAGTGCTTACACTCATGGTCCTGCACAGTTAACTCGGAGAATAATGATGCGCGACTACAAACAGTTTTATATCAGTGGCCAGTGGGTTGATCCCGCCACGCCCAACGATTGTGACGTTATTAACCCGGCGACAGAGGAAGTTTGTGGCAGGATCTCGCTGGGATCTGAGGCCGACGTCAATAAGGCCGTGGATGCCGCCAGAGTCGCTTTTGAGAGCTATAGTCGCACCAGTCGCCAGGAGCGCATTGAGCTGTTGGAATCGTGTATCGAAATCTACAAGAAGCGCTACATGGATATCGCAAACGCCATCCGCGAGGAGATGGGTGCACCGCAGAGTCTGGCCAGCACAGCCCAGGCATACACCGGCCAGGGTCATCTGGAAGAGGCGCTGAAGGTGTTGAGAACCTTTGAGTTTGAAGAAGAACTGGGTCAGCACCGCCTGTTCAAGGAGCCTATCGGCGTCTGTGGCCTGATTACACCATGGAACTGGCCGATCAACCAGATTTCCTGCAAGGTAGCGCCAGCACTCGCAGTGGGCTGTACGATGGTCCTCAAGCCCAGTGAAGTTGCACCCCTGTCTGCCTATATTTTTGCGCAGGTGATGGATGAAGCAGGCGTGCCCGCCGGCGTTTTCAATCTGGTAAATGGCGATGGCCCCACGGTGGGAACCGCGCTGTCGAAGCACCCGGACGTCAGTATGATGTCTTTCACCGGCTCTACCCGCGCCGGTTCACTGGTGGCTCAGAACGCTGCGCCTACCGTAAAGCGTGTCACCCAGGAACTCGGTGGTAAGTCGCCCAATATTGTGCTGGACGACGCCGACCTTGAGGCCGCGGTTACGCGCGGTGTCATGCATATGTACACCAATACAGGGCAGTCCTGTAACGCGCCCTCACGCATGTTGATACCGGCAGCCAAGCTAGCCGCGGCTGAGGCTGTCGCTGCAAAAGTGACCGAATCGGTCGTTGTTGGCGACCCTGAAGCCGAAACTACGACGATGGGGCCGGTCGTGTCCGAGGTGCAGTTCAATAAAATCCAGGGCTTGATCCAGAAGGGCATCGATGAGGGCGCCAAACTGGTCACAGGCGGCACAGGACGACCCGACGGGCTCAGCAAAGGCTACTTCATTCGCCCCACGGTTTTTTCCGAGGCCAATAACGAAATGACTATCGCTCGGGAAGAGATTTTCGGGCCGGTACTCACGATGATTCCCTATGAGACTGAGGAGGAGGCAATCCGCATCGCGAATGACACGCCCTACGGTTTGGCGGGCTATGTGCAAAGCGGCGATATCGACCACGCGCGCCAGGTGGCCTCCAAAATTCGTGCGGGTAACGTCTCCATTAACGGCTCTGCCGCTGGTTTCGATGTGCCCTTTGGCGGGTTTAAACAGTCCGGTAATGGTCGGGAGTGGGGCAGTCACGGCTTTACCGATTTCCTGGAAATCAAGGCAGTGCAGGGCTTCAGTAAGTAACTATGGGTAACTTTGTACTCGCCATCGATCAGGGCACGACGGGTAGTACCGTCGCCCTGATGGATTCCTCAGGCAAACTGCGTGCGAGTGTCAATTACGAGTTCCCCCAGATTTTCCCCCAGCCCGGCTGGGTTGAACACCGCCCGGAAGACATCTGGGTCTCGGTGGGGAAGGGGATTCGGGCTATACTACGCAAAAAGATTTGCAGGCCCACTGAGATAGCCTGCATTGGTATCACCAACCAGCGAGAAACAGCACTGCTGTGGGATAAGCGCACCGGTAGCCCGCTCAACAATGCCATCGTCTGGCAGTGTCGGCGCACCGCACAATTCTGTGAATCACTGCGGGCAGCGGGTTGTGAGAAAGCCGTGCGGCGCAAATCCGGGCTGGTACTCGATCCCTATTTTACGGCCAGCAAATACCGGTGGTTGTTAAAAAATACGCCGGGTATCGCCCACCGATTGAAGAGTAAACGCGTCGCAGCGGGAACGATCGACAGTTTCCTTATCTGGCGATTGACCGGTGGAGCCGTGCACGTTACCGATGTGTCCAACGCCTCACGCACCTCGTTGATGAGCCTGAAAAGTCGTCGCTGGGATCAGCAGCTGCTGGATCTTTTTGAGGTGCCCAAGGACATTCTGCCAGCTATCGTCCCCTCCAGTGCCATTCTTGGCCACACGCAGGGCGTGCCGGGCTTACCCGACGGTATACCGATTTCCGGTGTGGCGGGTGACCAACAAGCGGCGCTGTTTGGGCAGGCATGTTTTACCGTTGGCGACGCCAAGTGTACTTTTGGTACCGGCTCATTTATTCTGATGAACACCGGCTCGGAAGTATTGCATTCCAATGCTGGCCTACTGACGACCGTGGCTTGGCAGCTGGGTGAAAAGGGCAAAACGGTGTACGCGCTGGAGGGCGGAGCCTTCGTTTGTGGTGCCGCTGTGCAATGGCTGCGCGATGGCCTGCAGATGATTAAACGGGCTCCCGACATCGAGAAACTGGCGATGCAGGTAGCCGACCACGGTGGGGTCGAATTCGTGCCGGCACTAACCGGATTAGGTGCTCCCCATTGGGCGCCCGATGCGCGCGGCACCATCACGGGTCTGACGCGGGGGACAGAGAGAGGGCATATTGCACGTGCCACGCTCGATGCGATGGCACTGCAGAATGCTGACATCCTCAGAGCCATGGAAAGCGACCTCGGCAAGCGTATGCGGCCCCTGCGTGTGGACGGCGGGGCGGCAGCCAACAATCTGCTAATGCAGATACAGGCAGATGTACTGGGCAGGCGGTTGATTCGTCCTCAGGTTATAGAAACCACGGTGGCTGGCGCCTGTTATCTGGCGGGGCTTGGCGTCGGCCTGTGGCAGAGCCCGGCCGAACTGAAGCACATATGGAAGGCTGAGCGCGAGTTCGCGGTGAAAATGACGACAGTGGCGCGTCGCAAACGGCAAGCCTTCTGGAACCTCGCCTTGCATCGTACGCTGCTGTAGTGATTTCACGCTGCTATCATGGCTGAGGTCATTCCGTTCCGTAAACAGTCCCTGAAAGATAAACACAAGGGTAATACTTTGTGTCGACACGGTCATCACAAGTGGGCAGTGGATAAAGAGAAACAATTCAACGTGAAAGAAGGTAAGTTGGTAACGGTCTACAACTGCACACGCTGCGGCAGGAAGAAGGTCAGATCGCATTGATTTGCACAGCATAACGAGACCTGTATAAACAAACCCCTGCGGTCGTCCCGCAATGTTAGGCTCTATCAATGGGGTTGAAGTACTCATCGGCGAAATCCAGTGCACGTACAAGTTGAGCCAAAGCCGCTCGTCTCAGGATAGAGCACAGGTGATTGAGCAGCTGGGCTCGCTGGGTTCGCTCAAGTTATTTGGGGTTATGACACGCAACGGGTAATGACAACGATACAGTTTGTTAATGAACGGAGAGATCAGTTGAGTTTGGAAGACAAAAGTGAACATTGGTCAGAAACTTTTAAAAATATGGGTTTTTCCGCAGCAGAAATTGTGTCGAAGGAGTTCGATGGCTGTACCTTTGACAAGTGCGATTTTAGCGACGCGATATTTAAGCGCTGCAATTTTGTCGATTGCGAATTTGTAGGTTGCAACTTAAGTAACGTCAAAATTGAGTTCAGTAAATTTTCCGATGTATGTTTTCGAGACTCAAAGTTAATAGGCATTAATTGGACTACCGCTACCTGGCCAGGAATCATATTTACTGCGCCAATCAAGTTTTACAAATCCATACTTAACGATTGTTCGTTCTATGGCCTGTCCCTGCAAGATTTTGTAATGCAGGAATGCAAGGCGCACAATGTTGACCTGCGCGAAGGAGATTTTAGTAATTCAAATTTTACTTATACGGATCTGACAGGGTGTTTTTTCGCCAATACAAATTTGTCAGGAGCGGATTTTTCAGAAGCGACTAATTACGATATTGATATCTATCAAAATCGAATTGAAAAGGCCAAGTTCAGTCGGTTCGAGGCGGTTAGGCTTCTTGACAGCCTTGAGATTGAACTCGTTGACTGAACAAAGAGTAGCGAACATTGGGTCTTTGGCGCTTGAAAAAGCTGAAGTGATTGAGGACTGCAGCGTCGGCTACCGAGTGGTCGGAAAACTGAACGCAAACAGGAGCAATGTACTTGTTTTTTTGACCTAGTTTGGCGGCACTAGTCAGGGAACGATTGAGCTCGGGGTGCTGCAAGCCGGTATGTATGCCGACCCCGATCACTACCGTGGGGCCCAGTTGGCGCGGGACACACAAACGCAACATGTCGAACTCGAGGGACCAATAGAACATTTTGCGGTATTTGATAAACAGCAATTGCCTATTACACTACACGCCCTTCACGATTTTTTTACGCATGGGTAGACCGTAAAACGTTTGACAGCAGTACTGCTTGATAACTGGGCCGCCGTCTGCGTGATTAGCCGAACGCCTAGTTACGTATTGCTCTGCCACATCACAGTGCTCTTTTCCTTTACTGCTGCCTCCAGCAATTCAATCAGCGGCAGGGCGCGCTGAGAAATTCCCACGCTCGTCGCATCGTCCTCGTTTTCTGCTGCCAGTTTGGGCGTCGAAGATGATGGCGTGGCCTTAATGGCAGCCTTTAGTCGCTCCATTGCCGGATCAACGTCTTCCGCATAGAGCGCACTCGGTATTGTGTCGCCACGACCCATCATGGTGAGTAGCTGAAGTGCTACATCGCCGAACATTGTTACGTCCCCATGGGCCGGGCTGGAAAAGGTGACTAGCATACGCATATCCTCGAATTCAAATTAGCGGTTGGACCGGCGATCCCGTATCGGCATCAAACAGAATCACTCTGTCATATTTCGTCGGTAGGTTATACAGGGACTTCTATAGTATATAGGCTCAGGGTAGTCCAATAATGCTGGAACAGTCCGCTGATTATTTGTCACAATACCCCTCCTATAGTGTTCGCTGAGAGGAAATATCTTTGCGCTTGCTATTATTGCTGGCGTTTTGCCTGATTGCGGTTCTGGGGCTGGCGACGTCGCCGGACTCTCGCGTTTTCTAGTTTACTTACGAAATTGAGGAACAGGATTTTCCCGCGGGTGAGGTCGTCGATATCTATATACCAATGCCGGCACAGTGCGCGGGTCAGAAGATACGGCTGGCGACCTAGCAGTCTTCAGTGCCTGGCGAAAGCGGGGTCGAACAAGCTAGCGGCAGCGCTCACTATCACTTGCATCGCCCTGCAACGAGCAATACGCCGTTAAGCGCGACCCTTTCCTGGGCCGTAGCGCGCGATGCCGTTATGACGGCTGCAGAAGAGTTGTCTCAGGAGCAACAGACACAGTTTCTGGCCCCCAACGCACTGGTGCTTGTTGGCCGCGAGATTCTCCAGCCGATACTGGATGAGATCTACGCAATGCGTAAAGATGATTCACCCGCGGCGACGGCAGGGGCGATTAGTGGCTATCATTGCTGGGTGCAATTTTACTTGCCCGAGCGTGGATGGGTGCCGATTGACGCATCCTCAACCAGTGCCCACAGCATCATGCTCCCAAACAAGACGGTGGAGCGATTATTACCATTTAGCAGTAGATGACTGAATCCGCGCAGCGTAACACCTGTAAGTTGCGGGTGTCGAACGAGTCGGCGCAGTCGTGAGTTGCGTGTGCTGATTACCATCAGTAAAAACGCGGTGAGCCACTAGCCTGGCGCAAGTTTAAGCAAACCAGAGTCATTGCTACAATCCTCAAGTTCGGGCTGGTAAGAATCATAAAAGCCCGATATCGAAAATCCACACTGGTTTGCGCTCAGCGCTGCAGTGCCAGACTCTCGGCAGTGGTGAGTATCACCGTTGATTTGAGTTTTTGACCCGTCGAGGTCAGCGTATTTCGTAGCCTCCGAGCCGCTGCTCCGTTAATATTGGCTTATGACAACTGACCCGATCAGCGATCTCCCCATAGCCGATGTTCTCGAGCAACTCAAAGCTCGGATGGCGGATGGCAATGAGGTGGTATTGCAGGCTCCTCCCGGGGCGGGTAAAACTACGATTGTGCCGCTCGCGCTGCTCGATCAGGTATGGTTGGGAGAGCGTAAAATCCTGTTGCTCGAGCCGCGTCGTATGGCAGCGCGTGCCGCAGCAGCGCGCATGGCGCAGTTGCTGGGTGAGGCTGTGGGCGAGACGGTGGGATACCGGATCCGCATGGACAGCTGTGTCAGTGAGCGCACGCGCATAGAAGTGATTACAGAGGGCATCCTCACTCACCAGTTGCAGCAGGATCCCGGGCTGGAAGACATCGGCCTTGTGATCTTCGATGAATTTCATGAACGCAACCTCGACTCTGACTTGTGCCTTGCGCTGGCTCAGCATGGTCGAGAATTGTTCCGTGAGGGGCCGGCGCTGAAGCTGTTGGTGATGTCGGCGACACTCGATGGCGAGGCCGTTTCCAAGCTGTTGGGTGGCGCGCCGCTGGTCACCTCCAATGGACGGCAGTATCCGGTTAAAACCCGCTATGGCGAGCCTTACCAGTTGCGTAACTCCATTGTCGAGCCCACCGTCAATACGGTGCTGCGTGCGTTGCGCGAGCAAGCAGGTAGTATCCTGGTTTTTCTGCCTGGCCAGCGCGAAATCAGCGCAGTATCGCGCAATCTGTCTGATGCGCTGAAGGTTCTGGACGACGACTCGGTACAGATAGCCCCCCTCTATGGCGGGTTGTCACTGGAGCGGCAACAACTGGCCCTGCAGCCGGCACCTGAGGGCAAGCGGAAAGTGGTGCTGTCTACAAACGTGGCTGAAACCAGCCTGACCATAGAAGGCATTACCGTGGTGGTAGACTCAGGCCTGGTGCGGGAGGCTATTTTCGATCCACCGACGGGACTGACGCGGCTGGCTACCCGTCGTATCTCCCGCGCGTCTGCCGAGCAGCGTCAGGGCAGAGCGGGAAGGCAAGCCCCCGGTTATTGTTATCGACTGTGGACAGAGCAACAGCAGGGAAGATTGGTGGAGAATGTGACACCAGAGATACTGCAATCTGATCTCGCGCCCATGGCACTGCAAATGCTGTCGTGGGGCATTGAAAACTTCGGTGAATTGCGCTGGTTGGACCCGCCGCCCGCGGCCTCGTACTCGCAGGCCATTTCAATTCTGGAGGGGTGTGGGGCCGCGTTCCAGAATAATTCCGGCAAGTTCCAACTCACGCCGCACGGTGTGCGGCTGGCGCAGATGCCACTGCATCCCCGGCTGGCGCATATGGTGCTGGTTGGCTGTGATATACACGCTACTGAAACCGCCTGTTTGCTGGCGGCCATAATGTCTGAACGTTATCCCCTGGGCGCACGCGGTGTAAACATCGAGACGACTGTCGCCGTGTTGATGGGGAGTGAACGCTGTCCGCCAGAGTTGCAGGGGTGGTTCAAGCGCGTTTGGCAACAGGCGCGTCGTTACGTGCATATTGCCAGTAAATTGCATAAGCCGCGCAGGTTCGTGACCAGTGTCGTACAGGAGGATGTGCTCGGGGTGTTAGTCGCCAGTGCCTATCCCGATCGCATCGCCAGGTTGAGAGCGGACAGTGGTGGCTTTCAATACCAACTCAGTAATGGTCGCAGTGCCATACTGCCACAGGGAGATGGTTTGGCCCGTACCGAGTGGTTGGCAGTGGTCGAACTGGGTGGCCAGGTAGGGGAGCCCGTGGATTGGATTTACAGTGCCAGTGCACTCAATCCTAAGGCGTTTTCTGATGTACTCTCCCCGCTTGTACGCGAAATAGGACATGTGGAGTGGGACTATCGAAAAGAGCGATTTGTGGCCGAACGTCGCGGACTGATAGGCAGTATCCTGTATTCGACGGCACCACTGGCCGATATTCCGGACCAAGCCAGAGAGGAGGCGTTGTTGGGGGTAGTGCGCAAGAAGGGTATCGCTATACTGCCCTGGAACAAAAATCTGCTGCAGTGGCGGGCGAGAATTATGTTGCTGCATCGGGCCTCCACCAAGGGCGATACTCACCCTTGGCCGGATCTGTCGGATCACGCCTTGTTGAATACCTTGGAGTCGTGGCTGTTACCTTACCTGGGTCCGGTGCGACGCCTCGAGGATTTCCAGAATCTGGACCTCAAGAGCATATTGCGTGGGCTGCTGCCCTGGCCATTGCCGCTGGACCTGGAACGCATGGCGCCCGAGCTGTGGGCGGTGCCGTCTGGCTCCAATGTGGCAATCGATTATTCACAGCAACCTCCGGTACTGGCGGTAAAGTTACAAGAGATGTTTGGTTGCGTAGAAACGCCAACGATTGCCGAGGGTCGAGTGCCCCTGTTGCTACATCTGCTATCACCGTCGCAGCAGACCCTGCAGATTACGCAAGACCTGGCCGGTTTCTGGGCTAACGGTTACCAGGAGGTGAAGCGTGAAATGAAAGGACGGTATCCCAGGCATCCCTGGCCAGATGATCCCTTGCATGCCCTGGCGACCCGACAGACTAAAAAGCGTTCGGGCCTTTAATTCAGCTGATAGCATAGTCAATCATTGGCCAGTGAGTTGCGTACTGCAACGGGCAACTCAAACTTGTCCATCTACAGCCACACCTTGTTCTCAACGCCGATCAGTCGCGCCAGTTGTCGCGCGCGCTCGTCTGGATCCTCGTATTCGATCATGAACGTGACTTTTTAATTGTGACGATCGGGAATCAGGGGCAGGTAGGCCGTAAGCTCCTCATCGATAGCGTGCGCCTCAAACACCTTTTCAATACGCAGTATTTTTCTTTGGGTACCACGTCGGTGTGTATACCGTCGTACTGAAATACCTTCACGAAATCGACGCTAATCTCAGGGCTGTTGTAGTTGCGGTAACAGGTGGCTTAGCTGTTTTCTCATGGTCTTGCTGTGAAACTTCGGTATAGGCGCGTCCTGGTGTATACGCGTCGCCGACTCCAATACCCTGCGACACGTGGCATTGCTGTTGAAGGCGTTCACGGTGACATCTATCAGTGGGACAGAGGTCAGACCGAATACGATATCGGTACTGGGCAAAGGGTTGGGAAGGCATCACACAGGCTGACCCAGCGCCGACAGCCTTGGCAGATATCGTAGACCCGCTTCAGCACCTGATCAGGTGTCCCGTAACAGGATTACAGCTATGTTTGTTTGGCCAATCAACGGGAACCAATTAGTCGATTTGAGTTGTCTATTGCAGTGCATATAGAGTGCCTTCCTGAGGAGATTAACTTGCTAGTGGTCTAGCGGTGCTCTACGGCTGCCTAACAGCTTGGAAAAATCATTCAGCACCACAATCAGGCAGGGTACTAAAAACAGGGTGATAAGCGTCCCGAAAAGTACCCCGAAACCCAGAGAGACCGCCATCGGCTTAAACAGAGAGGTAGAGATGGTGTTATCCGCCATCATCGGTACCAGTCCGACAAAAGTGGTGATACTGGTCAGCACAATCGGTCGGAATCGCACGCTACCCGCGTGCCCGACAACCGATTGAAGATCTGCATCGAGGAGCCGCTGTTTATTGATGTGGTCGACCAGCACCAGGCTGGAATTCACGACGACTCCCGAGAGCGCGACGATGCCGAGCAGTGAGAAAAATACCAGGTCCATACCCAGCAGAAAATGGCCCATGATCGCGCCGACGATACCAAAGGGAATGACACTCATGATAATGAGTGGCTGGAGATAGGACTGCAGTGGGATGGCGAGCAGCGCATAAATGACCAGCAGGGCCAGGGTGGCGCTGCTGAGCAGTGCGCCCATGGATTCGCTGCGCTCCTCAGCCTCACCTGACAGCCCGAAAGTGATACCGGGGTAGCGACTCTGAATATTGGGCAGCACGTCCTGCTGGATGGCACTGATGATAGATTCCGGTGTGGCGATTGTGCGATCCACGTCCCCTGTGACGGTGACCACACGCCGGCCATCGACACGGCGTATGGTGGTGTAACCCCTGGCGAGCGTGGCACTGGCGACACTGCTGAACGGCACTTCTACGCCATCCGATGTGCGTATCCGCATATTCTCCAGGTCACCCAGTGAGCGACGCTCCTCCTCGGGGTAGCGCACCATCACGCGGATATCGTCTTTGCCGCGCTGGATACGCTGGGCTTCGTAGCCATAAAAGGCCTGCCTGACCTGCTGGCCGAGGTCGGTTAGCGTCAGTCCCAGATTTCGCGCTCCCGGCAGCAGTTCGAGTTGTACCTCCTGTTTGCCACCGCGAAAGGAATCGCTAACATCCATCACGCCATTGTAGCTTTGCAGAGCCAGGCGTAGTTCCGCCGCTGCGTCGCGCATATCATCAAAGTTTTTGCCGTAAAGTTCGAGCGACACGGCTTTGCCGAAACCAAAGGATTCCGAGGTGAAACCGAGCTCAATGGCATCGGGAATACTGCCAGTGAGCTCGCGCCAGCGATTGGCGTAGGTGCTGGTGGAGATACCAGAATAGTTGCGCGGTAAATTGAGCTCGATGCCGATTTCCGCGAGATTGCTGGCCGCGACGGTACTGCTGATGCTGCCCTTGGCGATAAAAGAGCCAATGCTACTGATAACGTGCGCGATTTTGCTACTCTCACCCTCAGCCAGATCGCGATCAAGTTCCTCGCGCAGTTGCTCTCCCGCTGCCTCGATACGCTCCACGGCACGCGCCGTACTCTCGATGGGGGTCCCCTCTGGCATGGTGAGAGTGGCATAAAGATGCGTGCCTTCAACGGGTGGGAAAAACTGGAATTGCATCCGGCCACTGGCAAAAAGAGACAGCGTTAGCGCCAGTACTACAACGCCCAGGGCTATCGTCAGGTAACGCCACTCCAGCGCCCGGTCTACTGCCGGTTGATAGTATTCGGTGGCAAGGGTTGTCAGCGAGCCGGAAATGCGTTCCTGCAGTGCCATCCACCGGGTAGCCAGCCAATTTTTGCTAGATGTGCGTTTCACCGAGCGATGTGCCAGGTGGGAGGGCAGGATCAATTGCGATTCAATCAGGCTAAAGACGAGTGCCGCAATAACCGTGTAGGCCAGCGGTTTATAGAAGCCGCCCATCGGCCCCGGAATGCTGAGGATGGGGATGAACGTGGCCATCGTCGTCAGCACGCCGAACACAACGGGTAGCGATACATCCTGCGCGCCGATGCGGGCTGCTTCCAGCGGCGGGCTACCACTTTGCTCCAGCGCGTGAACGCGTTCGCCCACCACAATCGCGTCGTCCACCAGTATGCCCAGCACCAGTATGAAACCCATTACCGAGACCGTGCTGATCGATAGGCCTACCAATGGGAATATCGCGATCGTTCCCAGCAGCGCCACCGGCACACCGGCTGCGACCCACAGTGCCAGTCGAAAGCGCAGGAAGAGTGTGAGCACTAGCAGTACCATTAGTAGCCCACTGCGGGCGTTGCTCGACAGCGCGTCGAGGCGATCGACCAGATCCTGTGACTCATCTTGCCAGACGGTGATGGCGATGCCCTCCGGCACCTCTAAGCGGGCCTGCTCAAGGTAGGCCTTGACGCGGTCGGCGATCTGCACGATATCCTCTTCGCCGACTCTGGAGACCTTCAGTGATACCGCCGGATTACCATCGAAGCGCGCCTGCAGGTCACTCTCTTCGAAGCCGTCGATGACAGTGGCAATCTCTCCCAGGGTGATACTGGTGCCGTCGACGTCCGTCACCACAACGATGTCTTCAAATTCCTTGCCGCGATAGGCCTGCCCCGTGGTGCGCAGCAGGATTTCTCCTCCTTCTGCCTTGATCGATCCCCCAGGAATATCGAGTGAGGAGCGCTGAATCGCCTGGCCAATTTCCGCGAGGGTCAGTCTATGTCGCCTGAGTGTCTGCTCGGAGACTTCTACAGAGATCTCATAGGGGCGGGAAAATTCCAGCGCCACTTTTGAGACGCCGGGTAGGGCGGCGAGATCATCGCGCATTCGCTGACCGATAAATTTGAGTGTGCGTTCATCCGCCGGGCCAGATACCGCGATCTCGAACACCGTGGCGATAAGACTGACCTCGGCAGTAATAGCCTGTTCGGTCTCGGCCGGAAAGGCGTCAATGGCGTCGACCTTACTCTTTATATCACTGGTGACCTTGGCCTTGTTCACGCCCGCCACCAGTTCTACGCTGACGGAGCAGTATCCTTCTGACGCCTGAGAGGTCACCTTGTCGATGCCCTCTGTACCTTCTATTGCCTCCTCCACCCGAATACACACAGCGGACTCTACTTCTTCGGGGGCCGCACCCAGGTAGGGGACACGGATCTGTACCGCGTCGACTTCAAGCGTGGGAAATTCTTCCTGGTGGATCAGCGGTAGCGCCAACAGACCCCCGGCGACAAGGATCATCATAAGCAAGTTGGCCGCTACCGAATTTTGTACAAACCACGCGATAATTTTATGCATGTGCTTGTCTACTTACTCGATGATGGGCTTGACGAGCATGCCATCGACAACGGTTTGCATGGGTGAAATGCACACCAGCTCGCCGTCCTTGACGCCAGAGCTGACCAGGATGTCGTCATGTTCCAGACGCAGCAGCGAGACCTGGCGAAAATGCAGGCGGTTCTGGGCATCAACGATCAGTACTTCGTTGTCGTCGCGCATTGCGGAACGGGGCAGCCGCATTACCTGCTCGACTTTGCGTCCACGAATATCTGCCTGCACAAACATACCTACGGGTAGCAGTGGACTTTCTTCCCCAACCTCCATGCGCATCCGCGCCACGCCGTAGACCATGCGTGACTGCTCGTCGATTTGGGCTTCCAGTCGCACCAATTCTCCTTCCCATAGCAGGCGGGTAGTGCCGAAATCTGCGGCTACTGTGACAGGTGGGCGCAGCGGGGCGGGGAGTTGTCCTCGCGTGGACAAAGGCAGTCCGAGGTAGCCCAACTGATCCGCTGAAATCGGCAGCCTCACTTCGACATAATCCGTCGCGTAGATGGTGCCAATGGCCTGCCCGCGAGTGACAAACTGCCCAATATCGACTTGTTCGTTGCGCACCAGGCCGTCATACGGTGCTAGCAGTTGTGTGCGGGAGAGATCTCTCCGCGCCTGCTCGAGGCTCGCTCTGGCGTCAATGTGGTTGGCTTCTTTTACCTGGGTGGCCTGGCGTGCATCATCCAGCTGCTGTTCGCTGGTCAACTTCTGCTTGTTCAGGCTAGCCAGACGTTTTAGCTCATCGCTGGCATACTTGTATTCAGACTGCGAACGCATCATTGCTGCTTCGCTGCGTGCCACCAGTGTCAGATAGTCGGCGTCGTCGATACGTAACAGGACATCGCCGTGCTGGAACCCGCCGCCATTGACCAGTGAGGGCGATATCCAGACAACGCGACCTGTGACTTCCGGGATCAACTCGCTTTGAATGCGTGGTTGCACTGTCCCCTGTGAGTTGATGCTGAGGTACTCGTCCGCAGCCTGTACCGGGACTACCCGCACTGCGGGGACGATATGCTCGTAGGGTTCAGGCACGATCTCCGGTGTGTTCACGGCGATCAGAAACGCGAGAAAGAGACCCGCTGCCAATAGCAGGAGAGGGTAGAGGACTTTCTTGTTCATAAGAATTTTACCGCGAGAGGTCCTTTCGTCCGATCGTGTATTCGCGCTGCCTGGTTGCTGGCTAGCTTCCAGAGTTTGCGCGTATCAGTGCCACTGCCGCTGCCTGCTCGTCTTCACTCATGGCAACTCGTGTAATGTACTTCACGATACCCCTGGCATCGGTAATGAAGAGACCACTGCCGGTCTCGCCTAAATCCCACGCGGTCAGGCCTGTGCCTTTATCATCAATAACCATGGTGGCATCCGGGTGCGCGCGTTTATTTTTTTTCAGTTCTGAAATGACAACACCGGTAGTGCCCCACATGGCTGCATCCATGTTGAGAACCGTGGTGACCTGTATGGCGCCCGGTTCAAAGCTTTTTTGCAGCAGATCGGTGAAGGATTCGAAGATCTTACTGTCGCTCATGGTGGCGCCAAAATACTGGAACACCTGCACTTTGCCCAGGTTCGCATTGGAGCCCCAGGGGACAAAGGCGAAATCGTCGCCGGACATGGTCAGCTCGCCGCGCTCACTGATGTCCAACAGTGGCAGGGGGGCATCCACGGTGGGCGCGGCCGCAAAAACACTGCTGCAGCAAAGTGTCACCATAAAGCTGGATAGCAAGTGCGAAATAGTCATGATGACTCTCCTGTGAATTATTGCTGGTGTGTTATAAAAAATAACGTTGCTAGCGTGGCGATGTGCGCTTGCGCCTACCGGGCACCTTTACCACCCCGTTGTGCTGGGTGGCGAAGGGACGTGTGCCTGTTGGCACTACAGGATGGTGCTTCGCAGGTTGTCGCGCCGGCACCAGATGATTACTACCATTACCTATCAGATCGGCGCGGCCCATCTTCTTAAGTGCCTGGCGCAACTCTGGCCAATTTTCTGGATCGTGGTAGCGCAGAAAGGCCTTGTGCAGGCGGCGCTGTGGCAGACCTTTCACGGTTGGCATGTCGTCGCTTTTATGCGTGACGCGCTGCAGCGGGTTTTTGCCGCTGTGGTACATGGCGGTGGCGGTGGCCATGGGCGACGGATAGAACGTTTGCACCTGATCGGCGCGGTATTTGTTGCTCTTGAGCCACATCGCCAGGTGCATCATATCTTTATCTGAGGTACCCGGGTGCGCGGCGATGAAATAGGGTATGAGGTACTGTTTTTTACCGGCGGCGAGCGAGTATTTTTCGAACATCGCTTTAAATTTCTCGTAGGAGCCAATGCCCGGCTTCATCATTTTCGACAGTGGGCCATCCTCGGTATGCTCCGGCGCAATTTTGAGATAGCCGCCAACGTGGTGGGTGACCAGCTCTTCGACATACTCGGGGCTCTGCACCGCCAGGTCATAGCGCAAACCTGACGCGATCAGTACCTTCTTCACACCTTTTACGCCGCGGGCGCGGCGGTAGAGCTTGACCAGGGGTTTCTGGTCGGTGTTCAAATTTTTGCAAATACCGGGGAAGACACAGCTGAGCTTGCGGCACTTTGCTTCGACTTCCTTGCTGTTGCAGGCGAGGCGCCACATGTTGGCGGTGGGTCCTCCCAGGTCTGAGATGACGCCGGTAAACGCAGGTGAGGTGTCGCGGATCTGCTCGATCTCGCGGATGATGGAATCCTCAGAGCGATTTTGAATGATGCGGCCCTCGTGCTCAGTGATTGAGCAAAAGGTACAGCCGCCAAAGCAGCCACGCATGATGTTCACGGAGTGGCGAATCATCTCGTACGCGACGATGCGCGCATCGCCATAGGCACTGTGTGGCAAGCGCGTGTAGGGCAGCTCGAATACCATGTCCAGTTCGTCGGTTTCCAGTGGGATTGGTGGGGCATTGAGCCACAGTTCTCGATCACCGTGCGCCTGCACCAGCGGCCTGGCGTTGTGTGGATTGGTCTCCTTGTGCAGCACGCGCGATGCGTGTGCATACAGGGCGGGATCACTGCGCACCTGCTCGAAGGCAGGTATACGAATGACGGCCTGTGTGTTCTGGTCGGCCATGCTGCCGACGAGTCGTACGGGCTCTACGACCTCTGGCTCACTGCTTTTGGTCGCACACGCTGCGCTAGTCGTATCGATATAGGGGTTGATAGGTTCGGTAACAGGACCCACTACGTCGATGCTGCTGGAATCGATGATACGCCAGCCATCTGGCACACGCTTGCGTACGAAGGCGGTACCGCGTAAATCGCGAATATTGCGGATGGCTTCTCCGGCAGCGAGGCGATGGGCCAGTGCCACGATGGCGCGTTCTGCGTTGCCGTAAAGTAGCAGGTCAGCACTGCTATCCAACAATATAGAGCGCCGAACTTTGTCGCTCCAGTAGTCATAGTGGGCGATGCGGCGCAGGCTGGCCTCAATACTGCCAATGACCAGTGGCACCTGCCGGTACGCCTCGCGCAAACGCTGGCTGTACACAATCACGGCCCGGTCGGGCCGCTTGTCACCGGTATTGCCCGGGGTGTAGGCGTCGTCGTTGCGCCGTTTCTTATCGGCGGTATACCGGTTGATCATCGAATCCATGTTGCCCGCCGCCACGCCGAAGAACAGATTGGGAGCGCCCAGCGCCTCAAAATCGGCGGTGCAGGTCCAGTCTGGCTGGGCGATGATACCCACTCTGAAGCCCTGTGCCTCCAGCAAACGGCCTATCACTGCCATGCCAAAGCTGGGGTGATCGACGTAGGCGTCACCGGTGACAATAATGATATCGCAGCTGTCCCAGCCCAGCGCATCCATCTCGACGCGGGACATAGGGAGTTCCGGGGCGGGGCCGTAGCACTCGGCCCAGAACTTGCGGTAGGAAAACAGAGGTGTTGCCATGAAAATCGCGTCTTGGAAAAAACGCGGCGATTATAGCATGCGCCTGCCTTGGTGACAGGTGGCTTATTACCGGCTTCTAAAAATCCCAGCGCACGGTGGCGCCCCAGGTAGGTGGCTCTTTATAATACGCAATGAAGCGGCCGGGCTGTGCCACCGCATCGGCAATGGTCGAGGTGGCTTTGGCGTCGAACACATTGCGACCCCAGAAGGTGAGGGTGGTATCCCAGGGCTCGTAGACCAGACCGGCCCGCACGTTGACCACGTCATAGGAGCCATCCAGCTTCTCAGGGTCATTGTTCACGTCCGTCATGCGCTCGTCATTCCAGATGTACTCACCGTGGACGAAGCCGCCGATACTGTCGCTGACACGAAAGCGCTGGTTGGCGGTTAACGCTACGACATTTTCAGGGTTGCCCGACACCATACCGCCGCTGCGGTCACAGGAGCCAGTGGCGACGCCCTTTTCATCGTAATTGGTATCCGGGTCCGGGGTGCTGGTTCGCCATGGGGTTCCAGTCCAGCATGGGCCATTTTCGAAATCAGAGTATTCCGCGTGGTTGTAGGCGTATCCGAGTGCGATAGTGGTGTTGTCCGCGGGGAGCCAAAGTAAATCGATCTCGCCGCCATAGGTCTCTGCGGTGCCGGCATTACCCAGCTCGAAACCGCCACCCTGGAAGGAAATCGTCTGCAGATCATCGGTATCGGTTTTATGCAGGGCAACATTCAGGCGCAGTGCCTGATCTGGAAACTCAGCCTTCATGCCTATCTCAAACGATTCAGCCGTTTCCGGTTTAAAGGCCGTTTTGGCGCCCTCTCGCACACGGTCTGTGTTGATACCGCCGGCTTTGTAGCCGGTGCCATAGGAGGCGTAAAACATCGTCATATCGTTCATAAACCAACTGAGCTTTAAGGTGCCGGTAAACTTACTGTCATTCAAGTCCTGGTCGATATCTGGTCTGGGTGCTAACTCAGTCAAACCGAAGAATCCAAACGGTACTGGATCGTTGGGATTCTCGGTGAAAACATTCGTCATGTCCTTGTTTTCATCCGTCCAGCGCAAGCCGGCTGTGATCACCCACTGATCGGTGAAGTGGTAATCGGCCTGACCAAAAATGGCGTAGCTATCATGTTTTTGATCTGCCACATTGGTCGCCGAACTGCCATCAGGCAGTGCCGCCGGGGGCAGGGTGATTCCCAGAAAGGCGCCACCCAGGACATACGCATCCTCGCCGATAATGGTGTCTGTTGTGGAGTCCAGTGTCTGGTGGAAATAGTACAGTCCGCCAACATAGTTGAGCTTGTCATCAAGCGCATCACCACTGAGACGAATCTCCTGTGAGTACTGCTCCTGTGTCAGATCGGTAACTCGCTCCAGGGCGTCTATATCGTAAAAATCCGCATCGATCTCGTCATAGGCTTCATGTTTGCGGTAGGCCGAGATACTGGTGACCAGGAAATAATCGGTTTGCCAGTCGGCTTGCAAGGAAATACCTTCGTCCGTGTTTTGTGACTTGGGCTTGAAGCTGGTGCTGACCTTGTAGTCGTAAAAGTCACTGCCATTAAGAACCGTACCACCCAGTTGATCCCGAACAGTCAGGTCGGTGCCGGGTTTTGCGGGAGGGGCCGGGTTCTGCGCGTAGAAATTATTTTCCCAGTTCCCGACAGCACAGCAGATCTCATCGACTTCAGAGTGGTCGCCGATAAGTCGAAAGGTGAGATCCTCGCTGGGTAAATACAGCGCCTGAAAACGCAGGCCCCAGCGATCTCTATCGTTGATCGCATTGTCTTCCTGGACGTTATTTCCGACAACATCGATAGTGCCGTCGCGATCCATATTAAAACCTGTCATACGGACAGCAAGTTCATCTTCGATCAAGGTAAAGGACTTGGCACCATTTATGTTCAACAGACCGTAGTCGCCGGCCCCACCCTCAAGGTAACCCGACTCCTCGAAGTCGGGGGCAACAGTGTTCATAAGAATCGCGCCGGCGGGCGTGTTGCGGCCGAACAGCGTGCCCTGCGGACCACGAAGTACTTCCACTGACGCAATGTCGACCATATTGTTGATCATCGAGCCTTGGCGCGAGCGGTAAACGCCATCGACATACAAGCCTACCGACGGCTCAAGGCCGAAATTTTGTGAACTGGTAAAGATACCCCTGATGCCAAACGTCGTCTGGGAAGACGACTGGGTCTGTTCGACGCTGAGGCTGGGTGCAATAGTTGATAACTCGAACATGTCTTGCACGCCCGATTCACGCAACATTTCGCCGGAAAACGCGGTCACCGCAACCGGCACATCCTGCAGGTTTTGCGAACGCTTTTGCGCGGTAACTACGACCTCTTCGAGGGCGCCTTCGGCCAACAGTGTGGTCGGCGTACCGGCTAACGCAGTCGCGCCGATAGCAATAGCCAGTGAGTGTCGTCGTAGATATTTCATGATGGGAGCCTCGTTGATATTATTTTTAGGTTTGGTGCCGTCAGGGCGCCGACTGTACGTCCATTTTTATCATAGGTGAGCCCACGTAAAATAGCGCCGCAATAATCCCATTTTCCGTGCTGGCATCACGATGGGTGCCTCGGTGAGGTTTTTAACGGTCACGCGCGTTCATGGCCGGGCTTGGGCAGCGGCGAGCCGCAATTGCGGCAATAATGGGCTGCGGGATCACGCTCTACAGAGGCGCAATTGGTACAGTTGCGTGAATTGCGCGTCTCTGTGTATCGACTGGCCTGTTGTGCCACCGTCAGCTCAGCGGTAATGATGCCTGTGGGTACGGCGATCACCGCGTAGCCGATCAGCATACCGGCAGCCGCGATAATACGTCCGATGACAGAGTGCGGCACCACATCGCCATAACCCACCGTGGTGATGGTCACAATCGCCCAGTAGATGCTGACCGGTATGTTATTGAATCCGTTCTGGCCGCCTTCGGCGACATACACCAGGCAGCCAAAAATCGTTGTCAAAATCAACATCATCGCGAAAAACACAAAAACCTTACGCGCGGAGCGGCGCAGCGCTCCGGCGAGGAAGTTCGCCTCAGCCAGCAAGGTCAGCAGGCGCAATACACGAAAGATGCGCAGAATTCGTAGCAGTCGAATGATCAACAATGGTGCGGTTTGGGGCAAGAACAGGGAGAGATAGGTGGGTAACAGGGCGAGCAGGTCTACAACGCCGTAGATGCTGAGGATATAGCCTTTGCGGTTGGGCGCGCACCAGATCCTGATCAGATACTCGACGGTGAACATCAGCGTGAAAACCCACTCCAGTTGCAGGTAAAAATTGCCGTACTCAACGTCGAGTTTGTGCACTGAATCCAGCATGATAACGGACACGCTGGCGAGTATTACCACAATCAAGGTAATGTCAAACCATTTGCCTGCCGGGGTCTCTGTACCAAAGATGACCTCGTAGAATTTTTCCTGAAGTGGCGATTGCTGTCGCTTTGACATTGAGTATTTTTACCGGGAACTGGCCACTGTGGGGTGGGGCCACTATATTAAACGCTGCGCACTTTGTACAACACCAGCAGAATAGAAGGAAGCCATGTCCCTGCCTATCTATCGGGCAGACGCCTTTGTCGAGGATGTCTTTGCCGGCAAATCTCCGCAAGAGGCGACGACAAAGCTAAAGCGAAAGCTGCGCCACCACATCCACCATAGCGCCCGTCAACGTCGCCACATCCTCACTGCCCATCACGTAAGGTGGCATCGCATACACCAGCTTGCCAAACGGGCGCACCCAAACCCCGCGTTCCACAAACATGGGCTGCACTACCCGCAAGTCTGCCGCTTCGTGTAACTCAATCACACCAATCGCACCCAGCGTGCGAACATCGGCGACATTGGGTAACTCACGCGCCGGCGCAAGGCCGGCAGTCAGTTCCTCATGCAAGCGCGCGATGGTGCGCTGCCAGGGCTGCGACAACAGCAGCCTGATACTGGCAATGGCCGTCGCACAAGCCAGTGGGTTGGCCATAAACGTCGGGCCATGCATAAAGGCCCCGGCGTCACTGTCGCTGATACCACTGCTGATGCGCGTAGTGCAAAGCGTCGCCGCGAGTGTCATGTATCCACCGGTGAGCGCTTTGCCCAGGCACAGAATGTCCGGTACGACGTTGGCGTGTTCAAGGGCAAACAGCTTGCCGGTGCGACCGAAGCCGGTGGCTATTTCGTCGAAGATCAGCAATACATCGTACTCGTCACACAGCACGCGCAGCCTGGCTAGATACTGTGGTGAATAAAAACGCATACCGCCCGCGCCCTGCACTACTGGTTCCACGATAACGGCGGCAAGCTCCTCGCTATGCTGGGATACCAGCATTTTCATCGCGTGAAAATCACTGTCTTCACAGGGGGCATCAAAGCCACAGGCGGGCGCAGGTGCGAACAGTTGCTGTGACAATGTGGTGCCAAATAAATGATGCATGCCGGTTACCGGGTCGCACAGTGACATCGCGCCGAAGGTATCGCCGTGATAGCCATTGCGCAGAGACAGCAGTTTTTGCTTGGCCGGCTTGCCGACGCTGTACCAGTACTGGATCGCCATTTTCATCGCGACCTCCACGGCGACGGAGCCGGAGTCGCTGAAAAAGACACGGTCCAGCGCTGGCGGGGTGAGCTCCACCAGCAGTTGTGCCAATTGCACGGCGGGCTCATGCGTCAGCCCGCCAAACATGACGTGGGACATCAGGTGCAATTGTGACTCGACGGCCCGATTGAGTGCCGGGTGGTTGTAGCCGTGAATGGCGCACCACCAGGAGGCCATGCCGTCAATCAGTTCTCTACCGTCGGCCAGCGTCAGGCGCACGCCGCTAGCGCTGACAACAGGGTAGACCTCGGCACCGCCGGTAGCGGGCGCATAGGGGTGCCAGATGGCGGCGCTGTCGGCGCGTTGAATGTCCTCCCATGACGCATGACTCATAATTGCGCCAGTACGCCGCTTACGCTGGCAAGTACGTTGGAAAGTATGATGGGCTGTGCCTCGATGGTGGGGTGTAGACCATCGGCCTGTATCATTGTGGGGTTGCCGGCGACGCCCTCCAGCAAAAACGGCGCCAGCACACTGTCGGTCTCCTGTGCCACATCGCGGAAGCTTTCACGAAAGCCGCTGGTATAGCGCGCGCCGTAGTTGGGTGGAATTTCCATCGGAAAGAGTATGACCCGGGCACCACTGGCCTGTGCCATTGTCACCAGCGCAGTCAGGTTGTTGCGTAACGTCAGTAGCGGATAACCGCGCAGGCCATCGTTAGCGCCCAGTTCGATGATAACTACACTGGGGTTGTGCGCTTTTAGCAGTGCCGGTAAGCGACGCAGCCCGCCGGCTGTCGTTTCACCGCTGATACTGGCGTTGACAACGCCGAACTGCGGATACTCGGCCTGCAGATCGCTCCCAAGTTGCGCAACCCAGCCCTGATCAAGAGACATACCATAGGCCGCACTGATACTATCTCCCAACACCAGAATTTTCTGTTCGCTGGCACTGGCGGTTGCCGTAAGAGCCAGTATCAGGCATCCAGAAATGAGTGAATTGCGTATAACGCAGTAAAAGGTACGCAGCATGATCAAATGTGACAATCTCCAAAAGCGGGTTCCCATAGCGGGCACCGAACTTGAGATACTGAAAGGGATTACGCTGGAAATCAAGTCGGGAGAAGCTGTCGCCATCATCGGCGCGTCCGGTTCCGGCAAATCGACGCTGCTCGGCCTGCTCGCGGGTCTGGATGAGGCGACAGCAGGCAGTGTGAATATAGATGGCACTGACCTGGGAGCGCTGGATGAGGACGACCGCGCGCGCTTTCGGGGCCAGCACATTGGCTTCGTGTTCCAGTCGTTCCAGCTGCTGCCGGCTCTCACTGCGCTGGAAAATGTGATGCTACCCCTGGAATTGCAAGGCCAAACCAAGGTTGAAGAACAGGCGCAGCACTATCTACAGCGCGTTGGACTCGAGGCCAGAACGGGTCACTATCCCCTGCAATTGTCCGGAGGAGAGCAGCAGCGGGTCGCACTGGCGCGGGCATTTGCTTCCAAGCCCGCCATTTTGTTTGCCGATGAGCCAACCGGCAACCTGGATACCACTACCGGCGAGCACATCATCGACCTCCTGTTTGAACTCAATCGGGAGGAGGGGACCACGCTGGTGTTGGTGACGCATGACCAGGTCCTGGCGGATCGCTGCCAGCGGCGCTTGCGCCTGGATGCTGGCGAATTGGTGAGGGAGTAAAGCCGGGTGTCGATGACGGCTACTAAAATGCTGGCGCGCGATTGGCGCGGGGGTGAACTGGGTGTGCTGGTGATGGCCCTCGTGCTCGCGGTGGGTGTGGTTTCCGGCATCAGCGCGTTTACGTCGCGTCTGCAAAATGCGCTGGAGCAGGAGAGTCACCGCTTTCTGGCCGCTGATCTGGTTGTCACCAGTGGCCGCGAGTTGCCGGTGGACTGGCTGTTGGCGGCTGAAAAGGACGGCTTGCAGCACGCAGTGACCTTGCAGTTTCCCTCCATGGTGTACGTGGGTGAGGACATCATGTCGCTGGCGTCGATCAAGGCGGTGACTGACACTTATCCACTGCGTGGCGAAATAACCTACAGCACCGAGCCTTTTGGTGCAGTGCTGTCGGGTGGGACGGGGCCTCGCCGCGGCGAGGTCTGGCTCGATTCGCGCCTGTTTGCGATGCTGGATGTGGCGGTAGGCGATGAGGTCACTATCGGTGACGCGAATTTTGTGGCGACTGCCGCAGCGCGCACGGAGCCTGATCAGGCGGCGTCCTTTTACGGTTATGGTCCCCGTGTGCTCATGCACTATGACGATATTCCCGCAACCGGTGTGGTGCAGCCGGGCAGTCGTGTCGAGTATCGGCAATTGTACGCAGGCGGTGCCGCTGCGCTCACAGCGTTTAACCAGTGGCTGGAGCCACAGCTGGAGGAAGGGCAGCGCGTCGTTACCGTAGACGAGGGGCAACCCCGTATCGGCAGTGCGCTGGACCGCGCCGAGAGTTTTTTACTGTTGGCAGGAAGTTTGGCCGTAGTGTTGGCAGGCGTTGCCGTGGCATTGGCGGCGCGGCGATTCAGTGAACGCCACCACGATTACGTGGCCATCATCAAAAGCCTGGGTGCAACATCGGGCACGGTAAATTGGCTCTACGGCAGCAGTTTGCTGTTGCTTGGTGGAATCGCCACTATTTTGGGATGCCTGATGGGCTGGGGTATACAGGCACTTTTTTTCTACCTGTTTGCGGATCAATTGCCGGTGCAGCCAGGATCCAGCGGCATTCGCCCTTATGCGATTGGTGCGGTGACCTCGCTAACGTGTCTGTTGTGTTTTGCCTGGCCGCCACTGCGTCGTCTCGGACAGGCCAGCCCGCTGCGTGTGCTGCGACGTGATTTACCCATGGAGAATCGGCAGGCGATCAACGATTACATACTGGGTTTACTGGCGGTGACCCTGTTGATGTGGTGGTACAGCCAGGATTGGAAGCTCACCCTGGCCGTGCTGGCGGGCCTTGGCGTGACAGTAGGCCTCGGGTTTTGCCTCGCGCTCACACTGCTGCGAGGCGGGCGTCTGGTGGGGATGAGTGCGGGTAGTATCTGGCGCCTGGCCCTGGCGGGCTTACAGCGGCGGGGGCGAGCAAATGCTTTGCAGGTAGTGATCTTTGCAATGGCGATCATGATGCTGCTGGTGTTGCTGCTGGTGCGTACCTCGCTTATTGACGAGTGGCAGGCACAGTTGCCCAGCGATGCGCCCAATCAATTCATGATCAACATCGGTCCTGAAGACCTGCAGTCAATTGAGCAGGTATTGCGGGCGGAAGACATCACCAGCGAACCGTTTTACCCGATGATTCGAGGGCGTATTATGTCGGTCGAGGGCGAGGAGTTACCCAGTACCGACGACGTGCAGGAGGGGCGCCGCCAACGGGAAATTAATTTTACCTGGTCCGATACACTGCCCCACGAGAACCGGTTAGTGGCCGGGGAATGGTGGGCGCCGGGTACCGATGAGCCGCTGGTCTCACTGGAGGCAGATTTTGCTGATCGCATGGGCCTTGAGGTGGGCGATTCCGTCGGCTTTCTGGTCGGTTCACAGGCGCTGGAGGCGCGGGTGGCGAGTATTCGCGAGTTGCAGTGGCAGTCCATGCGACCCAATTTCTATCTGGTGTTTCCACCGCGCTTGCTGGCGGATTATCCCGCAACGTTCATGACCAGCTTTCATCTTGATGCGGCCGATAAAGGCTTCCTCAACCGCTTTATACGTCAGTTCCCGACGGTGACCGTGATCGAGATGGACATCGTCGTGGAGCAGATTCGCACGATCATCAATCAGGTATCGGCGGCGATCAATCTGGTGCTGGTAGTGATTCTCGCTGCGGGCGGCCTGGTGCTGGTTGCCGGTGTGCAGGCCAGTGTCGATGCACGAGTGCACGAAAGCGCGATACTGCGGGCGTTAGGGGCGCCGAGACGTTTGATTCTGGGAGGGCTGTTGATAGAGTTTGCCACTCTGGGTTTATTTGCGGGTTTGCTCGCCACCCTGGCGGCCGAGCTGTCGGTGTTCATTCTGCAAACCATGGTGATGGATATGGATTACACGCCGACTCCCTGGATATGGCCTATCGGTATCGTCAGTGGGGCGTTGGTGATTGGGGCGCTTGGCGTGTTTAGTTGTCGGCGGGTGGTGTCTACGCCGCCTGTGGCGGTGTTGCGGGAGCTTTAGCTGTAGCTGTCACGTTATCACTTTGGACGTCGGCCTCCGGTAACGGCTCTCGTTAATACCCGGCACTTTATCAGGTTGAAGAAAAAGGGCTTCGACGTAGCTCAGTCGTTTGCAGGCTGGTCCGAGGAAGAGGAATAGCTAACGCCGTCCAGAAAGATCTGCACACCAAGCTCCACCTGCCGCTGCAAATCGATGTAGCGCTCGAATAGCTCGGGTGCATCGACCAGTAGCGTTGAGAGCCCGTAAATGCTGGACCAGGCCGCATTGGCCATGTAGGCAATGTCATCGACCTGTCGAAAAACGCCTCGGTTCACGCCGCGCTGCAGAATGTCCTGTACCAATTGCAGCGTATCGCGACTGGCCTTGCGCAGCTCGGGGTATTTAACCGTGGGCTGTACCGCCGGGCCAAACATCAGTTTAAAGAGTTGTGGGTTGCGCGCGGCATAGTCCACATAGGTGTGGGCGAATGAGAGCAATTGTGCGTTGGGGCAATCGCCGCTGGTCGCACCCACATCGCGCAGGGCATCTAGAAGATCCAGGTAGCCGCTTGTGGCCATCGCTGCCAGCAACTCACTCTTGTCGGAAAAATGTCGGTAAGGCGCGGTTTGAGATACGCCTACCGCTCGGGCCAGCGCGCGCAGGCTCAGGTCATCAACGCCGATGTCTCGTAACTGTTCGACAGCGGTGGCAAGTAACTCCGCTCGGAGGTTGCCGTGGTGGTAGCTCTTTGACGTGGAAGTTTCATTCATGGAGTAAGCTTAACCCAAAATGAGTGAGTACTGGGACTAACCGAGCGTCCTTTGCTAACTACTTTGTACATATTGCGATGTGAGGCGAGCGGTAGCTAGAATACCCCGCGGCGAATGGACTTTTCTTTGAGCAAGGGAGTGTTCTGGCTGCCGCTCGCCGGGTCTGGGTGTCATGCCGCGGAAGAAACTAACCCCAAAGGGTCAGTCGCTTCAACGAAGCAAAAAGCGAGTCCTAGGGTAGCAAATGCTTGACCGCGTCACGCTCTTCCGCCAGTTCCTGTTCAGTGGCCGCCATCTTCGCGCGACTAAAATCGCCAACTTCAGCGCCCTGAACAATCGTCCATTCACCGTTGCTGCAGCGGCAGGGGAAGGAGTAAATCAGGCCTTCCTGAATGCCGTAAGAACCGTCTGACTGCACGCCCATGGAGACCCAGTCGTCGCCCTCGGTACCCAGCGCCCAGGAGCGCACGTGTCCGATCGCGGCATTGGCGGCGGAAGCGGCAGAGGAGGCACCACGCGCCTTGATGATTGCTGCGCCACGCTGTTGTACAACCGGAATAAAATCGCTTTCGTACCAAGCCTGGTCGATCAAGTTGATCGCGGGCTCACCGCTGACCTTCGCATTGAAGAGGTCGGGATACTGGGTGGCTGAGTGGTTGCCCCAGATTGTCATATTGGTCACATCATTGACGGTTTTGCCGGTTTTGAGCGCAATTTGGGTTTTCGCCCGATTGTGGTCAAGCCGTGTCATCGCCGTGAAGTTGTGTGGGTTGATGTCTGGCGCGTTGCGCTGTGTGATTAACGCATTGGTGTTTGCAGGGTTGCCCACTACCAGCACCTTGATGTTTCTGCTGGCATGACCGTTGATGGCCTTGCCCTGCACAGAGAAAATCGCGGCGTTGGCTTCCAGCAGATCCTTGCGCTCCATACCGGGACCGCGGGGACGCGCGCCTACCAGCAGGGCGTAGTCGGTGTCTTTAAAGCCGGTATCGGGATCGTCAGTGCAGGCTATGCCCGCCAGCAGTGGAAACGCGCAGTCTTCAAGCTCCATTTTCACGCCCTCAAGCGCTTCCATGGCCGGTGTGATATCAAGCAGCTGCAGGATGACGGGTTGGTCATCGCCGAGCATGGCGCCGGAGGCAATTCGGAAAACGAGTGCGTAGCCAATTTGGCCCGCAGCGCCGGTAACAGTCACACGAACAGGTTGTTTCATGGGAGAGTGATCCTCATAAATAAATTGAAGCGGAATTTAGCGGCGTTATTGTCATAGCAAACCATCGAAATTACAAGTTGGGGGCTGTTGCTCACCTCATGCCGCGTAAAAGGCCTCAAGCATGGCCACCGTTGTGCGATAGTTCGCCAAATAGCACAAGCACAACTGGACGTGAGCAAGCACTAGCAAGTAAAATGCCCGCCAAATCAAGCACTAACGGCAATCACTGTGCGCGAACTATCCCGCAAGGACAAACTCGAGTTTAACAAGCTCCAAAAGCGCTTGCGCCGCAACGTGGGCAAAGCTATTGCCGATTACAATATGATCGAGCACGGCGACAAGGTCATGGTGTGTGTGTCCGGTGGCAAGGACTCTTACGGCATGCTGGACGTGCTGATCAATTTGCGCCAGAGCGCCCCGGTCGATTTTGAGCTGGTGGCGGTGAATCTGGATCAGAAACAGCCCGGCTTTCCCGAGGAAGTCTTGCCTGCCTATTTGTCCGAGATGGATATTCCTTATTACATCCTGGAGAAGGACACTTACAGTATTGTCAAACAAGTGGTGCCGGAAGGGAAAACCACCTGCGGTCTGTGCTCGCGGTTGCGGCGCGGCAGCCTGTATGGCTTTGCGCAGGACATCGGTGCCACCAAAATTGCACTGGGTCACCACCGTGACGATATCGTTGAGACTCTTTTTCTGAACATGTTCTTTAGCGGCAAGCTCAAAGCGATGCCGCCCAAGCTGCTGAGTGACGACAAACAGAATGTCGTGATCCGCCCGCTGGCGTATTGCAAAGAGAAAGATCTTGAGCGCTACTCACAGTACCGGGAATTCCCCATTATTCCCTGTAATCTTTGCGGCTCTCAGGAACACTTGCAGCGGGTACAGGTCAAGCAGATGCTGGCGCAGTGGGAACGAGAGTATCCGGGGCGTACGGAATCGATTTTTCGCAGTATTTGCAATATATCACCGTCCCAACTGGGTGATCGCAACTGGTTCGATTTTGAGAATCTGCGCATAGAGCGCGACACTGAGCTTCACGTACCTGCAATCCGGGTGGTCAACCTCTAGTGTCAGCCAGTACCAGCGGGACGCCGGTGCTGGCTGCCCGGTCACTGTGTCTGGAACGGGGTGGTCGTGCGTTGTTTCAGGATTTGTCGTTCGATATCTACGCCGGCCAGCTATGGCAGATTGAAGGTGCTAACGGCGCGGGTAAAACCAGCCTGCTGCGTATTCTCTGCGGCTTGTCGCGCTACGGGTTTGGGGGGCAGGTGCTGCGCTATGTGCCGCTGTTATATTTGGGCCATCAGAGCGCAGTGAAAGCGCTGTTGACGCCCAGAGAAAATCTCACATATCACGTGAGTGGCGAGGGCCGCTATCAGAATGAGCAGATCGAATCTGCGCTGGCGCGGGTGGGATTGTACGGTTATGAGGATGTAGCGAGCCATACCCTGTCAGCCGGTCAGCACAGGCGAGTGAATTTAGCGCGGTTATTGTTGTCTGATTCTGCGCTGTGGCTGCTCGACGAACCTTTTACTGCTATCGACACGGCGGGAGTGAGCGACCTGCAGGTAGTGCTGGCTTCGCACGTAGAAGCGGGCGGGGCGGTTGTGATGACATCTCACCAGACTCTGGAGGTGTGCTGCGAGGTTCGGTCCTTGAACCTGAGTGCAGGAATGTCGGTATGACGGTGCCCGGTGCCACGCAATTTTGTGCTCGGCTGTTGCGGCGGCAATTGTTGCTAGCAGTACGGCGGCCGGTCGAGATCGGGAATCCACTACTGTTTTTCGCCATGGTGGTGGCCCTGTTTCCACTGGGTCTGGGTCCGACACCGGATACGTTGGCGGGGTTTGCACCTGGCGTTTTGTGGATTACCGCATTGTTGTCCAATTTACTGACGTCTGACGCGATATTTCGAAGTGATTATGAGGACGGCAGCCTGGAGCAGCTGCTACTGGCGCCGCAGCCTCTGTTTTTGTCGGTACTGGCTTACATGGGTGCCCACTGGCTTACCACTGGATTGTTGCTGGCCGCTGTGTCGCCCGTGTTTGCGCTAATGCTGAACCTGTCTGTGCCGGCACTCGGTGCGCTGGTGGCGAGTTTATTGATCGGTACTGCCTTACTTAGCCTGATTGGCGGTATTGGGGCAGCGCTCACGGTGGGGCTTAAAAGAGGTGGCATGCTGATTTCGCTGTTGATTCTGCCTCTGTATATGCCGGTATTGATTTTCGGTAGCGCTGCGGTACAGGCGGCAGTCAACGGCGTCCCAGCGGGGCCGTACCTGGCGATTTTGGGTGCGATGCTATGTTTGGCCATTGCGCTGGCACCGCTGGCAATGGCTGCCGGATTGAGGATAAGCATTGATGCGTAACAGTGATTTCCCTTTGTACCCTCGCGGTGCGAACATTCGGTTGTTCAGCTCAGCGCGCCCTGTATAATTGCCTGCGCAATGTGGCCCATATTTCATAAGCTCGGTTCCCCTCCCTGGTTTTACGCCATCGCCGGCGTCATCCTGCGTTGGCTGCTGCCTATTACAGTTCTAGTGCTGATTACGGGCGTGACCTGGGGCCTGCTATTCACCCCGGCTGAAAGAATTCAGGGCAATAGTTACCGTATCATTTACATTCACGTGCCAGCGGCTGTGGTGGCGCTGGCGGGTTATTATATTATGGCGCTAGCCGGGGCTGTCAGCCTCATCTGGCGTATGAAAATGGCTGACGTTGCGATGAAAGCGGCGGCTCCTGTGGGCGCAGCATTCACGTTTATTGCGCTTGTTACCGGAGCGATCTGGGGTAAGCCTACCTGGGGTACCTGGTGGGTGTGGGATGCACGCATCACCTCCATGTTGATCCTGCTGTTTCTCTATCTGGGTGTGGTAGCGCTCTATGAGGCCTTCGACAACAAAGAAGCTGCGGCAAAAGCCTGCGCAGTTCTGAGTCTGGTGGGTATGGTAAATATTCCAATCATCTACAAATCGGTGGACTGGTGGTATGCGTTGCATCAGGGTGCGACGATCAAATTCACCGGGGAATCCAGTATTGATAGCAGTATGTTATATCCATTACTACTGATGATTGGCGCATTTTACGCACTATTTACCTGTGGCCTGCTGCTGAATATGCGCGCCGAATTGTTGCAGCGTGAGGCGCGTACGCAGTGGGTAAAAAAACTCGTAGCGAAAGCGGGAGACAAGTAATGTACTTTGACAGTCTGCCGGCAGCACTGGCGATGGAAGGCCACGGCGCCTATGTGTGGGGCTCCTATCTTGTTACTGTCGCGGTGATTGCGATGGTGGTGATGGCCCCGGTACTTCGACGCAGGCGTTTTCTGCGACAATTAGCGGCGCAGATCAAGCGTGCACAAGGCGGGCCGGCAGGCCAAGCCAGGGGAGAGAGTTAATGCATCCAGTGCGCAAGCAACGACTTTACATCGTATTGTTCATCGCACTGTTTTCCAGCGCAGCTGTTGGCTTGGTGGTGTATGCGCTGCGTGGTAACATCAATCTGTTTTACCCACCCGCAGATGTCGTCGCCGGTTTGGCACCGGTTGGGCAGCCTATTCGTGTGGGTGGCATGGTGCTGGAAGATAGCCTGCAACGCGCTGATAATAGTCTCGCGATACGCTTTAAGCTCACCGACTATCAGGAAACCATAGAAGTAGTTTATGTGGGCATCTTGCCTGACTTGTTCGCTGAGGGGCAGGGCGCCGTGGCCTCCGGGGTGCTAAACGACGAAGGTGTATTGGAAGCTACAGAGATTCTCGCCAAACACGATGAAAATTACATGCCGCCCGAGGTGATACATGCACTGGAAAGCTCGGGGTACGATCAAGAGGGCAATGCCAAATGATTCCTGAAATAGGCCACTTTTCGTTGATTCTGGCGTTCTGCCTCTCGCTTATCCTCACGTCGGTGCCAGCTTGGGGCGCATGGCGCGGCAACAGCGGTGCTATGGCGCTCGCGCCCAGTCTGGCAGTGGGTCTACTGGTCTTTGTGGCAATCAGCTTTGGCTGTCTGGCCACGGCCTTCCTGCAGGATGATTTTTCCGTACAGTTGGTCGCGTCCCACAGCAATACGCTACTGCCGCCAATCTACAAGTTTTCTGCAGTCTGGGGGAACCACGAAGGCTCTCTGGTGTTGTGGGCCCTGATTCTGGCGTTCTGGACGGCAGCTGTCGCCCTGTTTAGCTCGCAATTGCCATTGCTGGTCCTGTCCAGAGTGTTGTCGGTGATGGGCGCGATTTCAGTAGGTTTCCTGTCTTTTTCGCTGATCACTTCCAATCCCTTCGTCCGAATATTGCCGGGCGCTCCGGCTGACGGCGCTGACCTCAATCCGCTGCTGCAGGACCTGGGCCTGATTATCCATCCGCCGCTGCTCTATATGGGCTATGTCGGTTTTTCCGTGGCGTTTGCGTTTGCCATCGCGGCACTCTTGGGCGGTCGACTCGACGCCTCGTGGGCGCGGTGGTCTCGCCCCTGGACCAATATCGCGTGGGGCTTCCTCAGTCTCGGTATCATGCTCGGCAGTTGGTGGGCCTACTACGAATTGGGCTGGGGCGGTTGGTGGTTCTGGGATCCGGTGGAAAACGCATCATTTATGCCGTGGCTGGCCGGTACGGCATTAGTCCATTCGCTGGCGGCCACGGAGAAGCGCGGGCTGTTCAAAAGTTGGACGGTGCTATTGGCGATCTTCGCATTTTCACTGAGTTTGCTCGGTACGTTCCTCGTTCGCTCGGGGGTGTTGACCTCAGTACATGCCTTTGCAACCGATCCCGAGCGAGGCATGTTTATTCTGGTATTTCTGGCTATAGTCGTGGGTGGTTCACTCACCCTGTATGCCTTTCGTGCACCGGCCGTGAGTAGCCGCGTCAGCTTCGCCTGGGTTTCCCGGGAGAGTTTACTGCTGTATAACAACGTGGTCTTTCTGGTGGCGACACTCACCGTGTTGTTCGGCACCTTGTTTCCGTTAATAGTAGATGCACTGGGAATGGGCAAGGTCTCGGTTGGCCCGCCGTACTTTAATGCGGTGTTTGTGCCGCTGATGGCACTGCTGGTGCCCATGATGGGTATGGGCCCCATCTCGCGCTGGAAACGCGACAGCCTTACCCGCTGGCGCGGTGAACTGCTGATCCCCACTGTGGTGGCGGTGTTGTGCGCTGTCACATTCCCGCTGTTGCACGCGCCCTACAATATTTGGGTGGCGCTCGCTGTGCTTCTATCCAGTTGGCTGCTAATAGGCTTGGTAAAAGATTTCTGGCAGCGTCTGCGCAGCGCATCGAATGTGGCCAATGGTCTGCGTCGACTGACGCCGTCTTACTGCGGCATGCTGATCGCCCACCTGGGATTTGCTGCTTGTGTCATCGGCATCGTGGCCACCAGCCAGTACTCGGTTGAGCAAGATCTTAAAATGCACTCCGGTGATACGCGTGAAATGGCCGGCTATGAATTTCGCTTTATTGAAGTCGAACATGTGCAGGGGCCCAATTTCGTCGCCGATGAAGCACGTTTTGACGTCACGCGGGACGGTGTGTGGGTGGCCAGCATGAATCCGCAGAAGCGACGTTATCTTGCCAGTGGTTCAGTCATGACTGAAGCGGCGATTGACGCCGGCCTGTTTCGCGATCTGTATGTGGCGATGGGCGAGCCGGTAGGTAACGATGGGGCGTGGGCGATACGGCTGCACTACAAGCCGATGGTCCGCTGGATGTGGTTGGGTGCGATATTGATGGCGGTGGGCGCGTTTACCGCTGCGGCGGACAAACGCTATCGACGCCAGCGCGCCACAGTTAGTGCAAGTAGCGAGTCAGTACTGCATGGGGCCTAGATTAAAGCTATTTCTGCCGCTTTTTCTGTTTGCGCTGCTTGCTATCATCCTCTTTCGGGGCCTGTTTCTGGATCCCAGCGAAATGCCCTCGGCGTTGATTGACCGCCCGCTGCCGGCATTCAGTCTGCCTGCCTTGAGCGAGGACAGGGTGTTGACGCGTGACGACGTTACCGGTGAAGTTGCGCTGCTGAATGTGTGGGCCACCTGGTGCGTGTCCTGTCGTGTAGAACACCCTTATTTGAAACAACTGGCGGACCAAGGTATCCCGATTTACGGTCTGAACTACAAGGACAGCGACGTCGCTGCTCAGGGCTGGCTGGATGAGCTGGGCAACCCTTATGTGCTGAATATCGCCGACCGGAAGGGGACACTCGGTGTAGATCTGGGAGTCTATGGCGCGCCTGAGACCTATCTGCTCGATGCCAACGGGGTGGTGCGATACCGCCATGTGGGCGTGGTGGACGTGAAAGTGTGGCAATCTGTACTCGAGCCCCTGTATCTGGAACTGAAGCAGGGGCAGAGTACGCCGTGAGGATTATGCGTAGTATTCTTGTCTGTGTTTTCCTGTTGGTGGCCAGCCGCGCGCTGGCACTCATTGAAACCTATGATTTTAGCAGTCCAGCACTGGAGGTTCGCTATCAGCAACTGAGCGAGGAATTGCGCTGCCCCAAGTGTCAGAACCAGAATATTGCCGACTCCAATGCCCCCATCGCGCAGGACTTGCGCAGGCTGTTACATCAGCAGTTGGAGGCAGGTGTCAGTGATGGCGAGATCCTCGATTACATGGTGGCCCGATACGGTGAATTCGTGCGCTATCGGCCGCGCTTTGGCGGCACCACGGTACTGCTGTGGCTGGCGCCTGTTCTGCTTCTACTGGCGGCGATCGGTGTGCTGATAGCTACACTGCGGTCACGCACCAAAATAGCTGAAGACCAGGGTTCGGCGCTTACAGCAGAGGATCAATCGCGTTTGCACAATTTGCTGGATAAAACGGAGCACGACTCTTGACCACGTTTATCCTGGCGTGTGCCGGTTTGTTATTGCTGAGTACTGTTTTTTACCTGTTTCCCCGAATGCGCCCCGGAGCCGCCGAGGCAGACCTGGACCGCGCCAACCTGGAGTGGTTCCGTCAACGTGAGGCGGAATTAGCCGGAGAAGAGAATAAGGCCCTGCAGGAAGATGCACGTATTCGCCTGCTGGAAGATCAGCGTGAGCGAGTGGCGCAGCAACAGTCGTCAGCTCAGACATTTCCTGTTTGGGTACTGCTGCCGCTGGTGGCATTGCTTGCCAGCGGCCTTTACTACGCGCTGGGTGCGGCCTCAGATGTGGTGATTGCGCAGCGCCTGCAGACCCTGCAGGACGATACGACACCTGCGCAAATGCGCGACCTCATTCATGCCGTGGAGGTGCGCTCCACGCAGCGCCCTGACAATTTGCACTATCTCGCCTTGCTGGGTCGCTATTATATGGGCCAGGAAGATTACGGGCAAGCGGCGACAACGTACGAAGCGCTGATCGATGCGGTACCGGGTGATGCGCAGGCGCTGGCCTACGCCGCGCAGGCGGAATATCTGGCGGCTGGTCGCGTACTCAGTGATCGCGCCCGTTTGCAGGCGGAACAGGCACTGGCGGCCGATCCTCAGCAACTCACAGCGCTGGGCTTACTGGGTATGGCATCCTTCGAGCAACAGCAATACCGCGCGGCCATCGAGTACTGGCAGCGCCTGATCGCAATGGAGCCCGCCGACTCTGAAGGTGCACAAATGATTGCCGGGGTGATCGAAACTGCGCGACAGCGCTTGGCACAGGACGATCCAGCCGCCGCCGCTGCTCTCACTCAGAGCACGCCCGCGGCAGCAGTCGAATCCGGTGCAGGTATTACCGTGAGTGTATTAGCGCCACCGGATGCCGCCATTACAGCCACCGACACCGTCTTCATCCTGGCGCGCAATGCCGAATCTGATAGCCGTATGCCCATCGCCGTCCAGCGCCTCACCGGCGCGCAACTGCCGACCACACTACGCCTGGACGACAGCAATTCAATGGCGGGCCAGAAACTTTCCCAAACCGCATCAGTCATTGTCGCAGTACAAGTCTCTGCCGATGGCCGCCCCGGCGAGGCAAATGCCAGTTGGTTGGGCCAGGCCGGGCCCATATCCCCCTCAGTGGACGAAACGCCTCTGGAGATAGTTTTGCACGCCAATACCCAATAGACCGGCCGATCATTACGACGACGGATTCAGCATACGCTCTATACATCCATCGGAAATTTCGCAGTTACCAGCTAGTGCCGGTGTCCTATTTTGCCATTAACAGCCTGCCCCCAAAAGCGAATTTTCGCATTTCCCTTGCTCAGGCATAGTGTTGTTCGCTTAAAGTATATACACTATGTTGTGTCTTATGGACGGCTAAAAATTGCAAAAATTCTAAAAAACCCCATAAAAAACAAATAGTTAGCAATCATAATTAAGGCAATATGCGATTAAAGTCAATCAAACTGGCGGGATTCAAGTCATTCGTTGACCCCACCACGGTCACTTTCCCCGGCAATATGTGTGCGGTGGTGGGCCCCAATGGCTGTGGTAAATCTAACGTGATTGATGCCGTGCGTTGGGTGATGGGCGAGAGCTCCGCCAAGAATCTGCGCGGCGAGTCCATGGCCGATGTCATTTTCAATGGTTCGGTCAATCGGCAGCCTGTCGGGCAGGCCACTATCGAGTTAGTGTTCGATAATAGTGAAGGCCGCGTTGGTGGCGAATATGCCAGTTATGCCGAAATATCCACCCGACGGCAGATCACCCGAGATGGCCAATCAGATTATTTCCTCAACGGTACCAAGTGCCGGCGTCGGGATATCACCGATATATTCCTTGGCACAGGTCTCGGCCCTCGCAGTTACGCCATTATTGAGCAGGGGATGATCAGTCGCCTGGTCGAATCCAAGCCGGAAGAGTTGCGTGTTTTTCTCGAGGAAGCTGCCGGGATCTCCAAATACAAGGAGCGACGTAAGGAAACCGAAAGTCGGATGCGGCGCACATTGGAAAACCTCGATCGCCTGACCGATTTGCGCGATGAACTCGGGCGGCAACTGCAGCATCTGCAGCGCCAGGCACAGGCCGCAGAAAAATACACAGAATTCAAAGCCGAAGAGCGCGAGCTCAAGGCCCAGTTGCTGGCTCTGCAGTGCAAGGCGTTGGACGATCTGATAAAAACCGCGACCCAGGCGGTCGGGGAGTTGGAGGTCAAGTTAGAGGGTATACACTCCGAACACCAGCGCGTCGACACTGTCATCGAACAGCACCGGGTAGATCACACAGATCGTACTGACGATTTCAACAAAGTGCAGGCTACGTATTATTTACTCGGCTCCGAAGTCGCCCGTATAGAACAGACCATCAAGCACCAACAGGAACGGGGTCGGCAGCTGCAGGACGATCTGGCACAGACTGCGACGAATCTCGTTGAGGCCGAAAGCCATCTGGGAGAGGATCGCAGTAAGCTGACCAGTTGGGAGAGTGAACTTGAGACTTTAGGCCCGGATCTTCAGAGGCTGCAGGAGCTTGAGAGCGCCTCGGCAAAGGCACTTCTGCTGGCCGAGGAGGCTATGCACGACTGGCAACACCAGTGGGACGAGTTTAACCAGCACGCTGCGGAACCACGACAGCAGTCCGAGGTGCAGCAGTCGCGTATACAGTATCTCGAGCAAGTGTTGCAGCGTTTGCAGGGGCGTACTCGGCAGCTGGAGGAAGAAAAGCAAGGACTGACTGCGAGCCCGGCGGATACTGAAGCTGATGAGTTGGGTGAGCAGCAGGCAGAAGTTGAACTGACAATGGCTGAGCATGAGCGGCGCAGTGAGGCGCTGGTGGAGACTCTGGCATCGACCCGCGACAGGCGCACCAGGCTGTCGACTGAACTCAATCAGGTGCGCTCCGCACTCCAGCAAATGCGCGGACGCGGTGCTTCACTTGAGGCCTTGCAGCAAGCGGCCATGCAGGATGGCAACGAGAGCGTGGGGCAGTGGCTGCAGGCGCACCAGCTGACTGACAAATCACGGTTGCTGGAGATGATGCAGGTCGATGACGGATGGCAGCTGGCGGTCGAGACGGTGTTGGGCGATTACCTGCAGGCGGTGTGTGTGGATGATATCGACGCACTTGGAAATTTTCTGGATAGCTTCGAACAGGGCAGTTTGCTGCTGGTGGAGTCCGCTGCTGGCGATTCACAGGCATCGGGATTACTGGTCTCCAAGGTACAAAGCCGTGGCTGGGTAGACGGTTTACTGGCGGGCATACACGCCGCTGATGATTTGGCGCAGGCATTGCAACAGCGAGTCTCACTAGTATCGAATGAATCTGTCATCACCCGTGATGGTATTTGGATGGGCCGCAACTGGTTGCGTGTGGCGCGTATGTCCAATAGTGACGGTGGTGTGATTCAGCGGCGGGAGGAGCTCGAGGCGCTGGCCACGAAGCTCGACGTGCAACAGCAGCGTGAGGTTCTCCTGACGGAGGAGTTGCAGGCGTGCGAGGATGCGCTAAAAACAATGGAGGACGAGCGGCAGGAGTGTCAGCGTGCGTTGCAGGTGAGTACACGCCATCATGCTGAAATCAGTTCGCGAGTCTCTGCCTACCAGGCCAAAGCCGAACAGATCAAGCTGCGTAACGAGCGAATCAACACTGAAATTGACGAGGCGAGAGGGCAGTTTCAGCAGGAACAGGAAGCGGTGTCTGAGGCAAGGACGGTGTTGTCGGAGTGCATCGAGCGCATGGAGGCAGACTCCCTGCGTCGCGAAGCGTTACTCGCTAATCGGGATCAGATACGCGGGACACTGGATGGAGCCCGCCAGAAAGCACGTGAGGACAAGGACGGGGCGCACCAGGTGGCAATGCGTCATCAGTCACTCGACACACAGCTGAACGCCGTGCGCGAAACCATCGATCGTACAGATCGGCAGGTGGCCCAGTTGCATGAGCGGCAGCAAAGTCTGAACGAATCGCTGCGCGAAAGTGATGATCCATTGGCAGGGCTGCGCGATGAACTTGAACAACAGCTGGAGTTGCGCCTGCAATCCGAGGGCGAGCTGAGTGCCGCGCGTCAACAGGTTGCTGAGGTTGAGCATCAATTGCGCGAAGCCGAGCAGCAACGTGCGGCCATCGAGCAACGTGCGGAAACAGTACGCAGTGAACTCGAGCGTCAACGCATCAGCAACCAGACACTGCAGGTGCAACGTAACATCATCGACAAGCAGTTGCAGGAAGGTAAGCACGAGCTGGATGCGGTTTTGAGCACCATGCTCGAGGGCGCCAATGAGCCCGAGTGGCAAACCGCGCTGGAACGTGTGGCCAACCGGATCATTCGTCTCGGTCCTATCAATCTGGCGGCAATCGACGAATACACCCTGCAGTCCGAGCGCAAGAACTACCTGGATGCACAGAACGAGGATCTGGTGACTGCGCTGGATACACTGCAGTCTGTCATTCGTAAAATTGATAAGGAAACCCGCAATCGTTTCCGCGAGACGTTTGAGAGGGTCAATGCGGGTTTACAGGCATTATTCCCCCGCGTATTCGGCGGTGGCAGTGCCTATCTGGAAATGACTGGAGACGATTTGCTCGATACGGGCATCTCTATCATGGCTCGTCCGCCCGGCAAGAAAAACGCCACAATTCACCTGTTGTCCGGGGGTGAAAAAGCACTGACCGCCATTGCGTTGGTGTTCGCCATCTTTCAGCTTAATCCCGCGCCGTTCTGTATTCTCGACGAGGTAGACGCGCCGCTGGATGATGCCAACACAGGGCGCTATGCACGGCTGGTGAAAGAGATGTCCGACAAGGTGCAATTCATCTATATTACCCACAATAAAATATCCATGGAGTACGCCGATCAGTTGATGGGCGTGACCATGCACGAGCCGGGCGTATCAAGATTGGTGTCTGTCGATGTTGAGGAGGCCGCAGCACTGGCGGCCAGTTAATCGGGCGATTCAGAAAGCGGATAGAGCGAGTGGGACTAACGGATTTAACAGTACGAGATTGGATGGTCATTATCGGCGTGGTGTTGATAGTGGCTGTGTTGCTGGACGCATGGCGTCGTATTCGGCGCGACAAACGGACCAGGGTCAAAATGAAACTGATAAACCCGGAGGAGCTGCCACCTGAACTGCCAAACGATATTAGCAAGTTTGGTGAGTTGCCCAATGGGGGAGCCAGAGTGGTTGAGAGAGGCGATCTCCTGCGCGCCGCTGGCTTCCCGCCTGGATCGAAATCTGCGCTCTCCACCAACAGGGCAGCGGTTAAACGAGCCGAGAATTCAGCAGCCAAGTCCCCGACGGACGATGACGCCGAGCTGGTTGCGGGCATGGCTGCGGTTGCTCCCGGAGAAGAGGCACAAAACCTCGATTGGCTGGATGGTCTGGTCGCGGACGAAGACCCGTCGGACAGCAATCCAGACGAGCCGCCCGCTGGCAAGCTGCCCCGCGGTGTCGAGCCTGAAGTGTTCATGCTCAACGTGGTGGCGCGCAGTAAACAGGGTATGAGCGGCGCAGACATACTGCAGATACTGCTGGCCTGCGATCTGCGTTTCGGCGACATGGACTTTTTCCACCGGCACGAGTTCGAGGCTGGGCGTGGCGCAATCCAATTTAGTGTGGCCGATATGATGCAGCCCGGTGTGTTTGATATAGACACCATGTCAGATATGAGCACTCCAGGGTTGCTCTTCTTCCTGACCCTGCCAGGTCCTGATGACATGATGCAGGCCTATGACTATATGTTAGAGACGGCGCAGGCTGTCGCCCGAAACCTGGGAGCAGACGTGCTTGATGAATCGCGCAGTGTGCTGACCCGACAGACGAAGGAGCACAGTCGCCAACAGATTCGCGACCTGGAGCGGCGCATGCTGGCCAAGGCCCGCTAAAGCCTACTAGTATGCCATCAGTAGATCCTGTGCAGGAAATCGAATCCCTGCGAGAGCAATTGGATACCTGGAACTACCAGTATTATGCGCTGGATGAGCCCACGGTTCCCGATGCAGAGTACGACCGTCGCCTGCAGCGCCTGCTGCAGCTGGAGCATCAGCATCCGCAATTGCAGCGTGCCGATTCCCCATCCCAGCGCGTCGGTGGCCAAGCTTTACAGCAATTCACCCAAGTCTCTCATGAAGTGCCCATGCTGTCGCTGGAAAATGCGTTTAGCCCAGAGGATATGCAGCATTTCAACCGGCGTTTGCTGGACAGACTTGGCGACCAGGAGGGGCAGCTGGAGTTTGCCTGCGAACCCAAGCTCGATGGCATTGCCGTCAGCCTGTTGTACCGCTGCGGCGTGCTGGAGCGTGGTGCGACGCGCGGCGACGGCAGTACCGGCGAAGATATCACCCACAACGTGCGCACCATTCGTTCGATACCACTGCGACTTCGGGGTGAAGGTTTTCCCACTCTAATTGAAGTGCGCGGTGAAATTTACATGCCCAAAGCAGGATTTGCGCAACTCAATAACCGCGCGCGGGAGCGCGGTGAGAAGCCCTTTGTTAATCCACGCAATGCCGCCGCGGGCAGTTTGCGTCAACTGGATGCGCGTATCACAGCGCAGCGTCCGCTGGAGATGTGCTGCTATAGCGTGGGGCTGGTTGAGGGCGGTAATTTGCCCGACCGTCATGCCGGTGTGTTGGAGCGCCTGCGCGACTGGGGCCTGAAAATCAATCCAGAGTCTGCGGTAGTGCAGGGTATTGAAGCCTGCGATGCCTATTTTGCTTCATTGGCAGTGCGTCGCGACAGCCTGGCTTACGATATTGACGGTATTGTATTCAAGGTCAATGAGCTGGCTTTACAGCAACGGCTGGGGTTTGTCTCGCGCGCGCCACGCTGGGCCATCGCGAGAAAGTTTCCGGCGCAGGAAGAAATGACGCGTCTGCTCGACGTGGAGTTTCAGGTGGGGCGCACCGGTGCTATTACTCCGGTGGCAAGGTTGGAGCCGGTGTTTGTCGGTGGCGTCACGGTGAGTAACGCGACCTTGCACAACAGCGATGAAATCGACCGTCTGGGAATCCAGATAGGCGATACGGTCATCGTTCGTCGCGCCGGCGATGTGATTCCACAGGTGGTCTCTGTGGTACTGGATAATCGTCCTGACAATACACGGACGATACAGTTTCCAACGCATTGTCCCGTTTGTGAATCTGCTATCGAACGGGAGGAGGGGGAGGCCGCCTGGCGCTGTATGGGCGGGCTGATTTGCGGTGCCCAACAGAAAGCCGCCATCAAGCACTTTGTCTCGCGGCGTGCCATGGACATCGATGGCCTGGGCGACAAACTTGTAGAGCAGCTGGTCGATGAGGGGCTTGTGGCGAATGTCGCGGGCCTTTATGCCCTGTCCAAAGAGCTGTTGGTCAATCTGGAGCGAATGGGCGAAAAATCGGCCGACAACTTATTGTGCGCCTTGCAAACGAGTAAGCAAACTACCTTGCCGCGGTTTATCTTTGCACTGGGTATTCGGGAAGTCGGCGAGGCGACCGCGCGCAACCTTGCATACTATTTTGGCAACTGGTTGGCGCTGTCATCAGCCTCCGAGGCACAACTGTTGGAGGTCGATGATGTGGGCCCGATAGTCGCGGATCATCTGCGCCAGTTTTTCGATTCTGAGGCCAGCATGGCGGTGGTGGAATCGCTGCATTATGCGGGTGTGATCTGGCCAGATATCGAGCGGTTACCGCAACAAAACCTGCCCCTCGCCGAGCAAATCTGGGTGGTGACTGGCAAGCTTGAGACGTTGAGTCGCGATGACGCCAAAGCCCGGTTGCAGGCCTTGGGTGCAAAAGTCGCTGGCAGTGTGTCCGCTAAAACAACCTGCCTGGTGGCGGGACCAGGTGCGGGCTCCAAGCTGATCAAAGCGAATGAGTTGGGCATTGACGTCGTTGACGAGCAGTCACTGCTGGCTTTGCTCGCCAGTCACGGAGTCCAGATTTGAGCAGTATTTTGCAAACGATCACACTGCTGGCGACGCTATTTGCGTTAAGTGCCTGCACCACTGGTCCCCCGCGAGACGTCAACAACATCTGTGCTATTTTCCAGGAGAAAGACGATTGGTATAACGACGCCGAAGAGGCCCAGGACGAGTGGGGAAGTCCGATTCCGGTGATGATGGCCATTATCTATCAGGAGTCACGATTTCGCGCCGACGCCAGGCCCCCCCGCGGCAAAGTGTTGGGTTTCATTCCGTGGTTTCGATCGTCCAGCGCTTACGGTTACAGTCAGGCCAAAACCATCACCTGGGATGAGTACAAGGACAATGGCGGTAGCTTCGGGGCGGACAGAGATGATTTTGGTGACGCCATCGACTTTGTCGGTTGGTACAACTACCAGTCACAGCGGCGCAGTGGTATCTCCCTGCAAAATACCTACGGTCTATACCTCGCCTATCACGAGGGCCACGGTGGCTATAACCGCGCGACCTATCAGCAAAAGCCGTGGCTGATGACGGTGGCGCGCAAGGTTGAGGCCCGAGCCAACACTTACCAGGCGCAACTGCTTCTCTGTCAGGAAAAGTTGAAAAATGGTGGTGGATTTTTTGGCTGGTTTTAGCGCTCAGTACCATAACAGCAGTTCAAGATGCGACACCCGTCTCACTATGCTTTGCTAAGTGTTGGAAAAGTAACGCTATTTGCCCGCCATTGATAATGAAACCGCACTTGACATGTGCCACAATCAAAGGACTGTTACGGTGCCTTGATGTGCGTCCATTCATAGCCAGACTAATAATGAGAAGGCCAAGTGAAACCAACAGACACCAAGAATCCTGAGTATTTCCACAAGGTAGTGGATTGCCAGTTTGCATGCCCGGCCCATACGCCGGTTCCCGAGTATATTCGACTAATAGCCGCTGAGCGTTACACTGACGCCTACATGGTCAACTGGCACTCCAATGTATTCCCGGGCATTTTGGGGCGCACCTGCGACCGGCCCTGCGAGCCTGCATGTCGTCGCGTGCGGGTGGAGGAGGAGCCGGTGGCCATCTGCAGGCTCAAGCGAGTGGCCGCCGATAACAAGGACGATATTAGCGATCGACTGCCGACGATTCCGAAGATAAAAAATGGCAAGCGAGTTGCCCTCATTGGCGCCGGCCCCGCGTCTCTAACCGTGGCCCGAGGCCTTGCGCCGCTGGGATACAGTATTGATATCTACGACAATCAGTTTGCCGGTGGCGGCATGATGCGCAGCCAGATTCCTGCGTTCCGCCTGCCGGCAGATGTGCTGGATGAAGAGGTTAATTACATTCTCAACATGGGCGTGATGGCCACCTTCAATGTACAGGTCGAGAGCCTGAAAGAGATACTGGACAAGGAATACGATGCGGTATTTGTCGGCACCGGAGCGCCGCGTGGTAAAGGTCTGAATTTGCCCGGACTGGAAGATGCGATGCCCAACGTCCATTTGGGTATAGATTGGCTATCCAGTGTAGCCTTTGAACATACCACGTCGATCGGTAAACGCGTGCTGGTGCTCGGTGGCGGCAATACCGCCATGGATTGCTGTCGGACATCCCGGCGAATGGGAGGAGAAGATGTACGCGTGGTCGTGCGCAGCCCGTTCGATGAGATGAAAGCATCGCCCTGGGAAAAAGACGATGCCGCCAGCGAGGGCATCCCGATTTACAACAACCATGTGCCCAAAGAGTTCGTAGTTGAAGACGGCAAACTCAAGGGTATGCATTTTGAAAAGGTTGAAGCGCAATACGATGAAGACGGTAAGCGGACGCTGGTGCCAACCGGTGAGGATCTGTTGTTCATGGAGGCGGACGCTGTGTTAATGGCCATTGGGCAGCAGAATGCATTCCCCTGGATAGAACGGGATCTGGGGATTGAGTTCGATAAGTGGGAAATGCCAGTGGTCGACGAAGCGACCTTCCAGTCTACCAACGAGCGGGTCTTCTTCGGCGGAGACTCTGCGTTTGGCCCGGAAAATATCATAACCGCCGTAGCTCACGGCCATCAGGCAGCCGTCAGTATTGACCTGTTCTGCCGTGGTGAGGATGTGAAAAAGCGGCCACCACCGCACGTTACTCTGTCGAGCCAGAAAATGGGCGTGCACGAATGGAGTTACGATAGTGTCGTAGCCAATGATTTGCGCTACGCCGTTCCGCACGCGCCCATCGCGAAGACCCTGAAAAACCGCAAGGTTGAGGTGGAACTGGGGTTTGATATCGAGACTGGCTATAAAGAGGCCCAGCGCTGCCTCAACTGCGATGTGCAGACAGTGTTTGACGAGTTGCGCTGCATTGAGTGCGACGCTTGCGTTGATATATGCCCAACCGACTGTATCACATTTACGACCAACGGCGCAGAGGAAGATTTGCGCCAACGCCTTGAAGCTCCCGCTGGCAATCTGGCCCAGGAGCTTTACATATCAGCCGACCTGCCCACCATGCGCGTCATGGTCAAGGACGAGGACGTCTGTCTGCACTGTGGCTTGTGCGCAGAGCGCTGCCCAACCACCGCATGGGATATGCAGAAGTTTCTCTACAATGTTAGCAAGGCGGGTGAGTGATTATGGAGCGTATTGAATCGGTCAACGACTTCGTTATCAAATTTGCCAATGTGAATGGTACAGGCTCTGCCAGTGCCAATAACCTGTTCGCCAAGGCCCTATTTCGCATGGGCCTACCGGTGTCGCCCAAGAATATATTTCCCTCTAACATTCAGGGCTTACCCACCTGGTACGAGGTGAGGGTCAACGATAAGGGTTATTTAGGTCGCCGTGGTGGAATCGATATCGCGCTGTCGGTGAACCCGCAGAGCATGCCCCAGGATATCCGCGAGGTACTGCCAGGCGGGTATTTTATCTATGACAATACCAAGCCCTTGGACTTACGCCTGCACCGTGATGATATCTCTATCATAGGTATACCGCTCACCCAAATCTGTAATGAGCAGTATGAGGATCCAAGGCAGAGACAGTTGTTCAAGAACGTGATTTACGTTGGCGCGCTGGCGGCATTGCTGGATATGGATTTTAAGGTGCTGACCGGTTTGGTGGAGGATCAGTTCAAGGGTAAGAAAAATCTGGTGTTGCATAATATTCATGCACTGGAACTGGGCCACCAGTATGTGCGCAACAATCTGGAATGCCCGATAGGTATCACAGTGGAGAAAAGTGACAAGGTCGGGGATAAGATTCTGCTCGACGGGAATACCGCCCTTGGCCTGGGTGCCCTTTACGGTGGTGCAACCGTGGCAGCATGGTATCCGATTACTCCGTCCACCTCAGTGGTGGACGCTTTTGAAAAATATGCCAAGCGGGTCAGGATTGATCCCGGTACAGGTCAACGCAATTATGCCATCGTGCAGGCAGAGGATGAATTGTCGGCTATCGGCATGGCGATCGGCGCCAGCTGGAACGGTGCACGATCCTTTACCGCCACCTCTGGCCCCGGCGTGTCGCTGATGAGTGAGTTCCTGGGGTTGGCGTACTTCGCCGAGATACCGACGGTGTTGTTCAATGTGCAGCGCGCAGGGCCCTCCACTGGAATGCCTACTCGCACCCAGCAGTCAGACATTCTGTCGTGTGCATATGCTTCGCATGGCGATACCAAGCAGGTGCTGTTGTTCCCCTCTACGCCCAAAGAGTGTTTCGATTTTGGCGCTTTGTCATTTGATCTGGCGGAGCGTTTGCAGACCCCCATCATTCTGATGACTGATCTTGATCTTGGCATGAATGACAATATGTCGGAGCCGCTGGCCTGGGATGACGAGCGCAAATATGATCGCGGCAAGGTACTCACTGCCGAGCAGTTGGAGAACGGTGTGGAGTTTGGCCGCTATCTGGACGTCGACGGAGATGCTATCTGCTATCGCACCTATCCGGGCACCCACCCTACCAAAGGCGCATTTTTCACCCGTGGTACCTCGCGCAATGAGTACGCTGTCTACACCGAGAAGGGTGAAGAGTACGAGGCCAATATGCTGCGCCTGCTGCGCAAGTGGGATACGATTAATGAATATGTCCCCGCGCCTATTACGATAGAGTGCGGCAGCGAAACCGATACTGCCGTTTTGTATTTTGGTACTAGCGAGGAAGCCTCGCGCGAGGCATTGGATCACCTGGCCGAGGAGGGCGTCCACTTGAACGCCATGCGCGTGCGGGCCTTTCCGTTCAATCAGGAAGTCCAGAAGTTTATCGAACGGCATAAGCAGGTTTTTGTGATTGAGCAGAACCGCGATGCGCAGCTGCGTACGCTGCTGATGGCTGAGTTCGAGTTTGGTCCCGATAAACTGAAATCCGTACTTTGCTTCGATGGCACGCCGATAAGCGCGCGCAATATTCGCAAGCAAATTAAGAAGCACCTCAATGGCGACAATGTACTGCCGCTGCACCGTAATATCGCGTTGCTGCGCGTCGGAGAATCCCGGTGAGTTACCAACTTCCCAAATTTCGACATCCGGGGCTTCCGGTCAATGACCTGGGGTACACCAAGGCCGATTACGAGGGCGCTATTTCAACGCTGTGCGCTGGTTGTGGCCACGACTCCATCAGCGGCGCCATTGTGCGGGCCTGTCATGAGCTATCCATCGAACCGCACAAGATTGCCAAACTCTCTGGTATTGGTTGTTCATCCAAGGCGCCGACTTACTTTTTGGGCAATTCTCACGGTTTTAACTCGGTACATGGCCGTATGCCCTCGGTGGCGACTGGCGCTGCGCTGGCCAATCGGGATCTGCTGTACATGGGGGTCTCCGGGGACGGCGACACCGCTTCAATCGGTATGGGCCAGTTCGTACATGTCGCCAGGCGCAACCTCAATATGGTCTACATCGTTATGAATAACGGTTGCTATGGTCTCACCAAGGGTCAGGACTCTGCGACTGCGGACAGAGGCTCGGCGAGCAAAAAAGGGGATCCCAACATCTATAGTGCCATCGATCTGTGTGGCACAGCGGTGCAGATGGGTGCCACTTTTGTGGCGCGTAGTTTTTCCGGGGACAAGGAGCAACTGGTGCCGCTGATTCAGGCCGCTATCTCCCATCGCGGTTTCGCCCTTATAGATGTTGTCTCTCCCTGCGTGACATTTAACAATAATGCCAAGTCCACGAAAAGCTATGAGTTTGTCCGGGAACACTCTGAGGCAACGGGAACTATTGATTTTGTGCCCATGCACAATGAGATCACCACGGAGTATCAGACGGGCCACAGTCATGAGGTTACCCTGCACAACGGCTCCAGCATTCGTTTGTACAAAGTCGATGAATCGCTCAACCCTTTCGATCGGCGATCGGCCATTAACGCGCTGGAGGAGCACCGTTACTTGGGTAATATCCTGACGGGTCTCATCTACATGAATACGGATTCTCGCGACCTGCACGAGGTCCTGGAGACCTCTCAACGGCCGCTAAACTCGCTGGATGAGACAGACTTGTGCCCCGGCAATAAGATGTTGCTCAATATCAATGCCAGCCTGCGGTAGGGCAGCCTGAGTCACTCCAAGCCATGGTCAGCGTAGTGCTGACCGATTTTTTACAGATTTGTTGCAATTCCCCCCCTATCTGTCATGTAATTGTCACACTTCCCACTTTTAATACTCCTTCTGAAAGTCATAGGGGGTTTGCGGACCAATGAACACAGCTACGGTATTAATAGTAGATGACGAGTTCGCTATCAGGGATATGCTGCGCATGGCTCTGGAGTTTGCTGGTTTTCGTTGTATCGAGGCAGAGGACATACAACAGGCCTACCAGTCGATTGTAGATGAACGGCCGGCTATCGTATTACTGGACTGGATGTTACCCGGCGGCAGTGGCCTGGAACTCATGAGGCGATTGAAACGTGAGGAACTTACCCGCGACATGCCAGTTATCATGCTGACAGCCAAAACCGCCGAAGACAATGTAATACAGGGTCTTGATGTGGGTGCTGATGATTACATTACGAAGCCATTTGCTCCGCGTGAATTGATAGCACGCATCAAGGCGCTATTGCGTCGGGCCGGTGGCGGCACGGAAAGCGAAAAAATGCAGGTCGCTGAACTGCTGCTTGATGGCGAGAGTAAACGCTGTTTTATCGCGAATCTGCCGCTGAATATGGGCCCGACTGAATTCAATCTCTTACAATTTTTCATGTCGCATCCGGAGCGAGCTTATACCCGTGGCCAGTTACTGGATCAGGTGTGGGGCGCAAATGTGTATGTTGAAGAGCGTACTGTGGATGTGCACATTCGGCGCTTGCGAAAGGCCCTGCAAACATCTTCGGGAGACTATAGCAACCTGATTCAGACTGTGCGCGGGACGGGTTACCGATTTTCCTCTCACGGTATTTTTTAGTGCCGGTTCTTGACTCAACATGAGTTTGTATGCGCCGGTAGGCCGGCTTTTATTATTAATGGCGCTGTCAGCAGCGCTGGGATCGATCTACGGTTACGCGATAGAGGCTGTTATCCTGATGCTCGTGGCGTGGGTTGGATTATGGTCGTACCAGATGCAGCGAATCCAACTGTGGTTGAATACTCCGGATAAGCAGCCGCCGGACGCATACGGTAGCTGGGGTGAGCTGTTTGCCCGCATCTATTCTCAACAGAGAAATAGTTCGGAGGTGCAGGCGAACTTGCAATCAACGGTAGAATATCTTGAAGATTCGTTTGCGGCGATGCGAGATGGCGTCGTGATGGTGGATAAGCAGGGCGCCATCAAATGGCTGAATCGTGCAGTAGAGCCGCTTCTGGGCTTGCGCTATCCCGAGGATACGGGGCAGACTCTGACTAATCTGGTACGCGCGCCTGAGTTCAATCAGTATTTCCTGGCGCGCGACTATACCAAGCCGCTGCAATATCTGGCAGTTGGTGATAGCCGATCCAGTTATTTGCGCGTGGATGTTACCCGTTTTGGCGAGGGAGAGCGTTTGCTGTTCGTTCGCGATGTCAGTAGTGAGGTGCGCATGGAGAAAGTACGCCGGGATTTTGTCGCCAATGTATCCCACGAGTTGCGCACGCCACTAACAGTCATTAGTGGCTACATCAGTACCTTTTTAGAAAATTCGCAGGAGTTACCCCAGCGCTACATCAAGCCGCTGGAGCAAATGGACCAACAAGCGCAGCGCATGGAAAACTTGTTGAAGGATCTATTGTGGCTGTCGCGTATTGAAAGTGAAAAGCGCGATGACGAGCGTGAGCTGGTTGATATGAGAGGGCTCTTACAGGAGTTAAGGGATGAGTTGTCAGAGGCTTACCCGGAGGCGACCGTTCTGTTGGATATCGATGTCGAAGATAAGGTGTATGGTGATTACCGGCAGCTGCATAGCGCGGTGTCGAATCTGACTATCAATGCCATCAAGTACAGCGCGCATGGTATCCCCGTGACCATAGTCTGGACCTCAAAAGAGGGTCGCTTGCTGTTGCAAGTGAGAGACAAGGGGATAGGCATAGATTCTATACACATTCCCAGATTGACGGAGCGTTTTTATCGGGTGGATGACAGTCGAAATTCTGCAACAGGCGGCACGGGTCTGGGGCTGGCGATCGTAAAGCATGTCGCTGCAGCGCACGGTGCAGGTCTGCAAGTAGAGAGTAAATTGGGTCAAGGGAGTACTTTCACCCTGAGATTTCCGGCCAGTGGTTAGCGCAGAACAATAGAGGAAAATGTTATGTTGAAAAAAGAAGATTACCAGCAACACATCTCCGCGAAGTTCAATACGGAGCTGGAATCACTGCGCAACCACATGTTGTCGATGGGCGGTAAAGTAGAGCAGCAGCTCTCCGCTGCGTTGGAAGCCGTGATGAAGATGGACAGCGGAGAGGCCGAGCTCATTGTGCGCAGGGATAGTGAGGTCAATCAGATGGAGATGGCTATCGATGACGAGTGTGCAACGATCATTGCCCGGCGGCAACCCACAGCCAGCGATCTGCGTCTCATCATTACAATCATCAAGGTAAATCGAGATCTGGAGCGTATTGGTGATGAGGCATCCAAGGTGGCCAAACAGGCGATACGGATCTCTGAGGATGGCAAATCGCCTAGCAATTCTGTTGAGATCAAACACATTGGTGCCATGGTAGCTGACATGTTGCGGCAGGCGCTAGATGCATTCGCGCGGCTGGATGTGGAACAGGCGGTTGCGGTGGTTAAGCGCGATGATGACGTCGACAAGGAATATGGTAGCGCGATGCGCAGTCTCATAACGTTCATGGTGGAAGACCCCCGAAGTATTGGCGTTATTCTGAATGAAATGTGGGCTCTACGTAGTCTGGAGCGAATCGGTGACCACGCCTGCAATATTGCCGAACACGTTGTCTATTTGGTGCGCGGCCTCGATGTTCGTCATGGCAGGCTCAATCAGCTGGATAAGCCTGGCGCGGATCTTTAGCCCGTTCGCCTGCAGCCGTTGGGGGTTCCCGTGCACTGCCACACCCATGTAATATGCTCGTGAAAAAACTCCGAATATGGGGCGCAAAGTGTCCCTTTGTAACAAAAACGTAACAATCTGAACCTAGACTTCGCTGCAATTCTTGAGAAAAGCCCGGTATGTTCCTAAATCAACGATATGGAGTGCGCACCACGTGAAAAATCAACTAGTTGGAGCCGTAGCGATCCTGGCCACCTTTAGCGCCCTGAGTACAGCGCAGGCTGCGAACCGTGACATGGTGAGTATTGTGGGGTCATCGACTGTGTATCCGTTCGCCACCGTAGTGGCTGAGCGTTTTGGCCGTGGAACGAAATTCAGTGCGCCCAAGATTGAGTCGACGGGTACTGGCGGTGGTCTAAAACTTTTTTGCAGTGGTCTGGGTGCCAGCACGCCCGATATCACCAACGCATCCAGGCGCATCAAAAAAAGTGAATATGATGATTGTCACGACAATGGCGTCACCGATATCGTGGAAGTTCTGGTTGGCTACGATGGCATAGCGATCGCCAATTCAAGTAAGGCCCCACAGCTGATAATGAGCCTCAAGGATATTTATCTGGCTCTGGCGAAAGATATACCCGGTCCTGACGGGATGTTGATAGCAAACCCTAACCAGACCTGGAAGGACGTGAATCCGGCGCTCCCGGCCACCAGAATTGAAGTGCTGGGGCCGCCACCGACCTCGGGAACTCGCGATGCCTTTGCTGAGTTGGCAATGGCGGGTGGCGCTGCGGCTTTGCCCCAGTTGGAGGCCTTGGCTGAGCTGGATGCCACGCAAGTCGATGAGATTAAGGCAGCAATGGCCAAACTGGGCTTGCCATCGGGTCTGTACGACTCTCTGGCAGCACAGCGGGGCAAAGCGCCCAAGGGTGAAGATGTATTCGTCACAGTGGCGTACGCGATGCGTGAAGACGGTACGTACATCGAAGCGGGTGAGAATGATAATTTGATAGTCCAGAAACTGGAAGCCAACCCGGATGCAGTAGGGATCTTTGGTTATAGTTTTCTGGAGGAAAATGGTGACAAAGTGCAGGGGTCCGTTGTCGACGGAGTGGTTCCCACCTTTGATACGATAGCCAGCGGCGAATACCTCGTGTCACGTCCCCTGTACTTCTACATCAAGGGCGGGCACGTCGGTAAAATACCGGGAATTCAAGAGTACGCTACCGAATTCACCTCAAATAAAGCTATGGGGGAGGATGGATATCTGCCGGAACGAGGGTTGATTCCACTGGATGATAAGGCGCGTCTGCAGGTTCAGACAGATGTCAAAAATATGACACCGTTGGAGATGTAAGAGCGTCACCAGGTTGCCAATGTCGTGGCGCCAGTGCGTCACGCAAAAAGGTCTACCCGCTTTTTTACGGAGAAGTGCCAGAACATCCTCGCTATAGCGATGTGATCAGAGACGGCTAATCAGCAATGCAGACAACAACAGTTTTCCTGGTTCTAGTCGCCCTTTGTGTCGTCAGCTTTGCGACCGGGCGGAAACGCTCGCGCATGGTTGCCATGCAGCAGGGCGGACTAAGCACGCTTCACTCTCTGCCCAACCATTACGGCTATATGGCTGCGGTCTGGGCGGCACTGCCTGCGTTCGTCGTCCTTATACTCTGGGTGAGCTTTGAACCCACTATCCTGCATAAACTTGTCGTTGCGCAGTTGCCGCAGAATATACAAGACATGCCAGCTGCCGAACTTGGGTTGTATTACAACCAGGTACAGGGTTTCGCCAAGGGTGCAATTGATTCGGGGCAACTGGATCAGATTCAGGTAAACGCGGCCAATTATTACGGTACAACTGTATCCTCGTTTAGTCAGCTCAAGGCGGTATTGGTCTTCGTGGTTGCCATACTGGGAGGTCTACTGGCGGTGCGTCGGATCACGCCTGCATTGCGCGCCCGGAATCACGTCGAAAAGATCTTTGAGTGGGTGCTTTTCAGTTGCTCCTTATTGGCGGTACTAACGACGCTGGGCATCGTGTTGTCAGTGATGTTTGAAGCGGTCCGATTTTTTCAGATTATTCCGCTGACGGACTTTCTGTTTGGCCTGCAGTGGAGCCCGCAGATGGCCATTCGCGCCAATCAGGTGGCGGCATCGGGCTCCTTTGGTTTCGTCCCCTTGCTCGCGGGTACGCTGCTGATATCGGCTGTCGCGTTGCTGATTGCAGTTCCCGTTGGCTTGATGTCAGCTATATATCTTTCGGAGTACGCCACGCGACGATTTCGTTCGGTGACTAAACCGGTACTGGAAATTCTTGCGGGTGTGCCGACGGTCGTTTACGGTTTTTTCGCTGCACTCACCGTGGCGCCCTTTATCCGTGACGTGGGTGAATCGATGGGGCTGGATGTGGCATCAGAGAGTGCCATGGCTGCGGGGCTGGTGATGGGTATTATGATAATTCCCTTCGTGATGTCTCTGTCTGACGACATTATTAATGCTGTTCCTGTCAGTTTGCGCGAGGCGTCTCTGGGTATGGGGGCGACGATGAATGAGACCATTCGCCGGGTCGTGTTGCCAGCAGCGCTGCCCGGTATTGTTGGTGGTATTCTGCTGGCCGCTTCACGCGCCATTGGCGAAACCATGATTGTGGTTATGGCAGCGGGCTTATCGGCCAAACTGACGCTCAATCCGCTTGAAGCAGTAACGACCATCACCGTGCAGATTGTCACTCTGTTGGTCGGCGACCAGGAGTTCGACAATCCCAAGACACTGGCAGCCTTCGCGCTGGGTCTGGTACTGTTTTTTGTGACTCTGATACTCAATTTCGTCGCCCTTCATGTGGTGAGAAAGTACCGTGAACAGTATGAATGAATCCAATCGATCCAATACAACCACTGCTATTCAGGCTTCGCTGAAGAAACGGTATGCGCGGGAGCGACGGTTTCAATGGTATGGGCGTCTGGCGGTCCTGACGGGATTTGTTTTTCTGTTCATACTGCTGGCAGATATCGTAGTGAAGGGCACCCCGGCCTTCACCCAACACTCAATCCTGCTGAACATCGATTTCAACGCCCAGGAGCTGGGTCTCGTTGAAAATCCCTCACCCGACGATATTGCCAGCGCGGATTATTTGGCTGTGGTGAAGGGCAGCCTGCGTGCAATGTTTCCTGAAGTGAGTGGGCGCAGCGAAAAAAAGGCACTTTATCGGCTGATCAGTATTCGAGCGGAGTATACCCTGCGCGACATGGTGCTCAAAAACCCCGCGCTGATAGGCACTAAAGTAGAGGTATGGCTGCTTGCGCATTCGGAGGCGGGCAGTTATCTCAAGGGCCAGGTGGATGTGAATTCGCCGGAGTCGGATCGCCGGGTAAAGGATATCCAGGTAGTCTGGTTAGACGCACTGACCGCAAAGGGCAGGACAGAGTCGCATTTTAACACGACCTTCTTTCTTTCGGGTGATTCGCGCGAACCAGAATTGGCCGGTATACAAGCCGCATTGTACGGCTCCTTTTTCACCTTGCTAGTGACCTTCTGTATCGCGTTTCCAATTGGTGTAATGGCCGCAATCTATCTGGAAGAATTCGCGCCGCGTAATCGCCTGACCGATCTTATCGAAATTAATATCAACAATCTTGCCGCAGTACCCTCGATAGTCTTTGGTTTATTAGGGCTTGCGGTCTTTATAAATTTCTTCGAACTGCCGAGGTCGGCGCCATTGGTGGGGGGCATAGTCCTGTCACTGATGACATTACCAACGATTATTATTACGTCGCGCGCCGCCATTCAGGCGGTATCTCCCTCTATCCACGAGGCGGCGATGGGAGTTGGTGCGTCCAAGTTACAGACCATTTTTCACCACGTATTGCCCGTTGCAATGCCGGGGATACTGACCGGCTCTATTATCGGCATGGCGCAGGCGTTGGGTGAGACCGCGCCGCTGCTTATGATTGGCATGGTGGCCTTTATAATGGACGTTCCCGGTGGCGTGACTGATCCGTCAACCGTGTTGCCGGTGCAGATCTATTTGTGGGCGGACAGCCCGGAGCGGGGATTCACGGAAAAAACATCGGCTGCGATTATGGTGCTGATGGGATTTTTGATTTTAATGAATGCGTTTGCAGTCTATCTGCGCAAGCGCTTTGAACTCAAGTAAGGTAAGCGGCGTCAGTCACGCCAGGACCTGAAAGAATGAGTGCGATAACTGCAGTGAGTGAACACACGACACCCATCATTGAGAGGAAGGTGCGCATGGACAAGATCGCGGCATTCGATATACAAGATCATGCCGAAATGGCAGTGTATGAAACCATTGGCTCGCCATTTGTTGAGGACGCCAAAATGTCAGCGCGTAACGTCAATGTATTCTACGGTGACAAGCAGGCAATTCTGGATGTAGCTCTGGATATTGGCCGCAATGAAGTGCTTGCCATGATCGGCCCTTCGGGTTGTGGGAAATCCACGTTTCTGCGCACGTTGAACCGCATGAATGACATAATTCCTATATGCAAGGTACACGGCGATATCACGCTCGATGGCGAGGATATATACAAGAGTGACCAGGATACGGTGATGTTGCGTGCTCGGGTCGGGATGGTATTTCAAAAACCGAACCCCTTTCCAAAATCTATCTATGAGAATGTCGCTTACGGCCCGCGTATACACGGGCTCGCACACTCCAAAGCGGAGATGGATGAAATCGTCGAAAAAAGCTTACGACGTGCCAGCCTGTTTGATGAGGTGAAGGATCAATTGGATAAGCCGGGTACAGGCTTATCGGGCGGACAGCAACAACGGCTTTGTATAGCCCGTGCGATTGCAGTCAGCCCCGAGGTGATCCTGATGGACGAACCCTGCTCGGCACTGGATCCCATCGCTACGGCGCGCATAGAAGAGTTGATTGATGATCTAAAGGAAAAATACACTATCGCCATCGTCACACATTCGATGCAACAGGCTGCCAGGGTCTCTCAGCGCACCGCCTACTTTCATCTGGGCAAGTTGATTGAGGTAGGTAAAACCAAGGATATTTTTACTATTCCCCAGCACCAGTTAACGGAAAACTACATCACTGGAAGATTTGGCTAAATGTAGTTGCGAGTGGGTATCACCAGCACACCAATGCGGTTGGCTGTCATATTATCGTTATATTTTCGTCATAAAAATTTCGTAATCCGGCGCTGTAACGGGTTTTCGTAATAAAAATGTCATGTTTCTCCTTTAACCTCGCGTGCGATGGGTGGTATTGAAATTCACAACGCGCAAATGGTGGGGAATCACATATGAAGCAAATGATAGCTAAAACGGTGCTGGGTACGGTATTTCTCGCGTCTGGCGCGAATGCTCAGGTGCCGGCTGCCGAGTGGGAGCAGTTCAAGGCCCAGTTCGCCGCGATGAGTGAACGCGTTAGGGTGCTGGAGATCGAAAATCAGACGTTGCGTGAATCGAGTCAGCATGCGATCAAGGTCGAAGACCTCGCGGCTACCAATGCTGAAGTGGCTACTCTCAAAAAGCAGAATACAGAATCCTCATGGGCAGACCGGATTGCCTGGAAAGGCGATTACCGATTTCGCTATGAGGAGATTGATCAGCAAGGGCGCGATGACCGAGAGCGCTACCGTATACGGGCTCGTCCTTCGCTTGTGGCGAAGGTCAGTGATACCACCGAGGTAGGGTTTGGTTTGGCCACTGGCAACGATGACCCTGTCTCCAGCAACCAGACATTGGGTGGCGGCGGCAACTCGAAGGATATCAAACTCGATCTGGCCTATGCCACATGGACTGGCCTGCCAGGCGCATCCATCACCGCCGGAAAGTTTGTCAATCCGTACTACACGGTTCAGAAGAGTCAGTTAATTTTCGATGGAGACTTCCGTCCAGAAGGTGTCGCCGCGAACTGGGCCAATGACATGTTCTTTGCCCACACCTCGTTCAGTTTTATCGAGAGTGACAGCAGCCGGACTGGTAAGGATAACTACGGGGTTTTGGCTGCGCAGCTCGGTACAATTCTGACGCCGTTTGACGGCACCAAGTTGACGGTTTCCGCCGGGTATATCGATATCCCTACTGAAGGTGAGAAAGCGATCTACGATGATGAATTTTTTGGTAACTCTTCTGTAATCGTCGATGGTGTTGAAGTCTATGAGTACGACTACAAGCTGGTTACCGCATCAGTAGATTTTGGTCTCACCGTATTTGACCTGCCACTGAACATCTACGCCGACTATGTTGAAAACCAGGACGTAGACGATCTCGGAACAGGCTATCTGGCAGGCATAAAACTGGGTAGTGCCAAGAAAAAGGGTACCTGGCAGATGGAGTACCAGTATGAGAAGCTCGATGCGAACGCGACTCTGGGTGTGTTCACTAACTCCGACTTCGCCGGCGGTGGCACGGATGGCAAGGGCAGTAGTATTTCTGCCCAATACGCTATAGATGATCAATGGTATGTGGGCAGCACCTATTTCTTTGACAACAAAGTTGGCTTCAAATTGGGTGACAATGCAAATTATGACCGGTTCCAGCTCGATACTGGCTTTAAGTATTAGTACTTGAATCGTCATTGAGTGGACGTGAGGCTTGCTTCATCCGTGCACTGGGGTACAATATCGCGGCTTTTTAGAGGAACGTAAAAAGTTCAAGGTCCCCTTCGTCTAGTGGTCCAGGACACTGCCCTTTCACGGCGGTAACAGGGGTTCGAACCCCCTAGGGGACACCATTATTTTTTTGCAGCCCGGTATCGTGCCGGGCTTTTCGTTTTAAGCACTGGCGCTGCGCCGGGTGTGCTGGCAGGTAAACGCATGAGTCTTTACTGGAGTGATGTGGTTAGTACGCTGACCCCCTATGTGCCGGGGGAGCAGCCGCAAACAGCGAATCTGGTGAAGCTCAACACCAACGAAAGTCCCTATTCACCGTCCCCACAGGTCTTGCAGGCCATCCAGTCTGTAAGTGGCGATACTTTGCGACTGTATCCCGACCCTGAATCGGTTGCTCTTTGTCAGGCAATAGCGGCGCGCAATGGCCTACAGCCGGCGCAGGTTTTTGCCGGCAATGGTTCCGATGAGGTGATCGCGCTGGCGTTTATGGCACTGCTGAAGCACAGCTTGCCTTTGTACTTTCCCGATGTTAGCTACAGCTTCTATCCCGTTTGGGCGCAGTTGTACGGTATTGAAGCGATCCGCGTCCCCGTGGCGGAAGATTTTCGTATCGACCCAGACACTTACCCTGCCGAGAATGGCGGAATCATTATTCCCAACCCCAATGCGCCCACCGGTATACTGGTGGGGTTGGAGACTATTCGAACGCTGCTAATAAAGAGTTCGAAGTCGGTAGTGGTGATTGACGAGGCCTATATTGATTTTGGCGGTGAATCAGCGGCCGCAATGATTGATGAGTTCGACAATTTGCTGGTGGTGCAGACTTTATCCAAGTCGCGCTCGCTGGCGGGGCTGCGTGTGGGTTTTGCGATGGGTAACGCAGCACTCATTGAAGCACTCGGGCGAGTGAAAAACTCGTTTAATTCCTACCCGCTTGATGTGGTTTCCCAGCGGGCGGCGCTGGCCTCAATACAGGACGAGGAGTATTTCCAGCGCAGTTGTCAGCGGGTGATTCGCTCACGAGAGGGGCTTTGTACCGCGTTGGCAGAATTGGGTTTTGATGTGTTGCCGTCGGGTGCAAATTTTGTCTTTGCCACGCATTCCCTAAAACCGGCTCGCGAGTTATTCGCCCAATTGCGCGCGCGAGGCATTGTCGTACGATATTTCGATAAACCGCGCATTGATAATTTTCTGCGCATCAGTATTGGTGCAGATGACGATAATGCAGCGCTATTGGCTGCACTGAGAGAGGTGCTCGGCTGAGGTCTGGGCGTTTTTGATGGCAGCCCGGCTATACCTTTTTTAGTATAATACTGCCTATACTGTAGCCCGCGCCAAATGAGCACAGTACTCCCAGATCGCCCGCGACCAGATCCTGGCGATGCTTGTGGAAGGCGATGACAGAACCGGCAGAGCTGGTGTTGGCGTACTCGTCGAGTATCGTAGGTGCTTCATCGGAGCTCGCATCCCTGCCCAGGACGCGCCGGGAAATCAGCTGATTCATGCTGAGATTGGCCTGGTGCAGCCACATCCGTTTCAGTTGAGCCGGAGCGATCCCCAGCTTATCCAGTTGCGTCGATATCTGCACCGCCACAGCGGGGCACACTTCCTTGAACACCTTTCGGCCCTCCTGCACAAATAGCTTGTCTGGTGACCCCGCGTCTGAATCATCTGTGCGGTTGAGAAAGCCGAAATTATTGCGGATATTGTTGGAGTAAATGGTCTGCAATTTACTGTCCACGATCAGGTACTGCTCGCTACTGGTGGCGGTGGCCGCGCTCTCCACGATGAGAGCAGTACAGACGTCGCCAAAAATAAAGTGTGAGTCCCGATCGCGAAAGTTCAGGTGGCCGCTACAAATCTCCGGGTTGAGCAGCAACACGCATCGTGCACTGCCGGTACTGACCGCATCGCGGGCTTGCTGTATGCCGAAAGTGGCAGAAGAACAGGCCACATTCATGTCAAATCCGTACCCCCGAATATCCAGGGCATCCTGGATCTCGACGGCTATGGCGGGGTAGGCGCGTTGCATATTGGAAGCTGCAACGATGACAGCATCGATGTCGTCCGCCACCTTGCCCGCCTGTGCCATGGCTTCGCGAGCTGCTGCCACACCCATTTCGCACTGAATGGACTGTGCCTCGTTGGGGCGTTCAGGCAGGCTGGGCATCAAGCGTTTTGGATCCAGTATGCCACTTTTATTTAGCACATAGCGCGATTTGATCCCGGAAGCCTTTTCTACGAACTCCGCGGACGAGGGCTGCAGCGCCATAATTTTCCCCGTGTCGATTTGGTTGGCGTGTTCCGCGTTAAAAATTTTAACGTAGGCATTAAATGAATCTACCAGTTCTTCGTTACTGATGGACTCTGATGGAGTGTAGAGGCCGGTTCCGCTGATGACGATATCGGGCATGGTGGGGTTTCCAGTAATTAGCGAGTGGGGCCACCTGCGGCCCCGTCGTATTGGGGGCTACGAGGCATTCTAAACAACCTACTCCGCAATGTTTCGTTGATCAAGCGGCACGAAATCGCGCTGCGTGTAGCCGGTATAGAGCTGGCGCGGGCGGCCTATGCGATAGCTACCACTGATCATCTCATTCCAGTGCGCAATCCAGCCAACCGTGCGGCCCACAGCAAAAATGACGGTAAACATGCTGGTGGGAATACCCATAGCTTTAAGAATAATACCGGAATAGAAATCGACATTGGGGTAGAGCCTTCTCTCAATGAAATATTCGTCAGAAAGGGCAATTTCTTCCAGACGTTTCGCTATTTCCAGCAAGGGATCGTCAACACCCAACTCCGCTAGCACCTCATCGGCCGCCTCTTTCATGACTTTAGCGCGGGGGTCGAAGTTTTTGTAGACCCTGTGACCAAAGCCCATCAACCTGAAGGGGTCGTTCTTGTCTTTGGCGCGCGCGACAAACTCGTCAATTCTCGATACATCGCCAATCTCCTGCAGCATCTCCAATACAGCTTCATTGGCACCACCGTGTGACGGCCCCCAGAGCGCTGCAATACCGGCGGCAATACAGGCAAAGGGATTGGCGCCAGAGGATCCAGCAAGACGTACTGTCGAGGTAGAGGCGTTCTGTTCGTGGTCAGCGTGAAGCAGGAAGATGCGGTCCATGGCCGTCGCCAACACCGGGCTGATATTGCTGGGCTCACAGGGATTGCCAAACATCATGTGCAGGAAGTTCTCGGCATAGTCGAGGCTGTTGTCTGGGTACATAAACGGCTGCCCGATGGAAAACTTGTAGCTCATGGCCGCAATGGTGGGCATTTTCGCGATGAGCCGAAAAGCGGCTATCTGCCGATGGTGCTCATCAGAAATTTCCAGAGAGTCGTGGTAGAAGGCTGAGAGGGCACTTACCACGCCACACATAATGGCCATAGGGTGCGCGTCACGCCGGAAGCCGTTGAAAAATGTGCGGATCTGTTCGTGAACCATGGTGTGTTTGTGGACTGTGCCCACAAAAGTGGCTTTTTGCTCCGCGCTGGGGAGTTCGCCATAGAGTAGGAGGTAGCAAGTCTCCAGATAGTCAGAGTGTTCCGCCAGCTGCTCGATGGGATAGCCCCTGTGCAGCAGTATACCTTTTGCGCCATCGATAAACGTGATTTGCGATTCGCAAGATGCGGTGGAAACAAAGCCCGGGTCATATGTAAACAGACCCTGGCTAGTGAGGTCGCCGACATCCAATACATCCGGCCCCAGGGTCCCGGAGTAGATGGGGAGTTCGATTGGCTTATCGATGCCATCAATCTTAAGCGTGGCTTTTTTGTCGCTCATGGAAGGTCCCGGGAAGAATTTGATCGAGGGGGGTCACTATAAAGTCTCGTGGGTTTTTGTCAATTGGGACCGCGCCTAAAGCCGTGAAAACGCGATACTGAAGGGGTTTTCACCTTTCCAGTTCATCGAAAATCGACACATTTGTAGTTGCAGTGTGGTTTGCGACGCCCGTGGTGTGGGCGTTTGTATTTATCAGCGCAAATGCCTATAATCTGCGCGTTTTATAAGTACGGCTAAGTAGTGGTCGCTGCACTTCGCGGCAACGTTTAACCCGATTAATTGCCCTCCGGGCGCTGTAAAGACGGTACTGAATATTGTGAAAGACAAACGCCCTGTTAACCTTGATATAGGATCCATGCGGCTTCCCATTACCGCATGGGCATCAATTACTCATCGCGCTTCTGGCGTATTTATCTTCGCGGGTATGGCCGTGCTGTTATGGGCACTCGACGCCAGCCTGGCCAGTCCGGAGGGTTTTGCTTCACTGCAAGAGTCGCTGGGGAATCCACTGCTGAAGCTGGTGATCTGGGCTGTGATGTCTGGACTCATCTATCACGCATTGGCGGGGGTTAGGCATCTGATTATGGATATGGGAATCGGCGAAACCATGGCGGGAGGCATACTTGGTGCGCGCATCGTGGTTTGCCTTTCGGTAGTACTCATTTTGTTGGCGGGGATCTGGATATGGTAACTGCGGTAACGAGTTTGGGCCGCTCGGGGCTCTATGATTGGCTGATGCAGCGGGTCAGTGCTGTTATTTTGCTGGCCTACTTTCTCTATATAGCTGCGGTAGTCGTTGGTGGTGTTGACTATGCCGCCTGGAGTGAGCTGTTCTCCCAAACGTGGATGCGGGTGTTTAGTTTACTTGCGCTCGTATCGCTGGGTGTTCACGCCTGGGTGGGGCTGTGGGCAGTGTTCACCGATTACTTCACTGAGCGCTTGATGGGCACTGCTGGGAATATTATTCGTCTGGCCGCAGAGTTTATCAGCGGTATTATCCTGTTCACGTATCTAGTCTGGGGCATCCAGATTCTGTGGGGTTTGTAACAATGGCTGCTCTTCGCACTATTTCATATGACGGTGTTATTGTCGGTGGCGGCGGCGCGGGTATGCGCGCGGCCTTGCAACTGGCGCAATCCGGTTTCAAAACAGCAGTCATCTCCAAGGTGTTCCCCACGCGCTCCCATACGGTGTCCGCTCAAGGCGGTATCACCTGCGCTATAGCGTCGGACGATCCCAATGATGACTGGCGCTGGCATATGTACGATACGGTCAAGGGGGCCGATTATATCGGTGATCAGGACGCAATTGAGTACATGTGCAGTGTCGGTCCGGAAGCGGTTTACGAGCTGGAGCATATGGGCCTGCCCTTTTCGCGCACGGAAGAGGGGCGTATTTATCAGCGTCCTTTCGGCGGACAATCCAAAGATTATGGTAAAGGCGGCCAGGCTGCCCGTACTTGTGCGGCGGCAGACCGTACCGGCCACGCCTTATTACACACGCTCTATCAGGGCAATCTCAAGCACAAAACCGTGTTTTTTAACGAGTGGTATGCCACTGATCTGGTGAAAAATCAGGACGGAGCCGTGGTTGGGGTAATTGCTATTTGCCTGGAAACTGGCGAAACCGTGTACATAAAATCGAAGGCCACTGTGTTGGCCACGGGTGGCGCCGGCCGTATCTATGCGTCTACCACCAATGCCCATATCAATACGGGTGATGGTATCGGCATGGCGCTGCGCGCCGGGTTCCCCGTTCAGGATATTGAGATGTGGCAGTTTCACCCCACGGGTATTGCCGGTGCCGGCACATTGGTGACCGAGGGCTGCCGTGGTGAGGGAGGCTACCTGATTAACAAGGATGGTGAACGCTTTATGGAGCGTTACGCCCCAAACGCCAAGGATCTGGCGGGTCGCGATGTGGTTGCACGCTCCATGGTGCTCGAGATTCTTGCGGGCAGGGGCTGTGGTCCCAACAAGGACTATGTCATGTTGAAGTTGGATCACCTCGGAGAAGAGGTATTGGAGAGTCGGCTTCCCGGTATTTGTGAGCTTTCGCGGACATTTGCCCATGTCGACCCGGTCAAGGAGCCAATACCGGTTGTGCCAACTTGTCATTACATGATGGGTGGTATTCCCACTAATGTGCATGGACAGGCGCTGATCGTGGACCAAAATGGTGCAGATGTTGTCATTCCCGGTTTGTATGCCTGCGGCGAAGCCGCCTGTGTATCAGTGCACGGAGCCAATCGACTGGGCGGAAATTCGCTGTTGGACCTGGTGGTATTTGGCCGGGCTTCCGGTTTGTTCATCGAAAAGGCATTGCGCGACGGTATCGACATGCGCGACGCCTCTGAGAGTGATGTTGAAAGTGCGATGTCTCGGCTGGACAAACTGAATGCCTCCACTGGTGGTGAAAGTGTGACAGAGCTACGAAAGGAATTGCAGAACACCATGCAGAATCATTTTGGGGTGTTTCGCGACGGGCCGTTTATGCAAGAGGGCATCACTAAATTGGAAGACCTGCGCGGGCGCATAGAAAATGCACAGCTCGCGGACAAGAGTATGACTTTCAACACAGCGCGTATTGAGGCGCTGGAGTTGCACAATCTGTTCGAGGTTGCTGAAGCGACGGCCATTACCGCTGAAGCGCGCAAGGAAAGTCGCGGCGCCCATGCGCGCAACGATTTTGATTCCCGTGATGATGAAAACTGGTTGTGTCACTCCCTGTACTTTCCCGCTGACAAGCGAGTTGGCAAGCGGAAGGTGAACTTTGAACCGAAAACGGTTGAGACCTTTCAACCCACTGTGCGTTCCTACTAAGGGGTCTGAGTCATGTTGCAAGTTAGTATTTATCGCTACAATCCAGAAGTTGATGCCGAACCCTACATGCAGAATGTGCAGGTAGATACCGGCGGCAAGGATCTAATGGTTCTAGACGTCATGGAATTGATCAAGTCCCAGGACACCACGGTGGTCTACCGCCGCTCTTGTCGCGAGGGCGTGTGTGGCTCCGATGGTGTCAATATGAATGGTGTCAATGGCTTGGCCTGTGTCACCGCCTTGTCCAAGGTCGTGAAAAAAAACAAGCTGGTGCTGCGTCCGCTACCTGGATTGCCCGTCATCCGCGACCTGATAGTGGATATGAGTTTGTTTTACGCGCAATACGAGAAGATACAGCCCTATTTGCAGAACGATACACCCGCGCCTGGAATAGAGCGCCTGCAGTCTCCTGAAGAGAGGCAGAAACTGGATGGCTTGTACGAGTGTATCCTGTGTGCCTGTTGCTCAACGGCCTGCCCGTCCTTCTGGTGGAACCCTGACCGCTTCATCGGCCCCGCCGGGTTGCTGCAGGCCTACCGCTTTCTGGCGGATACGCGGGACACTGCAACTGACGCTCGGTTAGCCAAGCTCGATGACCCCTTCAGCGTTTTTCGTTGTCATGGTATTCAGAATTGCGTCAATGTATGTCCCAAGGGGCTCAACCCCACGCGGGCAATTGGCCACATACGCAATATGTTGTTGTCGCGCGCTACTTAACGTTAGTATTCGATAGCAACTTATTGTAGATATTGGACTTAATGTCTCTTTATTTGAGCGCATACAACTCTGTGGGGCGGTATCTGTCTGGCGGAACAAGTGCCGGGCAGCGCATCGTCAGTGCTATTGGGGTGGTGTGGCCACCTCGCTTTTTGCAGTTGGCTGCGTAGAATTGACCGATCGCACCCCGGGAGGGGGTCAGATGCAAAATAGCTCGATGGATTTGTTGTGGCAGAGTTCCCATATTTCAGGTGGCAATGCTACCTACGTAGAAAATCTGTATGAGTCTTACCTGAAGGACCCCAACAGCGTGCCCGAGCAGTGGCGCGACTATTTCGACAAGCTTCCCATTGTCGCCTCCAAGATCGTTCAGGTTCAGGACGTTCCCCACTCGGTAATTCGTAAGCGTTTTGCCCGGATCAGCAAGATGCGTGTGCGCACAGAAGCCACCGTGCAGCACGATTCCCAAGCGACGGAGTACGAGCGCAAGCAGGTTTGTGTGGTGCAGTTGATTTCAGCGTATCGTCAGCGCGGGCACCAGAAGGCAAAGCTGGATCCACTGGGGTTGGCCAAACGCGAACGGGTTGCGGATCTCGATCTGTCGTTTCATCAGCTGTCCACTGCCGATTTCGATACGGTTTTTCAGGCCGGTACGCTGCATATCGGCAAGGCCGACGCCACACTGGGTGAAATCTACGAAGCGCTCAATCGCACCTATTGCAACACCATCGGTGCTGAGTTCATGTACATTGTGGATACCACAGAGCGTCATTGGATCATGCAGCGTATGGAGTCAGTGCGGTCGGCACCGGATTATGGTGTGGATGTCAGGCTGCACCTGCTCAATCAGTTGATCAACGCCGAGGGGCTGGAGAAGTCGCTGGCGTCCAAGTACCCGGGAACGAAGCGTTTTGGGCTGGAAGGCGGAGAAGTACTTATCCCGATGTTGTCGGAGATGGTGCAGCGCTGCGGTGCACTGCGGGCACAGGAAATTGTCATCGGTATGGCTCACCGGGGCCGGCTCAATGTGTTGATCAACATTTTGGGCAAAAACCCCTCCGAGTTATTTGCCGAGTTTGAGGGCCGGGCGCACTACACCAGCTCTGGCGATGTGAAGTATCACCAGGGCTTTTCCTCCAACGTGATGACTGCGGGTGGCGAAGTGCATCTGGCACTCTCCTTTAATCCCTCTCATCTGGAGATCGTGGCGCCGGTGGTTGAGGGGTCGGTGCGTGCTCGGCAGGAGCGACGTCAGGACGAGGTGGGTGATCTTGTGGTGCCTATCGTGTTGCATGGAGATGCCGCGTTTGCGGGTCAGGGTGTGGTGATGGAAACCTTCCAGATGTCACAGACGCGCGCCTACAAGACCGGTGGCACTATCCACATTGTATTGAACAACCAGGTTGGCTTTACCACCAGCAAACGCGAGGATGCGCGTTCAACAGAGTATTGCACCGATATCGCGAAAATGGTGCAGGCCCCTATTTTTCACGTCAACGCGGACGATCCTGAGGCCGTACTCTTTGTGACCCAATTGGCAGTCGACTACCGCACAGAGTTCAAGAGAGATGTGGTGATCGACCTGGTTTGCTACCGGCGTCGTGGCCACAATGAAGCCGACGAACCTTCCGTAACACAGCCCATGATGTACGAGAAGATCGCCAAGCACCCCACCACGCAGGAGCTGTATGCTGAAAAGCTCATCGCCGCGGGTTTGATACAAGAGAGCGAAGTGCAGGCGCTGGTGGATCGGTATCGGGAGGCTCTGGACCGCGGTGCACCGCTGGTTAGCAGTCTTGTTTCAGAGCCTAATAAAAACCTGTTTGTCGACTGGTCGCCCTACCTCGGACACGACTGGACACTGCAGTGCGACACCAGTGTGGATCTGCAGGCCTTGCAGGCCCTTGCGCACAGTACGAATCTGGCGCCCGATAGTTTCCCCTTGCAACGTCAGGTGTCCAAGATCATGCAGGATCGTCGCAAGATGGCTGCCGGCGCCATGCCATTGAACTGGGGTTTTGCCGAAAATATGGCCTACGCCTCGCTGTTGGTGGAAGGCTACCCCATTCGTCTGACGGGGCAGGATGTCGGACGCGGGACGTTTTCTCACCGGCACGCGGTTTTGCACCACCAGGGTGACGGCACTGCTTACATCCCCTTGCAACACATCAGCGATCAACAGGCCAAGTTCGCCATTCACGATTCCCTGCTGTCTGAGGAGGCGGTGCTGGCTTTCGAGTATGGTTACGCCACCACATTACCGCAGGGCATGGTGATCTGGGAGGCGCAGTTTGGCGATTTTGCCAATGGGGCCCAGGTGGTGATCGATCAGTTTATTACCAGTGGAGAACACAAGTGGTCGCGCCTGTGTGGGTTGACCATGCTGCTGCCCCACGGTTATGAAGGCCAGGGGCCGGAGCACTCTTCCGCTCGATTGGAACGCTTTATGCAACTGTCTGCGGAACACAATATCCAGGTCTGTGCACCCACCACTCCGGCTCAGGTCTTTCATATGCTGAGGCGGCAGGCCATTCGTCCGCTGCGCAAGCCACTGGTGGTGATGTCACCCAAAAGTTTGCTGCGTCACAAGGAGGCAATCTCCACCATAGAAGAGCTGGCTGAAGGCCGTTTTCACAATGTTCTGGACGAGACGGATGACCTCGATTCTGACAAGGTTCAGCGCCTCATTTTTTGTAGTGGTAAGGTGTTTTATGATTTACGTGCTGCCCGGCGTGAGCGCGGCCTCGAGAATATCGCTATATTGCGATTGGAGCAGCTATACCCTTTTCCTGAGGATGAATTACAGGAAATATTGTCGCGTTCCTATCCCAATATAGTGGATGCTATCTGGTGTCAGGAAGAACCCATGAATCAGGGCGCCTGGTATGCCAGTCAGCACCATATGCGACGTGTAATTCAGCGGCACAAGGTAGATGTGTACTTGCGATATGTCGGTCGAGAGGCATCTGCAGCACCGGCGGCTGGCTATATGGCCCTGCACCTGGAGCAAATGAAGCAATTCATAGATGAAGCCCTGGGTGAGATGCCCTGGGGTAGTTAGCAATAATCTGATTTTTACAAAGGAATAGAAATGGCTATCGAAATAAAGGCCCCCGTTTTCCCCGAATCCATTGCTGACGGGGAAGTGGCTGCCTGGCACAAGTCTGAAGGCGAGGCCGTGTCTCGCGATGAACTGATTGTCGAAATAGAAACCGACAAAGTGGTTCTGGAGGTCGTGGCATCCGAGGATGGGGTGATCTCGAAAATTCATGTGCAGCAGGGTGAAACTATCCAGAGTGAGCAATTGCTGGCTACGCTGGAAAAGGGGCAGGGCGCGAAAGAGGCTGCGCCAGCAAAGGCGCCACCCCAAGCGGCAAAGAACACAGTTGAAGATGCCCCCGCAGCTGACCTGCTGGGGCCTGCAGCCAGGCAATTGGTTGATAAGCACAAGCTGGATATCAGTGCCATCTGCGGTACCGGAAAGGGCGGCCGTATCCTCAAAGAGGACATCGTGAAGTTTATGCAAGCAGCGGATGCAGCGGCAGATGCCGCTCCGGTAGCGCCCGCTGCGGCGAAGGTCGCCGATCCGGGCGAGCAAATGCCGCGAGTGGGGTTATCCAGTGAGCGGGTAGAGCGACGCGTACCGATGACGCGGATGCGCGCCAAAATTGCAGAGCGATTGTTAGAGGCCTCCCACGAGACGGCAATGCTGAGCACCTTTAACGAGGTGAATATGGCACCGGTAATGGCGCTGCGCAATAAATATAAGGAGCAGTTCGAGAAAGTACATAATGGCACTCGACTGGGATTTATGGGCTTTTTTGTCAAGGCAGCCTGTGAAGCATTGAAGCGGTTTCCAGCGGTCAACGCCTCCATCGATGGTAACGATATTGTGTATCACGGCTATCAGGATATCGGCGTTGCGGTCTCTACCAAGGGTGGTTTGGTGGTCCCTGTCATGCGCGACGCCGACTTCATGAGTCTCGCGGATGTCGAGGCCGCGATCAGGGATTTGGGTCAGCGGGCCAAGGACAGTAAATTAACCATCGACGATATGACGGGTGGCACGTTTACAGTGACCAACGGCGGTGTCTTTGGATCCCTGCTGTCTACGCCGATTCTCAATCCCCCGCAGACCGGAATACTGGGTATGCACAAAATTCAGGACCGCCCTATGGCGGTGGATGGTGAGGTGGTCATCCTGCCGATGATGTATCTGGCGCTAACCTATGATCACCGGCTTATCGACGGCAAGACTGCGGTACAATTCCTGGTGGCCATCAAGGATCTGATAGAGGATCCGGCCAGGATACTGTTGCAGTTGTAGATGTGCAAACACATAACCTTATTTTGTGAAGTGACTTTTATTGGGAATGACGATGTCTGACAAATATGACGTGGTAATCATTGGATCTGGCCCTGCGGGTTATGTGGCAGCTATTAAAGCGGCGCAGTTGGGGCTGAAAACGGCCTGTATAGAGCAGTGGCGTAACGAGAAAGACGGCGTTCAGCTGGGTGGTACGTGTCTCAATGTCGGTTGTATTCCATCAAAGGCGCTACTGGCTAGCAGTTACAAGTTTGCAGAAGTGAGAGATGGTTTGGCCGTGCACGGCATCTCGGTGAAAAAAGCCGAAATTGATGTGGCCAAAATGTTGGCTCGCAAGGACAAAATCGTCACGCAATTAACCGGTGGAATTGCCGGTCTGTTTAAACACAATGGGGTCACCGCTATCTCCGGGAAAGCTCAGGTTTTGGTCGGTACGAAGGTCAAGGTTACTGATACCAAGGGTAATGTTCAGGAATTGGAGGCGAGCAATATCATCATCGCCGCCGGATCACTGCCGGTCAGTATCCCACCTGCCCCGATTGATGGCGAGTACATTATTGATTCTACTGGCGCCATGGCTTTCACTGAAGTGCCGGGGCGACTGGGTGTTATCGGTGCAGGTGTCATCGGTCTGGAACTGGGTAGCGTATGGCGTCGGCTTGGTTCAGAGGTCGTCATGCTGGAGGCTCTGGATGAATTCTTACCGATGATGGATGTGCAAATTGCCAAAGAGGCTGGCAAGCTTTTCAAAAAGCAGGGCCTGGACATTCGCATGGGTGCTCGGGTAACTAAAGCGGAGGTCAAGGGCGGCAGCGTCGTCGTGACCTATGCTGCCGTCGATGGGGAACACACCGAGACCTTCGACAAATTGATTGTTGCCGTGGGGCGCAAACCAAATTCTGAGGGTCTGTTTACGTCAGATAGCGGCGTAACGCTGGACGAGCGTGGTTTCATTTACGTCAATGATCACTGTGAAACGGAGGCACCGCATGTATATGCAGTCGGTGATATAGTGCGCGGCCCGATGCTGGCGCACAAGGGTTCGGAAGAGGGTATTATGGTAGTCGAGCGCATCGTGGGCGAGCAGGCCCAGATGAATTATGATTGCATCCCCTCGGTTGTCTACACCCATCCGGAAATAGCGGCAGTGGGCAAAACAGAGCAACAACTTATCGCCGATGGCGTTGCATATAAAACCGGGTTGTTTCCCTTTGCAGCCAGTGGACGGGCGCTGGCGGCTAACGATCCGGATGGTATGGTAAAACTGATCGCTCACGCTGAGACCGACCGCATTTTAGGTTGTCATATTTTGGGCGCTTCGGCGGCCGATCTCGTGCAACAAGTGGTAATCGCTATGGAATTTGGGTCCAGTGCCGAGGATTTGGCATTGACAGTCTTCAGTCATCCCACTCTGTCCGAAGCAGTTCACGAAGCGGCATTAGCGGTAGATGGCCATGCCATCCATATTGCGAATCGCAAGAAGAAGTAACGACGCTCATCCTGGTGCGTATGGCAACCTAAATTGTCGACGCACAGGGACATTCACGGGCCAATTCGGTGTTGGCACTATAGCCGAGCAGCCTTACATTGACAGTTTGTATCAGATAACAGGATAGAACATGAATCTTCATGAGTATCAGGGTAAACAACTGTTTGCCGAATATGGGTTGCCCGTCTCCAAGGGGTATGCATGTGACACCCCGCAGGAGGCTGTTGCGGCAGCTGACAAAATTGGCGGCAATATGTGGGTAGTGAAAGCTCAGGTTCACGCGGGCGGACGCGGTAAGGCCGGTGGTGTAAAGCTGGTCAAAACCAAGGATGACATTGAAGCTTTTGCCAAGCAGTGGCTGGGTAAGCGACTGGTTACGTATCAGACGGATGAAAGTGGCCAGCCGGTCAGTAAAATCCTGGTAGAAACCTGTACTGATATTGCGGAAGAGTTATACCTTGGGGCCGTCGTTGATCGCTCCTCACGCCGTATCGTTTTTATGGCATCCACCGAAGGCGGTGTTGAAATTGAGAAGGTTGCGCAAGAGACGCCAGAAAAAATCCTCCGTGCAACGATTGATCCTCTTGTCGGTGCCCAGCCCTATCAGGGGCGTGAACTGGCGTTTAAGCTCGGCTTGTCGGGTGAGCAGATCAAACAGTTTGTAAAGATTTTCATGGGTCTGGCGCAAATGTTTGTCGATAAAGATCTCGCGCTGATTGAAATCAATCCGCTGGTCATTACGGATAAAGGTGATCTGCACTGTCTGGATGCCAAACTCGGCGTGGACAGTAATGCACTTTATCGTCAGCCGCAGTTGCGCGAAATGCATGATCCCAGTCAGGAAGACGAGCGCGAATCTCATGCCGCTCAGTGGGAGCTCAACTATGTAGCGCTGGACGGCAATATTGGTTGCATGGTCAATGGCGCAGGCCTGGCGATGGGTACTATGGACATAGTAGCGCTGCACGGCGGGTTTCCCGCCAACTTCCTGGATGTGGGGGGCGGCGCTACCAAAGAGCGTGTCTCCGAGGCGTTCAAAATCATCCTGTCCGATGACAAAGTGAAAGCCGTGTTAATTAATATCTTTGGCGGCATTGTACGCTGTGACCTGATCGCCGAAGGCGTGATCGGCGCGGTGGAAGAAATCGGCGTTGAAGTGCCGGTAGTCGTTCGCCTGGAAGGTAATAACGCAGAATTGGGGCGCAAGGTGTTGGCAGATAGCGGTTTGAATATCATCGCCGCAACCAGCCTCACAGACGCTGCCCAGCAGGCAGTGAAAGCAGCGGGAGGAGCCGCGTAATGAGTATTCTTATAGACAAAAACACCAAAGTTATCTGCCAGGGCTTCACCGGCTCACAGGGCACTTTCCACTCTGAACAGGCGATCGAGTACGGCACCAAAATGGTAGGTGGTGTCACCCCGGGCAAAGGTGGTCAAGAACATCTGGGCCTGCCCGTGTTCAATACCGTGGCAGAGGCAGTTGCCGCCACCGGCGCGGAAGCTTCAGTTATTTATGTGCCCGCGCCTTTTTGTAAGGACTCGATACTTGAAGCAGCCAACAGCGGCATCAAGCTGATTGTCTGTATTACGGAAGGTATTGCAACGCTGGACATGCTCGAAGCCAAGGTCAAGTGCGACGAATTGGGTGTGCGCCTCATCGGCCCCAACTGTCCCGGTGTGATTACGCCCGGCGAGTGCAAGATTGGCATCATGCCCGGTCATATTCACCTGCCTGGCAAGGTCGGCATCGTATCCCGTTCCGGCACGCTGACGTATGAAGCGGTCAAGCAGACAACAGATGCCGGATTTGGACAGTCCACTTGTGTCGGTATTGGCGGCGACCCGATTCCAGGTTCGAACTTTATAGACATCCTGCAGATGTTTCAGGACGATCCCGCTACCGAAGCGATTGTAATGATCGGCGAGATTGGTGGCACCGCTGAAGAAGAAGCTGCAGCCTTTATCAAGGCGAATGTGACCAAGCCGGTGGTGTCCTACATCGCTGGCGTGACGGCTCCCAAAGGTAAGCGCATGGGGCATGCCGGAGCAATTATTTCTGGCGGCAAGGGCACGGCGGATGAGAAGTTTGCCGCGCTGGAAGACGCCGGTGTGAAAACGGTGCGCAGTCTGGCGGAGATCGGTTCAGCATTGGCCGAGGTCACTGGCTGGTAAGGTCTATTGACTTGCGTTAATCAAAAAAGGCCTGTCGCGTGATAGGCCTTTTTTTTCGTGTATTGTTTTCGCTCAGCTGCTTTGGGAATATCGATGCTCCAATCCTTGAAACACACTTGGTTCTCCAACATCCGTGGCGATGTGCTCGCAGGTATTGTGGTCGCACTAGCCCTGATCCCGGAGGCCATCGCCTTTTCTATCATCGCAGGGGTGGACCCCAGAGTCGGCCTCTACGCGTCTTTTTGTATCGCGGTTGTGATCGCGTTCGTCGGGGGGCGCCCCGGCATGATCTCAGCGGCAACGGGTGCCATGGCCTTGCTGATGGTGACGCTGGTTAAAACCCACGGTCTGGAGTACCTGCTTGCCGCCACGCTGCTATGCGGTGTGCTGCAGATCGCCGCTGGCTACCTGAAACTGGGTTCTCTGATGCGCTTTGTCTCGCGTTCGGTGGTGGTGGGCTTCGTCAACGCCCTGGCAATTCTGATTTTTATGGCCCAGTTGCCAGAACTCACCAACGTCTCATGGTATGTCTACTTGATGACAGCAGCGGGCTTGGGGATCATCTATCTATTTCCCTATGTCCCCAAAGTTGGCAAGCTTATTCCTTCGCCGCTGGTGTGCATTCTCGTGCTGACCGCCGTCGCCATCAGTATAGGACTGGACATCCGCACCGTGGGCGACATGGGCGATCTACCGGACACGCTGCCGATATTCCTGTGGCCTGATGTACCCCTTAACTTCGAAACCCTGGTAATCATCTTTCCCTACTCAGCTGCGCTGGCCATAGTGGGCCTGCTGGAGTCGATGATGACCGCCACTATTGTGGATGACCTGACCGACACCTCCAGCGATAAGAACCGTGAATGCAAGGGCCAGGGCGTGGCTAATATTGCGGCGGGCATGCTGGGCGGTATGGCGGGCTGCGCGATGATCGGCCAGTCGATCATTAACGTTAAATCGGGTGGCCGTTCACGGCTGTCTACGCTTGCCGCGGGTGTATTTCTGCTGCTGATGGTGGTGTTTCTCGGCGATTGGCTGAAGCAGATCCCAATGGCAGCACTGGTCGCAGTGATGATTATGGTATCCATCGGGACCTTCAGCTGGGACTCGCTGCGCAATCTCAGAAAGCATCCGCTGTCGTCCAACATCGTCATGGTTGTCACCGTGATTGTTGTAGTGGCGACCCACAATCTGGCCTTTGGGGTGTTGGCCGGCGTGTTGTTGGCAGCGGTGTTCTTTGCCAACAAGGTCGGCCATTACATGGACATCAGGGCCTCGTTGGATGAGACTGGCGAGCATCGCACTTACGAGGTCACGGGTCAGGTGTTCTTCAGCTCGGCAGACAAGTTCACGGCCGCCTTCGACTTCAAGGAGGCGCTGGAAAGGGTGACTATTGACCTCAGTCGTGCCCATTTCTGGGACATCACTGCTGTCGCAGCGTTGGACAAGGTGGTGATCAAGTTTCGCCGCGAAGGTACCGAGGTGATCGTGCTGGGCCTTAACGAGGCCAGTGCCACTATCGTTGACCGCTTCGGTGTCCACGACAAGCCCGACGCCATTGACCAACTCATGGGCCACTAAGAAGGAGAATTACAATGACCCACGTAATCGCTTGTATCGACGGTTCCAGCTCGGCCCCAGCTGTTTGTGACTTTGCAGCCTGGGCCACTCTGAGCCTGCAGGCCCCGCTGACGTTCCTGCATGTGTTGGATCAGCGCCATTATCCGGTGGCGCGGGAGTTAGACCTGAGTGGTAATATCGGCCTGGGTAGCCGTGAGCATTTGCTCGACGAGCTTGCCGGTCTGGATGAGCAGCGCGGTAAACTTGCGCTTGAACAAGGACGGATAATGCTTGTTGCAGCCAAAGACCGCGCGATAGCTGATGGTGTTGCCGCACCGGAGTGCAAGCAACGTCATGGTGACCTGCTGGAAAGCCTGCGAGAACTGGAAAGCGACACGCGGCTGCTGGTGATAGGTCGCCAGGGTGAATCTAGCGGCGGCCCCGGTCAGCATGTGGGCAGTCAGCTGGAAAGCGTGATTCGTATTATGCATCGGCCAATCCTGGTCACTCCCACCCGCTTTAAACAGCCTGAGAGCGCGATGCTGGCCTTCGATGGCAGTGACACCACCTGCAAGGGCGTGGAGACGCTGGCGTCCAGCCCGCTGTTGCAGGGGTTACCTATCCATCTGGTCATGGTCGGGCCAGAGACGGGTGAATCGTCCGCCCAACTGGAGTGGGCGAAGCAGATGCTGCTCAATGCAGGGTTCAGCGTTCGCATCGGGGTGCAAAACGGCGAGATAGAGCCAGCGTTGCACGCGTACCAAAAGGAACATGGTATCGATTTGTTAGTGATGGGTGCGTATGGTCATTCGCGTATCCGTCAGTTTCTGGTCGGCAGTACTACGGCGAGCATGCTGCGCACCACCACCAGTCCGCTGTTGCTGCTGCGTTAACGACGCCGGTTCCGGCGACTGCCAAGCTGGTGAATGCCCCTATAAATTCTATCGATTCTCTTGAAAAATCCCGGTTGTATCCCCATATCTTCTCAGGCAAACAATTCCCAATTTATCAATAACTTACACAAAGAGGCTGTTATGACCGCCGATGTAAAAAAAGAGACCCTGGGCTTTCAGACCGAAGCGAAACAACTGCTTCACCTGATGATCCACTCCCTGTATAGCAACAAGGAAATCTTCCTGCGCGAACTGATCTCCAATTCCAGTGACGCCATCGATAAGCTGCGCTTCGCCTCTCTGGCCGATGAGTCGCTACTGGAAGGGCAGGGAGATTACGCGATCCGTGTGGAAGTAGACCCAAAGAACAATACCATCACCCTCACTGATAATGGCATAGGCATGAACCGCGAGGATGTGATCGAAAACCTCGGTACGATCGCCAAGTCAGGAACTGCCTCGTTTCTTGAGAGTCTCACTGGTGACGAGCGTAAGGATTCGCAACTGATCGGGCAATTTGGTGTTGGGTTTTACTCCGGGTTCATCGTTGCTGATCGGGTTGAAGTGCACACACGAAAAGCCGGTGAGCCAGCAGACTCAGGCGTTCTTTGGGAGTCCCATGGGGAGGCTGAGTTCTCTATCGAAGCAAAGCCGAGGGAGTCACGCGGCACCAGTATTATCCTGCACCTGAAAAAAGACTGCAGTGAATTTGCCGACGATTGGCGCGTACGCAGTGTGATCAAGAAGTACTCTGATCATATCTCTGTACCCGTTCTGATGGCCAAGCCCACAGCGCCGGTAGCGAAGGACGACGACAAGGCGTCTGAGACAGCAGACGTTGAATTCGAGGCCGTGAACGAGGCGACAGCGCTGTGGACGCGTCCGCGCACAGAGGTCACCGACGACGAATACAAAGCGTTTTACAGGCATGTTTCTCACGATTTTGAGGATCCACTGACCTGGAGCCACAACAAGGTTGAGGGCAAACTGGAATACACCAGTTTGTTATACATTGCCGCTAAAGCGCCGTTTGATATGTGGAATCGAGAGATGTCTCGCGGCCTGAAACTCTACGTACAGCGTACCTTTATTATGGATGAGGCAGAGCAGTTTCTGCCCAATTACCTGCGATTTGTAAAAGGGGTGGTGGATTCCAATGACTTATCCCTCAATGTGTCGCGCGAAATTTTGCAGCAGGACCCTGCCGTAGACAATATGCGCAGTGCCCTGACCAAGCGCGTGCTGGATATGCTGGGCAAGATGGCCAAGGAGAAGAAGGGCGACAAATACGCGACTTTCTGGAAGCAGTTCGGTACTGTGCTTAAGGAAGGTCCTGCAGAAGATATGGCGAATCAGGCAAAAATCGCCAAACTGTTGCGTTTCAGCACAACCCACACTGATGCCGACGTGCAGGACCAGTCGTTGGAGGAGTATATTTCCCGGCTACAGGAAAAGCAGGACAAGATTTATTACGTGGTAGCGGAAAATTTCAATACCGCTCGTAAAAGTCCGCATCTGGAAATCTTTCGCAAAAAAGGCATCGAAGTGTTACTGCTCTCGGATCGGGTCGATGACTGGTTGATGAATCACCTGCGCGAGTTTGACGGCAAGCAGTTCCAGGACGTGGCGCGCGGGGCATTGGACCTGGCCAGTGATTCTGAAGATGACAGGGCCGCTCAGGAGACGTTGGCCAAGGGCTCTGAGGCATTGATAGGCCGTTTGAAAACGGTGCTGGAAGGCAAGGTGAGTGAAGTGCGCGCGACAGCCAGGCTGACCGATTCGGTCGCCTGCCTGGTAGTGGGTGATAACGATATGGGCGCCCAGATGCGTCGTATCATGGAGTCGGCAGGTCAGGAGGTTCCAGAGGTCAAACCCATTCTGGAGATCAACCCCACACATCCACTGTCGCTGTTGCTTGACGGGGAAGCTGACGAGGATCGGTTTGCCAATCTCGCGCACATCATTCTGGATCAGGCGACGCTCACCGAGGGCGGTCATCTGGACGATCCCGCCGATTATGTTTCGCGGCTGAATACGCTGTTAGTAGAACTTAGCCAGACTTAATCCAGGCGCGCCCTGACGCTGTGCTGCAGCGCAGGGCGTGTGTTCCACTATCGGCCAGATGGAAGCGGCATACGATGATACTGACAATCTGGCGACACGGTGCAGCCGAGGATGGCGTCAATGACCATTTGCGTGAGCTGACGATCGCCGGTCGTGAGGATGTGAGTTTTGGGTGCACCCAATTTCATCACGCCTGCGAGCGCAAAACCCTTCCCCTGCCAACCACCGTATTACACAGCCCGCTGGTACGAACGACACAAACGGCGCAGATTATCTCTAGCACTTTCAATCCAGTGATGGTGAGCGTCGAAAAAGCACTGCGGCCCGAGAGTAATTTGGCGGCATTGGATATGCTTATTTCAGAGTTCAGTCACGACAACAGCAATGAACATATTGTGCTCGTCTCCCACCAACCACTGGTTTCGTATCTTGTGGCACACTATCTTGGAGGTGCTGGCAGTGTGCCGTCACTTGTGCCGGGTGGATTGGTCACGCTTTCGCTTGATATCTCGGCACCCGCTTGCGGGACGCTGTTGTTCTGGTCGTTTCCGCCAGAGTACGGGGTAGGGGTGTAATGGCCGAGCAAGGCGCGCGGCGCGCGGCCGTGCCATTGAACTGGCGAGTGAACAAGCTGTCACTCGCTGGCTTGTCATGGGGGCAACCTGGCGAGAAGCCGCTGCTGGCGCTCCACGGATGGATGGATAATGCCGCCAGTTTCACATTTTTGGCGCCTTTGCTAACGGGGTACCATGTCGTAGCGCTCGATCTGACCGGTCATGGCCAGAGCGCGCACCGCTCCGCTGATGCCAGCTACCAAATTTGGGATGATCTGCCAGAAATTCTGGGTGTACTTGAGGCACTGGATTGGGAGATTTTTGATCTGGTGGGGCACTCTCGAGGTGCCATTATTTCGACGCTGTTGGCCAGCGCGTTTCCGGAGCGTGTTCAGAACCTGGTGTTATTGGACGCGGTTATGCCGGGGGCCGTTGCGGAGAGCGATTTCCCACTGCAGATGCGTACAGCTTTGCAAGACAAGGCGAGACTGTTGACGCGCACTAACCGCGTTTTTTCCTCGGTCGATGTTGCTATCGCGTCTCGGACGGAACGAGGCCTATCGCTTGATGCAGCCAGCGCTCTGGTAGAGCGTAATCTGCGCGAGTGCCCCGGGGGCGTGAGCTGGACTACGGATCAAAGGCTGCGCGGTGCGTCTGCAGTCAAGTTGAGCGAAGAGCACATCCGTGCCGTGTTGAGCGAATTGGATATGCCGACGTTACTGCTATTGGCGCAAAAAACCGCAGGACAGGCCCAGGCGCTGATCGATTTCGCACTGCTTTACATCCCGCACCTCACCCTGAATACCATCGATGGCGGACATCATTTCCACATGGAAGACAATGTCGTTAAGGTAGCGCATCGAATACAACAATTTTTGTCATCTGCAGGAGAGAGTGAACTCACATGATATTTGGTCGTCGTAACCGTTTAGCGTTCTTTTTGTGCCTGGTCGCGCACGTATTTTCCAGCGGGGCAGCCAGTGCTGACGCGCCGGACATTGCGATGTTGCTGCAAGAGGTGGATGCATACCCGCACACGCGGCAAGTCGGTTTTTCCGAACGGGATATCATCAATCACGAAGTTGGATTAGGCGCGATACAGAAATTACGTGGCGAGTGGAATTTTAAACACAGCGAACGAATCAGCGGGACATTGATCAGCTATACATGGTTGATTAGCAATGGCTTCAGTTCGGCTGACCTCATGGCGCAACTGCTGGATTCAGTGGCGAAAGTCGAAGGAGCAAGCAAGCTGTTCTCTTGCGATGGGCGAGCCTGCGGGCGCGCGGCAGAGTGGGCGAACCAGGTGTTCAACCAACGCATATTGTTCGGCAGGGAAGGTTTGCAGCGCTACAGCGTGTATGCATTGCAAAGCCCACCTGAGGCTCGCCTGCTCGCCTATAGTGCCGAGCGCTCTAAAGATCGACAATACCTCCACGTGGAGTGGTTCTTGATTGCGCCCCGCAGTGCGACAGTGACGGTCGAAAAGTAATAGCGCTACATCTGTAGCAGGGACAGGAATTCTTCGCGGGTTTTATGTTCATTGCGAAATGAACCCAGCATTGCCGAAGTTTTCATCAGCGAGTTTTGTTTCTCTACGCCACGCATCATCATGCACATATGCTGTGCTTCTATGATAACGCCTACACCCTCAGCATTGGTCACTTCCATAATCGTTTCAGCGATTTGAGAGGTGAGTGACTCCTGAATCTGCAAGCGTCGGGCAAAGACATCAACGATACGGGCCACTTTGGATAAGCCCAGTACCTTGCCGGTTGGAATGTAGGCCACATGGCACTTGCCAATGAACGGCAGCAGATGGTGTTCACACAGGGAATACAGCTCGATATCTTGTACCAGGATCATCTCGCTGGAAGAGGAGGGGAAGAGTGCGTCGTTCACCACCTCATCAACCGACAGCCCATAGCCGTGTGTCATAAACTTAAAGGCTTTGGCCGCGCGCTTGGGCGTGTCCACCAGGCCCGGACGGGCGAGGTCTTCGCCTATCGCTTCGATAATTTTTGCCCAGTGCTTTTCCACAAGAGTCACTCCGTAATGGTCCCGAAAAGGGATCGTGATAGTAGCAATCCACTCATGGCAAGGCAATCGCGGGGACATCTTGAAGGAGAGATAGCAGTGCTGGCAGAATCGGTTACACTTGTGTCATGAGCATAGATAACACATTTCACGACCGTCCACAGACTGTGGGCCAAGCCCTGCAGTACTGCAGCGAGGCATTGGAAAACAGCGATGTTTTTTTTGGACACGGAACGGATAATGCCTGGGACGAAGCCGTGGAAATGTTGCTGTGCGTAGCGGAATTGCCACCGGGTTCCGGCGAAGAAGTTTTGCCCTTGCCGTTGGAAGAAGTTGTCCTGGTGCGCCTGCAGTCGCTGTTGCAACGACGGATTACGGAACAGCTGCCGCTGCCGTATTTATTGGGGCGAGCCTGGTTTGCCGGCCTTCAGTTGCGTTGTGACCAGCGTGCAATCATCCCCCGCTCTCCGATTGCCGAGCTTATTCTTGGCGAATTCCAGCCCTGGTACAGCGGCCCGGAACCATTGCGTGTATTGGATTTATGTTGCGGGGGAGGGTGCATCGGTTTAGCCGTAGCACATTACTATCCCGGTGTGCAGGTCGATCTTTTGGATATCGATGGGGCAGCGCTAGAGTTAGCTCGAGAAAATGCAGTATGCCTGGGTGTCGAAGACAGAGTTAGTATTTGCCAATCCGATTTATTTGATGCTCTGGGCGATGTCCGCTACGACCTGATCCTGAGTAATCCACCCTATGTCGACGCCGCCGATCTGGCCAGCATGCCAGCGGAGTATCATCACGAGCCCGAACGCGCTCTCGGGTCGGGCGCTGATGGTCTCGACCTGACCCGTCGCATATTGAGCTCTGCAGGCACATTCCTTCGTGACACTGGATTGTTAATCGTTGAGGTGGGTAACAGTTGGCCCGCGCTGGAAGAGGCCTTCCCGCAAATGCCTTTCATCTGGATAGAATTCGAACATGGCGGCGAGGGCGTGTTCGCGCTGACGGCAGGGCAATTGCAGGACTCGGCGTAGAAAGGCCGATAGCAGCTCACTCTCGCCACGCCAGCCGTGCCGCTCGTCGAATTCGCGGATCAGAGTGAGTAGTGGGAAAGTTGAGCCGTTCATATATGCCAATAAAAACACTATAAATCAGCAGCTTAAACGTATTATGTTGCCCAGACTGTGCTGTATTAACAGGCGATTAACCCTTATACTCAGCCGCTTTAATGCACTGTAGCTGGAAACAGAAGAAGACTATGGCGGGTAATTCAATCGGTAAACTGTTCACGGTGACCAGCTTCGGGGAGAGTCACGGCCCAGCGCTTGGCTGTATTATCGATGGTTGTCCACCGGGTATGGCACTCGACGCCTCTGATTTGCAGCACGATCTGGATCGGCGCAAGCCCGGCACATCGCGGTTTACCACACAGCGGCGCGAGGCCGATGAAGTGCGTATTCTGTCTGGTGTATTCGAGGGCGTCACTACAGGCACACCGATTGGGCTGATGATTGAAAATACCGATCAGCGCTCCAAGGATTACTCCAATATCCAGGATACCTTTCGCCCGGCCCACGCCGATTATACCTACAACCAGAAATATGGGTTTCGCGACTACCGTGGAGGTGGGCGCTCGTCTGCCCGTGCCACTGCCATGCGGGTTGCCGCCGGTGCTGTCGCCAAGAAGTTTTTATCGCAGCGTTACGGTATTCAGATCCGCGGGTATCTGGCGCAGTTGGGTCCAATTGCAGTAGAACAGATCGACTGGGATTCGGTGGAAACCAATCCTTTCTTTTGCCCAGATCCGGATAAATTAGCCGGTATGGAAGCGTTTATGGCCGCGCTGATCAAGAGCGGTGATTCTATCGGCGCTCGAATCAATGTGGTGGCGACGGGTGTGATACCTGGCCTGGGAGAACCCATTTTCGACGGACTTGACGCGGATATTGCCAGCGCGATGATGGGTATCAATGCCGTCAAAGGTGTGGAGATTGGCGCGGGGTTTGATGCCGTAGAGCAGTATGGTAGCGAGCACCGGGATCTGCTGACGCCGGAGGGCTTCATCGGTAACAACGCCGGGGGCGTGCTGGGTGGCATTAGCAGTGGGCAGGATATTACTGTCAGTCTCGCCCTTAAACCCACTTCCAGCATCCGCCAACCAGGAGCCACGATTGATGTCAGCGGCAAGGCGACAGAAATTGTCACACACGGACGGCATGATCCCTGTGTTGGTATTCGTGCTACGCCAATCGCCGAGGCGATGCTGGCCATCGTACTGATGGACCATGTGCTGCGCCACCGCGCACAAAACATGGATGTGCATTGCGATACGCCGGTTCTACCCGCATCGAGACCGGGCGGCAGGCCCGCCTGAGACGCTCGGACCGCCGATGAGTAAGGCTAACCGTCGCTTTTATCGCACGCTACTGCTGGGTCTGGCTGCCCTTGGGGTGCTGATATGGACCGCCGCGGAGCAGTTTGGCATTTCGCAGGAGGACATGACGAGTCTACTGCTAGGCACCCTACTCGTGGCCGCGGGCACGATTGCGCTTGCCGCACTGTGTGCACTAGTCTGGATCGGTTTGCGCAAGTTGCTGTGGCAGCGTGGCGAGAAGTAGATCCAGCTGATTACTCTATTCCAGGTCGATTTCCAGCGTCATGTTGTCTGCTATCTCCTCAAGGCTTGTGCGCAGGTCATCCATGTTTGTCGCTTCAGGTATCCACGCTTCAATGCGGGCCTGAAAGATCATCTCTGCGCTCATCGGTGCACTCAGGACCTCGGTGTCCATTTCCAGCACATTGATTTGGCGCAGGGCAAGCGCGGCTGATATCTCCCGCACGATGCCCCGGCGATCCGGCCCGATGACGGTCAATGTGATATCTCTGCCTGGCGTTGGTGCAGGGCTCTGAGTAGCAGCAGTGGCGTCCATGGCGGTGACACGGACGCTGATGCCACTGGCCGCCAGAGCGCCCAGATCGGCCTCCAGAGAAGGCCCCCCGTTGGCGGGCAGTGAGACCAGAATCAGTCCGGCAAACTTGCCACCAAGTTGTGAGAGTTTGCTCTCCTGCCAGTTGCCCTGGTTTTTTTCGATAACGGCGGACAATTTTTCTACCAGTCCGTGTCGGTCATCACCGATGAAGGTGACGATAAAGGAAGTTTGCACAGTTTTGGCTCCACATTCTCAGTAACAGGCCGTATATTAACCCGCAATTGGCGCGACCAGAAGGAGTAGAACCAGATCATGGCAGAATTTGTCATGGTGCCACCGGAGCGTTTGCAGGCTGCTGTGCTGCGCGCGCTGCTTGAGGAGTACGCCTCCCGGGAAGGCACTGATTATGGAGAGCGGGTATGCACGCTTGTGGAAAAAGTCGAGCAGTTGCGCGGCCAGTTGCGCACGGGTGACCTGCAGCTGCTTTACGATGTCGACAGTGAGCAGTGGGACCTGCTCCCACGCGCACAGTCAGAACTGTTGCTCAACCCCGGTAAACTGTGCACATGAACCTGAAGCCAGACCACATACTCGATGCTACCGGCCTGTATTGCCCCGAGCCGGTGATGTTGCTGCACAGCCGTATTCGCGATATCGCCGTTGGCGAAACCCTGCAGGTGCTTGCGACTGATCCCTCCACCGAGCGGGATATTCCCAAGTTCTGTGTGTTTTTGGGGCATGAACTGCTTCATCAGGATCAGTTCGATGGACATTACCGCTACCTGCTGCGTAAGCAGGAGTCGATATAATGGGGTTAGCTGAACGTGTGACCGCGGACACTGTCGAGCCGTTCCGTGCTGAGCGTCTGGAGCAGGTATTTAATCGGTGTTTTGCCCAATCTTACAATACTCGCCTGTTGGGTGGTGCCGATGAGCCGCTGTATCAACCGGCAACCGTTGCTGGAGCCAGCAACGCAATTCGCTATCGACAGGACTATTTTGCCAGTGCATTACACGAGGTCTCGCACTGGTGTATCGCCGGTGCAGCACGCAGGCGACAGCTGGACTTTGGTTACTGGTACGCGTCCGAGGGGCGCTGTGTAAAGCAGCAGCTCGCCTTTGAAAGGGTTGAGCGCAAACCGCAGGCCCTGGAGTGGTATTTCTCTAAAGCGTGCAACTACCGTTTTCAGGTGAGCGCCGACAATTTGGCGCTGACGACTGTAGGGACGCTAGACACAACGACGTTTCCACAAGCCCTGCTGGAGCAGGTTCTCCGGTGGCAGGCAAATGGGCTGCCAGAGCGGGCCGCAGTATTTTACCGGGCACTGTGCAGTGAATTTGGCACAGGTGTTGACGCGGAAACATTGTGCTTCACCCTGGAAGATTTGCGGTGACTCTCTCCGTACTCGCCGATGAGAATATCCCCGCAGTGGAGAGTTTTCTCGGCCCGATAGCGCGTGTTCGCCGCGTCAATGGTCGCACCCTGGATCGAGCGCAATTAGACGGTGTAGATGTTCTGCTAGTGAGATCAATCACCTGTGTTGACGAAAGGCTGTTAAGCGGGAGTGCGGTTAAGTTCGTGGGTACAGCGACTAGCGGATTTGATCATATCGATCGAGACTATCTAGTCCTAAACAAGATCGGCTTTGCCCATGCTCCCGGATCCAATGCTAACTCGGTAGTCGAGTATGTACTTGCCGCAATAGCCGCCGTGGAGGATAAGCTCGAGCAGTTACTGGCAGGGGGAACCATTGGTATTGTCGGATACGGAAATATAGGCAAAGCTGTCCAGGCACGTTTTACGGCGCTGGGGATCCAGTGTCGAGTCTACGACCCATGGCTTGAACAAAACGCTATTCCTGGTGCCGCCGACCTCGATACGGTGCTGGATTGCGATGTCGTTACCTTGCACGCAGAGCTGACCAGAGAGCAGCCCTGGCCCAGTTACCATTTGTTGGGGGTTCACGAACTGCGATGTTTGCGTTCTGACGCCCTGTTGATCAACGCGAGCCGAGGCTCAGTGATCGACAATACGGCACTACTGGCATACCTCGACGCAAACCCCGGGTGCCCTGCAGTGCTGGATGTGTGGGAAGGCGAGCCAGCAATCGATGCGGCGTTACTGGCGCAAGTGACGCTGGGGACTGCGCATATTGCCGGATACAGTTTGGACGGCAAGCTGCAGGCCACTCGTCTTTTAAGTGGAGCCATGGCCAGACATCTACGGTTACCGACTCTGTTCCAGGCTAGTCCGGTGGACGCTGCGCCTGCCATCACTGCGCCGGATAATCTATCGAGAGCGGCACTTCTGCGACTCATTGTTCAGGCGCGCTACGATATTTTTCAGGACGACGCACTGTTGCGCGAGGCCGTTGCAGGGGGCCAGAGTCAGCCCGCCAGCGGGGCGGGTTTTGATTTGCTGCGCAAGACTTACCGCGATCGACGAGAGTTGTCCGGTTCTAGCGTTACAGGGCTGCGATTGCCAGAACATATCGCACTTGCGCGTGCTCTCGGCTGTATGCCTGTCGATGCGAGTAAGCCCGCGTGACGACAATCGCGCATCTTGGCTTACTGATACACTGGCCGGTTTGGACGGCAGCCTGGCCCTGAGGAAGCGATGGCGACGCATTGCGTGATCGGGTTGAGCGCTTGCCGCAGACAAGCAGAGGCCGGGCTCAGCGACGGGCGGTGCGCGCGTTGCAACTGTTAGCTACTGTGGCGCCCACAACCGTGCGTTTCAGCTGTTGGGAGGGTGATATGGGAGAGTAAGCGCTGCAGGGCCTGAACGTGAATTATCAGGTACTCGGTAGCTTTGGAGCAGAACCTACCAGTACTGGCGATACTCGGGACGTAGCTACCCAGTTGGTCGCTGCCGGTGTTGATATGATCCTCTTTGCGGGTGGTGACGGCACTGCTCGAGATATTTTCGATGTAATTGGCACGCGCTGTCCTGTGTCGGGAATTCCGGTAGGCGTAAAAATCCATTCTGCGATGTTTGCGGCGTCACCAGAGGCCGCGGGTGAGCTTTCGGGCCGCCTGGCTGCAGACGGATTGGTCGGTGTGAAGACTCAGGAAGTGCTTGATATCGATGAGGCGGCTCTCGAACAGGCACTACGCGGTTATCGGGTCATCAACACGGGTTACGACGATCATGTGTCCTACCGTGTGAGCGCCTTCTAGCAACCCCGGTCATTCTTTTTCGTTCGCCCTTAAGTTCGTAGTGAACTGCGGCCGGCTGGTGTACGCTAGCATCTAAAGGTGAGACAGCGAGAGAGTGACGATGCACGATGACGAAATCTGGAGAGATAAACTGACGCCAGAGGAATTCCATGTTTGCCGTGAAAAAGGCACAGAGCGGCCATTTACCGGCGAATACTGGGATACGAAGGAAGAGGGGATTTATAACTGCCGCTGCTGCGCAGAGCCACTGTTCCTGTCAGACAGTAAATTTGACTCGGGTTGCGGTTGGCCAAGCTTTTTTCAACCGGCGGATGCCGAGGTGATTCAGGAAGAGCGAGATGCCACCCTCGGAATGGTGCGTACGGAAGTGACGTGCAAAGCTTGTGGCGCGCATCTGGGGCACGTATTTGAGGACGGGCCTGCGCCTACTGGGCTGCGTTATTGCATTAACAGTCTATCGGTTAAGTTGGAGCCGAAGGATAATAGCGAGGGGGAGGGCGTGTAGGCTTGGAGCGGGAAACCGGATTCGAACCGGCGACCTCAACCTTGGCAAGGTTGCGCTCTACCAACTGAGCTATTCCCGCGTATCTAACGTTTAACCACCGTCGTGGTCGCCGGAACCATCGAGGCTGCGTGCCCCGCCTCAACCTTGGCAAGGTTGCGCTCTACCAACTGAGCTATTCCCGCGTATCTAAC
>CAWWAG010000003.1:0-135000 GCA_963934845.1 uncultured Halioglobus sp. | reverse complement strand
CAAGTGCAACACTGGCAATGCCCGCGTACCCGATTATTTTGATAGTTCTCATGATTTTAAACCCGCCTTTTTTGTTTGGAAGAATGTATGACCCAGTTCTCGTATCAAGCCCAACATGCGGGCCTGATTCACACTCTTTCACCGGTGTGCTTGATATATTTATACGAGTTACTATTAGGTAAATGAAGGCGTCTATATACCCTTTTTGGGGTAGGCGATATTTAGGCCGCCATAAAAGGGAGGGTGGGGTGGTAGGAAATTTTTCCTACCGCCTAACCACTGATAGTAATTGCAAGGAAGCACGCGAGGCCAGCATGTCACTAACCCCCGAGGGTCACTCAGGTTATTAAGAGTCAGTTATCAGGAGTTTGGCGGGAGAGATTTTCGATGATCGTTCTCTCCTCCAGATAGAGCGTCAGCCAATCAATATTTGTTTTCTCAGTTTGTTCGCCAGAAGGACGCGCCATATCCAGTCGTTCGATATGATCTTTCACGCCCCACTTTCGAGTTTTACTCATACCCGCCTCACTGGGCTTGGAGGAGAGCATGGCATCGAGCCCTGGCAGGCTCGCGCTACCATCATCGTCAACAATCGCCGGGCCATAAAAATGCCGCTCATTAGCCAGATCGGCCTGCAGGTCAAAATCAAGGTTGCCACATCCTGTTTCACCCAACGTGATCGCTCGAGTTGCCGTCACATATCCGAATCCCTGTTGAAAAGGACTGTAAGCGAGCTTTCCATCCCGGTTAATGGCCGGTTCAGCGCTGGTAATTAATTTACACTTGAGGTCATCCGGGGTGAGATCCGGTTCTAGCTGGAGCAATAACGCGAGAATTCCAGAGATGAGTGCACTGGCTTGGGAGGATCCCGTAGACACGAACTCGCCGGTTAGGAGTATGTCTTCCGGTTGCTCCATGGCTATCGCTGACTCAGGATGAATGAGGCCTGTCATATGCCCCCCCAGAGCCACCACATCTGGCTTGACATGCCCGCTTGGAGTGGGTCCGCGTGAGGAGAAATCAGGTATGTAATCGTCATCCCGAGTCTGCGGGGTCCAGGAATCAGTTACCGCCCCAACGGTGATCAGGTATGGCAGATTGCCTGGGGAACCGATTGTCTCTATACCGGGACCATCGTTCCCAGCGGCCGCCACGACCGCTATACCTTCGGCCCAAGCCAGCATCGCTGCCTGGTCGACGGGATCTTCCCAATAAGGCCACCGGGGCTTTTGCGCAAACGACAGATTAAGCACACCGATGCCATATTTTTCACGGTTATCCACGACCCACTGAATGGCTCGCACAATTTCCAGAACATGAGCAAATCCCTCACGATCCAGTACCTTTACAGCCACCAATCGGGCGTCAGGTGCAACACCTTTATAGGTACCCGTTGGAAGTCCTGCTTTTGTCGTTTTTCCACTGTTTGCGATGATGCTTGTAATATGAGTTCCATGACCGCTCTCGTCTACCACTTCACTATCTACGACATCTGTGAGCGCGTCATACCGAGCGACCACCCGGTTTTTGCCTGCGGTATCCTTCATTAGCGATTCGTGTTCCCACAACCCGGAATCGATTACTGCTATTGTCACGCCCTTGCCGGTAATACCCTCCCGGTGGAGCGCGTCTATCCCTGCCACTGTATTGTAGTAAAAATCTCCATGATTATTCTCATAGCCAGGCACGAGATCAGTGCTGCAGTTACCTGTAAAATCAGCCTTTAACGTAAAATCCCGTTGACGCAGTCGTGGAGCAACCGAGTTGGACGGCGGCAGTTGAAATCTGACTTTCAAATCAGCCCGGTCAGTCACCATGGGCCCACTCTCGGGAGGGAAGTCTATTGTGAGGGAAGAGTTTGTGGCATCGCGATACAAGGACGGGGCTACAATGGTATCCCCTACAGCAATAGCGGTTACCGGCCCTAATGCAACAGGCCACTCCAATTCCAGTTTTTCCATGACAGCAGGGGTGGGATACTTATTATACAAAGGCCAGAGGATACCTTGTGGTGTCATCTCGAGTTCAATATGCCCTCTTACCCGACAGCCCTCCTCCTCTTCAGGCTGATCTGCAGGCCGCTCCGTATCAGCAAGATCATCGATATGGCGCAGAATCAGAGGGGATCTCAGCACCTCATCCAGCTGTACTGGAGTCAGTTTCGCACCAACAGCGTTAATCAAATGAAGATCGTGGGTTACTGTTCCACCTGCCTGACCAACCAGGACGGAAATCTCAGCGCTGGACGTGCCCTGCAATAGCACCTGAAATGAATCCGACTCAGCAGCCAATAGAGGTAAACAAAATGACAAACAGATCCAGAGCGAAACTGTGTTCAGACAATACTTCATCAGCGATAATTTTCTATTCGGCTCAGCTACGAGTCGCGTTTTGAATTTCAGCAGAGAAATTCGCTTTTAGCATATTCGGAACATCTTCTGGATAGACTGGCCGAGCAAAGAAGAAACCTTGCAGCAGGTCACAGCCCTTTCTTACCAGATACTCCAATTGGTACTCATTCTCAATACCCTCGGCGATTACCCGCAGGTTGAGTGTCTCCGCCAGCGCGAGTATGGCATCGACAATCGCTGCACCATCGGGGGTATCTAAATCGGAGACAAAACTATGATCAATCTTGAGCGTGTTGATCGGGAAACGTTTTAAGTAGCTAAGGGAGGAATAGCCAGTGCCGAAATCATCGACCGCAAGGTCCACACCGAGATCTTTCAGTGCACGCAGTTTTGCAATATTAGTTTCAGCATCCTTCATGATGGCACCTTCTGTGAGCTCCAGTTCCAGCCGCCAGGGCGGTAAGCCAGATTGCTCAAGAAACTCCGCAACCCATTCAGGCAAATTACTCTGGTTAAACTGCAACGGCGAGATATTCACACACACACGAAAAGTATTCAGACCAAGAGTATCCCAGTAAAGACAGTGCCGGGCGACCTCACCCATGACCCACTCACCCAGTTCAATGATTTGTCCGGTGCTCTCAGCCACGGGTATGAACTCTTGCGGATAAACCATACCGCGTGTTGGGTGTTTCCAGCGAACCAACGCCTCCATACTAACCACCTCGCCGGTTAGCGAGTCCACCTGGGGTTGATAGCGCAACTCCAACTCGCAATTGCGCATGGCATCACGCAACTCCTCCTCCATCTTCAGCTGCTCATAAGCCCTGGCATTCATGTCCTCATTATAAAATCGAAAGCAAGCTCGCCCCTCCGCCTTTGCAACATACATCGCTGTGTCTGCATTGCGAAGCAGCGTATCAGGGTCGGTACCATCCTGGGGGTAGCGAGCGATACCAATACTGGGTGTCACGACCGGGTTATGCGATTGCAAGGCGATGGGCTCAGAGAGGCTATTCAGGATTCGTCTTGCAACCTTCTCAATATCAGCCAGATCCGAAACATTGGATAGAACTACTGTGAATTCATCGCCTCCTAGCCTGGCTATTTCTGTGGAGCCATCCCCGATTTCCTCATCCTCTGCACTGCTGTCGGAAAAATAGTTAACGGCATCATCTTCTCTTAGCTCCATTGTGAGCCTTCTGGCTATTTCGACCAGCAGACTGTCTCCACGGGCGTGGCCGATAGAGTCATTAATACGCTTGAAATGATCAAGATCAATGAACAGCAGGGCAGCAGATGTTTTATGCCGCTGACTGCGTTTGAGCAGCCGGTTCAATTGCTCGTTGAAACTGCGTCTGTTCGGAAGGCTGGTAAGAGGATCATAGTAGGCCAAATAGCGGAGGCGATCTTCTTGACGTTTCAACGAATTGAATGCACTGCTGGCGCGCAGCATGTACTGCACATCGCGCCCCAGCAGAGACCAATTCACAGGTTTTGTTCTGTACTGTGTCGCTCCCGCTTCAAACCCCTGGTCAACAGACTGGCGGTCATCCGAACCGGTGACAATCAGAATCGGAATCGACTCGCCCTGCGGCAGCTCCCGAATACGCTGGCAAGCTTCGAGCCCCGTCATACCCGGCATCTCCACGTCCATAAACACTAAATCTGGCCTTTCGCGGACGAAAACATCGATAGCCTCGAAGCCATTGGAGGCCTCAACAACAATCATATTATCAGCCTCCAGACACTGCCGCGTAAGGAAGCGAACGTTTTGATCATCGTCTACTACAAGTATCTTTGCTTGATGGTGTATGGGATCTATACTCGACATTTGCAATAGGAGGTAATGCGTCTAGAAGTGGTTGTAGGCTATCATTACTGGGGGCTCGCGACTAGTGCGAATAGATGTTATGGGCAAGGGGTTTGGGGTGACTATCTGCGCTTTCACCCCGAGGAGAAAAGACAGACGCGATGCGGGTGTATCCGGTAGCAATTTTAAAAATATTACTGCCGACCACACTCATTTGTGGCGCTTATATTGGCCGTGCCTATTTGGACCTGCTGGGTAGTGATTCGCGTGTCATACTCGACAACCTCACTTACCTGTTTTGTCTGGTATCAATACTCGTGGCATATCAATTCAATCGCAGTCGGATAATGATGGCCTCATTTGGTGTGGCCATTTTCTACTGGGCAGTCCAGCGCTATTTACAGGTGAGTCTGTCACAACCCGATGCGGTGCAAAGATACCTTGCCATCAGCCTCGCATTACCAATTCTCACCCTCTATTTGCTACTTCTGTCAGAAAGAGGTATCTGGAACCTCTACGGTTTTATATTTTCCCTAGCCTTCATCTTACTTGGGCTAATCTGTGTTCAACTCGGGCCCTGGTTACCTGAGGCCAATGAAGCGGCAGCTGTTTACTACGCGCCTCGCCCTGCCGGAAGCTACGTTCTCTCTTTCGGTGCAACCCTGTTGGTGGCGCTAGTGGCACTGGTAGGTGTCGCACTCCTGTGCGTGCGGAACGATGACACTGAAGCCGCATTGCTTGGCGCTTTCCTTGCGCTCTACCTTGTACTCGCCTTGCTCCATGTTGAGTATATTTCCGCCGCAATGTGCACTACCGCGGCATTGTGCCTGTTGTGGGGCCTTTTGCGCAGTTCTCACGCGATGGCCTATCGCGATGATTTAACCGGATTGCCAGGGCGTCGTGCGCTGAACGAAAGACTAAATATGCTGGGCGGCAGCTTCACTCTTGCCATGCTGGATGTCGATCATTTCAAGCGTTTCAACGATACTTACGGGCATGATGTAGGCGATGAGGTGCTGAAACTTGTCGCCTCCCGCATACGCAGGGTGGGCGGTGGTGGCACCGCTTACCGCTACGGTGGCGAGGAGTTTTGTGTGGTGTTCCCGCGCAAAGCAGTGGAGGAGACCGTGGAACCACTGGAACGAGTGAGGGAAGAAATCGGTGCCTATACTATGTCGCTCCGGGATCGCAATCTGCGCCCGACTCGCAGGCAGGAGGGTAGCCGCAAACGCGGGGCAACTCGTCTGGGAAGCGACCAGTTTTCAGTAACCATAAGTGCGGGCATTGCAGCTCGAAGTGCCGAACATCCGGATACGGACACCGTGCTCGCTGCCGCCGACAAAAAACTCTACCAAGCGAAAAAAGCTGGCCGAAATCGAGTGGCCTGCTAATCGCTCACTTCATGAGCAACCCGCTCCAATCAGGACAGCAATTGGCTGCGACGTTTTTCGCGCTGTTCCTGCACGAAACGTGGTAGATTCTGCAAAGGAATCGCCGGACTGTAATAAAACCCCTGCACCTGCTGGCAATGGTTATCCCGCAGAAATTCAATTTGCTCATAAGTTTCGGCGCCTTCGGCCACAACTAACATCCCCAGACGACGACCCATTTCAATAATCATCGTACAGATGGCTTCCTGGTGTTTGTTGTGCGGCAAATCGCGCACAAAACAAGCGTCAATCTTGAGTGCAGAAATCGGTAGTTCAGTGAGATGCGAAAGCTGTGAGAACCCGGTGCCAAAATCGTCCAACGAAAAAGAAATTCCCAGTTCACGCAGCTCGTCCATACGCTCCTTGATGCCACCGGGACTTTTAAGAATCGTCGATTCAGTCAGTTCAAACTCGATGCGCGCGGGATTCGCACCACTTCGAGTGATGATATCTTTGACGATCTCTACAAATCGATCGTCCTGTATCTGGGAAAAGGAGATATTTACCGCCACATCTACATTGTGCAGTTTTTGCTCCTTCAGCCATACCTGAGCGCTACAAGCGTGCTGTATCACTTGATAGCCAATGGTTTTCATCAGCCCCATATCCTCGCAGGCGGAAATAAATTCCCCCGGCGCCACCAGCCCTCGCTCCGGGTGACTCCAACGCAGCAAAGCCTCAAGGCCGACTAATTGCTCGGTAGCCAGATCTATCCGCGGTTGGTAATGCAGTTCAAACTGGTTTTTACGCACGGCAGCTCGCAACTCGGCAGCCAGCGAACTGTTGCCAGCGATGTCGAACGTCAGTCTTTCCGAGTAGCGAATAAATTGGCCACCCTCCATAGTTTTGGCTTGCTGCATGGCGCTGCGGGCAAGTTCCACCAACTCTGAAAATTCCACCCCGTCTTCCGGGTATATCGCGGCCCCAATGCTGGCCTCCACCGCCACTTGTTGCTCGCTAAGAATCATCGGCGCGGAGATCGACTTGAGCATTTTCTGGGCAATTAGTTCGACATCGTCAGGCGAACTAATATCCTCAAGCACTATCGCAAATTCATCGCCACCCAGACGAGCGATACTGTCCGTGCTACGCAATTTGTTGATCAGTCGGCGCGAAATAGACTTGATCATTACATCGCCATCAGCCTCACCGTAGTGATCATTGATATTGGCGAACTGATCAATATTGATATAGAGCAAGGCCGTTTTAAAGCCATAGCGCTCTGAACGACTCATAGCGCGCTCAAGGTGCGCACGAAAGCCCACGCGGTTAAGCGCACCGGTCAGCGTATCACGGTTGGATAGCTGCCGAATTTGCGCCCTGGCCTGCTTCAATTTAATACTGTAATCGAGGATTCGGTGTACCAGCGCATCCTGTAACTGTCCACGTATCAGGTAATCCTGGGCACCCAGTTCCTGCAGTTGTGTGATCGTCGCCTGATCTGCTTCGTCCAACAGAAGAATGAGTGGCGCAGCGGCTTCGTTCTTGCTTGCCAAACGCAGCAGATATTCCGTCTCCGGACCGTGCGCCATAATGACGGCGTCGATCATAGGATCAAGGAGCGCCTCCAGTGGACGCTCCATGGATTCAGATGATGCAAGAAGGAAGCGCTCAGGCCGTGCCCGCTCGAGAGACGCAGACACAATGAGGTGGTCAGACTTTTTGTCGGAAATAATCAGTACTGTGTGCTGTTCCACGCTTGCTTCCTGCCTAAGAACTGACTTAAATCTAACTACGAGACACATCGTTCGGTCGGGTCGCCCCTCCCTAGTCGACCTCCCTTAGTCCGTGCTAAATATAGAGTTTATTCTTTATATAACATAAGGTTATACTAGATTACTAAATAATATTCTAGTAAATGTTTCTATAAAATTACCAAAAGCTAATTTCTTTTAGCTGAGCTTGTCTACACAGACTAAGCACAATTACGGTCAACACCACAAACCGGCAAAAAGTGATAGTGATTGCTGGCCGTAGCCACAATTACCCACCCGACGAATTCGATTAAGCTTGTAGACAGTCGAGATCCCGGACACACATTGGTAAAGGTATTCACATGAATGAAGAAGTCAAACTGGAGTTCGCCGACGGTATAGCCGTCATCACACTCAATCGACCTGAAGCCTATAACACCATGACCAACGGTATTATTGAAGGTCTGGGGGCCGCCTATCGCCGCTGTGATGAGGACGATGATGTCCGCGTAGTGGTAGTGACAGGAGCCGGAAAGGCTTTCTGCGCGGGTGCAGATATGAGTGGCGCTGGCAGTACATTTGATGGTGGCGCACAAAATATGGCCGTCAATTCCTGCCCTCTGAGCATGCAGGCCTGGGACGTACGCAAACCGGTGATCGTGGCCTGCAACGGGCATGCGGTAGGCGCTGGCTTAGGACTGGCGATGCAGGCGGATATGCGTGTATTTGCCAACGAAGGAAAATACGGCTTCTTGCAATCGCGGCGAGGTGTGGTGGCCGATTTTGCCATCGAATATATACTACCGCGGCTGGTGGGGTTTGAGCGGGCGTTTGAGTTGTTGGTGCGCGCACCGCGGCTTTCCGGCGAGGAAGCCCAAGCCTGGGGTCTGGCGGGCCGTTCCGTTCCTGCAAAGGATGTGCTGGCGACGGCCCTGGAAATTGCCCGCGATATCTGCGCCAATTGCGCGCCACTGGCTGTGGGTCTGCACAAGCAACTACTCTGGCGCAGCCTGTCCATGAGCCTGGAAGAGACGGCGAGTCTGGAAAGCCGCGCCTTAAACCACACCATGTCCACGCCCGATGCCGTTGAAGGCGGTGTAGCCTACATGGAGCGTCGCGCGCCGAACTGGAGCGCCAGCATCAACAAGGACTGGCCAGACTGGCTGAAGAACTAGTCATTCGGCGGCTGGCGCACAGCTGAACACAGGTATATTGCGTTCCGTACAAGCCTGATATTCGTCAAAGTCCAGATACATAGACAGTAGATGCGGCCACAGATCGCGCTTCTCCTGATCGCCGATCTGGTAGACCTTGTAGGCTTTTTCCGCTCCGTCGACCAAAATCAGCACGTCCGGGTAAGCGACGATATTGTGATACCACACCAGATTTCTATTCATTCCGCCCTGCGAGGCAACTAGCAGTTTATTATCGCCATGCGGCAGGTGGATTAGCGCAATACGTCGCGTTTTTCCTGATTTGGCGCCCTTCGTGGTGACAATACACACCGGATAACCGCCAATAAACTTGTTCATCAGGCGACCCTTGCTGGCCCTGAATACGGTCACATTCAGTTTGGTGGCCCAGCGCATAAAAATTCGTACAACAGGCACCTGGCTATCCTTGATGGGCTGGACATCTACCCGGCGCGTCCTGACGTAATCGTATTCGACCATACGCTTCACTCCAAAGTTTCGACTGTGTGCCTAGCCAGACAGGAATTAACACGCAAGCAAACTGTGCTAAACTGCTGTTTCGTTTTTCCCCACCTTTTAGCTGAGTATGAGTCTAGCATCCGACAAACTGGTAACTATCCGTGAACAGGTGCAATCTCACCTTGATCACGCTGAGCAAGCGAAACTGAGCCCACAGCAGGAGCAATCGCTAAAAGCACAGATCAAAGCGACACTCGAGCGGGAAAACGCGGTCATCGTAGCGCACTATTACACTTCTCCTGCAATCCAAGCCCTGGCTGAAGAAACCGGCGGTTGCGTCTCGGACTCTCTGGAAATGGCGCGCTTTGGTCACGACCATCCTGCCAGTACCCTGGTGGTAGCGGGTGTGAAATTCATGGGTGAGACGGCCAAGATACTCACGCCAGACAAGCGGGTTCTGATGCCCACACTGGAAGCAACCTGCTCACTGGATCTGGGTTGCCCCATCGAAGAATTTTCGGCCTTTTGCGACCAGCACCCAGATCGTACGGTGGTGGTCTACGCCAATACATCCGCTGCGGTAAAAGCCAGAGCGGACTGGGTCGTCACTTCTAGTATCGCTCTTGATGTCGCCGAGCATCTGGCAGATCAGGGCAAAAAAATTCTCTGGGCACCCGATCAGCATTTAGGCAATTACGTGCGCAACCAGACCGGTGCAGACATGTTGATGTGGGACGGCGCCTGCATCGTGCATGAAGAGTTCAAAGCGCGGGGCATCGCCGATTTGAAACGTGTTTATCCCGATGCTGCCGTGCTGGTACATCCTGAATCACCTACAGCAGTGCTGGAGTTGGCTGATAGGGTGGGCTCAACCACGCAAATCATCCGAGCTGCCACTGAAATGGACAATAAGCGTTTTATCGTGGCGACCGATCAGGGTATTTTCTACAAACTACAGCAGCAGGCTCCGGACAAGCAGTTTATAATTGCGCCCACCGCTGGGAATGGCGCCGCCTGCCGCAGTTGTGCGAACTGCCCCTGGATGGCGATGAACGATCTCGAGACACTGGCGCAAGTCTTCTCGCGCACTGATAACGAAATATTTGTCGACCCCGCCATCGGAGCGCGCGCGTTAGTGCCCCTGCGCCGCATGCTCGACTTCGCGCGAGAACTACAGGTTCCGGTGAAAGGCAACGCCTGAGGCGTCAGAACTCTTCCATTTGCTCCTGCATTGTGGCGACATCATCCAGGCGCTGATTTATTTTGGCCGACGCATGAAAATTGTTATCTGTTAACTTGAGCGCATAATTGAGCTGTTCCTTTGCCTCGTCCAATGCGCCATTCAGGATGAAATATTCCGCCCGGGATTGGTGAAGGCCGACTATATCGCCAGACAGACCTTGCACCTCGGCCAGTAGATACCAAAGGCCAGGGTCATTCGGCCTGCGCTTACTCTGCGCCATCAGGACTTCCTCGGCAATGTGCGGCTGTTGGTTCTTCACCAATGCAGTGGCGTAGACCATCGTCAGCGGATGGTTACCAGGGGAGACCTGCAGCCGACGATTCAGCTTTTTAACGGCTTGCTCCGGCCTGTTGCGCACTATTTCAATTTCAGCATCAGCAATAATGTACTCCAGGCGGTCAGGACTCGCAGACCAGATAGAGTCCAGTTCAAGCGCAGCCTCATCGGCGCGACCAGCGGCGGTGAGCGCGAGTACCAGGCCATAAACGGCGGCATCACGAGAGTGCGGATTACCCTCCAACTCACCCCGGAACCGCTCTACAGCCTGCGCCGGCGTATCGGTTAATTCTGTGATGACTCTGGCTCGCATCAACTGGTATTCCAGATCTGGCTCGCGCGTCTTCTTTGGATACTTCCTGGCACGATTGCGCGTATCCCCGATACGATTTTCAGACAGTGGGTGGGAGCGCAAGAATTCAGGCATCTGGTCATCCCTGGAATAGCGTGTTGCTTGCAGCATCCGCTCAAACATCGCAGGAGCAGCCTGCGGATCCATATCCGCGTCCACAATGGTTTGCATCCCAATCCGGTCCGCTTCCTGCTCGTTACCACGGCTGTATTGCAGCGCGGAATTCTGGGTCGCGGCCTGAGTAGCCGAAAGCGCTGCCATGCCTGCGTTACCTCCCGCGGTCGCCATCAACACTAAGCTGGCCAGCATTGCAGCAAGGGCTAGGGGTTGTAGTTTCTGCTGAAATTCTACCCCGCGTGAAAAATGACGCTGGCTAAGATGGGCAATTTCGTGGGCCAGCACCGTAGCCAGCTCATCTTCTGACTCGGCCCACAAAAACAGCCCGTTGTGGATACCGATAACACCGCCAGGCACAGCAAAGGCGTTAAGTATTGGATTATCCACAATTACCAGGTCTATACGCCTATCCTCCAACTTACTGTGGTTGACCAGCTTGTAGGTCAGGTTTTCCAGATAATCGAAGAGCAGCGGATCATCAACAGTGGGAACCTGACTTCTAAATTCGCGCAGCCAGGCGCGCCCCAACTGATACTCGAATTGCGACGAAAACATACTGGTACTGGACTCGCCAAGATTAGGTAGCTTGAGTTCGTCAGGCGCGGCATATCCCGCCGTGGATGCAACAGGGGACAGCGCCAATGCCATAACGGTATTGCGCGCGAAACGAATCAAGTCTGAAATATCAAACACAATACATAGCGAATAAAACCGCGAATCCACGAACAAAGCCTGCTCCCATTATACTGCAAGCGGTAGGTGCCAAGACACAAACGTTTATCCCTGAAATATCGACGGACGAAATGAAATGGCATACACTTCCCATGGTCTTTAGTCTACGATGCCTGATATGAATGCGTTTAAACTTACACCCTCCATCCTTGAGTCACGCAATATTGCGTCTGACTGTAACCGTATGGGTGATCGAATTGAAGCCTACCGCACACGGGAGCCAACTCACTACCCGCGCCTGCTTCTCAAACGACCTGAAAACAGAATTTCCGTGCAGTATTGCGTGCCTGAAATCGCTGCCAACGAGTTGAACCTGGACCATCTGCGCGTCGCCATTGCGGAGCATGGCGGACTTATAGCGCGCAACATGTTTCCTCAGGCCTCGGTCGACACACTGATTAAAGCCGCAGACCGGGTGATCGATGCTTGCGAGGACCCCAAGGCCACGGTCCATGCGAACGTTTATCACAATCCGCCCGACAATCTCAAAACCATCATGCCAAACAAAGATCGTGAACTCGCCAACACCCGAAGTTTCCACCGCGACTCAGGATCCGCCATGTGCGTCGAGGCACCCAGCGTTGCCGAAACCCTGCTACAACTCTATGAGGCGCACGGTATCAAACAACTGATGACTGACTACCTCGGAGAACCACCCTGCCTGTCGGCCAAAAAATGGGTTTTGAGGCGTTCAAAACTTCCCGTCACTGAAGCCGGCTGGCACCAGGATGGGGCGTTTATGGGGACGAAGTTAAACAGCCTCAATATGTGGATTCCGCTGAACGAGTGTGGCGGCAATACAGGGGCCCCTGGCTTGGATGTCGTGCCTCAAAGGCTGTATGAAATTGCGTCGGCGGAAGGCGCTCAATTCAACTGGTCGGTCAGTGATTCCATGGTTACTGACCGATTCTCCGAAAACCAGTCTGTCATGGTGCCGGAGTTCAACGCGGGAGACGCGTTTTTCTTCGACCACCTGTATTTGCACAGAACCCAATACCGAACTGACTTCACCAAAGTGCGCTATGCCGTTGAAACCTGGTTTTTTGGCGCCTCATGCTTCCCCAAAAACCAGATACCACTGCGCTGGTAGCAGCTTATTTGTTCAGGAATCGCCCGCAGAAGTGCGACTCTCTTTTCTCCGTGTCAGTGCAATATTGTAGGCAAGCTGCTGTTCGTAGGCTTCATCGACATGATCGTCAGGCAATGTATGCAATGAGGGATCCCATGGTACTTCTACAAAATTTTTTTTCCGCCAGTAATACTTAAGAGCATCTGATTGCCAGTCCTGATAAATATCCTCCCAACTGACACGATCAAAATGCGGCTGTAAACATCCCTCGGTCAGTGCTTCCCCCTCCAACTGATAGCGGAAGTCGACAGACAAGCGCATGCGCTCGAGATTGTGATTCTCCATTGCCTTATGGACTGTCATGGACGGAAACAGCACTATATCCCCCGCTTTGAAATCAGCCCCGACCCAGCGACATGACAAAAAGTTCTCATTGAGGATCGCGCGACGGTTACCCGCGCCCAGATGAAATTTCAGTGGCAGCACCCCATATTTGTGCGATCCCTCCATAATGGCAAGAGAGCCATCTTTAATCGCACAATCCGCTAACGGCATCCAGGCTGCAGTGAGATTGGGTGTTCCCTGATTATTCGGAAAATCCTGATGCGGCGGCGTGGTCAGCTCGGGGCTATCTGGAAAAATGAGTCTGACGATACTGAGTGGATGTGGGAATACAGTACTCCCCAGTGCCTGTCGCATCACATTCATTATGTTAGATTCATGCGCCAGACTGTGCAGGGATTCTAACTTTATAATGCAATCATGGGCTTTGAAAAATCGGGGTTGCCCCTCCCGCAGCGGCCGGCAAACGGCTCTGGCCAGCTCCCGCTGTGAACCGCCTTCAATCCAGCCCTGATCGGCAAGTATCTGGGTTATTTGCCCCCTCAGATTCATCAGAAGCTCCAGAGGAACGATGTTGCGAAAAAACAAGTAACCGTCTTTGTTCAGGCGATCCCGCACAGCATCGGCGTCTCCCAGCAAGCCGTTTGCTTCGAACATTGGCTCCGGGGTTACCTTTTCCGACATCTTTGGAAACGCCGCTACGCGCAACTCGATCAGATGTTGCATCAGGGCTTCATTACCACTGGCTCGAGCACACTTTTGCAGCTTGGCGATACCCGACTCGTAGTCGCCCGCATCGATCAATGCCTGTACTTCATCGAGCAGAGGACGATACGCGACAAGCGCTTCCCGATCGCTGGTTGACGCGCTCTTTACTGTCATAAATCCATCCTCTCAAAGGAGTGAACCGATGCGCCTTACGGTATCTGTAACGGACGCAGCAGCCACTCTCGCATCATGTGGGTCAGCCCTCTTTTTGGGGAGTTTCCTGACCTTCGCTGGTTGCGTCAGCCGCCGCGACTGCAAGTTTACCCTGGCCGCCCTTATTGCCGCCCTTACGGGACTGACGCCAGAAGGTTGCCTGACGACGCGATTCAAGAAAGAGTCCGGCATGGACGTAAAACTGGCGCAATTGCTTTTCAGTTTCTTCATTTTTGGAAAACAGTAGTTTGAGCAACGGATCATCACTTGGCCCGCCACCCGGTTTTCTCAGGACTCCGAGCCCGAAACCGTGATTGAATTTAAACACATCCTCATACTCTGCTTCCAATTCCTCGAAATACTTCCAGGCACCGAAATCCTTGATTTTGGCCATCACATCATGGAACAAGATAATACCGCCAGGTTTCACCTTGGGGTACCAGTTAGTAAAGTCTTCTTTAATCGCCTCATACGTATGCAGACCGTCGATATGCAATAAATCCACAGTGTTGTCATCAAAGTGCCGCAACGCTTCGTTGAAGAACGTACGCAACAAATAGGTGTTCCCTCGGTAGTTTACTCGAGCATGATCAGCGACGTCGTTATAAACGGAGTCGTCATACGCGTCGGTGTGCTCATCGCCTTCCCAGCAATCAACACCATAAGCCACCCCATCGATATCGTGCTCTACCATTGACTGACAAAAGGTAAAGAACGAGAGTCCGTTGTAGACGCCAAGTTCTACTAGTAGTTTGGGCCGAATAGCGGCAACGAGATCGTAGGCAAACGGCAGATGGTCAACCCAGGTACTGAACACCATCCGTTTTGGTTCAAATCGCTGCAGTGACGGTGGAAAATATAATTGGTTACTCATAAGCTCCCATTGACCTCTCATTTATCTCAGTGCTAGACCAAAATACACTATATTTTGGCTTCATTTTTCATTCTTTCGAGTTTATTGGTCGACGAGAACTGCACAAAGCTCTGTGCGTGTTCCGATATTTCACCCAGATAAACCGTATGAGTCAGGGGCGGCTGAAATTTGCCGCCCCGTATTTTCTGATACTGTTCCATGCTCTCTATGATAAATTTCTGCCTAACTTCAGCGTCCTCCCCACCGGTGGTTACGCCCCCGTGGAACTGATGGAATGTTCCCTCACCATGCAGAAAGACATGCATAACTCCGGGGTATTCGCAGGCCCGTTTATACAGATCCAGATTCACCACCCCACCGCCGCGCATATCGAATCGCGCATCGTACCCGCCCAGTACCTGCCAGAGTTCGCGAGGCATACTGATACAGTTACTCTCTCCATGTGGGAGATAAAAACCGGCAGCGCAGGAACCGCTGAAGCAGGCGATCTCGAAAAGTCGGTAACCGTGTTCGGGCCAGGATATTGACGCCATTAAAGCCTTTTCATGTTCGACATCATAACCGCTGCCGACGGCTTTTTGTTGTAATTCATGCCCCAGGTGATACCCAGGTGCGGTCACAACCGCCAACGGGGAGAGCCTATGCCCTCGAAGAATATTTTTGACAATGCCGGGAGTCAGGAGGCGCGCTCCATCAATCATCACGCAGATGTTGTCACCGCTGGCGAGCTCTATGCCGTAATTGATTGCATGAATTGGTGTCGGCTGGCTTTCCTGCCTTATATGATAGGAAAAGTTCGCGGGTAAGGAGTCAAGAAACGTTCCTGACATGGTATTTGCGGATGCATTCTCGATAATCAGAACTTCGTAGTCCTCAAGACGTACATCCTGTTGATAATCAGCAAGCAAAGAACGCACAGTATTCTGCGCCTGGGCTGGCATATCGTAGACAATCACGATAAAGCTGACAAGCACCCCGTTCCGCTCTTGGCTATTGGACAGGAATCGACGAATACCCTGCTGTATTCGGTTCAGCATTTAGCAGCACCGGTCAAAATTCGGCGTTCTTAAGTTTTCGATATAACCGTCTGATCTTCCATGGCAGCGCTTCTTCCCCTGAGCCATCATTGTGCCTCAACTCCGAGGTGTAAAACTTTGCTTCTGGATCCTGTCGCGAGAGACCCATTTGAGCAGCGGCACGAACAATCTTTTCATCCAAAACGGCTTCATCATCATCAAAACACAGGAGCGGAAACGGCTTTTTCTTGTACTCCCGGTATAAAATACTGTTGTAGGCGTACCATAAATTCAGCCACTCTTCGCGACTCCTGTAATTACGTTTTTCAAGCGACTTGGCCACAGCATTCGGGTGACGATAGATACCGATAAATTCGATCTTCGTGTATAAAACTTTCCAGCCATCAATCACCAATAGCGTACGTGGATCCTTGAATCCAAAATTAGGCTCCCCGGCATGTGCCACAAGCAGCTCCTTTGCCCATGCGACGTGCTCATCCTTCCAGAGAGCAGTGGCCGGTGGCGCATCCCATGCACCGCTATTTTCCGCCAGGATCGCGTCGTGCAGATCGACAAACTTCTGGTTTTCCCTGTTACCCTTTTCATTGTGCTTGTTCCAGGTATGGCAATCCCCCGAGGATAGACCCGCATTCTGCAGTGACCCTGTCAGACAACTGGTGCCACTGCGATGCATGCCAAGTATCGCTACTACCCTGGCGGGCAACTTGTTCTCCAGCTCACCTACCGCTTGTCCCCCCATCTATTTACTTCCGATAAGCGGAAAAAAAACGTGCTGATTCATAATCTCTCTACTTATACTCATTACTGACAGACAATTGCACTATATTCCCCTATTTGTCTTCACCAAGGCAACTCCGAATTCCCCTGCGGGCGTGACGGGGTTCCCAAAACATGCGCTCAGGGACTATTGAGCTAGTGCAGGTCCTGCAGCGCCCTTTTTTGGCCTGCGCGCGCGCTATTCCAGGGGGCTACCCAAAACAACAGCACCATGCCTGGTATCGCTAACAGCGTGCAGAACAAGAAAAAATCCACCCACCCAATTTGCTCTACAATCATCCCCGTACTGGCATTGGCCAGCGTTCGTGGCACTGCCGCCAGTGCGGTAAACAGCGCAAACTGGGTAGCCGCATACGTTTTGCTGGTTTCGCGTGCGATAAACGCGGTAAAGGCGGCGGTACCCATGCCCACCCCGAGATACTCAAAACCAATCACCACAGCCAGCAGCCACAACTCGGGGCCCGCGCTGGCCAAAACGGCAAAGCCCAGGATGCTGACCAGCTGGACCACACCGAACAGCCAGAGCGCACGGTTTATGCCCATGCGCACCATAATCAGCCCACCGCACAAGCCACCCACGATGGCGGGCCACAGGGCGGCATTCTTGGCCACCAGCCCGATCTCTGTCTTGCTGAATCCCACTTCCAGATAAAATGGCATAGACAACGCGGTGGCCATATTGTCACCGATTTTGTACAGAAACATGAAGCCCAGTACCAGTAGTACTCCAGACCACCCCCTGCGCCCCAGATACTCGGAGAAAGGCGCTATCAGCGCCTCACGCAATCCGGACCGCGGCGGCAGTTCAACCTTTGATTCAGACACGACTAGGCTCGTCATCACGCCGACCGACATGAAGCCAGCGGTAATCCAGAATACACTGGACCAAGGCAGACTATCGGCCAGAATCAGAGAGAGAGAACCGGGTATCAGGCTGGATACTCGGTAAGCCTGGACGTGAATGGCATTGCCCATGCCCAATTCCTCATCCGGCAAAATTTCACGGCGGTAAGCATCCAGCACAACGTCCTGGCTGGCACTGAAAAAGGCGACAGCGACAGCAAGCCACGCCACTACCCAGGTCGATTGGGCGGGCTCGAACATGCCGAGAATGCCGATCGACAACAGCAGCGCAACCTGGGTTGTGAGCATCCAGCCTCTGCGCCGTCCCATAAAGGGCGGAACCCAGCGATCCATCAAGGGTGCCCAGAGGAACTTCCACGTATAGGGGATACCCACCAGGGAAAAAAGCCCGATCTCTACCAGCGATACACCACCTTCACTGAGCCAGACCGGCACGAGTTGAAATAGTACGTACAGAGGCATACCCGACGCGAGCCCGGTGAAGACACAGATCAACATACGTCGATTCAGGACAGCGGCATGCCACGTGGTGTTTGTCATATTCGAGCCGACACTTCACAACGTAGATGCAGCCTGGATGTCAGCTTACAAACCTCAGTCATGTACAGCACCTTTGAGACTCTGAAGCCCTTTTCTAGCCTCCTTCGCAAACTCCGCTGGATCCAGCAGTGGGTCATTAGTAATCTCGCGCCAAGTCTGGATAGCTGTAAACAGCCGCTCTTTTACCACAACAAATTCCGGATCCGATACCAGGTTTGTCCACTCATAGGGATCATTTTGTAAATCATAGAGTTCTAGTCGAGGCGGGTGCTCGACACGATAGTATGCCCGCCGAATGGGTGTGTGCTTATATTTTTCCGCTTGAACCTCCCACCACGCATTACAGTAGCTTCTAGGACCGAGTGGGTTTGCCTTCTTGCGACCAGCCGTATTGAGAATGAGCTTATAGCGCTCGTCTCTAACGGCGTATCGCGGATAAAACTGGCCCGGCTCATGCGTTATATATTCGGTGAACATATAGCGCCGCCATGGTGGCGAAGCCGCAGTGTGCGTGAGGGGCAGCAATGAGCGTCCTTGATAGGGCTGCCGCTTGCTCTCGGTCGCCGCATCCATCAGCGTTGGAAAAATATCGATAGTGGAAACGAGCTCCTCCCTGACAAAGCCGCTGTTCTTCCCGGGGACTTTCAACAAAAAAGGGATGCGGGTGGCCGCTTCATACACCGCCATTTTACCGCGCGTGACGTCTGGCCCATGGTCGCCAATGAACACCACATAGGCTCCATCCCATAATCTGCGCTTCTCCAGCTTGGCTTGCAAATCGCCGACGCCAACATCAAGACGATCTACTGCGCCATAAAAGTCGGCCAGTTCCTCACGAATTTCAGGCGAATTCACACCAAGGAAAGGAAAGGGTTTGATCTCGGAGGGTGGTGTTGGTTGGCGCGGTAACCCCGATTTCACCCTTGGGAACTTGGCATTCCTCTCGAGCCCGTAGTTGTCGCCGTCATCCGAATTACCTCGGTGAGGGTCGACATAGCTCATGACCAGAAAAAAGGGCTCGTGGTCTCCGCCGTCATCGATAAAATCCATGGCGCGCTCATTCATCCAAAGCACATCCCGGTCATTGATCATCCGCTCGCTGTCCTCTTCCTCCACATCCCAGTCAAACAGACTTTCCGGCTCATAGTGCCGCTTGCCGATGATGGCTGTCCGATAGCCCAGCTTCTTCAATTCATTGGGGAGCTTGGGCACAGTATCCGGCATGCGTTGGGTACCAAATTGCGACAACCCCATCATGCCGTGCTGATGTGGGTAGAGGCCAGTGAAAATACTGCCCCGTGAAGGACTGCACGAGGCTGCCGTCACGTACCCTGCGTTGAAACGCGTACCCTCGTTTGCAATACGATCAATATTGGGGGTGTGTACGTTTGGATCCCCATAACTTCCCAATTGCGGGCCCAAATCATCGGCAATGATGAGGATAATGTTGGGCCGTTCGATCTCCGGGGTATTGCGGACGTCAGGTGCGTTCCAGAGTCCTAGCGCAGCCAGCAAGAGTAAAAGAACCACTATCCACTTCATCACAATGATCCATTTACACTATTTTTCTACAGGGAAAGAGTTCAGTACGCATTGAATCGTGCACCGCGTTTAGAAGCGTCTTCCAGTGAATTCAGAAGTTCATGGTCTGTTCGCGGCGACTATTTTTTCTGCTCAAATTGATTTGTACTCTCCGGGCACCATGAAAGCATGTATTTCAGACGTGTCAGCGGGCTTCTGTACATCTAAAAATTGACACAGATCAGATACAAACTGCTCTGGACTCTGAATGGATTTTTCATAGCTTACTATCAACGTTGGGGCCTCCCATGTCTTTACCAGCTCCATATTACGCTGTTGCAGACGCTGCACTGATTCGATTGCTTCAATCTTCGGCATACCCGACAGAATTTGCCGGGTTGCGGTAGCGATAGGATCACGGAATACCAGAATGAGATGGGGATTGACCACAAACTCGCGAATATAGGGCAAATACACTATCGCTCTGGGAAATTTCCAGCCCCATATGTCCTTGGTCTTGTTACGTTGATCCAGAGTAGCAAGCAGGTGGTGTATCGGTTCTATCCCCGCTTTCCTCAATACATGAATATTGAAGTCGTTGTCTTCCAGATTTATCGGCAAATCCTTACCTATATCGAGCCCGCAGAGTTTAGCGACGCCGGCAACCATGGTGGTTCCACCGCGCCCTACCCCATAGATAATAAAGGTCTTTTGTGTATCACTGGTGGAATTCTGCTCAAAAAGGCTTATTGTTGTTTCATCTATTCTGGAGGACTTGTTCCGGCTTAATCCGATCATTTGTTAGCAATCTCTATATTTTACAGGGCAGTGCGGAGAGCGCTCTTTTAAAACTCTGCGAAACCATAACGTCAGTTGGCGGCTGCGAGAAAGAATAGCAGAAACCGGCATCTTCTAGATATACCCAAGTGTCTCGCGTATCCTTACGAGCTTTTCTGCCGCGGCCGAAATTCTTGCTGTGGGATACCTATCCTTTGGCACTTTTAAGCATTCTTCAATCTCCAGAGGAGCAATCGCCCCACTGCACTTCGAGCCTCCAAGCCAACGTGAAAACCGCTCCATCGCAGATGCCGGATTCTCCAGAAAATCTTCAAATCGAAGCGTCAGCAACTCACTCCCAATACCCACCTGAGCCAACTGATGCTGATTCATCAATTCGAGCTGATGAAGAGTGGTATGGACCATATGATCCAACGCATCGTCGTCGAGAATCCGGGCGCGCGACATTCCGAGATAACGATAAGCCTCGGGTAACGCAATTCGACCAATATGATTGTCCAGCCGAGCTGTCCTATGTGTTTCTCCCAAACAAATGGCCAACGGATCGCGTTGAAAGTAGACATAGCGGGCACTGGGGAACACGTCTCTCAACTCGGGCAGAACCAGAATACTCTCAGGAAACACAAAGCCCCAGGGTTGCCCAGGTGCCAGACCACCAAGCATTTGGGCGACAGAGGATTGCAGAGTGTCCGCTGTATTACCGCTCTGCCATGGAGCATGGCAGCGGAACTTTTCAATTATCATTTTGTAGAGTGGGATCATCAGCTCCGACTCCTCACCCGATTCGCCAGGAAAAAAAACACCAGTGTCCCACGCAATTTTATGGAATAGCGCCGACTCCAACTCCCCCTTACAAACCACTATTACAGGTTGCCTCGACTGCGAAATTTGATTCGCACCAAGTGACCTGGAAGCAACAACTGCGTCTGCTGGTGAAAACAAATTCGGATACTTCCAACGAATATAGTCTTTACAACACGCTTCATCAGCGAGATAAGTTGCACTCTCCCTGTCACTAATTTTTTCAGACTGATTGGAACTAATAATTATCTGGCCCTCTTTATCGGCATACTTGTGGATTGTAGGGGCATTCACCGCATAGCATTTCAATCCAATCCGGGCTAGTTCATGCTGCAAGTCTTCGCCAAGAAAATGAATTCCAGGCAAATTGCCATCGAGATTGGGGACTCTGTCGCGATGAAATATCAAGAGTTGCTCGTCTAACTTCACTGCTTCCTGGAAATCGCACTGACTGTCCTTGAATGTATTTTTGAATTGGTGCGGATCACTCCAATGACCAATAAACTCCCCACTAGCATTCCAGCCAACGCTGCCCAACATTCCCCAAGCGGGATCGTGCTCTTCAAGTTGATGCAGTGTTTGCTGAAACTGCGATTGCCACCCATCAAGCAACAGAACGTCTTCATGAACAACCACTACTATGTCGTTATGCGCTCTCTCTAAACCCGCAGCGATCGCCCGCGACAAATTGTTGTAATACAAATTGGACGTATTATCGACCTCGATCACTTCATTGAGTGGTTCCTGGGCACTCTCTGATCTGAAAAAATTGTGCGTGTACTCATCCGAAAATCGAATGACTACAAAACTGATCGGGAGCGTCATTTCCGCTGTGATCACTGGAATCTGTGGATACACACGTAGCACGGAATTCTTCTCAAGGGACTCCATCCTGGCAGTCCTGCCGGAAAACACTCTGCGAAATAGCGCTTTCAGGCTTAGGCCAATACGTGCGGTTGGTGCGGCCTCATCCGGAGCATCAACTCCCTTTTGATTCTTTCCTTGCATAATTTTTACGCAACCGCACGAGTTTGTCTGGAAGCGTTGTTTCCTCCATATTTTTGCCTAAAGAATGAGGCGCTGCAGCTATGTCGAGACGGAATTGTAACTTAGTTCGATCACTCCGAATACCGCATACTGCCCTGCCTACCAGCCATTATTCTCACCGGGCGCGGGAACAAATTTAAGTTGCAGAAAATAGGGCATTGCAGAACATCTAATTGACATCTTCTTTACTTCGCTCGATGCGATCCTCGACTTCTCGCTGATCCAAAAAGCCCTTCGCTATTACGAAAGTACTTTTCAGGGCCCAACTTGCTTTAGGGGTCTGATTTATTCTAGGACAGCGCGCAAATAATCCGACATTTCCTTCGCTTGAGAATCAAACCCCCTGATTCTGGAAGCCAGGGGATTCTGGTAGTCATTCCATTGCCTCGTATCAAGAGCGCGTTCAATGCAGTACTGCAATTCACTTACGCCAGCCCCGAATGGAATTACACTGGCATTTACGCCATCTTTCAAATCTTCAGAGACCCCGCCTGAGTCAGTAGCGATTACCCAAACGTTTCGCACGAGGGCCTCCCTGACGGTCAACCCGAAACTCTCCTTCCACTGGGAAGGAAATAAAAGTACATCGATACCCGCAAAAAAATCGTCCATCGCATCCTGCCGATAGGGCGGAACAAATTCTACATTTCCTGAAATACGCCAATAGTCTTTATCAACCCAACTCGACCCCACATTGCCAGCAGCATCTACAACCTGCAATGTATAGTCTGTTCGCTCAATGTCATTGAATGCTCGAATTATTTGCTCCGATCCTTTGATTGCGCCAGGGCCACCCACAAACCCAAATACGGTGTGATTGCGCTGCTGCTTCGCCTCGGCGCGGACTTTGGCGTAATTGGGCAGCGGCAGCGTCACTCCATTTTTGTTAACGACTGAGTTTTCTGCGCTAATACCATTCGCCAGATGCAGGTTCCGATGAAAATTGCTTGGGAACAGTACGAGATCGACTTTATCCATCTGCGCCTTGAGGTATGCGTTTCGCTTGATCTGCATACGATGATCGATTGAGCACTGCCCGCACTGGGCATCATTCAGAGCCCACTGGTTACAGTAGAAACCATCGGAATTGATCATGAACTGACGCTCACAGATCCACCAGCAATCATGGGCGGTGATTACGATCTTTGTACCAATCTGTCTGAGTTCGTCAAAATAATCACAGCCCAGAACCTGGATGGCATGGCAATGGCATACGTCGGGCCGAAATGCGCGCGCTATTTCAACAACACGCTGGGCAATCTCTGCATTTTTGTACGCGGCTTCACCCTGTAATTCAGCAGGCACATTGATGGCGACTATGTCGATTCCATCAACCCTATAACGCCTAAGTGCGTACCGGGGCAGCGAGTGATCCCGTATCGTCGTCACAATCAGAATCGACCATTCTGCCCCCCTGAGTCGCTGCGCGGTTTGTTCAACGACAATGGTAGCACCACCAAAACTTTCAGGCGCATAGTACAGATTGAGTATAAGCAGCTTATTCATGGGTCAACGCAAATTGTTCTAGTAATTCCTGATCAATCACATCTGGACAAGAAAAAGTGTGGCACGTCATAATCTTCCTGCTGGCGGATTCGCCCATCTGCAATCTTAGTTCGCGACTATTAATTAACTGACACAGTGCAGCAATCCATTGTTCCTGCGTAGTCGCCAAATTCCCGTCCTGCCCATCATCAATAATTTCAGCAAACTGACCAACCGATGAAGCAACAGTAGGCACACTGCAAAGTGATGCTTCAATGTAGCGAATCGCGCTTTTACACGCATTAAATCGGTCGTCAACTAATGGCACTATATTGATGTCTATTTGGCTCAACGCCTCAAAGTACTTTACATAGCCGGAAAACGGCCGCGTATTGATTCTGTCCCTAAACCGTGCCAATTCTGGCGGCATCACTGCATACCCAATGACCTGAAAATTCACGTGTTCATACAACCCCAGGATATGAGCCAATGCTGGCACTACAACCTTAAAGTCCTCGTCATGCGCTCTTGAGCCGGACGCATAGCCAACGGTTACTCTGTTAATAGCGCCTTCGACCCGCTCCCGCTTAATGTTCTGCGCTATCGATAAGGTGGCGGAATCCGCCAGGTTTCTCCACAAATAGGTGAACCCCCCAAAATCTGTTTGCGCCAACGCTTGCAAATAAGACGTGCTCAGAATGAGCGCATCAACGCGTTTCATTGCCCTGCGATAATCTTCTGCACTGGCTAACAAGTGCTCGCGCTCATGAGCTGCTATGTGTTCCAGATTTTTATTCTCACTGTAGACGGTGGCGTTAAAAATTGGGTCGTCAATATCATAGAACGTTTTGATACCTAGCCTCTCAGCCTCCTCTAGGTACTCAATGAATTGGGCACAATCAGGCACACGATAGAAAATTAGCACTGTGGAAATTTGCAAATAACTGATAGCCCGGTGTGAATCACTGTAGTGGGTATAATGACAGTCCCAACCGATCGATTGAAAATACTCAACCTTTTGAGTCACTCGGTATTTTTTACACTGAGGAAGATCAAGGGCTCCCACAATCAGTATGGAGGGCCTACCAAACAAGTCAGCAGCTCCACTCACATTTTCAAATATTTCCTGCCCCTTGCCCCAGGTAGACTTTAGATACTTACCATTCAAGAACATTCCGAGCCGAAATCTCACCTTCCCCAGGGTTGCGCGCCAGCCATACAGCCGAACATTGGCCAAAAGGGTAGCCGTATATGATCGCCATCTGAAGCCGCGGACTGTTTGCCATAATTTTTTAAGGATCATATACCTGCATTCATCCGCAAATCACTATAATTCTACAGTCACATCAACTGAATGGCCACGAAACCCAACGACGGAGAACTGTTAGTAGTTTCCAACCGCGGGTATTCAATACAATTTCATGCGCTTCGGTAAGAGATTGATGTTGATTCAGAAGCGCATCGTACCCTTTGGTAAGTGATTGATGTTGATTCAGAAGCGCATCGTACTCTGTGTGCAAATCTCGCTGCTTTACGTGCTCTCCACCGAGCTCATGTATGGTATATATAAGACGATGACGTAAGCTAATGACTTTACGATAGGCGTACCCCTCCATGTACTGCAATTCCTCAAGGTATAGCGACTCCAACTGCCGGGTATCCAAACCTTCCAGCATGCCCGCAAAATCTTTACTCAAAATCACATTGTTCCAGGACAAAGCGAGAAGTCGTTTATACAGCGTGTCTGCGAAGCTCCACAGTAGCGGGCCATGCCTACGTTCAACTTTCCCCAGATTTTTACTTCTATTCAACAAAGGCTCGACGTGATCGCGACAAAAACTCTCTATTTGCATCTGCGATGGCTCAACGTCCAATAATCTGGCCAGACGTTGCAGCTCCAATTCTGGGGTTTCAACTAAAGATGTGTAATTCACAATGACCAGATGTTCTGGATCAACCTCTACCAGCGCCCTGTAGAGATAGGTCCACCACAATAAGAGCGGCTGTACGTTGCGTCTACCCAGCAAGTGAAAGTCACTGTCCTTGATATGCCTGGCTTTCTGCGAAAGCACACACTGATCAGGATCTCGAATACCCAGGACATAGCTCACTTCAGCATCAAGTGCCTCTGAAATCACGCGTTTCCAGAATGGCAGCAAAATACAAAATCGCGGATCTTTAAGCCCTGATATACTGGAATCACTAAATCGCTCCAACACCAAGGAAACCGCGGCCTTGTGGTAGGGTTTAAATCGCGGCGCGGTAAAATCTTCTTCCCAAATAAACCCAAAGCTATCCCATGACAGGTTCATGCTTCTCAGTAAGCGATCATTAAACTGGACGATTTTCTCATCCTCGAAAAAACCCTTGGGATTATCGTTGTTAGGATCAATGAATCGACTACCGAGATTCACACCAAGAGAATGCAATGCGCTTGCGACCAGTGATGTCCCGGAGCGGTGAGGCCCCAAAACAAATATGAATTGATTTTTGTGTTTCATAGCATGGCTGCGCTAATGCACCGACAAAAGACAGTCAGGGCCCGCTGTGATTGTACGACTTCATCGCAAAGGAGTCGATTATCCCTCTAATACTACTCTTAAGAAGATTTCTTCGACCTCCTTTAAACACGATCAAATAGAGAAACTTACAGGTCAAGCGCAGAACATCATGAACAATCCACGCTTTATTGGCATAGTGTTGCCGGTAGAGCCAGAACCGGTTTCTGGTCATGTAATAGCTGCGCTTATAATCGTGGTATCGAATGACTGATTTGGTAAACGGTATCCTGGTGTAGTTTTCGCCAATTTGCTGACGAATAACCACGCCAAAATCACCGTATATTTTGTAGCGATTGTGAATAGCTCTAAAACACCACTCCAGATCAACGTTGTCTATAAACAGCGCTTCGTTCATTGGGCCAATATCATCGATCACCTGCATCGGCATAAGACAACCGGAACTGATAAGGAAGTCGCATTCTACCACCCGCTCGTTCTCTGCCAAAGTTTCGCGACGATATCTGGTATTCAGAGGCAGCCTGAAGTTGATGAACGGCAGGCTAAAGTTAGTATAATCATCTATCACGGAAGGTCCGATAGCAGCCACTGGCTCACCAGCCTCAAGTAGTTTTTCGAGATCGCTGGCCAGTACTTGAACCAGGTCAGGTGAAATTTTCGTATCCTGATCAAAGGCTATTACAAACTTCGCCTGCATCTCGCGTGCATGTTCGATAACCTGATTGATGCCTCTACTGACGCCTCTATTTTCATGATTTCGAACGATTGTAACGCCTGACCGACCCTTCAGGCTTTCCAGATAACAAATATCTGAAGAGTTATTATCGACTATCACCAACCATTTTGAACAGGCGAGCAGATTTTCGATCAGCGCATTCAAATCATCAACTTTTGGGTTGTGCGCTACAACACCCGCACACACAGAAAACACGTCCATACTAGATCAGGCGACCTCAAAAAGCCCGGCAGCGCCCATTCCACCACCGATACACATCGTGATCACAACGTACTTTACACCTCGACGCTTGCCCTCCAAAAGCGCATGTCCCACCATACGGGCGCCGCTCATACCAAATGGATGACCGATCGAGATAGAGCCTCCATTGACATTCAATTTGTCATTATCGATACCCAGCTGGTCTCGACTGTAGATGACCTGACAGGCAAAAGCCTCGTTCAGCTCCCACAAACCGATGTCTGCGACGTTCAAACCATGTCTCTGCAGCAATTTGGGTACAGCAAGCACAGGACCAATGCCCATTTCATCTGATTTACATCCGGCCACGGCCACACCACGATAGATGCCCAGCGGGGCAAGGCCTTTCTGAGACGCGAGGCGGCTATCCATGACCACACAGGCAGAGGCCCCATCGGAGAGCTGTGAAGAGTTCCCGGCCGTAATAAAGCGCCCTTGCTTCACCCATTGGCCGTCCATGAAAACCGGCTCCAACGCAGTGAGACTTTCCAACGTGGTCGATGGCCGGTTGCAATCGTCGCGGCCCACTACCACATCGTGGTAACTAGTCTCTTTAGTCTCTTTATTGAACACCGCCATGGTGGTGTTCATCGGCACTATCTCATTATCGAACAGGCCAGCCTTCTGGGCCGCTGCGGTGCGCTGCTGGCTTTGCAGCGAGTAAATATCTTGATCTTCACGACTGATATTATAGCGATCAGACACTACCTCTGCCGTCTCGAGCATGGGCATATAGGCCGTGGGATCAAAGCCGATTACCGTCTTTGACATGCTGCGATAGGCGTTCTTGTGCTTGGTTTGAACCAGAGAAATAGACTCAACTCCGCCGGCTACCGCGATGTCGTACTCATTACACATAATGCTCTTGGCAGCGGTCGCGATAGACATAAGCCCGGAGGAACACTGCCGCTCGATCGCCATGCCAGCTACCGTTTCAGGGAGTCCACCAGCAATGCCACACAGACGACCAATATTGTATCCCTGGGTGCCCTGCTGGGCGGCAGCACCGAATATGCAGTCGTCTACTTCTGCAGGATCAATACCGGCCCGTGCAATCGCCGCACGCACCGCGTGACCACCCATGGCGGGGGCCTCAGTGTCGTTGAACCCACCCCGAAATGATTTAGCCAGGCCAGTTCTTGCTGTGGATACGATTACGGCTTCTCTCATGTGATTTCTCCAAATGCATTCATACTGAGATTAATTTTTCAGTGCGCTGTTGCTTTTAGTTTCTCGGGTCAGTTTTTCACGTTCGCAAGGTGTACTGGACTTTAGGGGGACATCGACCGGATTACAATTACATCAGGCACAAATACTATCATCCCCTCTGGCTGGAAACCGAAACGATTTCGCCCGTCATATAGCGGGAATAGTCTGATGCCAGAAACATCATCACATTCGCGACTTCCCAAGCTTCAGCCGCGCGCCCATAGGCTTCTTTAGACTCAAGCTCCGCTAATAATTCCTCGGAGGCAGATTTGCGCAGCATCGGGTGCAACACAATGGACGGCGCTACCGCATTGATGCGCACGTCAAACTCAGCAGCTTCCAACGCCGCACAGCGTGTCAACGCCATCACGCCCGCTTTCGCTGCGGCATAATGTGCCTGCTCTTTCTGGGCGCGCCACCCGAGTACCGAGGAATTATTGACTATAACACCACCCTGCCCACGCGCTTTCATTACTATCATCATATAACGTGTCATCCGCATGGTACCGTTCAGGGTCACGTCGATCACCCGATTCCACTCGTCATCTTCCATATCAATCAGCAGCTTCGAAGTACCCAGGCCGGCATTGTTAATCAGGATATCCACGCCGCCCATACTCTCCTCGGCAAAATCGATCAGACCACGAACATCTTCCTCTACTGCCACGTTGCCGACTTTACCGTACACGTCGGCAAGGCCGGACTCCGCCTTGAACTTTTCTACAGCCGCCGCCAATCGCCCCTCATGTATATCACTCAAGACAATTGCGCGCGCCCCCTCTTCAGCCGCCCTGGTGGCAGCGGAAAATCCGATACCGGCACCGGCAGCCGCAGTCACCAGCACTGACTTACCTTTGATCAGGCCGTGGCCCGGTACATACTCAGGTATTTTCAAACTCATACTTCCTCCCCTAACTTATCAGCTATTTGGCTACGCCTTTCGGTTCACGGGGCATGGCCAAACCCCGTTCGGCAATGATATTGCGTTGTATCTGGTTGGTGCCACCATAGATTGTGTCGGAGCGGACGAACAAATACATGGCCTGCAAACGACTCAATGCATAGGGGCTGCCCTGCAGGATCTCGCATTCCGGGCCCAGCACATCCATCGCCAGCTCACCCAGACTGCGGTGCCACGTGGCCCAGAACAGCTTATAGATCAGCGCCTCTTTGCGCAGTGCACCGTCGCCGGTGCTTTGCCCCGATAACATACGCATGGAGTTGTAGCGCATAATTTTCAATTCAGCGTGTGCCCGGGCAATGCGCTGGCGGATGGTGGCATCCTTGGCCGCACCATTGCTACGCGCCTGTCGCACTACTTCGTCCAGCTCGTTCTGAAACTGCATCTGCTGGCCCAACGTGGAGACACCGCGTTCAAAGCCCAACAACCCCATCGCAACCTTCCAGCCATCACCCGGAGCACCGACGATATCGTCCACATCGCATTGCGCATCGTCGAAGAACACTTCGTTAAACTCGGAAGTGCCTGTGATTTGTTCAATGGGCCTCACCTCTATACCCGACTGATCCATGCCAATGAGGAAAAAGCCAAGCCCCTTATGTCCCACCGAGTCCGGGTCGGTTCGCGCTATAGCGAAACAAAAGTCAGATTCGTGAGCCAGCGAAGTCCACACCTTCTGCCCATTAATCAGCCACTTGCCCTGCTCTGCATCAAAACGCGCCTTGGTTTTGACGTTGGCCAGATCGGATCCGGCACTGGGCTCGGAATAGCCCTGGCACCACAACTGCGTCCCTGCCACGATCCCGGGCAGGTACTTCTCCCTCTGCTCCTCGGTGCCAAACGCAATGATGGTCGGCCCCGCCAGACCCTCGCCAATATGACCAACGCGACCCGGAGCACCCGCGCGGGCGTACTCCTCAAAAAAGATTACCTGCTGTTCTATGGTACAACCACGGCCACCGTATTCCCGCGGCCATCCGACACAGGTCCAACCACCCTCGGCCAGCTTCTGCTCCCAGACTTTACGCTCAGCGGGGAACATATGTTCATCGCCGGGCCCACCGCGGTACTTCAACTGTGCAAATTCGCCGGTCAGGTTATCCTGTAACCACTTCGCCACTTCCTCGCGGAACTGCTCATCCTCGGGACTAAAACTCAACTTCACTGTTTTATCCTCAATCCAGTAATGCGCGCGCCAAGCGCTCGCGATGATAGGCACCATTTCCGAACAACTGCTCGGAGGACTTGGCCCGTTTGAAGTACAGGTGAACATCGTATTCCCAGGTAAAACCAACACCGCCAAACAACTGCAACGAGTCCCCGGCAATCGCAAAGTAGGCATCCGAGCAATAAGACTTGGCCACACTGGCCGCTTCGCTCAACTCTACCGCCAACGGGCCACCTTCCAGTGCCTCCTGGGCGACACAGGCCGCGTAGTAAATCGCGGAACGCGCTACTTCGCTTTTCAGCATCATATCGGCCGCCTTGTGCTTTACCGCCTGATAACTGGCAATGGTGCGATTGAACTGCACACGCTCGCTGGTATACGCCACTGTGCTGTCCAACAACTGCTGGCAGCCACCGACCTGCTCTGCCGCCAGGGCAATCGTTGCGAGATCGATCACTTTAGCAAGCGATTCCCAACACTGCCCTGGCTCGCCCATCACGGTAGTAGCGTCCAGGCTGACCTCTCTCAGCTGCACGGCAGCCTGTTTGCGAGCCTGATCCATGGTGGGTAACCACTGGCGCTCGACGCCTGTAGTTGCAGCTGGCAGTAGGAACAGGCTAACGCCCTCTTCGCCGATACTGCCCTCGGCTCGAGCAGCGACGATCAGCAAATCGGCCGTGTGCCCATCGATGACATAGCGATAATCACCATTGAGCACATAGCGTTCACCCTCGCGACGCCAGGTCGCGGTAATCGCCTCTGCATCCCAGCGACTTGAGCCGCCATTAAATGCCAGTGTTGCCGTCAGCTTACCCTCGCAGAGTTGGCCCAGCCACTGTGCCTGTTGCTCCTCACTACCGGCAACGCGCAAGGCATTCCCTGCCAGGCACACGGTGGAAAAGAACGGCGCGCACAGCAGATATCGCCCCATTTGCTCGATCATCGCCACCAGTTCCACATATCCCAGGCCCAGTCCGCCATACACCTCGGGAACGTGAATCGCCTGCCAGTACATTTCGCCACAGAGACGCTCCCAAAGAGCGGATTCATAACCCTGCTCCGACACCATCGCACGGCGCACAGCTGCACTGTCGGATACCTCTGCAAGAAATGCGGCCGCGGTTTCACGGATCATTTCCTGCTCTTGTGTAAATGCAAATTCCATAGCTTCTCCGGTCAGTGTCGGGCCTCAGGTGCCCCAAACATTTTGCGCAGGCACTTCCTTCGCCAGCAGTTCTTTCATCGCATCACCGATTTCAGCCGGCGGCCAGGCTGCCCCGCGATCAACTCCGTCTGTTGTGCGCCAGCCATCACAGATACAGATACGGCCACCCTCTGCTTCAAATATCTTTCCGGTTACCTGCGCCGCTTCGGCACTGGCCAACCAGGCCAATACGTTGGATACGTTCTCTGGAGCAAAGTGATCAAAGCTGCCGTCCTCAGGCTTGGCCATACGTTCGGCCATTTCGGGTACGGCACTGGTCATACCTGTGCGGGCGGAGGGTGCCATCGCGTTGGCAGTAATATTATAGCGCCCCAGTTCCGCAGCTTGATTAAGTGTCAGTGCGGCAATACCCGCCTTGGCGGCAGCGTAGTTGGACTGGCCGATAGAACCCTGCAGCCCTGCCCCGGAAGTAGTGTTGATAATACGTGCATCCACCGGCTTGCCTTCCTTGGACTGCCCACGCCAATAGTGCACGGCGTGGGAGCTGATGCAAAAATGCCCTTTGAGGTGCACTGCCATAATGGTGTCCCACTCCCGTTCCGTCATAGAGGCGAACATGCGATCACGGTTTACCCCGGCATTGTTCAGCACGATATTCAGATCGCCAAAGCTGTCGATAGCCTGCTTGACCGCGTTCAGACTGTCGTCGTAGTTGGTGATATCCGAGCTGTTGACCACTGCTTTACCACCGGTATTGGTGATGTCATCTACCACAGACTGGGCCGCTGCCGTGTTGATGTCGTTTACAACCACCGCGCAGCCCTCTGATGCGAAAACTTTAGCGTGGGCTGCACCCAAACCACCACCCGCACCGGTAATGATCGCTACCCGGCCTGTTAAAATCCCACTCATGTTCCTGCTCTCCTACTTCATGCTTTTGGTTTTTATGGATTTGGATTGATGCCCTGCAATTCAAAGTACTCCGCCATCTCGACTTCGTTACGCACGGCCTCTTCTACCATTCTCGCTTCGTGCGCTATCTCTTCCTCTTGACGTCGCGTTTCCATCTCGGCTTCTCGCGCCTCTGTTTCCTGCGCCATACGGGCCTCACGATCCTCTTGCTCGACCACCATTGCATTACCATCCATGCTCATCTGAGCGGCTTCGCCGCCGGTAGCAGCAGGCATGCCTGATGCAGGTGAGGCGCGATTTGTGCTGCCCCACAAGGTCGCCGCCTGATCAAGACCAGGCGCTGCAGAATTTCTATCGGCCCCGGTGTCTGTAACGGAATCTCCAGTACCCGAAAGAATTGTCAGACCAACCAATTGCTCGCCATCATGCTTCCACTCCAGGGAATAGCTCATATCACCCAGCAATGTCTTGAAAGCCTGTTTCAAGGGCCGACTTTGGATATCACAATTGACCAGAGGATTAAGCCCCGACGGCGCTGTCACAAATATCCGCATTTCATTGCTGACGGATTTCAATACTGAATCCAGCGGCTCATTCTTGGCAACAATCGTAAGGTCGGGGTGTTGGTATTCAACCTCTGCTGCGACAGCGCCCAATGAAAAGGACAACAGCACCGCCACGGGGAAAGCGAATAATGTTTTCATAGGTATCCTCAAATTCTAAAACGATCACTTGAAAAAGTGAAACCCAGCCTGCCCCTTGCCAAAATTCACAGCGATACCCTAAGCGATCAGTTCCTGAAACCGACTTGATTATCTAAAGACTGCTTGCGCAGCGATTCTGCCAACGCCATTTCCAGTCGCATCCATTTTCATAGTCAACATCCCGTTGTTGGCAAAGTCCTACAATCGTTCCAGAATCGTCACGTTTGCCTGACCACCGCCTTCACACATAGTCTGCAACCCGTACTTGCCTCCAGTGCGCTCAAGCTCATACAGCAACGTGGTCATCAGTTTGGTACCTGACGCACCCAGCGGGTGCCCTAGCGCAATCGCGCCGCCGTTTACGTTGGTCTTTTCCAGCGGATAGCCGGTTTCAATCAGCCACGCCATTGGCACAGAGGCAAAAGCCTCGTTAATTTCTACCAGATCGATATCCGACAACTTCATGCCCGATTTCTTCATCGCGTATTCCGTCGCAGGGATGGGCGCAGTCAACATCCAGATTGGATCGGCAGCACGCACACTCATGTGTACGATGCGCGCACGCGGTGTCAGGTTGTAGCGCTTCAGCGCCGCTTCCGAAACAATCAACATCGCCGAGGAAGCATCGCAGGTCTGGCTGGATACGCCTGCGTGGATGGTGCCGCCTTCCATCAACGGTTGCAACTCTGCCATCTTATCCATAGAGGTATTGCGCGGCGTCTCGTCCATACCCACACCGTTGAGCGGTGCGATTTCACGATCGAAGCGGCCCTCCTTAATGGCGGCGAGTGCCAGCGTGTGTGAGCGCAGCGCAAACTCTTCCATTTGCTCACGAGAGATCTTCCACTTATCGGCAATCATTTGCGCGGAGGTGAACTGTGAAGGTGGCGTACTGCCGTAGCGGGCTACCCAGCCCTGGCTGCCGGAAAATGGATCACTAAAGCCCATCGGTTGGGCGGCGATCATCGCCGATGAAATAGGAATCTGCGTCATAGTCTGCACGCCACCAGCGAGCACCACATCGTTCACGCCAGCCATGATGGCCTGCGCGGCAAAGTGCACTGCCTGTTGCGAGGAGCCGCACTGGCGATCAATCGTGGTGCCTGGTACAAGGTCAGACAATCCAGCCGCCAGCCAGCAGGTGCGCGCAATATCGCCGGCCAATGGCCCGATGGTATCCACGCAACCGAACATTACATCGTCGTACTCATCATCCGGAATACTGTTGCGATCAACCAGGGTTTTCATTACGTGGGCACCCAGATCGGCGCCGTGAACGTCGGACAAGCCACCTTTGCGGCGACCGGTGGGTGAGCGTACTGCGTCTACGATGTAAGCATCTGCCATGTTTCTATCCTCTGCCTTTAAGCGAAAGTAGCGCCGGCACCCAGTGTCGCGCCAGGGGCGAAAATACGATCCGCGACCCGTGTTTTGTGAAAGCCCGCATCACCCCAGGTATTAGCCAGGGCCCAGGCCTTTTTCATGAAGATATGGAGATCCACTTCCCAGGTGTATCCCATCGCACCGTGCGCCTGGTGACTGTTCTTTGCTGCCAGATTAGCGGCTTCGCAGGCAATCAGTTTAGCGTGCGATACAGCCTCTGCAGCAATATCCTGACCGCTCGCAATTGCGTAAGCCGCGCGGTGCGTGGGCGCTTTGGCATATTCGAGACGCACGGCGACGTTGGCCATGTGGTGCTTTACTGCCTGGAAGCTGCCAATCGGTTTACCAAACTGCTGTCTTTCACTGGTGTACTGTACAGTAAGTTCAATCATGCGCTGGGCCAACCCCAATGCCTGCGCTGCGCAACCCAGTGCGCCACGATTCAGTGCGTTGGCGATCAGGCTGGCAGCATCTGCGCCCTTGGCCACGGTGGTTGCGCCGGGCAGCACTTCAACCGTAAACAGTTTACGCGAAGGGTCTATGGATTCGTTGTACTGCAGTGTTACCTGCTCTGCTGTCGCAGCAACCAGCGTATCGCCCTGTTGCAACAGCAGCAGGTCTGCGATATGTGCGTCTTCAACCACCAGGTTTTGCGTCACCCCCACCACTACCCGGGCCTCACCGGCGGCGATTCTCGGCAACCACTGCGCGGCTAACTGGCCGCCAATTTCCCGCAACATCGGCACCGCAACCAGTGCGGTGTGCACCAGCGGCTCAGGTAGCGCAACATAGCCGCACTCCTGTGCCAACAGCACAAAGTCGAGCTCCGTCATACCGAGGCCACCGAACTCTTCGGGTACCGTAATACCGGTGAGGCCAAGTTCGGTAAGCTTGCTCCATAACGCGGGCTCGCGCCCGCTGTCGGTTTCCCAACTGGCGCGAATACGTTCGGGCGTAACTTCATTCACCAAAAAATCGCGCACGGATTCCTGGAACAGCAACTGGTCTTCTGTAAATGTAAAATCCATAGTTTACCTCGGCATTCCCAACATTCGTTCTGCGATAATATTGCGTTGCACCTCATTGGTTCCGGCGTAGATGGGGCCAGACTGCGAGAATAGCCAGCCATCCAGCCAGCTACCCACACCTAGTGCCGCCGGCGCATGGGGCAACAGTTCTGCACGCGCACCGAGAATGCTCATCGCAGTAGCGTGCATGTTCTGATCCAGCTCAGACCAGAAGATTTTGTTGGTAGAGGATTCTGCGCCGATTTTTCCGCCCTTATTCAAACGACACGCGGTTTGATAGGTCGTCAGGCAGTAGGATTCAGCATCGAGATAGGCGCGCATAACAGCGTCTTTCACAGCCGGATCGTTGTCAGCAAATTCTCTATTTTCAGTATAGAGCTCAACCAGACGACGCGCCGTTTCCTGAAAGCGTGCTGGCGAGCGCAGCATCAGGCCGCGCTCAAAGCCAGCGGTCGCCATCGCAACGCTCCAACCTGCACCCTCGTCACCGAGGCGATTCTCGACAGCCACCTCAACATTGTCAAAAAAGATCTCGGCAAAGCCCGGCAGTCCATCGAGTTGTTGGATGGGACGCACGGTAATGCCGGGGCTGTTCAGCGGCACCAGGATGAACGTCAGGCCGCGATGTCGCTCAGAATCTGGATCGGTACGGAACATGCAGAAACACCAGTCGGCCCAGACCGCGCGCGTAGACCAGGTCTTCTGCCCATTGATAATGTACTTGTCGCCGTCCAGTTTCGCGGTGGAGCGTATCGCCGCCATATCGGAACCAGCATTGGGCTCAGACCAACCCTGTGCCCAGACTTCTTCTCCATTGCCCATCTTCGGCAGAATACGTGCTTTTTGTTCCTCGGTACCGTATTCCATTAATGTGGGGCCGAGCAGGAAGATACCGTTCTGATTAACTCGCAGCGGTGCGCGTGCCTTATAGTACTCCTCCTCAAAGATCAGCCACTCGATCAGATCACAGCCGCGACCGCCCACTGCCTCCGGCCAGGTGACCATCCCCCAGCGCCCTTTGTTGAGAGTGGCTTCCCACGCCCGGTGCTGTTTAAAACCCTCAGCAGTGTCAAACGTTTGCAGCGGCTCGGCAGGCACATTGGCCGCCAGCCAATTGCGCACTTCTGCGCGAAAGGCCTGTTGTTGTTCAGTAAAGCTTAGATTCATTGTCTGCTGTCCCTAAAATTTAGCGTCACGCTTTTCTATGAAAGCATCGCGCGATTCCTGCGAATCTCCCACGGTATAGGCCTCCAGTGTGAAGCCCTGCTCCAAGCGATATTTATCTTCCAGGTTCCCGTCCTCGATGCCGTTCAGCGCCTCCTTGGCAAGCTTGACCATGGCGGGGGACTTAGCGGCAATTTTGGCGGCAATATGGCGTGCAGTCGGCAATAGCTCTGCCAGCGGTACCACTTTTTCTACCGCGCCCAAGCGATAAGCTTCCTGCGCGTCGATGAATTCGCCGGTAAAATACATATAACGCACTTTTTGTACCGGGAACATACGCTGCAGATGTGCTCCGCCGCCCATCGCGCCGCGATCAATCTCCGGAACACCGAAACGGGCGCAGTCGGAGCACAGAATAATGTCTGCAGCACCGGCCATACCGATACCGCCACCCAATACAAAGCTGTGCAGCGCCACGATCACCGGCTTGGGGTTGCGATGAATTGCACGGAACGTTTCGTAGTTACCCTTGTTCACATCAACGATACGTCCCGGATGAGCCGCTAGCTCCTTGATATCCACACCGGCACAAAAACCCTTGCCCGCCGCCGCGACAATAATCACACGCACACTCTCATCGGCCCCCAGCGCATCGATCTGGGCCGCAATTGCGAACCAGCCGTCACTATCGAAGGCATTCACCGGGGGATGATCAAGAATCAGCTCCGCAATGCCATCTGCAATCGTAGTCTTGAAAGGTTTGGACACAGGTTACTCCTGAGAATTTTCGGTAACGCGCAGGGACAGTAAGGTAAGCCGCTGCTCGGCCTCGGCAACAATGGACTGGATCAGATCTTCACAGAACAACAGTGAATCAATCACACCGGCCACCTGCCCCGAGGGCAGCACGCCGTGCGCGGGATCACCATCCACCATCGCCCTCTGAATAATCATCGGCGCATTGGCCGACATGATGGCCTGCGACGCAGTCATGTCGTCATCCTTACTCATCGCCATGGCCGACTTCAGTAAACTGAACACTGTCGCACCAGTATGCTTTCGAAAGGCCAGACCGTTGCGTATCGCAATAAGTAATTTACGCGCGGTGCTGGCTTTCTCCAGCTCCATGAGCAATTCATTCATGATCATGCGCTGCGGCAAGCCATCCATCGCTCTGGATACAATAATATTGCCGGGGCTTTTGCAATCAATATAGCGCTGCAGCGTTTCCCGTGGCACTGGGCTTTCTTCGGTCATCAAAAAGCGCGTGCCCATGGCAATACCATCCGCACCCCACGACAACGCGGCCAACAATCCACGCCCGTCCTTAAAACCGCCAGCGGCAACCACTGGAACCTTATCTCCCACCGCATCAACCACCTGCGAAATCAGTAGCGTCGTGGGAACAGCGCCGGTGTGACCACCGCCCTCCCCGCCCTGCACGGTCACTGCATCCGCACCAAGCTCCACCGCCTTGATGGCATGTTTGGGCAAGCCTACTGTCGGCATGCACACCACGCCGGCATCTTTCAGCTTTTTGATGAATTCAGGGCCGGGCGAACGCGAGTAACTAACTGCGCGCACGCCGTGTTGGATCACAAGGTCTACGATCTGTGCCGCATTTGGCTGGTACATGTGAAAGTTCACGCCAAAAGGTTTGTCGGTGAGCTCCTTCACCCGCAAAATATCGCGTTCCATTTCACTTGCCGGAATGGTCGCCCCGGCAAGAAATCCGAACGCGCCGGCATTGCAACTGCCCGCCACCAGATTCGGGTCAGCGACCCAGCCCATCGCCGTTTGTACGATCGGGTATTTACACCCGAGTAGTTTGGTCAGACGCGTTTCAAACATAGTTCAAGTCTCGCTTCAAGAAGGGTTGCCGGGGGGGTTGTCCTTGATCTGGTGTGCGCGCAGGTTGTGCGGATCCATCGTGGCGATCACAGCCAGCTGCGCCTGCGTTGGTGCTGGCGTTTCAGGCACATCAGTGGGCACATGCACGGTATAGCTGGTGTTTTCCTGCACCTGCTCTGCCGTCACACCAGGGTGCAGGGACACCAGGCGAATCTGATGATCCGGACCACCAAAGTCCATCACACACAGGTTGGTTATCACTAAACGGATATCGACATCATCCAGCTTGTGACCCTTGGGCAGGCGCGCCGGGTTATAGCCAATAGACGACACGAAATCGCATTCGCCATCCATGAACACCCGCATATTGTGATCGGGTATAAAAAAACTGTTGGGATGGGAAATAGAGTTACCCGGAAAACCGCGTGCTCCGAGCATCATGGTTTTGGGTTTTTCGTAGGTGCCGCCCAGCGCCGATGTATTGGACTGACCAAACTTATCGATCTGGGTGGGGCCAAGCATTGCGTGGCGCTTACGGCCCCACACGTTGTCGAAGATGCGTGAAAAGCCCATCCAGCTCTCTGTAGCGGGGACAAAATCGGCGGAGCGTTGGCCCAGCGGATTGGGTTCGCTCAGCATCCACGCCTCCGAATCCGTCATCATCAGATCCGTGTTGCTGGTCTTCATCGCGAGGCTTGCGGCAAGGCGCGGAACCACGCCGATACCTGTGGCAAGCACTTCGCCTTCATTGGCGAACGCCTGGCTGGCGGCGACGATGCACAGTTCAGCCAGGGTGTAGTCAGTTGCTGCAGTCATGATACTTTTCTCCTTGGCCGATCAGTAGGTGGGCAGTTCAATCGCACGGATGGCGTCTAGCCCACCCACGTTCTTCTGGTACTCCTCTTCCGAGGCCCCGATGAACTTGTCACGATAGCCCTGAAAACCCGTCTCTTCCTTGGCCGAAGCCGCATAGGCTTCAAAATGGGGTATATCGAAGCCGTAAAGCGGGCTGCACGACGAGGGGTGAGCACCGCCGGCGATGGGAACCACGCCAGTTGTCTCGGACCGCTCCCAGTGCACCAGCCGCGCTTGCGCGGGATCGTGAAAATACTCGCTATCGACCAACTCATCGCAGGACACAAAGGTTTTGCTGGCCGCGCGCGCGAACCAGTCGTCCATGTAAAAGTCAGGGCCGGCAATTTGGCAGACCCCACGAACATCTGCCTTGTCGGCATGCAACAGGGAGACGTCCAGCTTCAAGGCCGGCATGGCCACCCACTCCTTGTCGTCGTAAGGACTGTCGATGACCTTGATATCCGGGTTTTTGTTGATCACGTCCGTGCCCAGCCCAACTTCAGTGGGAATAAAAGGAATACCCCAACTCGCCGCACGCAGGCCCAACAACATCATACCCTCGTCAATTTCCATTACCTCAATAGAGCCTGACTGGCGCGCCTGACGGAAATAGGGTTCCAGCGGGATAAAATCCAGTGACACAAACGCAAACACCACCTTTTTCACCTTCCCCGATGCGCACAGCATCCCTACATCAGCGCCGCCGTAGGCCACAATCGTCAGGTCCTTAAGATCGGAGCGGACAATTTCACGCACCAGCGCCATCGGCTTACGCCTTGGGCCCCAGCCACCGATCCCGATGGTCATACCATCTTTCAATTGTGCAACGACCTCTGTCGCCGTCATTTGCTTGTTCATCGTATCCCTTCCTCTTTTAACCAACGATCCGCGCCATGCGGTAATCGTGCTTCACAAAATTCACACCCAGCGAGCTGCGCGCACCACGCACCCCCTCGATGACACTGATGCGCTGGCGGACAAACTCCGCCAGATGCTCGGCGTTACGCACCATGGTAATGACCAGTACGTCTGCACGCCCGAGCATCACACCCACAAATCCCAACTCGGTAATCTCAGCCAGCTTTGCCGCGACCTCGCGGGTCTGCCCACTGCGCTCCACCTCGATCCAGATATACGCGAGTGCCGCATCCTTGAAGCGGTCGATATTGGTCACTGCGGTGATGCGAATGAGTTTTTCTTCCTCCATACGCTTAACTCTGCCCCGGACGGTACCCTCCGTCACACCCAACTGCTCCGCGATCTCCCGATTGCTGACGCGGGCATCGCGCGACAGCCGCTCGACAATAGCGCGGTCTGCCTGATCGAGTTTACGCCGCATGAAAGGGTACCCAGTCGGGCTGGTTTTTCAAAACCTCCAACGCCAGTGCCGGTGTCAGGCGACGCACCCCGGGGATAGCCCCCAGCTTGTCTGTAATCAGCTCATTCAGCGCGGGCTGGTCCTGCGCCACCACCAGGATCTCTATATCCTGGACGCCAACCACCACATTCACAGAAAACACTTCAGGAATGGCTGCTAATTCCCGCGCCACGGCCTCTGGCGAGCGACCTTCTACCTGCACACCGATCGCCAGCAACATACCGTAACCCGCTGCTTCAATATCCGTGACCGCCACCACCCGCATGGTGTCAGACTCCTCCATCCGACGCACGCGAGCCCGCACAGTATTCTCGGCAATATCTAGCGCACGGGCAATGGCGCGATAAGGCATGCGCCCGTCCTGCCGCAGCAATGCGATAATCGCCTGATCGGTGTCATCCAGGTCGATATGTGCAGACTGCGCATTGACGGACAGATCGTTCATCGTTATGCCGCAGCCGGCCTTTTCGCCAGTTCCGCCTTATCCACCTTGCCGCCGGCGTTCATCGGAAGCTCATCCAGAAAAATAATTGAGCGCGGCACTTTGTAGTTGGCCATATGAACGCGCGCCCATTCGATCACGGCAGCCTGGTCGGGATGAGCATCGGCGGCTCTCACGAGGAATGCTCTGGCGACCTCGCCCATACGCTCGTCGGGAACGCCGATAACGGCAGCCCTGGCAATACCCGGCATGTCACACAGAATATTTTCAATCTCGGCGGGATAGCAATTGAAACCGCCGACGATAAACATCTCCTTAATCCGCCCGGTAATACGAACGTAGCCGTCCTCATCCATCACACCAACGTCGCCGGTTTTGAGCCAACCATCGCTGCTCAGTGTTTCCGCCGTCGCCTCCGGGTTATTAAAATAGTGCTGCATCACATTGAAACCGCGCGCCCATATTTCACCATCGACACCCGGCGCAACAACCTGTCCCTGCGCATTCACGCACTGTATTTCCGTGCCGTCCATCGCGCAGCCCGAGGTGTGCGATATGCGCTCGGCACTGTCATCAGCGCGACAGATCGACACCACCCCACAGCTCTCGGTAAGGCCATACGCTGTTACCACCACCTCAAAGCCCAGTACCTCGCGCATCTGTCGCACCAGCTCCACCGGCACCGGTGCTGCGCCTGTCACCGCCAGGCGCAGGCTGGACAGGTCATACTCTTTGCGCCGGGGATGCGCCAGTAGTGATTGGTAAATAGTAGGCGGGCCTGGAATCATGGAAATCCGATCCCGCGCGATCTGCGCCAGCACGGTGTCGAGATCAAAATTCAATACCGGGAGAATATGTGCGCCTCTGATGATCGCCGCCAGCCAACCCGCTTTGTAACCAAATGAGTGAAAGAAGGGATTGATGATGAGGTAGTTGTCATCACTGCGCAGACCCACCGTCGCGCTCCAGGTCTCAAAAGTGCGAATATTCTGGCCGTGGCAGGTGACCACACCCTTGGGGTTACCGGTGGTGCCGGACGTAAAGAGGATGTCCAGGGTATCTTGCGGCGTTAGAGCAGAGGCGCGACGATCAACCTCTTCTTCGGTTACCGCCTCACCGGACGCCAGAAAATCCTCCCAGGATTGGCAACTCGCCGCCTCGCCGCTGAGCATTACCGTGCGCTGCAATTCGGGCAGGCCCTGCTCTGCCAGCATGTCGGGGTAGCGCGCCCCGAGAAACTCAGCCACCGTGAACAACATCTTCGCGCCACTGGAACGGAGAATAAAAGCTGCTTCTGAACCCTTGTACCGCGTGTTGAGTGGCACCAGCACGCCACCCACACTCTGCGCGCCGATGGCGGCAATGATCCACTGGTAAATATTCGGCGCCCAGATGGCGATACGCTCGCCTTTCTCCAGCCCGGCAGCGACAAATGCCCGGGCTGATTGAATGCGCGCGGCGTTTAACTCGGCGTAGGTCAGCTGAACTTCGCCATCCGTAATGGCTATACGCGCACCGTGTTCTACGGCTGCTTCCGCAACCACCTGAGGCAAAGTGCGGGCTGAATAGTGCAGTTCTGGCATGATATCGAATCTACTCGCAGCAGAAAATGGCTGGGGGACTATATTAATCAGAATGTAGCGAGATGAAAACCACTATTCGTAGAATTTTTATTATTAATTTACGAATAGTTTAAAACCAGGATCCAAAGGAAAAGGGCAGAGGACACCCCTTTTGATCTATCCGGGCGCTTATTCCAGAGCAGCGCCTTGCGAAAACACGCTTGCACCCCCATTGAGCGCGAGACCTGTGTGCCCCGGTTCGATTGAGTGCTTTGATCCGCCAAGAGCGCGGAAGTACAATGGAGGTTGGTCGCTACACGCCAAAGAATGCGTATACTCGAAAGCTGTTCCTGTTTCACGCTGTCCGACCGAGAACCGCGGCCTCTGCCATCGCTTTTTTATAATTCGCCAACCGAGAATCAATCGTGCCGATCGATACCCCTGCAAACGTCTTTACCCACTCCTGGCTGAAGGGCCTTTTTCCTGCACTACTGATTCTGGCACTTGGATCGGGCCCTTGGGCGGCGAATGCCTCCCAGGCATCAGTGGAAACTGATCTTCTGCGTACCGAAATGACGCAGTCGGGTCAGGACGCCGCGGCTCTCCAGGCGACGAATGAGGCGCTTGACGCCACCGACACCGCAAACCGCGAGGCTGCCGCACTGACCAAGCGTGTCGATGAACTCAGGGATGAACACGCAGGGTTACCAAAGCGCATAGAAGATCTGCAGAAGACCCTGCAACTGGATCGCGAGGCGGCGTTGCTTACGTGGTCTGAGCGCCTGCCAGCCGATGCAGACGGTGAGACGCTGGAACGATTGCTCGGACAGCAGCAGCGCAATGTAGCCGAGCTGCAAGCACAGATTGACGCTGTGGAAATTGAACTGACCGTCTCATTGACCAAGCCACTCCAGGCCGCAAGTGACATCGCCACCCTGCGACGACGTGTCGAAGATATGCCTGCGCCGCCAGTGGCTGATCCGGCTGGTGACCGCACTGTGCTGTTGAAGGCCCGCCAGCTGCGGCATACCAGCGAATTACGCCGGGCCAAGGCGGAACTGGACTTACGTGTACTGGAACAGGACAGCGCTGCGCTGCGGCAACGGCAGATGGTGCTGTCGCTACGCGAATTGCGGCAACGCCTCAGTATTGATCAACGTCGTCTGGAAATATTGCAGGACCGTATCGCCAATCTCTGGCGCACGGAGTTGCAAGTACGCATTGAGCAGTTGCAAGCAACTGAAGCTGCACTGGCCGGTAGCGTCCAGGTGGTACTCCTGGCGGCTGAACAAAATAGCGAGCTGGGCAGTGAACTGGTCGAAAATCATGAACAACTGTCGCGCGACCGGCAGAATCTCACCAGCATGGAAGAAGAGCGAAATTACGTCACCGAGGCATTGCGGGACAGCCGCGCGCGTCTGGAACTGGGCGGCGCTAGTGAGCGCGTCGGTCGCTGGATGTGGACAGAGCGACGACGCCTGGAGACTCCGGCGCGCCTGCGACAAAACCTCGACTCAGCCAGAATCGCGCTGGCGGATATGCGTCTGCGCCTGGTCACTCTCAACGATCAGCAGCAACAATTAGCGGATATCCCAAAAGCGCTGCGCGCAATTCGAGAGGCGAGTGAAGTAGGCGCGGATGACGAACAGAGTGACGCGGGCGCTGACGAACTATTACCGCCGCTGTTAAATGAACGCACTGAACTGTTGAGGCTGCTCGAACCCGTACTCGCGCGGCGCATCGCAGCACTGCAGCAGAGTGAGACCGCACTACAGGAGCGTCTGGTGGCGACTGAAGCGCTGCAGGCCTTACTGGATCGTCATCTGATGTGGTTACCGAGCCACGGCATGGTCGACGTAGAATGGCTAACCCGTGTACCGAAAGGTCTCCGCGACCTGACACTCGCCTCGCGTTTTACCACCACGCTCACGCTCTGCATGCGAAGTATCAGCGAGCGCCCAGCGCTATGGGGCACGTGCCTCGTGGTGATGCTGGTGTTAGTCACACTGCGTTTGCAGGCCAGGACCCACATACTGGCCCAGGCCGCAGTGAATGACCGGTCGCGCATCCACACTTATCGCCCGACAAGTATCACACTGCTGTGGACTGTGCTCGGCGCATTACTGGTGCCCGCTGCGATTGGCATTACAGGCCTGTTGCTACAGCAATTGGGGAACCCCGGTCGCTTCAGTGACTCACTTGGACTGGCCTGTATGGCGCTCGTAGCACCCCTGTTAGCCCTGCAAACACTGCGTTGGTCGCTCATCGAGGGCGGACTGGCCGAGATGCACCTCGGCTGGCGCTTGCAGCGTCGTCAAACACTATTGCGCTTGATACCGGCCGCCGCAGTGATCGTACTGCCAATGTACTTAATCACGATGCTCGCCTTAATCCGCGGTTCAGAGATCGCAACCGACGTACAGGCCCGCCTCGCTGTAGTCGTCAGTGCGGTCGTTCTGGCATGGGCGTTCTGGCACCTGCTCAAAACAGGAAGGGTCTGGACAGAGGGTGTGAAACCCTCGACGCTGCGCAGGTTGCTGCGCGGATTGCTACCGCTATTGATTCTAACCAATGCCGCACTGGCGCTTTCTGGCTATATCTATTCCTCTGGCGTCTTGTTCAGGTTACAGCTTGAGAGCATCAACCTCATTATTACCGTGTCGCTTGCGTTGGGTATGCTGGAGCGCTGGTTTCTGGTGGGAAGGAAAAATCTGGCACTGCGACAATTTCAGGCGAGCCAGGCCGCAGCGCTCGAGCTGGCTACCAACAGTCCTGAGAATGCAGTCATTCCCGATAACGACATCTCCGCACAGGAAGTGGGCGCACAAACGAGCAGCCTGCTGCGTGGCTTGCGGATAAGTCTGGTCTCGCTTGGCCTGTTGTGGGTGTGGCTCGATGTACTGCCGGCCATTTATCGGCTCGATGAAATTGCACTGTGGTACTTCAGTGATATCGGTCCCGACGGTGCCCCCATAGAGCTGCCTGTGACCCTCGCCGCGGTATTGCTAGGTATTTTCGCACTTGTGGTAACCATCCTCGGTTCGCGCAATTTACCCGGGCTGGTGGAAATCAGCCTGTTGTCGCGAGCCGGTGTCGACGCAGCCTCTCGCTATATGATCACCAGTTTACTGCGCTACACCATTGTGATCGGGGGCACATTGGTGGGTTTCAGTTTACTCGGCATGCGCTGGTCGCAACTGCAATGGATGGCAGCGGCACTGACGGTGGGACTGGGTTTTGGTCTACAGGAGATCTTCGCGAACTTCGTGTCCGGCATCATCCTTTTGTTCGAGCGCCCATTTCGGGTGGGTGATGTGATTACAGTAGGTGATATGAACGGACGAGTTACCCGGATTCGCACGCGCGCAACCACCATCCTTGATTTTGATAACAAGGAAATCGTGATGCCCAATAAAACGTTCATCACGGGGCACCTCACCAACTGGGGGCTCAGCGACACGACTACCCGCGTGATCATCAAGGTAGGGGTTGCCTACGGCACCGATCCAGTTGCCACGCGAAAGTTACTGCTACAGGCCGCTGAGGAAGATCCCCGGGTGGTGGCAGAGCCCGTACCGAGTTGCTGGTTTCTGGCTTTTGGCGCCAGCTCACTGGACTTCGAACTCAGGGTATTTGTCGCATCGCTGAGTGACCGGCTCGAGTCACAGAACGGACTCAACACGCGCATCAATGAGTTGTTCGCCGAGCACGGCATCGAGATTGCATTCCCACAGATGGACCTCCATGTGCGTGATATGCCGCCGCCACAACCGGGGGCCTGACATGTCAGTCGCGCCCGTCGGCCACTACCTCAAGATGCCCTAACGGATGTCCACCGATACGCTGCTCCCAATAACCGTTTACGGTTCCAGCATTTCCTACTTCACTGGCAAGCTGGAAAATTACTTTCGTATCAAGGGCATCCCCTACCAGCTAGAGGCCCTGACAGCGCCGCATTGCATGAAGCTGGTCAGGCAAAACACCGGTTCTACACAGATGCCGGCACTGCTGCTGGGTGACGGCCGCTGGATGACCGACAGCACCGCCATCATTCAGTGGTTTGAAGCCGAGTTTCCGGCGCCGGCCGTCATACCGCCAGACCCGCTCCAGCGTTTCTTTAGCCTGTTGCTGGAGGACTATGCCGATGAATGGCTGTGGCGCCCCGCAATGCACTACCGCTGGTATTACCCGGAAGGGGCGCGTTACGCCAGCAGCCATCTCGCCAGAGAACTGGCCGCAGCGATTCCCGCCCCCAGTGTTCTCAAGCGCTGGTCCATCGCCCGCAGACAGCGCAATGGCTATTCGACAGGCGATGGCATTAAACCGGATCAGGTGCCGGGGGTCGAGGCTATCTTCCACCGTACCCTCGAACAACTGGAAAGCATTTTCCGCAATCGGCAATTTATGTTGGGCGACAGACCAAGCCTCGCCGATATCGCTTTTTCCGGTCCGTTCTTCCGCCATTTCTGCCTGGATCCGGTGCCTGCGCAAATCGTGCGCCAACAGGCGCCCGCCGTCTGGGAGTGGGCCGCCCGACTGTGGAATTATGGGAAACGCGACGATGCGGATTCGTTGCTGACTGGCATTCCTGTAGACTGGGGGCCTATTTTGGACGTCATCGGCAAACACTACCTGCCGTATCTGTGCGCGAATATCGACGCGGTAGCGAAAGGCCGCAGACGCTTTGACGCCGACATCGGCGGGGTGCACTACCGTGGCGCGCGCTGGTCCAAATACCGGGTCTGGTGCATCCAGCGGTTGCGCGTGCATTACAGCGCACTGTCTGTGCAGGATCAGGACAGGGCGCGCAACCTGCTCACGCAGCACGGCTGCTGGGAGCCACTGTGGCGCCACGAGCAGTTACCGATCGACGGGGATCTGTGCAGTCGACTGCCCTTCTTCGGCGACGCCAAGATGATCGATGTCTATGATTAGCAAAACGTCCTAAAGGAACTGCCATGAATGACCAGCAATACTCCTCACTAAGACAAAATGTCAGCATGCTTGGCCGCATTCTAGGTGACACCATGAGCGCTGCCGCTGGCGAGGATTTCCTCCAGAAAATCGAGCAAATACGCACTCTGTCCAAATCGGCGCGAGGCGGCGATAACGACGACGCAAGCCGATTGAAAGCACTGCTGCTAACGCTCAGCAGAGACGAACTGCTCCCGGTTGCCAGAGCCTTCAGCCAATTTCTCAACCTCGCCAATATCGCCGACCAACACCACGCTATTTCCCGCGAGATGGACAAGGAGTACTCGGCAACAGAAGCACTGGCAGGCGTTTTTGAACTACTGCAGAGCGACGGCCGCAGTGCCGATGAGATAGGCGCAGCGATAAAGACGCTCAAGATAGAGCTGGTCCTAACCGCTCACCCCACGGAAATCACCCGTCGCACCCTGATTCATAAACACGGCGAAATCGATACCTGTCTGGGTCAGCTGGAACTGGAGGGCCTCACAGAGCGGGAAGAATCCGTCATACATCAGCGCCTGCGGGAATTGATTGCCCAGATCTGGCACACGCAGGACTTTCGTGATCAACGGCCCACCCCCATTGACGAGGCGAAGTGGGGATTCGCGGTAGTGGAAAACTCACTGTGGGATGCGCTCCCGGAGTTCTTGCGTCGGCTGAATAACACCCTGTTTGATGTCACGGGCAACGCACTTCCCGAAGATGCAGCGCCCGTGACCTTTGCCTCCTGGCTAGGTGGGGACCGGGATGGCAACCCGAATGTAACCGCGATCGTGACAGAGGAGGTGCTACTGCTTGGCCGCTGGCAGGCAGCCGCGCTCTACTTGAAAGATGTGGAGATATTGGTCGAAGAGCTGTCCATGACGGCCTGTAACGAAGCACTGCTGCAGATGACCGATAACACGCGGGAACCCTATCGCAACGTGCTCAGGGCGCTGCGCGACAAGCTGCGCCTGACCCTGCGCGCGCTGACCGAGCAAATAAACGAGCACAAAATCCCGGACGACAACATCATCCTGCGCGAAGAAGAGCTGTGGCAGCCAGCCTATGCGTGCTATCAATCGCTGCTGGAATGCGGCATGGCCAATATTGCACACGGCAAGTTGCTCGACCTGCTGCGGCGGATTAAATGTTTTGGCGTGAATCTGGTGCGCTTGGATATTCGCCAGGACTCAGATCGCCATACCGAGGCGCTGTCCGAACTGACGCAATTTCTGGAACTGGGCGATTACCAGCAGTGGGACGAGCAACACAAACAGACATTTTTGCTGAAGGAATTGGCCAGCAAGCGCCCCCTGGTCCCCTCCGATTGGCAGCAGAGTGACGCAGTAAAAGAGGTGTTGGACACCTGTGCAGTAGTCGCCAAACAACCGCGGGGAGCACTCGGTTGTTACACCATATCGATGGCCCGCCAGGCTTCGGATGTGCTGGCTGTGGAGTTGCTACTAAAAGCGTCTGGATTGCGTTCACCACTGCCGGTCGTACCCTTGTTTGAAACGCTTGATGACCTGAATCGGTCCGCTGTGGTAGTTGATCAGCTGTTATCCATCCCGCAGTACCTCAAACACTTGCAGGGGCGGATGATGGTGATGATTGGCTATTCTGACTCTTCAAAGGATGCCGGCATGCTAGCGGCCTCCTGGGCTCAGTATCAGGCGCAGGAGGCGCTGGTAGCACGGTGTGCGCAATCCGATATCAAGCTCACCCTGTTCCATGGCAGGGGTGGCACCATCGGCCGGGGTGGCGCTCCCGCACATGCTGCGCTGCTGTCTCAGCCGCCCGGTTCTCTGGAGAACGGCCTGCGCGTCACCGAACAGGGTGAAATGATCAGAACCAAATTGGGCCTGAAAGGCATGGCAATCAAAACGCTGGCCTTGTACACCAGCGCCATTTTGCAGGCTAATTTGAAAGAGCCACCGACACCCAAGCTGGAGTGGCGCGACGTGATGGACAGCCTGTCCGCCAGTTCCTGTGAGTATTATCGATCCTATGTTAAGGACAACCCCGATTTCGTCAGCTACTTCCGCGAGGCCACACCTGAGCAGGAACTGGCCAAACTACCCCTGGGTTCAAGGCCAGCACGACGAAAAGCCGGTGGCGGTATTGCCTCCTTACGAGCGATTCCGTGGATTTTTGCATGGACCCAAAATCGTTTGATGCTCCCCGCGTGGCTGGGAGCGGGTCAGGCGTTCGGGGATCTAGTGACTGCTGGCAAAATGAATACGCTGAAGGAGATGAGCAGGGACTGGCCGTTTTTCGCCACCCGCGTATCGATGCTGGAAATGGTATTCGCGAAAGCCGACAGCGGGTTATCGGCGTATTACGATGAAAAACTGGTGTCAGAACAATACCGTGGTATCGGTGAGCGGTTGCGGGGACAATTGGCGGCCGACATCGAGGTGGTGCTCGAATTGCTCGATGAGACCGAGTTGTTACAGCATCAGTCCTGGCCTCGCGAATCTATTCAGCTACGGAATATCTATACCGATCCACTGAACTTCCTACAGGCCGAATTGCTGGAGCGCAATCGCAAACAGCAGGATGACGTGATCGATCGAGCGATTATGGTAACCATCGCCGGCATTGCGGCGGGTATGCGAAATACCGGTTGAGGGCCCTGCAGTTGGCGATAGACACTGCTCTTACTTCCCCCGCGCAATCGCCCTACTGAATACAGTCAGGAATTACCTGATGCCATTTATTCTACTGGTTATTCACAGATTCAATGACTGACAAGGTCCGCAGGAAGATCAGCCAACCCTGCGGACCATTTTAACAAACGCTGGATATAGGCTTTTTACGTTACGCGGGAAAGCTGTAGTCCTTGAATACTTCCCGCAGAGTCACTTTTTGTATCTTGCCCGTCGCGGTATGCGGTAACTCGTCGACGAACTCCACCGCATCGGGTGTCCACCACTTCGCAATCCTGCCATCGAACCACGCCAACATTTCCTTGGCGCTGAGATCTTGCCCCTGTGGACCTCGCACCACTATCAATAGTGGCCGCTCACTCCACTTGGGGTGGAAGTGCCCAATGACGGCGGCCTCGGCCACCTTGGGATGGTCGGTGGCGACATTCTCTACTTCAATGGAGGAAATCCATTCTCCGCCAGATTTAATCACATCCTTGGTACGGTCGGTGATCGCCATATAACCATCTGCATCAATGGTGGCGACATCGCCAGTCTCAAACCAGCCTTCATCCTTGGTGTGAGCATCAGAACCCTCCAGTTTGAAATAGCTGGAACACACCCAAGGACCGCGAACCATCAGTGAGCCAAACGCCACGCCGTCCCAGGGCAACTCCACGCCTTCATCATTCACGATCTTGATCTCCACGCCGAACATCGGTCGGCCGCCCTTGAGGCGCAACTTGGCAAACACCTGCTCGCTGTAGTTTTCCCGATCGGAGCCGCTGGCATTAGAGGTTCCCAGTGGACTCATCTCCGTCATACCCCAGCCGACACGCGCTTCCACGCCATAGCCGTCGAAGTCCTCCATGATGGACAGCGGACAAGCCGCACCCCCTACGAAAAATCGCTTTAGTGTGTCGACTCGCTTCCCCGTCGCTTTGAGATGAGCCAATACACCCAACCACACTGTGGGCACACCCGCTGACAGTGTCACCTTCTCTTCATTGATCAACGTGCAAATGGTTTCGCCGTCGCCCATTTTGCTACCGGGAAACACCAGTTTGGCACCGGCTATTGGAACAGAATACGGATTGCCCCAGGCGTTGACGTGAAACATGGGTACGATCGGCAACACCACATCGCTGCGCGAAATCCCGAAAGCGTCAGGCATCATTGTGGCGTAGGCGTGCAGCATCGTGGAACGATGGGAGTACAGCACACCCTTGGGATTGCCCGTCGTGCCAGAGGTATAGCACAAAGCACAGGCGGCGTTTTCATCCAATTGAGGCCACGGGAATGCAGCACTCCCCGAGGCAACCAGCGACTCATAACAAATGGCATTGGGCAGACTGGTTTCTGGCATATGCTCTTCGCTCGCCAGTATCACCCAACCCCGCACTTTTGGGCACTGCGCTGCGAGATTTTCTGCCAACGGCACAAAATCCGGGTCCAGGAAAACGTAGCGATCCTCAGCGTGGTTGATGATGTAAACCAACTGCTCGGGAAAGAGACGTGGATTGATCGTATGGCAGACATAGCCGCTACAAGCGGAGGCATAGTAGGTTTCGAAATGCCGGTAATCGTTCCACGCCAGTGTCGCAATACGATCACCCTGCGTCAGGCCCCAGTTGGACACCGCGTCGCCCAGCTGCCGCGCGCGGGCAAACGCCTCACGGTAAGTATAACGATGGCGCGAATTTTCCGCCGTTACTGAGACAATCTCGGCACTGCCATTAACACGCTCTGCATGTTCAACAATTGACGAAATTGTCAGCTGCTGGTTCATCATCAAGCCATTCATCAATTCTGCACTCCAACCTTATTGTTAGTAATGTCCACCCAGTGGGCGGGTACTGTAATCTGCGCTCAGCGCGGGTTTAGCGCTGTGATATCTCCCAGGTGTCATCCGCCGCATGCTGCCGTGCGCGCGTTTCATGCTGCAGTTTGATCAGGTGCGCAGACAGCGATAATTTTGCCATCTTGTGCAGACTGGTATTCACGTCATCGTAAACCACCTTGACCAGGTCATCCAGCGACACTCGCCCTGTCTTGCACAGGGCGTCGACCACTTTTTGTTCGCGCTGCAAACGGTGCTTGACCAGCCAGTCTACCGCTGCCGCCGGATCAGCCATGACATCACCGTGTCCGGGAGCGATGAACTTGAGTGGGTAATTCAACAACAGTTGCAGCGACTCGATATACGCCTTCATATCGCCGCTGGGTGGGATGATCACCACCGTAGAGCCATTCATAATATGATCGCCGGCGAACAGCATGCCCTCTTCTTCAAGAAAGTAGCAGTAGTGATTACCGACGTGACCGGGGGTGTGGACGGCGCGCAGGGTAAATTCCCTGGTCGCCAGTACATGGTCGTGCTGCACTTCAAGCGTCGGCTTGAACGTTTTGTCCTGGAACATATCGTCCGGTGGAGACGCACCAATGACCTGCGCGCCAGTGGCTTCTGCCACTTCCTGCCAAGCGGGCGAATGATCCGGGTGGGTATGGGTGCAGACAATCCAGCGGATGCGATCTCCCGCCGCCGAGAGAATCGCATCGATATGGTCGGGAATAGCGGGCCCGGGATCCAGCACCGCAACCTCTTCATCACCCAGCAAATAGGTATTGGTTCCCGGCCCGGTCATCACACCAGGATTGGGAGCAACCAAACGCCGGACACGGGGGTTAAGACGAAACGGTACGCCGTGATCAAACATGCGCTTAGACCATATTCGCAATAATGACTTCGGGATTAACATCAGCGTCGTAGTCGACCCCGTTCAACCCAAAGCCGAACAACTGCAGGAACTCGCGTTTGTAGCCTGCAAAATCTGATAGATCATGCAGCGTGTCCGTATTGATGCGTTCCCACAATTGCCCTACCGCTGCCTGTATCGCCGGATCCAATTCCTTACCGTCGGCTCGCAAACGGCCCTCGTCATCTAACTGTGGCGTCGGGTTATACAGGGAATCGCGGAACAGGCCGTCGATCTGTTCGATACAACCCTCGTGAATACCCTGCTCCTTCATCACCTTAAACAACAGCGCAAGGTAGATAGGCATCGCGGGAATCGCCGCGCTGGCCTGCGTAACAACGGCTTGCAGTACAGAGACGCGGGCATCACCGCCCTTGGCCGCCAGCCGCTCGCGGATACTGATGACGCGCTTGTCCAAATCCTTCTTGGCCGCGCCGATGGTGCCGTGCCAGTATATGTCCCAGGTCAGCTTGTCGCCGATGTACGTATAGGCAGTAGTTTTTGCGCCGTCGGCCAGTACACCCGCATTGCCCAGAGCTTCTATCCACATCTGCCAGTCTTCACCGCCCATTACCGCCACTGTGTTATCGATATCTTCCTGTGTAGCCTCGTCGATGTGGAAGTCCTGCACTTCTTCCTTGTCGGTATTCACACCTTTTTGTGTGACAGCGCCGCCGATGGGCTTAAGCGTGGAATTGTGTACAACGCCAGTGACAGGGTGTTGTCGACGCGGAGAAGCCAGACTGTAGACGACAAGGTCGACCTGCCCAAGATCGGCTCTGATGGTATCGATAGTATGCTGCTTGATCTCGTCGCTGAAGGCGTCGCCGTTGATACTCTTGGCATATAGGTCCTCTGCCTGGGCGTACTTGTGAAAAGCGGCGGAATTGTACCAGCCCGCTGTACCGGGTTTCTTGTCAGTACCCTCTTTCTCGAAAAACACGCCCAGCGTAGCGGCACTACTGCCGAACGCGGCGGTGATCCTCGAAGAAAGCCCATAGCCGGTAGATGCGCCAATCACCAGCACACGCTTTGGGCCATTGTCGATGGCTCCACGGCCTTTGACATAATCAATCTGCCGCTTGACGTTGGCGTCGCAACCCGCGGGGTGAGTAGTGATACAGAGAAATCCGCGTACACGTGGCTTAATGATCATTGGCAAGGTTGTCCCGGTGTGTGGATCAATATCGGCGCTGGCGCTGTCTGCCAGACCCTGAATAGTTGACAAAGTTTAACATACCGATCGCGCTCTACTGCAAGTCGTGGTGCGTTCGTGTTCTTGTGTTCGGTGCTCACTTACAGTTCAATGGCAGGCCCTTCCAGCCGACACCATCATCCGCCAGTATGCCTAACTCACCGCTTCGCTACATTACCCCCGCCGCCTGGACAGAGGCTGTCCTGTCGGATTTCGACAGTTTCCTGCTGGACCATGCCACTGCGGAGAAAAAGGCCTCGGGCATGGCGGTCTCGATGCTCTCCCACTACCCCGATCGCACGGAACTGGTGACGGCCATGGCCGACCTCGCGATTGAGGAACTGACGCACTACCGCGAAGTATTGCGGTGGATTCATCAGCGCGGCCTGACGACCGGGCCAGACCAGAAGGATCCCTATGTCGGGGAATTTCGCAAATCGCTGCGGCAGGGTCGTGAGGAGTACCTTCTGGATCGGCTGCTGACCGCAAGTATTATTGAAGCGCGCGGCGCAGAACGATTCGCCATGGTGGCAGCGGCGCTGGAGGTAGGGCCGCTGAAAAAGTTCTATCAATCCATCGCCCGATCCGAGGAGCGGCACTTCGAGTTGTTTCTGGCATTGGCCCATAAATACCTGAAACCCGTTACCGTAGAACAGCGTTGGGACGAACTGCTTGATATCGAGGCGATGCTCGTCGCCCAGCTGCCAATACGCGCAGCACTGCACTGATGAAACCAGTAATGTTCGTCACCGCGACATCGTAATGCGCGATGCCGTCGCCCTACAGCGCTACCTGCAAAGGCACACTGAAACAGGGCTTCCCGCCCACAGTTTCACACAGCCGTTCTGGCATCAGGTACTGGTGCTGCCCGCCTATCGGGAGGCACCTGCTCTGCTGGAGCGGTTGACACAATTGCCCGCGAGCGAGGGTAAAACCCTGGTTATCCTGGTATTGAATCGCCCCGACACCGACTTCGACACGCAAGCCAACACCGACTTGCGCAACGCCCTGGCGCAATCCCAGTTGCCACAGGCGATGCGGGAGTCGGTGCCGGTCTACTGTCTCAACCCACAGGCCGACCTGTACCTGTACGATATGGAGATGCGCAGCGGACCAACACCCAGCGCACTGGGCGTCGGTCTCGCGCGCAAAACAGGTTGCGATCTCGCGTTGCAGTGGATGACGGCGGGCGGCATTAGTGGCCAGTGGCTGTGCAGCACAGATGCCGACGCAACGTTGCCACTGGATTATTTTGCACAACTCGATGGCGCGCAACCAGAGGCTGTTGCCGCCGTGTTCCCGTTTCGCCACCTGCCCGGCACCGACGAAGCCTGCGATAACGCTACCGCCTTGTATGAACTGCGGCTGCACCACTACGTGCTGGGCCTGGAATACGCGGGCTCACCCTATGCCTTCCATACACTCGGCAGTTGTCTGGCGGTACGTGCCACGACCTATGCACATGTGCGCGGCTTCCCTAAACGCGCCGGTGCAGAGGATTTCTATCTGCTGAATAAGCTGGCGAAGTTGGGGCCTGTGGCGCGCTTGCAGGGGCGCTGTATTGCCTTGCAAGCGCGACGCTCTGCACGCGTGCCTTTCGGCACAGGCCCTGCTGTGGCCGCGATTATGGCAGCCAAAAATCCGCGCGAGGTGGCACTTTTTTACCACCCTCAGTGTTTTGCGGCGCTGGCGGCATTACTCGCGAGCTTGCCCGCGCTGGCAGACGAGCCGGGGCGGGATATAGGTTTACTGATGGCTGGGGAAAATGGGGACAGCGCTAAGACCTGTCCCCATTTCCCTATTTCTCCGGCGCTTGCCACACCGGCAAAAGAGGCGCTCAACGAACTGGGCATCGCATCCGCGCTGGACCACTGCCAGCGACAGTCCAAATCCAGTGCCCAGTTTCAGCGGCACTTTCACCAGTGGTTTGACGGTTTCCGCACCCTGAAGTTTATCCACGCGCTGCGCGATGCTGGCCTGCCCCTGCAGCCGCTGGCGGAACTGGACAACCTCGCGCCGCAACTGTGGCCTGAAGCTACAACTGGCAGACGCCATGGGGGCCAGTTAGAGAACGCCATTCGACAGCATTGGCGCTGGCAATAAAGACTACAAGCTTAACTGACGGATATCGCCAAGCAGACTGACCAGTTGCGTGAGAAATCGGCCGCCATCACCCCCGTTTACCACCCGGTGATCGTAGGACAGCGCCAGTGGCATCAACGTGCGTGGCGCGAATTTGGCGCCATCCCAGACTGGCTTTATGGCCGCCTTCGAGACACCCAGAATTGCCACTTCCGGCGTATTCACTATCGGCGTAAAACCGTTACCGCCGATATTTCCCAGGCTGGACACGGTGAAGCAACCACCTTGCATCTGGGCAGGGGTCAGCTTCCGGTCTCTGGCCTTGGCGGCCAGTTCCGCGATCTCGCTGGCCAGATCCCAGATCGATTTGCGATCGACGTCGCGAATGACCGGCACCATCAAACCGGCCGGCGTATCCACCGCCATCCCAATGTGTATGTATTGCTTGTAAACAAGGCTTTCGCCATCTTGCGCGAGCGAACTGTTAATTTTGGGATTGTCGCGCAGCGCAACGGCACACGCCTTGAGCACAAAAGGAAGTGGTGAGAGCTTGGTTTCGCGCCGCTCGGCTTCGCGTTTGAGTGTTGCCCGAAACACCTCCAAATCCGAGATATCAGCGTCATCAAACTGCGTGACGTGAGGTACGTTGAGCCAGCTGCGGTGCATATTGGCGGCGGTCAGCTTATCGAGCTTGCTGCGCTGCGTGACATCGACGTCACCGAATTTGCTAAAGTCGACCTCTGGCACCGAGGGCAGCGCACCTCCAGCCGCCTTGGCTGCCGAGGGCTCACTCAGCGCTTTGTTCACAAATTGCTGCAGGTCTTCCTTGAGAATACGCCCCTGCGGACCAGTACCGTCCACCTGCCCCAGCTGCACGCCTAATTCGCGCGCCATTTTGCGAACCGCAGGCCCGGCGTAGAAAGTTGCCGCCTCGCCAGCCTCAGTCCGCACACTAACCGCAGCCGACGGCTGCGGTGAATCCCCCTTGGCGGGTGGGATCTCAGAGGACTCGGCATCTTCTGAATCATCTTCCGAATCATCTTCAGCTGCATCGTCGGGAGGTTCGGTGGCAGGCGACTGAGACTTGCCCTCTGGCGTTTTCGTGTCGTCCGCGGCGGGCTCATTCTTGGCAGGTGCCTCGGCTGCTGCTTCTTCAGTCACCTCGATTTTGACGATCGGCGCCCCCTCCGCCAACTGATCACCTTCCTTCACCAGCACCTCGACCACGGTACCGGCCAGAGTAGAGGGAATTTCCATGGAAGCCTTATCCGATTCCAGCACGATCAGGCTCTGGTCCCGCACGACTATATCGCCCACAGCAACCAATAATTCGATGACTTCAGCCCCTTCGGCACCGCCGATATCAGGGACTATGACTTGTTCTGCGGGCATATCTTTTTCCTTTTCGTTCAAACCGATACAGGATTGGCCTTGTCCGGATTCACACCCAGTGCGCCAATGGCCTTGGTAACAAGTGAATGATCAACTTGCCCCTCATCGGCCAGCGCTTTCAGTGCGGCAATGACGATGTAGTTGCGGCTAACCTCAAAGAACTCGCGCAGTTTGGCTCGGGTATCCGAACGACCGAAGCCATCGGTACCCAGCACGGTGTAGTGCGCCGGTACAAACTCGCGAATTTGGTCAGCGTACAACTTCACGTAGTCAGTTGCCGCCACCACCGGCCCCTTTGCATCCTTCAGCAGTTGCGTAACATAGGGAACGCGCTGTTCCTCTTCAGGATGAACCAGATTCCAGCGCTGCACGTCCTTGCCCTCGCGCTGCAGCTCGTTGACGCTGGTGAGGCTCCAGATATCTGCCGCAACCTGGTAATCGCTTTCCAGAATGGCCGCCGCCGCCTCGACCTCGCGTAAAATCGTGCCACCACCGAGCAGCTGCACGCGCAGTTCGGCATCGGTCGCGGACGCCTTAAATTGATACATTCCCCGAATGATGCCCTCCTCAACACCCTGCGGCATCTCTGGCTGCACGTAATTCTCATTCATTGTGGTAATGTAGTAAAAACGATTCTCGCCCTTGTGGTACATGCGCCATAAACCGTCCTGGATAATCACCGCCAGCTCATAGGCGTACGCAGGATCGTAGCTCACACAGTTCGGAATTGTGCTCGCCGCCAAATGACTGTGGCCATCCTGGTGCTGCAGGCCTTCACCGTTCAGAGTGGTTCGCCCCGCCGTTGCGCCAATCAGGAAACCGCGCGCCTGGCTATCGCCCGCCGCCCAGGCCAGATCGCCAATGCGCTGAAAGCCGAACATGGAGTAAAAAATGTAGAACGGCACCATAGGAAACGCGCTAGTGCTATAGGACGTCGCCGCTGCCAGCCAGGCTGAAAATGCGCCCGCCTCATTGATGCCCTCTTCCAAAATCTGGCCTTTGATATCCTCCTTGTAGAACATCATCTGGCCCGCATCCTGGGGCGTATAGCGCTGACCGACTGAGGAGTAGATCCCCAACTGACGGAACATCCCTTCCATACCGAAGGTACGGGCTTCATCGGGCACAATAGGCACCACCCGCTCGCCCAGATCAGCATCCTTCACCAGGCTAGAAAGAATGCGCACAAAAGCCATAGTAGTGGACACCTTCCGATCGCCACTGCTCTTGAGTTGATTGCCGAACGCGGTCAGGGGCGGCGTCTCCAGCGACTCCATCGCGGCGCGACGCTTCGGCAGCGATCCCCCTAGAACCTCCCGGCGCTCGCGCATATAACGCATCTCCGGGCTGTCTGATGGCGGCCGGTAGTAGGGAACGTTTTTCAGTTCCTGGTCGTTGATGGGTATCGCAAAACGGTCACGGAAGGCCTTCAGGCTATCCATATCCAGTTTCTTCAGGGAGTGCGTTTCGTTGTGGGCTTCGCCCGATCCGCCGGTGCCATAGCCCTTCACCGTCATCGCCAATATCACGGTGGGACGCTCGTGCTCTTCGACGGCAGCGGCATATGCTGCATAGACTTTATAGGGATCGTGGCCACCGCGGTTGAGGTACATGATGTCGTCGTCTGACAAGTCGGCGACCAGTTCCAGCAACTCAGGATACTTGCCGAAAAAATGCTTTCTGGTATAGGCGCCGCCATTGTACTTGTAGTTCTGCAACTCACCATCGCAGACCTCGTCCATGCGCTTCTGCAGCAGGCCAGTGGTATCTTTCTCCAGCAGGTGATCCCAAAGGCGGCCCCAGATTACCTTGATCACATTCCAGCCGGCGCCGCGAAAAACACCTTCCAGCTCCTGAATAATCTTACCGTTGCCACGCACCGGACCATCGAGACGCTGCAGGTTGCAGTTGACCACGAAATTGAGGTTACCCATGCCCTCTCGACCCGCCAACGAGATCGCACCCAGCGATTCTGGCTCGTCGCACTCTCCATCGCCGATAAAACACCAGACTTCACGATCTCCATGATCGATCAGGCCGCGATTCTGCTGATATTTCATGACACGCGCCTGGTAGATCGCCTGTATCGGGCCAAGGCCCATTGAGACGGTAGGAAACTGCCAGTAATCCGGCATCAACCAGGGGTGTGGGTAGGAAGACAACCCGCCGCCATCCACTTCCCGGCGAAAGTTATCGAGCTGTGCTTCGTCAAACCGTCCCTCCAGAAACGAACGCGCATACATGCCAGGCGCACTGTGCCCCTGATAAAAGATAAGATCACCCGGATGCCCGTCGTCGGTGCCACGGAAAAAATGGTTGAAGCCGATGTCATACAAGGTCGCACTGGATGAAAAACTCGAAATATGACCACCCAGCCCCTCATCGTTGTCATTGCCCCTCATCACCATGGCCAGTGCATTCCAGCGCACCAGTGAGCGAATCCGACGCTCCATAAAGAGGTCGCCGGGCAGCATCTTTTCTTCGGAGGGTGCAATCGTGTTGGAAAATGGTGTGGTGGTAGCGGCGGGCAACCGCAGGCGCGAACCGATTGCGTACTTGGCCAGTTCCAAGAGCAAAAACGAAGCGCGTTCCGGCCCCTCGTGTTTCACCACGTCGTCGAGCGAATCCAGCCACTCGCGGGTCTCCAGGGGATTTGTATCTTCCTTCATAGCTACGCGCGCTCCTGTGAATCCAGCAGGGGACGGAATTATGTCCAATACAAAATTCCTAAATAGAACTTAGCTCGTTTGTCCGGCACCAAACCTGACCCAATGCGGGATAACTATACCATCGCCGTGGGCGCTGCCACCTGCAACAAACCGCTAACTTGTTATAGATATTAGCGACAAGAGCATTAAAAATCTATCTAGTTTCAAATTAGAACTATATAAATAATGACATTTAGTACCATTGCCGCCAAGTGGTCACACTCCGGACCTACCCCCAGAAATACTCAGAGTTACTGGCCTGCCCACATTCACTCGACGGTATAGGTCGCATGCCCGCGCTTGATCGCCTCGGCCGAGTCATACACGCGTGCGTCGCTCCGGGGAGCAATGTGCCACTTACCGGGCGCCACAACTTGCAGCGAATGCCGCTGCTGTAAAAAGACTCGCACGTAGTAGGCTTTCCATGCTGGCAGTGTGAGCGCCTGCACTGCATCCGCCAATGACTGCCGACTATCGAAGCTCCACTCCTTACGCGCAATCGACTGCCAAAAGTACTCGGCGCGCTCGTTGAGGTTCTTGTCCGGGCGCAAAATATCACTCAGCAGGGACGCCTTGTGGCGTTCAAATTGTGGCTCGTCCAATGCCGGCTCGACGCCCAGCATAAACGCCTGCATCGCGGTAGCCACCGTATTCGCATCGGCCACAGGGGACTGGACCAGCATCACCAGGCCGGGCACATCCAACTTTGGGTAGTCGTAGGTACCCACCACATACCCCAGTTGTTGTTCAGTACGCAATTCCTGAAAAAAGCCCGATGACATAATCTGGGCGGTGAGCGCGGTGACGGCCCTGTCCCGCCACGTGTCGCCGTCACCCTGCAAATACCAGGCGACTACGGAATCACTGTGCGGAACGTCCACCGTGTATTGCAGGTTCTCCCCGGCAGCCAGCTTTAATACTTTGCGCTCCGGCAGGGCCGGCGCAGGTTCACTGCTGACAACACCGGCCAGCATAGCGGACAACTGCTCGACTTCGTCCTGGTTGTAATTGCCGTAGATCAATACCTCCGCCGTAGCCCCCTCCCAAAACTGTTGCATATAGCCGTCCAGCTCGCTCAAGCTGATTTTCTGCAGGGCCGCGATCAGTACCGGCTCGCTCCACTGGCCATACACCAGGGCCTCATCCAGATCTTCTACCACCTGACTGCTGGGCCGCTTGGCGACAGAATTCTGCAGACTGCGAATCATATCGCTGCGAATATCGTCAAAACGTCGCTGACTGAAAGCCCCGGCAACGACATTGTCCAGCAAGCGCTGTAATAACAGCTCCTGCTTGTCGTTGTAACCACCCACTCGCAAGCTGATACCACTGCTGTGTTTGTAAATATCAAAACTCAATCCCGCCAGGTGGGCGGGATAGGCAAACTCATTCACCAGATCGTTGAGGAGTGCGACATATAGCGCCACCAGCACTGTCTGCTGCGCACTGCCTCCAACTTCGGGCGAACGAAAATTGATATAGGTGACGCCCCTGGGAATCCTGAACTCACCGTCCGGCATAAACCAGATTGTCTGCCTGTCAGTTTCGAGCGCGATCTGCGGAGTATCCGGCACCAACTTTGGTAACGCGACCAGAGCAATATCCTCGGCAATAAATTCATTTACCGCGGGAAGATGCATGGTTTTTGCGGCGGGATCATCGTCACCGATGGTAATACGATTGATATCCAGAGGCTGTTTCGAATAGGGCACCTGATAGTAATGAGATAGCTGATCGCCCTTCACTGCCGCATCGTTGAGCGTGACCAGCGCATTCTCTGGCCTGATCTGCTCTAGCAGTTCCGCCAGTATGGCGTCGTCGTAATGGTCCATCATGTAAGGTCCGCGCAGAATGTCCTGTGGCGAGTAAAATTGCATACCACTGGCCAGCGCGCTGACATACCCCATGGGACTCGCTTCCTCGCGGAAGCGAAAGCCAAGCTCCGCCAGACGCGACTGCTCATCGTAGAGCCAGCGCTGCGGGCCTTCGGCACGCAACATATCCACGTAGGCAAAGAGTAATTGCAGCACGCGATCAGGGTCCGCCGCGCCCTTCTGTGTCAGCGAAATACGTACGCTGAACAGCGCCCCTCCAAGCCAGGCCAGGCCGTCACCTGCCGACAAGCCTTCCGCCAACCCTTCGGCCTTCAAACGGGAGAACAAACTGCCATCCCCTTCGTGTCCAACGAGATTGCCCAGATAGGACCCAGCATTGACACGGTATTGGTTGCGGTAGTCAGGAACAGGGAAGGAAACTTCCAATTGCTGCTGCGTCGCCAGTGGTTGCACCTGCACCAGCAAAGGCAATTGCCCTGGCTCAAACAGGGGCGCCTCAATGACCTTGCGCTCGTAGGAGTGATTGGGCACCTGATTGAACAGTGGGCGGGTCAGCGTCTCCAATTCATCCAGTGACTGGGACCCAAGCACCACCAGGCGCATGATATTGGCGGAGTAGTACTTATTGTAGAACTGCACTAACTCTTCGCGAACCTCGGAGTCGGGGCGATCCGCCAGGGTGTCCAGTGAGCCCACCGTAAACTGGCTGTAGGGATGCGCCTGATTGACGACTTCCTGAAACACATCAAGCCCTCGGCGCTCATCGCTCTTGAGGCCCATCTGGTACTCGGCTTCCACCGCATTTTTTTCGCGGTCTACGTACTGTGCTTCGAAACGCGGCGCGATAAAGAACTGCGCAAAACGATCCAGTGCCACCGGTAAATCGGGGGCGTTAATGTAGAAGAAATAGTTGGTATTCTCAAAGCTGGTGTAGGCGTTATGACTGCCGCCGTGCTCGGTAATAAAACGCTCGTACTCCGCCGCGTTGGGGTATTTATCCGTACCCAGAAACAGCATATGCTCCAGAAAATGTGCGAGTCCGGCACGGCTGGACGGATTGTCACCACTGCCCACCAGAACATCCAGAGAGGCCGCTGCCTTCGGCGTATTAGGATCAGAAATCAGCAGAACCTCCATCTTGTTGTCGAGTGTCAGCAATCGGTACTGATAATCATCGTTGGGACTTTTGACCGGTTGCTCACCCGTTGGCGATAGCGTGGCACAGGAAGTCAGCAACAGAGCGACAAACAGATAAAGCAAAGGCTTAAGCCCCTGCCGGGGATTCAACACGGACATCAAAAACTCCATCGGATTTGGGTTAACCGGCTGACCTGGGAAGTTCTAATAACTCCGAGGAAGGCCAGGCGTTAATTATTGCTTTGATCAGGGTCGCCAGCGGGATGGCGAAAAAGACACCCCATAAGCCCCACACCCCGCCAAAAAAGAGTACGGCGATAATAATTGCAACGGGATGCAGGTTTACCGCCTCTGAGAACAAAAAGGGTACCAGCACATTGCCATCCATTGCCTGGATAAACAGATAGACACCGAACATGTAATAAAATTCAGTGGTAAGCCCCCATTGGAAGAAACCGACCATCATCACCGGCAGCGTCACCAGGGCAGCGCCAATGTAGGGGACAATCACCGACAGCCCCACCAGCAGCCCCAGCAGCGCTGCATAATCGAGTCCTATCCAGATAAAGGCAAAGTAACTGACGGAGCCGACAATCAGCACCTCGAGTACTTTGCCCCGGGCATAATTGGAAAACTGTTCGTTCATTTCACCCCAGATACGGCGCAACAACGGGCGCTCCGACGGCAGGAAACTCCCCACCCAATCACCAATTTTCTGCCTGTCCTTGAGAAAGAAAAACACCAGCAATGGGATCAGGATCATATAGACCATCACGGTTAGAATACCGGGGATCGAGGCCAGTGACCGCTTGACGACCGCCTGGCCCATCCCAGCCAACTCAGTTTGCGCAACGGCGATCAACTCCCCGAGTTGCTCCCGGCTGAGAATGTGCGGATACCGTTCGGGGAGCACACCGAGGAACTGTTGCAGGCGCTCGAGCATATCGGGCATCTGGCTGACCAGGCTCAGCATCTGCCGCCACACCAGCGGTAACAACGCGAAGCAGAAACCGAAAAAGACGCCAACGAATACCAGATAGGAGACCGCAACGCCCAGCCACTGCGGCAGTCCGAAATTCTGCAGCTGACCAGACAGCCCCTGGGCGAGGTAGGCCAATACAATAGCCGCCAGCACGGGTGCCAGAATATCGCCTATCGTCATCAGCAGAACCACTGAGACCGTCAGCAATACCAGCAGCAGCACCGATTCTTCCTCGGACAAGTAACGTCTGTACCACTTCTTAAAGATATCCAGCATAAACAGCTCGAACTATGGTTTTTAAGGTAACATTGCAACGCAATAATGAAACAGCGACAGATTATACCGTCGAAGTGATGCGAATTGCTTTGGCTATGTCTATATTCTAACTTTTTTGCAGGAGGTAGATGTAAACACCCTCCGTCTCTGTGCTGTCGAGCAGGCGGTGGCCCGATTGCTCGGCGAAGACGCGGAAATCCCTGACTGACCCCTGATCCGTCGCCAGTACCCGCAGATGCTGCCCGATTTGCATCGCATTCAGTGCCCGTTTCGCTTTCAGCAATGGCATGGGGCACGCCAGCCCAGTGGCATCAACCTCTATTAGTTGGCGATCTGTCATGGCTCCCTTCGCTCTTCAATGTGAGGCGTCAGTATGCGTGAGCTATCGGCCTGTTACTATTACAGGCGCACATTTAAACCGTAACAGAGAGCGAACGTATGCCCACAATCCGAGAGTACGGCTCCTGGCCTTCGCCGATATCGGCCGCCTCTGTGGTGGCGGGCAGCCGCGGGCTGGGTTCACTGAAATTCGATGGCCACTATCTTTACTGGGTAGAATCGCGCCCACTTGAGGGGGGGCGCAACACCCTGATGCGCTGGACTGAGGGTGGCGAGCCCGAGGAAATCCTGCCGGCCCCGTGGAATGCCAGAACGCGGGTTCACGAATATGGGGGGCGCTGCGTGCTGGTTGCCAATGGCACCATCTGGTTCTCAAACTTTGCCGACCAGCGAATCTATCGCATGGTTCCCGGGCAGGAACCGGAAGCCGTGACCCCAGCCGAAAAACTGCACTATGCTGCTTTTGTGCTGGATGAAACACGCAATCGTCTACTGTGTGTGCGTGAGGATCACCGCGGCGAAGGAGAGCCACGCAACACTCTGGTCGCTCTGCCATTGGATGGCATCACGGAGGGAGAAGTGATTTTCGATGACGGGGATTTTGTGTCAGCGCCCGCCCTGTCGCCAGATGGCAGTCGTATTGCCTTTACCAGTTGGCGCCACCCCAATATGCCGTGGGACAACACCAGTTTGTGGTCTGCGCAGTTTGACCTACAGGGCGGCCTCGTAGAACTCAAGCTGCATAATACAGAAACAGCCGAATCGGTCATCAACCCGCAATGGTGTCAGAACAACCAGCTCTACGCCATTTCGGACAGGCATAACTGGTGGCAAATTTATCGGGTTGAGGGTGTGCAGTTCACCGCCATAGCCACGGAGACAGAATCCACCGAGATCGGAGGCCCCGAGTGGACCATCGGAAGGCACTACTACCAACTGCTAACCGACGGCAAAATTCTTGCGCGACTAGTGCGGGCGGGCGTCGAATCAATGGCTGTCATTGACCCTGTCACCTCGACCGTTGAGCCAGTGCCACTGGCCAGCGCCAGCATTGTCGATTTTCTCCCGGTTGCACAGCAGCTTTTTGTGATCATTGCCCCGGTCGACAGTCCGGCCGTATTACTCGCAACCGATATCAAGGGCGCGCAGCAGACGCTGATACGCACCACCAGTGATGCCCGTACCGGCACAGACTGGACACCCTCGTATCGTCTGGTCAGCTTTCCCAGTGGCGCGGGTGCCCAGGCGCACGGGATTTACCTGCCGCCGACCCATCCGGATACAATAGGTCCCCAAGGAAAAGCCCCGCCCTTAATTGTCAACGTGCACGGCGGGCCAACCGCCGTCAGCGCGCCGACCTTCAAACTCACCCAACTATTCTGGACCAGTCGCGGCTTCGCTATGCTGGATCTCAATTATCGCGGCAGCACAGGTTTTGGACGTGAGTATCGCCGCTCACTCTACGGACAATGGGGACTGTACGATGTGGAGGATGCGGTGGCCGGCGCTACCTGGCTGGCTGCGCAGGGGTTAGCAGATCCTGCGCGTCTCATCATACGCGGTGGCAGCGCCGGAGGACTTACCACGCTGGCCGCCCTGGCGTTTCAAGATACCTTCGCTGCGGGCGCAAGTTACTACGGCGTCAGCGATATCGAAGCGCTGGCGAAAGACACACACAAATTCGAATCACGCTATCTTGACCAGCTGATCGGCCCCTACCCCGAACGCATCGATCTCTACCGGGAACGCTCACCCATCCACCATCTCGAAGGTTTCAATGCACCCTTGCTTCTACTGCAAGGACTGGACGACCCGGTCGTACCGCCCAACCAGTCAGAGATGATTTACGAGGCGCTTAAGCTGCGGGGCATCCCTACCGAGTATCTGGCGTTCGAAGGTGAATCACACGGTTTTCGCAAAGCCGAAAACCAGATTCGCGCGCTGGAGGCGGAACGCCTTTTCTACTCCCGGGTGCTGGGCTTCGTATCAACCGATTGACCGGCAATTCTCACAGGTAGATGGGTAATAGCACCAGAAAACCCGCACCCAGCGCAAACAGAGCGGTGCGACGCAACTTGGGTAATCCGACCGCCAGAAAGACACCGCTTACCAGAATCAGCAGCAATGCGATTGCCATGCTGATGGACATAACCTTTGCCGGTAAACCCGCCTCAACCTTGTGCACACGCATAACCTGAGCCAGCGCGCTGCGCTGACGATACGTCAACTCGATTTGCAGCGGATTGGAAGTGGGAGTCATCAGAACCAGACGGCGCAAATCGCCCCACTGGTACTCGTAGTTGCCCTTTTTTTCTTTAATCAACGGATCACCCCGGGGCGCCACAAGTCTGCGTTGCTTTAACGCTGCCGCGACGACGCCCGACAATTGCGCCAGATCAGGTGCGAAGGGACGCTCGAGCTCCAGTGTGAACACTTGCTTGTCTACATCTCCCTCGACACCCACAGCATACAGCCCCCCACTGACAAAATAGAGAGTCGCCATAGGGATAAAAAAACACGCCAGGATGGCATGTGTTTTTATGATCAGCATCCGCTGTATTTTCATTTCTGACCTGCACCTCGAATGTGGCTGTCATAAATCGTTGTAACTTGTGACACAGCTCAATCACCAAAACTTTTCTGCAGGCTATGGCAGAGGTTACAGACGACTGGTTGTTCGGCACTGACCCGCCGCTGCGTTCCCTCAACCTGAAAACTCCGATTAACGGCTGCTCTCGACAATACCGTACCGAGATGATCCGCGCCATGGCAATTACCACACTGTCCGCCGTCCGGCTTACCGTTTTCACGCTTGGCCAGATCCTTGTGTCCCTCCTTCCAGAAACGCCTGTCGTTCACCAGGTGCATATCGTGCGATCCTTTCAGAGTATTTACCGGCAAGGCATCGGTGTTGTGGCACGCACCACACTCGATGATAGGGCCCGAATGGCCCTGCACCTGTATTGCCATCAGGTTGCCATTGCTATTCTCGTTGGCTATGGGCCACTCAGCGTGCGTGACGCCGAGACAGCCCTGACACATCACACCAACATGACCGGTGCACGTTGGGTTCGAACTGCGGCAGCAAATACGGCTCCACCGACAGTGCGGTCGCCGATGCGGAGATCCCCTGAAGCACACACGGGGTGGCTTTTCCGCCACACAGGCTGCGATGACTCCCCTGCCAACCGAAAAACCGATACCCTGGGATAGCTATGCCGGTGAAAGTATCGCTGAAGGGGATTCCGTCAATATTCAGGATACAGGTTTGACCTGCCTCGCAGTCTTGCAAACCTGAGGCAGCGCTGCTGGCGCTTAAGCAATTCTGTAACCGATGGGACGACAAGTGCCCGCAGATCAGTCGGTCCTGGCGTGCCCACTGGTACAATCTGAACACGCTGTTTCCGACAGACGATTCAGCGAAGTAGCTGATTTACCTGGCGGTGCAGGCCGCTTCCAAAAAATGGACGATGCCAATCAGAAATTGAAAACTGGCTCTGAATCGATTTATGATTGCGTTCAAAGACGGCTTGGCGGGCTACAATAACCCGGGCAGTTACTCAGAAATAATTGCAGCCTCACAAAACCTTCTCCCAATTCAGAATCTACCCAGCAAGAGCGTTGCGGCTGCAGGGTCGGTGTGCTCGATCTGGAGGATTCCGCTCAATGTGGGTTTGAGCTGGCCATGCCACGTGAAGCTGCCCCGCAAAAACGCCGTATCCCAGTGTTATCGCCACTGGGATCCAGGTTGCTGGGACTGCGCAAGCTCGACATCGCTCACTTAACGACCGGGCGCACACGTCGGGATCTGGCGGCAGTCCAGGTGCGGCACATCGTAGTGGAGAAACCGATCATGCGACCGCTATGAGAGAGGCTTCCGATAATCTGATACCGACGCGTGCTAACCGCCAGTGGCGCGCGGATGGCGTATTGTATATTCTCTGAGCACCCTACCGACCGTCAGGCTGCCAGCCGCTGTAAATTGTAGCTTTTTGGAACGTGAGTAACTGGAGTCTTTTAAACGAGTATGCAGAAGAAAACCATTTTTATTACTGGCACAACGGGCTCCATGGGAGGCGCAGGGTTGACTGCGGTACTGCAACGCACGGACCGATTTGATCTTGTCACACTGGCCAGGCCCTCTCTGAAAAACAAGGCACAGATGCGCCAGTATTCTAAAGAGGCTGGACTGAAGGTTATCTGGGGAGATCTGACCAATTACGAGGACGTACTGCAGTGCGTAACCGACGCCGATTATGTATCGCATCCGGCGGCCTTAGTCACTCCCACAGTGGATCACGATCCTGTTAATGCCAGGCGCATCAACGTCGATTCCATTGAAAATATTGTCAGGGCGATAAAGGCGCAGCCGGATCCCGGTAGCATCAAGCTGGTTAACATCGGTTCTGTTGCGATGACCGGTGATCGCCTGTATCAAGGTTACGAGCAGCTGCCCTGAGGTCGGATGTCATGTCGCCCTCCGTCAATATTCTTATCCCGACCTACAACCAGGCTGAGCACCTGACGTACGCGGTTCAGAGTGCACTTGATCAGGACTATGATGACCTGCAGGTCATCGTGTCCGATGATGCATCCTGCGACGCAACAGAGTCTGTACTAAATCGATTTTCCACCAACCCAAGGCTTCTGGTGAATCGAAATTCGCACAATCTTGGACGCGTGGGCAATTACAGGAAATGTCTGTATGAACTAGCGACTAGCGACTGGGTGTTGATTCTGGATGGAGACGACTATCTCTGCGAAAAATCCTATATCTCCGATGCTATTGATACCGCCCGCAGTAACCCTGCCATCGACCTCGTATTTGCCAACGCGGCACGGTTGAGAGAAGACCTCGACAACCAGCTGCAGACTTCGAACGAGAACCGGGGGCTTCCAGCCGTTTTGGAAGGCCGCGAGCTCTTTCTACGGCTCGCTGACCAGAAAATATCGCTGTTCCACAATACCTGCCTCTACAAAAGACAGAAGGCATGCGATCTGGACTTTTACCGGCAGGACATTATCAGCTCTGACTGGGAGTCCCTGCACAGGTACATTCTCACGGGTAGTATCGCTTTCCATGCTATTGATGCGGCCGTCTGGCGATTGCATCACAACAACGCCACCAGAGCGCTCTCGGTCAAGCAAAATATAGAAAACCTGAACAGTATTACAGGCCCCTATGAGGCGGCGAAAGCGGGCCATGTATTCCCAGAGCAGGTGTTGGAAAGCTGGCTCGAGAAACGCTTGTGGCATGCCGCCAGAAAGGATGTACGTGCCCTGCTGAAAGCGGGTGACTTCAAGAGCTACGCGGCCTATATGAGAAACTTGAAACGTACGCATAAGAGAGTATTCCAGCGTATTCGCTACTCACCCAGCCTATTAATCAGAAATCTACGGGGGCGCTTGCGATGAAGAAACCCGTCACCTATGCAGGCGTCCTGTGTACTGGCATGGTGTTGGGCTGGTGGCTGCGCGACGTATCACCCCGGATTGAGCTACCGCAACCGCAAGCGCCCCTCTCATCCTCGAACATGCGAGCAGTGACACCTGCCCACCCGGAACCTCCCGTTATGCGGCTTGCTGCGACTGCGAATGCGCCAGCCGTACGCAAGGTCACCGAATCACCTGAGACTGCTCGTTTCGAACAGCTGTTATCTGAACAGCAGTTTGAGCAGGCAATAGCGTATTACGAGAACGCAATAAAGATCGACAGCGGTTACCAGTCGCTTTTGAAGCCTGCGCTGAATAGCTACTTGAGTACCAGCCTCCATCAATGCACTGGCAGCGCATTCGGCGACCTGGTAGACCTGTGGCTAAATGCTTACTACGACGACATAGCGGTACTGCTACTTCTGGCCGAGAATCAACGCTTATGCAGTTCGCCCGAGGAGGCTGCCAGAACGCTACAGATAGCCAGGACATATGCAATGCAGCCCGGTCTGCAGAACAATGTAACTGCGGCCGTCTCTCGCCTGATTGCTGCCACTGACAAGGACCTGTCACAACAAAAAAACTGGATTGCCCTACTGGGGTTTTTTGAGTTTCTGCAGACCATCGATCTTGCCACTAGTGACTCAGAGCTACGCCGGGCCGCGCTGTACCAGCTGATTGGGGAGAACCAGCGCAGCCAGGACCTGCTGCTGGACCTGATAGCACAGGATGATGGGAGCAGCGCCCAGTGGACAGCCGCGCTCAACTTACAATGGGGGAAAAGTGCCACGCAGCCAACCGGCGATGATCGACCAGCGCAGGCTATACCCCTTACGCGGCGGGGCGATCACTTCCTCGTATCGACCGTAATAGACGACGGCAGCCGGGTTGTTCTGATGCTGGACACAGGCGCTTCCGTAACAACGCTATCCACCAGCAGCTTCCAGCAAATAGACAGTTCTGATTTTAGATACCGCGGCTCGCGATTGTTCAATACGCCCAATGGGGTGACACAGGGACAGGTCTACCAGACGGCGTCGATAACGCTCGGGAATACGCGGTTAAACACTGTTGAAATCGCCGTTCTCGATTTCGAGTCGAGCGATGGCATTGATGGCCTGCTGGGCATGAATGTACTGCGAAACTACCGTTTTGAAATAGATCAGGACCACAACGTGCTGTACTTACAACCACGGCAATGAGTGACGGGAGCTGAAACTAGCGCTCCTGCTCGATAACAAGCGCATCCTCATTCCTCACCAGACTGCGCTCTGCGTCTACCGTCTACCGTCTACCGTCTACCGTCAACCGTCAACCACAGCGCCCGCAAGATATTGATGGCTGCCCTGATGCCCCTGAAGGTCATACGAGCGGGTATTTGGCTAAATCGAAGCCTAGTGACACCATTTTTCCCAGCATAGGAATGCACCCTCCGAATACATGCAGTGCAACAGATTATAAAGGCTGACAGGGACGATTAGTATGCCGACTTAATAGCTGAATTGTAGGAGAGACTACTTCAACTCTGGCTCCGTGCAAAAAACGCAGCAACTGGTGGTACAGTTTCGAGCGCACTGCGAGGCCGCAGCTTGCATGGCGTGTAACCCCTAGCTGCCATTCCCCTACAGTCACACAACAGTGAGGAGCCGTCACCTCTAGCAACTACATGCCTGGCGCTTGAAGAAAAGTCACCAGTGTCCTTACGTAGGAAACAGAATTGTGATTGGATATAACCTGCCACCGGCGCCATTTAGCCCTGTATACTTGCCGCTCTCCAATCCCACCATTACGCATTAGCAGACTATGAGTTACGCAACATGAAGAAACTAGTGCTGTTATTGGCCATTATCGCCATCATGGTATGGGTGAGTTGGAAGCAGTTTAGCGCGACACCAATTGCCCGAATCATTCCCGACGACGGCGGCACAGACTGGCGCCCCAGCGGCAATCCAATCGTCGGCCAATCCAACGCACACATGGCTGCTCCCACGACATTTCGCACCATGCACGTGGGGCTGAATAATACAGATCAATTATGGATCGCCACTGCACCCGAGCAAGAGTTGGCATGGGTTGCCGAGCAGAATATGTACATTCCCGAGGGCCCGACGATGGATGATTTGGGCCAGATCTACTTCAGCCCGCTGTATCCTCAGGAGGATGTCAGCCTGGTGGTGCTGGATCCCGAGAACGGGCAACGTTTATGGACACTGCCCCACAACGGCGATAGCAGGGGCGCGGGCGCGCCACTGATTCTGGACACACCGGAGCAGCCTAACCCGCAGACGATTTACCATGCGACCTATCATTGGGCCTGGGCCGTAACGCCTCAGGGTAAAGTGCTGTGGCACAAGCCCACCGGCCTGTCGTACCAGGGTGCAGATACCCCACATGCCTGGGGCGTCAATTATGTTCCGCAGTTTGACGTGCTCACCGTTGTCACCGGAGACGGAAAAATCGCGGTACTGGCGCGCACCACGGGTGAGCAGTTGCTCGCCACGCCATTTGACCTTCCCGGCCAACCCGCGGCGACAACAGCTCGACATATGCCTGCACAGTGGGTGCTTGACCGCGGTGACGACATTGCCCTGCAACGGTTTGGCAAGATGCCTATGGAAGGCGGCCTTTTTACCGGCATGGTGCGTGTCATTTACGGCGCGGGGTCCGAAGTCTCAAATTTTTATGCAGTAGATCCAAACACCGGCCGGTTGTTCGTCGCGGCTACCGCGCCAGATGCAAGCGACGGCAATGAGGATGGCGTCTCAGAAAACGGCGCGCTTTATGCGTTGGATCTGACACCCAGCGGCGATCAACTTTCATTGATTATTGCCGCGCGCTACGACTTTGATGGCGGAACAGGCTCCACCCCCTCTGTCAGCAACAACGGCCAACGACTGTATATCACAGACGAGAATGGCAATGTCATGGCGCTGGATCGTGATCTGCAAGAAACCTGGCGGATCAATGTCGGCGAGCAAGTCGCTGCATCCGTAGCGGTGGCTGCCGATAATCGGGAGCTTTACGTGGTAACCCGAAAAGACGTTATCAAACTCTGGGACAAGGGCGATCACGCCGAGCAGGCGTGGACCGCACAGCTTGACGTCTTTCCCAAACACACGAATGTCAACTCATTAACACCGACGATTACAGCCAACGGCATTGCCGTTGCAATTGGTGCAAGTCGTGAACTGGGCAAGAACTCGCTGTTACTTGAAAACGGCTTTGGCCTCTTGGACCGGGACACCGGGGAAGTGCGGGGGTTCGTGCAGGGTGTTGAGGAAGGCATTGCAGTGACCGTGGTCGCGGCCGATGGGGGCTTCACTATTGCCCACTCTCCGGTGCGCAGACTGGCGAGTAAAGCAATTTTTGGCGACGCCATATCACCCATCATAGGCGGCGTCAGTCGCTATAAGCCCAGCAACTACCAACGGCTGGCACGGGAGGCAAGTTGTGCCGCCGCGGCAGTCGCCGCACGACAGGTGGCACAGGCGTCAGCATCAGGCTATAGCGACGCTGCCCAGAAATGGGACGACCGGCAAATTCAGGCCCTGATGATCCAGGCAACCCAAGCACTCGCTCACGTGCCAGAGGTGGTCAACACAGAGGAAAGTCCGGCCAAATGGTGTAATACACTAACCGTAGATCGCACGCACAAATTGAACAACTCAGAGAAACTATAATGGCGAATACCCAGAATGCATCACAGGCAGAATTCGATGCCAGTGGAACAGTAGAACGCACTGACTATGACGTCATTATCGTGGGTGCCGGATTCGCTGGCATCGGCGCTGCTATCAAGTTGCGCGAAGCCGGCTTTGATTTTCTGGTGCTGGAGAAAGCCGCCGAGATTGGCGGTGTATGGCGCGACAACAGCTATCCCGATTGCGCCTGTGACGTTCCCTCAACCCTGTACTCATATTCTTTTGCACCCAACCCGCACTGGAAGAACTTTTTCGCCCGACAGGCAGAAATCAGACAGTATACGATCGATACTGCCACACAGTTTGGCGTGTTAGAGGCCATTCGCGTGAACCACGAACTGATGCAGGCGAGCTGGAACACGGATAAAAAAGTATGGGACCTGCAAAGCAGCGCCGGCAACTATCGCGCACGTTTTGTCATTATGGCCTGTGGCCCCATGCATAAACCGGTTACGCCAGTAATCAAAGGTATCGAGACGTTTACTGGTAGCAGTTTCCACTCTGCCAAGTGGGATCACAGCTACGACTTGACCGGCAAAAGGGTCGCTGTGATCGGCAGCGGTGCTTCTGCAATTCAGTTTTTGCCTGCTATTGAAAAACAGGTACAGCAACTGACCCTGTTTCAGCGCACCCCACCCTGGGTGCTGCCCAAGCTGGACATACCCGTAACAGCGCGCTGGCAGCAAATATTTAGACGGTTTCCTGTTACGCAATCAGTGTTTAGAAAGCTTCTGTACGGACAATTTGAATTTTTGAATCGTAGTTTGAAACATCCCCGGCTGATTAAGCGCCTGCAGGCAATGGGACTGAAAAATATGCAGCGCAGTATCAAGGACGATGCATTGCTCGCGCGGGTCACTCCCAACTATGAAATCGGTTGCAAGCGTATCCTACAATCCAACACCTGGTATCGTGCGCTGGCTAAACCGCATGTCGACGTTGTGAATAGCGTGGCGGAGATTCAGGGCAATACCGTGATTGATGCTGACGGTCACCGCTGTGACGTGGATGTGATTATTTTTGCCACGGGCTTCGAAGTCGCAAACCCACCGATTGCCGAACGAATCGTAGGCACAAGAGGCATGACACTGGCCGAGCAGTGGCAGGGTAGTCCGGAGGTATATCTTGGCACAGTCGCCGAAGATTGCCCGAATTGCTTTTTGACCTTCGGGCCCAATCTCTATACCTTCACCTCGGCCTTCGTCATCATAGAGGCACAGCTCAAGTACATACTCAGTGGGTTAAAAAAGTTGCGTGCTGATAACATTTCCAGCTTCGCAGTCGATACAAATAAGAGTGTGCCCTACAATAAAGCACTGCAAGATTCTCTACAGAGTACAGTCTGGAATAGCGGCGGTTGTGTCAGCTATTTCATCGATAAAAATGGACGCAACAGCACCAACTGGCCATGGACAACATTTTATATGCGTTATCGTCTGGGGAAATTCAGACTGGGCGACTATATTCTCGAGTAATAAGGAGAAAAACGATGAAAACATTATTGCGTGTATTGGTAGCGCTCGCTGGCATACTTTTTGTGGTACTGGGCTTACGCTGGGCAGTTGACCCCTCGGGCGCTGCCGCCAGCGTTGGTATGACACTGATGGACGGAGTCGGACTCAGCTCCCAAATTGCCGATGTAGGTGCGTTCTTTCTGTCTGGCGGCATTATGATACTGCTTGGCCTGATCACTTCAAAGGCAAGCTGGTTTCAGGCCGCTGCATTGATGGTGGCTCTGGCTGCCGTCTATAGAGTACTGGCCTGGCTGGTACACGATGCTGCCCTCACACCGAACATGATTGTTGTAGAAGTGGTGTTAACTGGCCTGATGCTGCTCGCTGCATCCAAGCTAACCCAGGATAAATAACGTATGCGCCAATTGTGTCGCAGATCAGGCGCCCGCTTTTTGCCTATATTACTGGCCGCCACGGTTCTATGGTTGAGCCCGATAGCGCACGCGGCGCGCCCCAATGTCGTGCTGATCATTGCGGACGACCTGGGCTTCAGTGACATCGCGCCCTACGGCAGTGAGATTCAGACACCCACACTGTCAGCACTGGCGGACAATGGCATCCGTTTCACCAACTACCACACCGCCGCCAGCTGCGCGCCAACAAGAGGCATGCTACTGACCGGTGTGGACAGCCACCGTAACGGTGTTCCGAATATTCCCGAAACCATTCCGCCAGAGCAAGCGGAGCATGCAAACTACCGCGGCACTCTGGGTCACAATGTGGTGACCGTGGCCAGCTTGCTGCAGGACGCGGGCTACCACACCTACATGGCGGGCAAATGGCACTTGGGGAAAACCCCCGATCTGCTGCCCTTCCGACGCGGCTTCGAGCGCACCGTGACCATGGCTGATACCGGGGCCGACAACTGGGAACAAAAACCCTATCTCGCCATCTACGAAAAGGCCAACTGGTTTGCAGATGGTGAGCCATTTGAGCTGCCAGAGGACTTTTACTCGTCGCGCTTTCTAATCGACAAAACAATAGAGTTCATCTCGTCTAATGCCGAAGACGGCCAACCCTTTTTCGCCTACATACCATTTCAGGCCGTGCACATTCCGGTGCAGTCACCACAAGAATTTACTGATAAGTACATGACCACCTACAACGCCGGCTGGGAGGAGTTGCGCAAGCAGCGTCAGGCGCGCGCAGAAGAACTGGGAATAATCCCACGCGGCACCGCCATGGTAGACATGTCCACCACCGGGGACTGGGAGTCCTATTCGACGGACGAGCAGCGCTACCATGCCAAACGCATGGCCGTATACGCCGGCATGATCGATGCCATGGACCATCACCTCGGGCGGCTCATCACCTACCTGAAAAGCACCGGGCAATACGACAATACGATTTTTATCTTCACCTCTGACAATGGCAGCGAGGCCTCTGGCGGTGACGATCCGCGCGGTATGGCAATGCGCTTTGCGCTGTGGAACCAGGGGTATGTCAATGACTACGACACCCTGGGGCTAAAGGGCAGCTTCAACACGATTGGCCCTAGCTTTGCCAGCGCTGTGGCCTCCCCACTGGACTTTTACAAATTCTATGCCGGGGAAGGCGGCATGCGTGTGCCACTGATCATCGCCGGGGAATCCATCCCCGTCACAGCTCGCCCCATCAACGCCCTCACCTACGTCACCGACATTGCGCCTACCATTCTCGATATGGCGGGTGTTAAGCCGCCTACAGAACGCTTCGGCGGTCACCCCGTGGAGAGCATGGTAGGGCGCAGCCTGCTGCCGCTTGCTCGTGGCGAAGTCCAACGAGTATATTCTGCAGCGGACATCATAGGTTATGAACTCGGTGGCAATTCCGCCCTGTTCCAGGGCGACTACAAGATTGTCCTGAATATTCCCCCGGTGGGAGACAACCAGTGGCATCTTTACAATATTGTGAAAGATCCCGGGGAAACCAACGATCTGAAAGCGCAGATGCCCGAGCGCTTTGAGGAGATGCTCGGCCATTACCGCCAATATGTTGTCAACAACAATGTATTGCCGCTGCCTGAAAATTACGACCCTACATTCCAGGGTATTTCGAACGGTATACTGGATCGCTTCCGCCTACAGGTGCTGCTGGCGTTGCTTTCCTTCGTCGTCCTATTCCCATTTTATTTGCTATACCGCTCCAGGAATCGATAAGCTTTACGGGCGCTAAAAAACCTTTGGCGCTCGCCTCCCTGTTCTACTAATATTGAGGAGTTGAGGGTATTTTACATCCCACACATTCAGAACAAGACAAGGGTTTCGCTATGTTGAATCTACGCTCACCGTGCATTGTCGCTATTCCTGTCCTGCTCTCTGCCTGCGCGTCAGGGCCTCCCCTCATCGACCAGATGTAACCCACTGCCATTGATATGGCCGTGCGCCGCGGCGCGTTTGAAATGAACTGGCCCGACAACAGCGATAAGTCCTGTTTTGCTGGGGCTTCGCGCATGGATTCGATGCAGTAAAACAAGAGTACATATGATGTCTGTAACCCTCGGAACACCCCTCAGTCCCGACGCCAAAAAGGTCTTATTTTGCGGCTCTGGCGAGCTCGGCAAGGAATTGGCTATCGAATTGCAACGCTTGGGCGTCGAGGTGATCGCTGTCGACCGATACGCCAACGCACCCGCGATGCAAGTAGCCCACCGCTCCCATGTGATCAATATGTTGGACGGCAAGGCACTACGCGCAATTATTGAAGCGGAGAAGCCCGATTTAATCGTCCCTGAAATCGAAGCCATTGCCACCGATACACTGGCTGAACTCGAGACAGAGGGCTTCACCGTCATCCCGACCGCGAAGGCCACACAGCTCACTATGAACCGCGAGGGGATTCGTCGTCTGGCGGCAGAAGAACTCGGACTGAAAACCGGTGTTTACCGCTTTGCACAAACTCGAGAAGACTATCTTGAGGCCGTAAGGGATATAGGCCTGCCCTGTGTGATCAAGCCCATTATGAGTTCCTCCGGGAAAGGGCAGTCGCTGCTGCGCGACGAACGCGATATCGATAAAGCCTGGGACTACGCTCAGGCTGGTGGTCGCGCGGGCAAAGGCAAGGTCATCATTGAGAGTTTTGTCGACTTCGATTTTGAAATTACACTGCTGACGATCCGCCATCGTGACGGTACCTCGTTCTGCGCGCCCATCGGTCATCGACAGGAGGCCGGTGACTATAGAGAATCATGGCAGCCTCAGGCGATGTCTGCCAAAGCGCTATCAACGGCGCAGGCAATGGCAGAAAAAGTAACAACCGCGTTGGGCGGTAGAGGTCTGTTTGGCGTGGAATTCTTTATCAAGGGCGACGATGTCATTTTTAGTGAAGTGTCTCCACGCCCGCACGACACAGGCTTGGTAACCCTGGTGTCGCAGGATTTGTCCGAGTTCGCGCTGCACGCACGCGCCATTCTGAACCTGCCCATTCCCGCTATCAGGCAGAACGGCCCCAGCGCTTCAAGCGTCATTCTGGTCTCAGGCGTAAGTAGCAATGTGCAGTTTGGCAATTTGGAAAACGCCCTTGCAACACCCGACACCCAACTGCGCTTGTTCGGCAAGCCGGAAGTTTGCGGATCGCGTCGGATGGGTGTCGCACTGGCCGTAGCAGACTCTGTTGACCAGGCGAGGAAGTTGGCCAATGCCTGTGCAGCGGCGGTAGATGTGACGCTATAAGTCTGGACAATATCGACTTAGTGCACTCATCAGGAGTTGCGGTAATCTCATCGACAGACACAAATGTCCGACCTAGCAGCGACTAACCCACACACCAACGTCCATCGCCGATTCCGCCGCGCCTCTGAACGTGCCAGAGATCGGTGGCACAGACTCCGGTAAGTGCGCTACCGCCACAGGGAAATGGTCTGCGCCGACAATGTCACCGATAGTGGGATCAAACCCCCGCCAGCCCAAGGGCCTTGCGCGACCTGCATAAACAGGAACGCGGTTCTCTACTGGGGCTCTGCCCCGCTGGCACCCTGTAAGGAGCCAGCAGCACTTCGTCTTCATCCAGGTAGTTGAACGGGTAATTCAGCGCATAATCCGAGACGATAAAATCCGCGCCCATCGCTTCCGCGTCGACCACGACCAGCCCGGTTTCTGCAGCCTCTATCTCTATGATATCGATTAACGTCGCGACGTAGTCCTGAGAGTGTTGCTCGAAGCCAATAACAACGTATACCGTAACGCCGGCTCGCTCCTTGCGTACCACAATGGCGCCGGCGTGCAAGCGGGTAACCATGCCAATACCCTTCTTACCCATGCAGGTTTGGCATTCAAACCAGTCGATCCCTCGAGAGCGCTACGGCAGCAGATGCTGCGGCCAGTAACAGGAGATGGAGGCTATCAATAAACAGAAAAGGGTACGTTTCCAGACCCGCTCTGGCTACACTACGATCCAGAACCAACCGAACCGGGTCCGGCGCAATTAATCATCGCGCGCCCCTTAAAGGAGCAAGCATGTACACCCTGCAACACTGGCTTTCATACTTGGCAGTCCCTCTCTCATTCCTGTTAATTCTCCACACGCACGCCGCACAGGCTGAAGCAGACGGCAAACCTCTACTGGGGAACTGGGGTATTGAAACCCAGCATTTATCGCCATCCGTATCGCCCGGTGACGATTTTTTTACCTACGTCAATGAAGGCTGGATTGAGCAGGCCGAGTTCCCGGAAGGGATACCCAGGATGGATTCATTCACAGAGGTGTTTCTACGCAGCGAAATCCAGATTCAAACCATTATCGATGAGTTACTGGCCAGCAAAAACCTGCACGACCCAAACGGTGAGCAGCTGGCCAGACTCTACCGCAGCTACATGGATGTAAAACATATCGAAATGCTTGGGCTGGAGCCGCTCCAGGCGGAACTGGATGCCATATTGGGCACGAAAACGCCCACTGATATTGCACGCTGGATGGCAAAGCCGCTACATAATTCAGTGATCGGCATGGGCGTGTCTCTGGATCAAAAGCAACCTGACCACTATATCCTGTATCTGGGGCAGAGCGGGCTCGGTCTTCCCGGTAGAGAATACTACCTGACCGATGAGGCGCCCTTCCCCACCGTGCGCAAGGCTTATCTTGCGTATATCGAAGACGTATTCACCCGCGCGAAGATCGACCAGCCGCGCCAGCGCGCAAAAGACATCCTCAGCTTTGAAACGGAGATTGCCCAGCGTCATTGGACACCGGCACAGGAGCGTGATCGCCTCAAGAGCTACCACCCGATGAACCGGGATGAACTGCTGGCCTACGCACCAGGCTTCGACTGGCAAGCCTTTCTGGAGGAAAGCCAGATGGGCGATCTGGACAACTTTATTGTCACCTCCGACACCGCTATACAGAAAACCTCGGCATTGATGGGTAAAACACCATTGCAAGCACTGCGCTCCTACCTGGCCTTTCATTTTATCAACAATCAGGCGCCCTACTTGTCGGAAGCGTATCGGGTCGCGAACTTTGAATTCTTCAATCACACACTGTATGGCATAGAAAAACAGCGTCCAAGAGACCTGAGTGCACTGCAGTATGTCAGCGCAAATCTTGGTGAAGTACTGGGTCGTCTCTACGTCGACCGTTACTTTCCCGCAGATTACAAGGCCAGCATGGAGCAGTATATCTACTTCATTCGTAAAGCGTTTCGCCAGCGTATCGAACTTTCGGCATGGATGGATGAGTCAACCAAAGTAGAAGCCTACGCGAAGCTGGATGCATTTGTTGCCAAAGTGGGCTACCCCGATCAGTGGCGCGATCTCAGTAGTATTGTCATCAAAGCGGATGATTTACTTGGCAACAATCGACGCATACAGGAATGGTATATCAATGATGCAACCTCCAAGCTGGGCCAACCCAAGCGCCAGTGGCAGTGGGCCTTAAGCCCGCAGGTCGTCAACGCTTACTATTCGCCCACGAGTAACGAGATCGTATTCCCTGCCGCGATTCTGCAACCACCCTTTTTTGACCCGTACGCCGACCCGGCTGTCAATTACGCGGCCATCGGCGCCGTCATCGGGCACGAGATGGGACACGGGTTCGACGATCAAGGCAGCCTCTCTGATGGCAAAGGTATGTTACGGGACTGGTGGACGAAAGATTCCCGAGCGCATTTCGAAGCACAGACCCAGGTACTGATTGATCAATACAATTCCTACGAACCCATTGCAGGCACACACATAGACGGTCAACTCACTCTGGGCGAGAACATAGGCGATCTTGGGGGGCTAACGATCGCTTACAACGCTTACCAGAACTATCTCAATGACACCCACGACGGTGAAGCACCCATCATCGATGACATGACTGGCGACCAGCGATTTTTCCTCGCCTGGGCGCAGTTATGGCGCGGTATACAAACTGATGACTTCCTGAGAAGCAAGCTACTGACCGACCCGCACAGTCCCGGTGCTTACCGCGTGAACGGCATCGTACGCAATCTGGATGCGTGGTATGCAGCCTTTGGAGTAACGCCCGAACACAAGCTCTTTTTGGCGCCCCGGGAGCGCGCCAACATTTGGTAATGACCCCGCATCAACCAACATAAACACATCAGCACGATTAGCTGTACTTAACACGTATTTGTACAGATTACGCTTTTACCCAGTTTGATGACACGGTACGACTCAGAAGCTATGCAGTATGAACATAGATAGCACTTTCTATTCGTTTGAAATTCATTTGCTTATCCTCTCAACATAGGATCATTAACACTCACCACCATACCAATGTTAGTTTCTTATTATTCTACACAATGCATCAGCGAAATCAGGCCATCTAATACAACATGTCTGAACCAGACAAAGCTAACGCCTCCTGTGTCAGGACAAAACCAATTACTCCCGTTGTCTTCACTGCCTGGCCCCGACGGGTCTTCCTCTTCTATCGCGATTTCTATGACAGAAACTCTGGAAATTCAGACCTGAGATACAGCGCTGATAGCTGAAGAATTGGGCTGCGCTACCCACAAGGTGCATTTGATGAAATACTATACCGCTCTTGCGCCAAGACTGATTACGAACTATGAAAACGAACATTGGCCTGTTGCTGACCAAGCGAGCACAAATCTGCCCCAACCGCGAGGCCATCGTTGAGTTTGAGCGCGATCGCCGCTTCACTTTCGCCGAACTCAACACGCGCGCCAACCGTGTGGCCAACGCCCTGTTGGGCAAGGGAGTCCGTCCCGGAGACCGGGTAGCCGCTCTACTTAAGAACAGCGTCGAATTTGTCGAGACTTACTTCGCTGTCGCCAAAATCGGTGCAGTGATGGTGCCAGTGAACTGGCGCCTGCTTGCCGAAGAAATTGCCTATATTCTCAAGGATTCCGGTGCTAAAGCGCTGGTGTATGACTCTGATTTCGACGATGTGGTAAATGTACTCCACAGCGGCACACACGGTACACTTGTCGTAGAGCAGTGGGTGCGCCGTGAAAACGGCGATGCAGGCACACCTGAGTGGGCGCAGGACTACGACGCCTTCGCCGCTGCGTCCGCCATAACCGAGCCGCCTATAGGCGCTTGGGGCGACGATAATCTCTTCATTATGTACACCTCAGGTACTACCGGGCGCCCCAAAGGTGCAGTACACAGTCACGACGGCATGCTGTGGGCCCAGCTGACCAGCATGACGACATCCGACATGCGCGACGGCGATCGCTGGTTACTGGCACTACCCATGTTTCATGTCGGTTGCCTCAGCCCTACATCACTACTGGTGCATCGGGGCGGCACCGGTGTCATCATGCGGGAGCTGGACATCGGCGGGATGTTTCGCTGCATAGCGCAGGAGAAAGTCACTATTTTCATGGCGGTACCAGCCATGCTGCAGTTCATGCTGATGACGCCTGAACGCGAACAGAATGATATCTCCTCGGTGCGCTGGATTGCCACTGGTGCCGCACCGGTACCGGTATCACTACTGCACGATTATGAAGCGCTTGGCATTCGTATCTTTCAAGCCTATGGCCTGACTGAATCCTGCGGCCCTGGCACCCTACTGCTACACGAAGATGCAGAGGCCAAAGTTGGCTCCTGTGGTCGTCCGCAAATGCACACCGAGATCAAGATCGTCGATGACAAAGGGAATACCATTCCGATGGGATCCGATCAGCCCGGTGAATTGTTGGTGGGCGGTCGGCATATGATGAAAGAGTACTGGAACAATCCGCAGGCAACCGCCGAAACACTCAAGGAAGGTTGGCTGCATACCGGCGACATCTGCACTTGGGACAGCGAGGGCTTCGTCACCATCTGTGATCGCATGAAAGACATGATCATTTCTGGCGGCGAGAACATCTACCCGGCGGAGTTGGAAAATGTACTCGCAGCCTGTCCCGAGGTACAGGAGGCGGCGGTGATCGGCGTGGCCTCACAAAAATGGGGCGAAACCCCACTGGCCATCGTCGTCCCCGCAGCAGGCACCTCACCGACGGCTGAATCGCTGAAAGCGTACTGCAAGGAAAACATGGCGGGATACAAAGTACCGCAGCTGTATGAACTGGTCGAATCCCTGCCCAGGAATCCGTCCGGCAAATTACTGAAACCCGATTTACGCAAAGAATTCCCCGGCCCGGCGCCGTTCTAGGGACACAAGAGATCATTGATGAACTTCCCACGCCTCTGGCGCCTTGTCGTCCCGTTATTACGGGTCGGTCTGGCGGCATGTCCACCGGGCGATCATATTATTGCGCCTGCACGGCCTGAACGGCTATTCGAACAATAGCGCTGAGGCGGGGGCATCTACCGTCTCATAGCGAGTTCACCTACGTCGGTAGATCACTGAGATAGGCATAGGTTTCTCGCAACTCTCTTTTCAGTACTTTGCCGATTGAGCTCTTGGGAAGGTCGTCGATAAACACCAGCCGGCTGATACGCTGTAACTTGCTCAACCGATTGTTGGCCCACTCTCTGAGCGACTCTTCATCCGCAATCGCAGCGGGCTCCCTGACCACAATGGCCAGCGGTGTTTCTCCCCAGACGCGACTCGGCAGCGCTACCACGGCCACCTCGTGAGTCTCCGGGTGTTCCAGTAAAACCAGCTCAAGGTCAGTGGCGTACACATTAAAACCACCGGAAATAATCATGTCCCTGCGACGATCCGACAGAAACAGCCAACCGTCCTCGTCCAGATAACCGACATCACCACTCTTGTAATACAGCAGACCGTCCCTGTCGTACCAATGCATCTCGGTATTCGCCTGCTCACGATTGAGATAGCCATCACTCATACTGCCAGAGCGCCCCACAATCTCGCCTGTTTGCCCGGGTGGTAGCTCCTTGCCCTGCTCGTCGATAGTTTTCAAAACTGCCCCAGGCAGCGCCGGGCCCACCGAACCGAGCTTGTTTTGCTGCTGCGCGATACTGCCGACAAACAAGGTGCCAACGCCGCCTTCGGTCAGTCCATAAAATTCAACCAACTCTCCGGGAAAGCGCTCTATGATGTTGGCTTTCAGCGCGGCACGCAACGGTGCGCTGGTACTGAACTTGACCTGCACACTGGACAGATCGTAGTCTCGAAACGTGCCCAGACCCATAATGCGATCGTATTGCACCGGTACGAGCATCACGTGGCTGACACGGTGTTTATCGATCAGCTGCAATGCACCGACGGCATCAAATTTCGGCATAATCACCAGCGTACCGCCAGCGCACAGTGTGGGCCACCAGGTGGTGATAGTGGTGTTGGAATACAACGGTGTCGCCACCAGGGTGATCGAATTCGCCGCGATACCTAGATTCATCAGCCCGGCGCCCAGCGCCTGCCGCGTGCGGTGGCTGTGCACAATCCCTTTGGGAACACCGGTGGTACCGGAGCTGTAGATAATATTGAACTCACCATCACCCTCCAGCTCGACGCCGGGCGCGGCATCCGATTGACCGGCCAGCCACGCTTCCAACGCGCAAAACTGCGCGTCTTCAAAATCAAAACCGATGAGACCATTCGCAAGAATTTGTGATTGATCCTCTAAAAAGAGTGCGGCCATGGACGCCATACCGCGACTGACGACGAAAACCTTGGCATTACTGTCCCGCAGCATCAAGTCCAGGCTCTGATCAGTGATCATGGATTGCAACGGCACTGCACAGGCACCAGCCAACAGTATCGCCGAGAACATTTCCGAATAGGCCATACTATTGCGCGACAATAAGGCCACGCGATCACCCGGTTCGATACCCAACGCGATCAGGCCATTGGCCATGCGGTAAGTGCGCGAGATGGATTCACCCCAGGTCCTGGAGTGATCGCCTTCAAGTAACGCAATACTGTCTGGCCGCTGAAGGCGCAGGGACTCAAACACGGCTGGCAGGCCCAAATCCGCATCGAACGGCACAAAGACTTTACTAGTGGCTTCTGAAGGCTTATTCATACACAAAGATTCACGATTGATAGATGGCTCTTTTTTCCCGATACTGTAAGAGTTTAGAGGTAAGTATACAAAGTGTTAAGGGCCCAGCGGGGGTTACTGACCCTATTTTCAGGGGAATGCCCCCAGCTTAGGAAAAAGGAAGGTTCAATGCATCGTGTTTTATTGTTTAGCCTGTCTCTGGTTCTTTTGACTTTCTGTTCACTCAGCAACGCTGCTGAAGAAACCACCCCCGACAGCCCCTCCGTCACGCCACTGTTCCCGCCGCTGAAGGCGCTGATCCTCACCAGCCCCGGTGTGTACCACAATTACGAACAACAGACATGGGATCTGGCGCACGGCATCGTTGAGCGCGCCAATGTCCGCTTTGATGTCTCCCTGGCTGAACCAGAGCGTTGGAAAACCACGGACTACTCCGAAGGTTATGATGTCCTGATCTACAATATTTGCATGGCCGATAATACGGACCCGGAATTGATCGCCAATATGCGCCGTCAAACAGAGGAACTGGGCGTGCCCGCGCTGGTCATCCACTGCACCATGCACTCATTTAGAAATACTGAACTGTGGTGGCCCCTGTTCGGACTCAAGACCAGAGACCACGAAGCGCAGCGCCCGTTGCGGCAGATCCAGAGTGGGCTGCACCCCATCCTCACCGGTATCCCGGAAGATTGGGTCCTGCCCGAGGATGAGCTATATATCAATCTCGATTTCACCGCACAGAGCCTGTTATCGACAACCGGGGAAGACGGTAAACCTCACACCACGGCCTGGCTCGAATATCAGGGCTTAACACCCATATTCGGCACCACTTTGGGTCACAGTGAAGAGACGATGAAGAATTCCGCCTACCAGCAACTCCTGGCCAATGCGGTGCTGTTTGTCACCGGTAATCTGACCAGTGACGGCCAGCCGGTGCCGGGCATGGGGCCAGAGGGAGACGGCATGGATATCTTCGACACGTTTTCCGCCCCTGAGAGTGTGAAATTTCTCGGCAGGGAGGGCGGAGAGTGCGCTCAACGCAAACTCATCATCGCCGGTGCCCCCTGCTACCTGGCCTGCATTCTCAACCCTTTTGAGTGGGGCGAGAAAACCCGTACCTGTAAAAAAACCTGTGAAGCGGATCTGCCCAAAGCGGATGACCTGATCAAAGCCTGTACGCTTAAATCCAAATAAAATCAGGATTGACTGTTTTATTTTAAGCACCCATACTGCCCCCAACATATTGTAATCAGGGGATAAACCGTGACCGCTGCCACCCACAATGACACCCGCGCGCTGGCGGATATGCCGCTTTTTGACAGCCAGATACTCAAGTGCCCCTATCACTACGACAAGACCCTGCGCGGGCAACAGCCGGTATACCAGGATCCGGCATCGGGTGTCTTCGTGGTCTCGAACTACGAACTGGTGCGAGAAGCACACAAAAAAGATGCGGTGTTCTCCAACGAGTTCATCCTGGCCCTGGGGTCGGCTACGGAGCTGGATGCCGACATAAAAGCCGCGATGGCCAAAACCTACAATCTGGGCAAAGGCACGCTGCTGACAGTGGATGATCCGGAACACAAAGCCTACCGCGACACGGTCAGGGATTTCTTCCTGTCCAAAAATGTCGAGCGATACAGGCCCTGGGTCAGCGATCTGGCCGACCGCCTGATCAGCGAACTTCCCTTCGGGCAACCTTTCGACTTTATCGATAAATTTTCACGTCCCCTGCCGCTGTCCGTGATCATGCATGTACTGGGTATACCACTATCGATGATCGAGGACGCCTTCCGCTGGACTGTCGCCAACGTCACCGTGCTGTCACAGGTATCCGACAAACGAGCCCTGCTGGACGCCCACGCGGCAGTTAAGGAAGAGTATGACTGGTTTGTAACAGCACTGGATGAGCGCCGCAGCTCGCCACGGGAAGACCTACTCAACCTGATCGCACACGCCGCCATCGATGGCCGCCCGCTGACCATCGAAGAGCAACTGGGCCATTGCACACAGTTTTTGGTCGCCGGCAATGAAACCACCACCGCGACGCTGGCCGAGGGTATACGGCAACTGTGTCTCAACCCGGAACAGGAAGCTGCAGTGCGCGAGGATCGCTCACTGATTCCCAATCTGGTGGAAGAGACACTGCGCCTGGCAACACCCACTTCGAACATGTGGCGCATGACCAAACAGGACTACACACTGGGGGGCGTGGATCTACCTAAGGGCAGTATGGTGTTGCTGAAGTACTTCTCTGCCAACCATGACGAGGCACTGTTCGAATCGCCTATGAAATTCGATGTGACGCGAGACAATGCCAAGCGTCATATCGCCTTTGGCTTCGGTACCCATGTGTGTATCGGCCAGCATCTATCTCGTCTGGAGATGACCGTCGCCTGGGAAAAACTTTTCGCCGGCACCAGCAAAATGCGGTTGAGCTGCGAGCCTGAAGAACTGGAATACATGCCCAATATTTTGCTGCGCGGGCTTGAAAAACTACCGGTAATCTTCGAGAACTAAGTTATTCCAGATATGATTCCGGCTCTGGATTTACCCGGTGCAAAAAAAGCCCGCTTACTTGCAGTAAGCGGGCTTTTTTTACAGCAAACTGCATCACTTCACGTCCAGATATCGCTCAGTCAGTTTATCGATAGACCATGAGTCCGGCTTCTGGCTAGGCGGATATTCCTTGAACGTCGACAGGAACTGAGCCATCACCGCTGTGCCTCTGTAACCTTGAGGTGCCTTGTCGATCATCCAGTCCCAATAGGTATTGGAGTTCTCATCGGCGCGCTCATAAGGGTCGCGGCGCAGGTTAAAAATCTTGAACATCCGCAGGGTAACAAAGGGTTCCGCCCACAGTGCCATAGTCTTGGCCCGGTTCTCGGCAAAAACAATTTTCCAGTCGTCAATGCGAATACCCACCGGCATACCACTGTCCTCCAGGTAGATAAACTCGCGACGCGGCGCGGTCTCGACTTCTCCTGTCAGATAGGGCAGGAAGTTATAACCATCCAGATGCAACTTGGCATTCTTGCTACCTACCTGCTTACCTTTTAACAGGTCTTGCTTCAGTGTTGTGTCACCCGCGATGGCAGCAAAGGTAGGCATCCAGTCCAGGTGCGACATCACCTGATTGGATATCTGGTTCGGCTTGATTTTCGCAGGCCATCGCACCATTGCCGGCACACGGTAGGCGCCTTCCCAGTTTGTGTTCTTTTCACTGCGGAAAGGCGTGATACCGGAATCCGGCCACGTGTTGAAATGCACGCCGTTGTCGGTGGAGTAGAATACGATAGTGTTGTTGGCGATTTTGAGTTCGTCCAGTTGATCCAGCATCTGACCAACCAGTTTATCGTGCGCTACCATCACATCATTGTAAAAACCCTGACCAGAGAGACCGACATTTTTGGCTGCTATATGCGTGCGAAAATGCATGCCGGTGGTGTTCAGCCAAACGAAGAAAGGCTTGTCTTCCTGCACGGCCTTATCAATGAATTTTTTCGCGCCAGCGACGAACTCCTCGTCTGTGGTTTCCATGCGCTTGCGGGTCAATGGACCGGTGTCTTCGATGCGGCCATCGGCATAGGAGTGAATCACACCGCGCGGCCCAAACATTTTCTGGAACCCTGGATCAGTGGGATAGTCTGGATCTTCCGGCTCTTCCTCTGCGTTCAGGTGGTACAGGTTGCCAAAGAACTCGTCAAAGCCGTGGTTAGTTGGCAGGAAAATATCCTTGTCACCGAGATGGTTCTTGCCGAACTGACCCGTCGCATAGCCCTCGGCTTTGAGAACTTCGGCGATGGTGATATCGCGATCCTGAATACCCAGTTCTGCGCCGGGTATACCCACCTTGGTGAGACCGGTGCGCAATCCTGACTGGCCGGTGATGAAGGTGGATCGTCCGGCGGTACAGCTCTGATCACCGTAATAGTCGGTAAAGCGTATGCCCTCGTCGGCGATGCGATCGATATTCGGAGTGTGGTAGCCCATGATGCCATCGCTATAGGCGCTGATATTGGTGATGCCGATGTCGTCACCCCATATCACCAGAATATTGGGTTTCTCTGCCGCTTGGGCTGACACTGCGAGGACTGAGCCCAGCAGAAACAGCAACGGCGTCATGATTTTTTGGCAACTCATGCTTATTTTCCTTCTCGAGGTCTTATTGATATTGCAGCCTGATCAGTTGTAGCGGCAACAAACGTGCACCTCAAACACGGATGCGATCAAGTAATCAGTATGACCTAATTTTGTTAAAGTTCAATTGTCGTTATCGCGCAACGCTTCATGCACACCATTGAAAAATGTCCATATCACCCCGGGGCCATCTAACTGGTGGCTGGTTGCCCCGATGATCCGCGGCAAATTAAATACCGGATTGGGCACGGTATGACCGCCGCCCAAAATTGTCACCAGACTAACGGGGACGCGACCCGGCGCTGACCAATCCGTGCTGGTAACCGAAGTCTCATCCTCGGCAACCCGCTTGGGCCAGGCTCGCTGCGCCCCCGCCCCACCATAGCCGGCAAGCGCGGCCCAATACTCAGCGGTCTCGGCTGATGATCTCACCGTGCCGCGACTGACATCACCCAGAATCTCTACCAGCCCACCCGTATAGGGATTGACCGGATCTGCCGTACCGTTCATCACCATCGTGGCCACCGCGGTGCCAGACGGCTCACAATCAAGATTGACATCCACCGGCAGACTGGCCGCCACTGAGGCGACACCCGTCACCAGGTCGGGCGCCTCCAGAGCCAGCCGGTACGCCATCTGCCCACCATTAGACAGGCCCGTCGCAAACACCCGCGCCGGATCGACGCCCTGTTCTTCGACCATCTGCTGCACCAGGGCGCGCAGGAACCCTACGTCATCAATATTTTCCGTATTGGCAACGTAACTGGCTGTAGCCCGACAGTCATTCCAGTGTCGGTCGTAACCGTCCGGATAAACGGCAATAAAGCCGTCACGCTCAGCGAGCACATCGAAGCCGTAGAAGGTCATCACCCGCATATCCTCACCAGTTCCCATCGAACCGTGCAGGACCAGTACCAGAGCAGCGTTCGCGGATTTCGAAGCGGGCACATAGGCGAGCCAACTGCGGCGGTGGCCATCGTGCTCCAAAATCCCGGTTTGGACCGCGCCGGGCAGTTGCGGCGGCTCCATTGAGTCCGCGCGCAGAAACCACCACCAGAGCAGGGTGATGATTACTGTCGTCACCAACACCACCAGCCCCAGCACCTTCAACAACTTCCACATATTTTTCCCCCAGCGTGAATCTATAACAAAATTTTAGCGAAACTCACATATTCTCTGCGTTGTAGCCTCTCGTCCAAGGTTACACTGCACTGGCACCGCATGCGGTTTTCTGGCGGTGTTTTTGCCGCTGTCGCACTGGCCCAATCCGAACTCAAACTCAGCGGTATGGCCACCGACATGCCGGATCAATTCCAAGCCAGGGGCCCACTGTTGGCCAGCGTAAAGGTAATCAATTGCTCAACAATCTGCCATTGTGCCACCAGACTGGCCGTCCACTCTGGCCTTCCAGTGAGCACAGTATCCTCGTTCTTAACATCGATATCGGTGTTGGTGGCCTGGCGGTGGAGAACTAGCGAGGGCAGTGGCTGCCAGCCCGCCTGCAACTCGATTCCGTTGGTCTGTACACTCTTGCGATTGACGTTGCGGAAGGTGTCATCATAAAAATCTACCAGGTCGCGAAAATTGTTCATCACCGCTGGGTGTTAGTTAATAGTCCGATCGGGTGTGATATCACAAACGTTGGCCGCAGGTATGCCAAACATCGCGGGGGGGGGCTAGAGCCCGCAAAAACACGACGCGCGCCTAGAAGCCCTCGACCTTATGTATCTGTTTCCAGATCAAAGCAGGGGCAAAGCGGCGCATGATGGCGCCAATCCTGGAATCGCGGGTCGGGAACACCAAAAACTTGCCTTTCTTCAAGCAGTCCTCTACTGCTTCAATTACGACTCTGGGCGCGATAGGCACACTCTGGCTTTCCAGCATCTTGGGCCATGCAGTGTCCTTGCCCTGTTGCAACAGGGGTGTAGCAACCGCAGGCGGGCAGACACAGGCGAAACGCACACCAGAATTGAGGTTCTCGTGGTACAGCGTTTCAGTAAAGGCAACCACGGCAAATTTCGTGGCGGTATACGCGCCAGTCAACAACATCGGAATAATACCCGCCATAGAGGCAAAACTGACGAAATCGCCCCGGCCGCGCTGCAACATACCGGGCAACACCGCCTGTGTGATATTGACGAGACCGCCGTAATTGATTGCCATCTGTTTGTGGATGATGGCGTTGTCCTGCTCCACCAGTTTGCCAAACGGCATAATAGCGGCGCAGTTGTAGAGCCGCTCAACCGGACCGAGTTTCTCTTCCACTTCACGCACCGCAGCGCACACCGCAGCAAAATCCGTCATATCGACAGTCCAGCTGTGAATGCTGTCGAAGGTCCCGACAGTGTCCGCCATTCCTGCGGTATTGACATCGAACAGCGCCACCGTGGCTCCTTCGGTTGCAAAGCGTCTGGCGGCCTCACGGCCCATGCCGCTGCCACCGCCGGTAATCAGTACCACCTTTCCTGTATCAGCCACTTGGGTATCTCTCCTTATTTTCGATCTTTGCGGCGATTATGGCCCCATGCGTTTGTAAGACATCGACCGCATCGTAATTACCTGCTGTGGGTTTAACACTTCGCCCCTCAATAGCTTAAGTAGCCGGGCTGTACCACACAGGCGATGTCCACGCTCGCTCTTGCACTATCGGGCGGTGCTCCGCCGCACAGCATCCTTCATACCCTTCGGTGATTGTCTCGGGTCGCGCACAGTCCACAGCCGCAGCGGCGCACATGCGCTGGCTCCAGCGGCAGGTCGGATTCTCCACTGCACGTGAATAGTAGTACGCCCGCTCGTTGGGATCAAAGTCCGTATCTTCCCACACCGCACAGAGGTCAGCGAAGCCACTGCCGCTGGTTTCACAGGACTGAATATCGACAGAGGCGCCGTTGTCGGCATTACCGGCCACATCCATCACACGCTCGTGGCGCGTACCACTGGCATCCACCCAACCTTTAATCACCTGCAAGCGCTGCAAGCGCGTCCCCGGTAAGCTCGGTGTGCCCGCATCCTGACTGGCCGCCACCAGGAAGGTAGGTCGGCGCTGTGCACCCGGTTCAGGGGGCAACGTAGAACCCATTGGTACACCGTCGGCATAGCCTCGCGCTATACGATCCGGGGCAGCGCACAGCTCAGCTGGAAATTCCCAACCGGCGAAAAAACGACTGGTAATACGCGGACCACTGGTGCCGTAGACTTCGCGACGACGCATTGCATCAAACAGTGCATCGCGACTGTTCTCACGTGCCCACAGAACAGCGAGGCCACCCGGATTGTATTCGAGTTCATCGGGCAATCCTGGAGGAATTTCCGTCTCAGCAGAAACACCGGCACCGCCGTGTCCCAGAAACAGGTCTTCGCGCGCCGCACCGGGCGTACCCAAATGTGTGTCGGTGCTGGCAATCAGACCAAACTGGTAGGGGTTTACGCCCAGCTCATTTTCGATCACCAGACCGTCCACCAGCACCTTGCGCACAAAACCGGTATCCAGTTTAGGTGGTTCGTCAAAGCCGGCGATATTATCTCGAGGCAATTGCTCGAAAGCGCACAGCTCATCCTCCGTGACTCCCGCCTCGAAGAAACATTCCGACGAGCCCTTATGCTGCATGATCTCAACCAGCGGCTCGAAGTAGGCGCGCGAGGCCGCATAGTCGGCGCTCATCGGCTTGCCATCATCGGCCAGACCGGTAAACATCGAGCCAGCACTGTAATTGGAGTTGTGGGGTATCACGAGGGATTCACACGTATTTCCCAGGCCATTACAGTTTTTATCCAGAGAATCCCACAGCAGATGCGCCGCCGGCGCGTCTATAAAACTAGTGGGTAGATAAGGTACTTCGGCGTTACGAAACACAATATTACGGTGCAGGTTGCCACCGTTGGAAGAATTCATCCCCGTCCATTCGTACCCTAAAAACGTGGTGAATTCACAATCCGCGCTGCGGTCGTAATATTGCTCGGCCGCCTCCTGCATCTCTGTCCAAGGCTCTAGAGCTGCCTGCAGGCAAAGCGCACCGTCATCACCGCACTGGCCCAGGTGCGCTTGCTGCATCGTCGCCCAAAAGTTGAACAGGTAAAACGCCCCGCGCGACCAGTTACGGTAGATGAGGCACTGCCATGAGCTGTAGCCTTCATACTCTGGCGTGTTGCACATGTAGACTTCACCGATGAGCTCCGCGTGATCCGACACCATGGCAAAATCCAGTGGCCGCGACAGTTGCAGTGAACGCAGTGCTTTACCGTCGTCCAACCACGGTTGAATGCGGATGCGCTCGCCGCGTGCAAACTGATAGGCCTGCGCCGGAGTGGTGCGCGTACCCTGCGTGCTGGCATCCAGCGAGTATTTAGTGTGAACGTGCAGGTCCCCAAAAAAAGCCTGCTTCAGGGGTGCCTGGGCGGCGCAGGGTTCGCGCGTTTCTGAATAAATTTGTTTAGGTACCGGCGCAGAAGCAACGATCGGCTCGGGTATTGTGGCGCCTTCTGTTTCGTCAATACGCTGTGCCGTTACGCGCTCTAACGCCAAGGGAGCGGCAGCTTCGATGGCGCGCTCGGGAGCGGATATAGCTTGCTGCCCTGACGCCGCCGCGGGCTCAGACGCCTCTAGAGACGACGCTAAAAACAACGTCAGCAAGCCCAGCAATGGCCCGACAGTATAAAATTGCCGCCGAGCTTTAATCCGGCGACGTTTGATCAATTCAGGGGCCACTGACAATCTCACTCTCCTCCCAGCCATAGCGCACCGCTCTGGCTTCTATTGCACTGTAATTATTGATGCTGACCGGTCTGGTATAAAGCTGCCAGCGGCCATCATCGAGGCGATACTCCAGCGAATGCCCGGCTAGCGCCGGGGTGATCACCAGCATCCCATCCCGCACCTCGAGTGTTGGTGCGGGCGTTACCTGTCGCTCCCCGTCCGGCTCGAACCTGGCAACCATAGCGGATTCCGGTTCATTGCTCCAATCGCCGACGCGCGTCAGCCAGGCATCCATCGCACCGCGCATGCGCTGCAAGACACCCTGATACTGCGGATCACTACTGACATCGTGGATCTCGAAGGGGTCCAGCTCCAGATCGAACAACCGTTCGGCACCGGGCGGCTCATACCACTGCTGCTGTATTGCATTTAACTGCCCGGCGTCGTACATCGCACGCATCTCTCGCACCATATCGATATTGTCGCGGAATTTCAGGTCGGTGCCACCGGGGACATCTGGATACCAGCTACGAACATACTTGTAGCGCGCATCCCTTACAGCCCGCTGACGGTCTATTAGCTCATCAATGCGGTCGCGGGATGCATAAATGTACTCGTGCGGCCTGGTATCCCCCGCCGCAAAGTCGCGGCCCTGCATATTGGCAGGCACTGGCACACCCGCCAGCGATAAAATAGTGGGGCCCAGATCGACAAAGCTGATCAGGCGCTCGTCCACTCCACCTGGCGTTACACCCTCCGGCCTGAAGGCCTCCGGCCAGCGAATAATCATCGGCACCTTGATCCCCGAATCAAACAACTCGCGCTTGGCGCGCGGTAAGCCGTCGCCGTGATCCGTGGTCCAGATCACTATCGTCGAATCGGCCAGCCCCGCAGTCTCCAGCTGCTGCAGAATGACGCCAACCTCGGCATCCATATAGGCAATATTGTTATAGTGGCGCGCCATATCCGCGCGCACTGTCGGGGTGTCAGGATAATAAGGTGGCACTGCGACATCCTGCGGGCTGACAACCTGGGGCATCGGGCCGTCCTGGCCGTACCAGCGCATCACCTGCATCAGGAAATGAAGAATACCGCTTGGCATACTGCCTATCGGAGGAAATACCCCGCTCTCATGCGTGATCATGAAACTGATAAAACCGAAAAAGGGCTGCCCCGGTGCGCGTTTGTCCCAGTCGGGTGCTGCAGCTCCCTCAAGACCCCAGATCGTGGGTGGTCCGCGGTGTGTCATAACACCACTGAACTGGTAGTCCAATTTGTTATCCGTATAAGTGTAATAGCCCGCCGCCCGCAATAACTCCGGATACGCCTTCGCGTCCTCCGGCGGTACTGAGTAGTAGCCGCCCTCAGGGCGCGAGCTGCTGCGCATATGCTGCGTACCGGTCGATATCTGGTGCATGCCGAGAATATGGGCAGCACGACTTGGCGCACAAACTCCAGCGGTAGTGAACGTATTGGTGTAGCGGACCCCTTCTGCGGCGAACGCATCGAGATGCGGTGTGACGGCTGCAGTGTCGCCAAAGGCTCCCACGCGGGAACTCATATCCTCCGCCATCAACACTAGAATGTTAGGTTGCGCCGGGGTTTGTGCAAGTACGATCTGCGCAAACAGGCCGCAGACTACACAGGCCATTTGTAGAAACATTGCCACTAGAGATACTCCAGAAAAATAGGTGATGTCCAGGCGCGCGGCTCGGCCACGGACAAGCAATCGTCATCCGGTTTTGCATTTACGCCAATGCAGTAGTTGCGCTTGATACATTGATCCCGCTCATCGTACTCACAGTCAAAAGGGTCACCAACAACCAGTGGTTCAGGTTCCTGTATCACACGGGCATAGTAAAGGGCACTGCGCGCGCTGCTAGCGTACTGGGGATCATCGAATTCCATCTCACAACCGGTGCCGTCGGCAGGGCAGTCCTTGATTCGCCAGGGATCTTCTATCAGCGGCGTGATCTCCTCATCGGGGCGAACTTGCGGCCTGATACGAACAATTTCAATCCGGGTAATGGCCTTGCGTCTATCCCCGCCGGGGCGATAACACTCGCCACCACACAGGGACTGCACACGCTCAGCCCCCAGTGCGGCCACCGTGTAATCAGGACAGCCGGGCTGCTGCTCAAACGCACCCAGTGCTCGCACCCGAAAATGCGGCGTTTCCCTGAGCATGACCTCGCTGCCCATTGGCACTTCACCGCCTGGACCATTGAGCAAATCGAACCAGACCAGCATACGATCGCCAGACGTTGCATACACATTACGACTGCTCAAGGCTGCCCAGATCGCGTCGCGGTTGCGGCCGCTGGTGTGGGCCGCCACAAGGCCACCTGTGTAATAGAAACCGCCAGACTCCCTATCAGCCTTGTAAAAATCGGTCGACATTCCCTCCCGACCCATATTCTTGCTATCTGTATACAACAAGCGGTTCAACTCTTTGTAACTACTACCAGGACGCCCCTGATGACCATCACTCGAGCCGATCAAACCGAAGCGGGCACGCTTGGGTTCTCCGCTGGCATCAAAGCCCAGTGCCATATCGTATTGTGCAGACAGTCGCGACACATACATCGATGGCGGTTGAAAAGTATTCTGCAACTGGCCACAGCCCGCCCAATCATCGAGGGTCGCAGCGGGAAACAAGTTACGGCCCTGCGGGTCGCCTTTGTTGATAAAGTCACTCACCGCCTGTTCAACTTCTTGCACACAATCCGCAGACGTCGGCTCGACACAGGCGGCGCGCGTAATGACAGCCGCCTGCTGACAACACGGTGTGAAGTTTTCAGTCGCCTGCGGACAGTAAACCTCGCCCTCACCAGATTGCCCTATGCGCTGAAAATCCTCGAACACTTCAGAATTGCCGTGTCCAGAATAAATCTCCAGCAGGTTCTGGTAGCGCTGCTCGTATTGATCCATCTGATCACGAAAATCACCTGTCAAAGGATTGGTTGTGCCCCAGGACAGGCCGTGGGGAATCACCATACTGTCAAAACCCCATTCATCCAGTTTCCGGTAGAGATCGCGGGGCGTGAGTGCGACCTCTCGACAATCAGCCGACAGCACGTTTGCGGGCACACCCTGCGGGCAGACGGGCGTCTCATTTGACTCGCGTATGAACCAACCCAAATCAGACGCATTTTTGACGCCGTCGGTCAGGCTCAACAGTCCCAGCAGAGCGGCAGGTGCCTTCCCCAGCACATAATTTGGCGCGGCGGCGATCGGTCGCGTGGGCGTTTGGCCCTCCTCCCAGGTGCGGAATATCACGTTCTTGTGCCCGTAGTGGCTCTGCACGTCATCCTTATTGCCGTTGGACCACTCCCAGCCGACTAATGATACGACATCGGGGTTGGTAGGATCACCCGCTGCGGCATTGCACTCGCGAATCGACGCCACTGTGTCGGCCCACGCGCGCGGTGTCAGCCCCTCGGCATGATCGTTGATACTCCAGAAGTCCAGCGCCGAGCAGTAGCGGGCAAAATCGCAGGCATCCGCCGGGGTCACAACGCCACCGCCTTTCACGGCATTGGTACTAAAAAAATAGGCGTCAATGGAGTAACTGGTGTGACTGTGCAGATCGCCGAACAGGATCTGTGGTGTCTTATCACGCGGCACTGGCGCCGCTTCTACCGAGCGCAGCAACGGGCGTGGCCCAGTCGTCACCGCCGTCGAGTGCCAGTCACTGCCCAACCAGCCTTTGCCAACAATGTAGAACCAACCAATGGCCAAACACAGCGAAAGAAACCCAATTAGTAGAATTTTTTTTAGCATCGCGATGGACTCAAGTTAACGTCGCCACCGCGAGACTGTAACTACCAGTCTTGATAGGTACGCGGACAAAAGTGTCCTGCGCTGAGGACACCGAATATGTGTTTGTAGCAAGGTCCAGATCATGATGAGTTCGATGCATCGGTTGCACCTGTTCGTTACATCCACATCATCAAACGCTCAAAGGTCCGAATTAAAGGCCCGTGATACCAAGGTACCTCGGGGTCAGTCTCGGGCACCTGATACTGCACCCGCAATTTTTTTAGTCGTCTCTTCAAATCCACGGTGATGTCATCGTAGCCGGGTTTACTGTAAAGATTCACCTGATCTGCAGGATCAGTCACCAGGTCGAACAGCTCCCACTCGTCGTTCTGGTAGTAGTACACCAGTTTGTAGCGCTCGGTGCGCAAGCCATAGTGACGAGCCACGCCGTGGAACCCGGGGTTCTCGTAGAAATGGTAATACAAGTCGCGACGCCATGGCTTGGGATTTTCCTCAAACAGCGGCAACAGGCTGATACCGTGCATCGGCGTTTTGGGTTTCACCCCGGCTGCGGCCAGCAGGGTGGGGGCAAAGTCGATGTTCTGCACCAGCGCGTCCGAGGTGGTACCGGGCTTGATGTGTCCCCGCCACTCCATCAACAGCGGCACCTGTGAGGACACTTCATCCATCCAGCGCTTGTCGAACCAGCCATTTTCGCCAAGGAAAAAGCCCTGATCCGAGCTGTAAAGGACGATGGTGTTCGCCATCAAATTGTTCGATTCCAGATAATCCAGCAGGCGCCCTATTTGCCTATCCATACTTTTTACCGAGGCCGCGTAGGATTTGATATAACGCTGGTATTTCCAGCGCAGGTCTTCCTGCGCCGTCAAATCCGCCTCTTCATACTTACGGTTGCCCTCGGCAAAGGCCTGCTGCCACAGCGCTTCCTGCTTCGGCGTCAGATTTCTACTCATGCTTAGCTTGACGTCGGTGTTGGTCATGTAGTCTTCAATACGCATACGTGCATCGCGGCGCGCTTGCGTGAGACCGTCCAGATCGCGAAATAGCGTGGCGGGTTCCTCAAACGTGGCGCCCTCATCCCAGTCGCGCAGTTCCTGGGGCCCTGGCAGCCAATCGCGGTGTGGCGTCTTGTGGTTGTACAGTAGAAAAAAAGGCTCGCCGTCGCCTTTTGCCTGTTCCAGCCAGGCGATAGCTTTGTCCGTCACCAGATCTGCGACGTAACCTGTCGTTTCTTCGACGCCAGCAGGGCTTCTGAAAGATGGATTGTAGTAGGAGCCCTGCTCCATCACATTGTCGATGACCTCCCAGTGATCAAATCCCACAGGATCGCTGTACAGGTGCCATTTACCGATAACGGCCGTTTGGTAACCCGACGTCTGCAGCAGACTGGATAGCGTTTGCTGTTCACCGTCAAAGGGGCCAGACCATTCATTGCTGTAAAATCCGTTCGCATGGCTGTGCAAACCAGTGAGTAGCGTCGCCCGACTTGGCCCGCAGATTGCATTACCCACATAGGCACGCTCAAAGCGCACACCACCGGCTGCTATACGGTCGATATTCGGTGTTTCTACCAAACTGTTGCCGTAGGCACTCACCGCGCGTACCGCGTGGTCATCCGAGAAGATAAACACGATATTGGGTCGCTCTGCAGCGTGAAGGAACAGCGAGGACGTCATCGCCAGCACTGCCGCGCCGATCTTGACTGTGTGCTGCGTGTAGACTTTTAGCATAACGGTATTCCGTCTTCCTGTTATTTTTACTAATCAATTACTCGTCCGACCCCGGCTTTCTTTATGTTAGTACCAGACTGCAGTCAGGTTGCAAAATTTTTTCACCAGAAAATATCCTGAAACAGCCGCAACCGCCTCACGCCGGCTATAAAACCGGAGGTATCGAACCTCAACTCCTGCCGTCTCGCGCGGAGTCCTCGGCAGACTCTGCCCTTGTTCGCCAGAATAGAACTCTACCTGATTGAACACGATGGCGCGGTTCTAATATTTATCGACCATATTCTGCGCATAGACCAGGCCCCCCAATACGTAAGGATACTCGCAACGCCCTGTAACAAAAAAATTTAGGCATGCTGTAGCGCCGCAATGTGCATTCGAACAGCGCAGTTTCGCTCTCCCGAGCTTTACTTGGCCGTTGACATTCAGATATTTCAATATAGGGTGTGAGAGACGCTGCCATAAAAATAATAACGCTCTGGGAAATTACATAATGAAAAACCGTAAGCCCGTTACCCGGCCCATATTAACGGCTGCCTTGTTATCGACCTCCCTGATACACATCGGAGCCGCTGCGCAGCAAAGCAAGCAACCCCATCTGGAAGAAGTGATTGTCACTGCCACCAAGCGCGCATCGAACCTGCAGGACGTGCCCATTGCGGTAACGGCACTGTCGGGAAATGATCTGGTGCAAGCACTAGTGGGTAGTTCGGAAGATCTGGTCCAACTGGTGCCATCGCTGAACCTCAACAAAGGGGCCAACCCGCGTCAGACATCTTTCAGTATCCGCGGCATTGGTACAGTGACGTTCAGTTCAGGTATCGAACCGAGTATTTCGACCATGCTGGACGGTGTGGTCATGGGCCAGACTGGCATGGCGTTTGCGCAGTTGGTAGACATGCAACGGGTGGAGGTTTTGCGCGGCCCCCAGGGTACACTGTTTGGTAAGAATGCCTCCGGTGGTGTCGTGCATTTCATCACTCGCGATCCAACGGATGAATTTGAAGCAGAAGTACGTGGCTACGCTACCGAGGACGAAGAGTACCGCTCCAGCTTTACCGTGTCAGACGGTCTCACCGACAATCTCGCCGGGAGATTGACTGGCTACTACAACAAGGACGAGGGTTGGATTAAAAATGTTTTCGATGGTGATACAGTAAACGATTCCGATGACTGGGGCATTCGCGGTAAATTGCTGTGGGAGCCAACGGACACGTTACAGTTCAAGTGGAGCAGTGATTACAGTAAAGCGAAAACTCACTGCTGTGTGCTGGCATTTCGCTCACTGGATCCCTACCCCGCAACACCGCCCAACAACCAGGCACAAATCGACGGTATCCTGGCGCAACTGGCTCCGGTAGTCCCCAGCGACGAGAACAGGAAAGTGAATATCAACGGCGACCTTACAACCGACACAGACGCCTCGGGCCACTCACTGGAAGCCAACTGGGACGTCGGAGACCATACCGTGACATCCATCAGCGCCTACCGCGATTGGTCGCAGAACTCGCGTGGCGACAACGACCAGTTGCCCGTCGATGTTCTGGGCTTCATCCAGGGCGGCAAATCCAAGCAGAATCAATTCTCACAGGAACTGCGCCTGACATCACCGGCCGATCAGTTTATCTCCTATGTGGCAGGCCTGTATTATTTTGACCAGACCGTCGATCGAAAATTCGACCGCTCCTTTGACATTACCGGGAATGAGCGGACGGAAGCGGTCGCCGACTTTAAGGTTGACTCGCTCAACTACGCAGCCTTCGGTGAGACCGTTATGCATCTCCATGAAAATTGGCGGCTGGTCACCGGCTTGCGCTGGACTCATGACGATCTCAAGTTTGATTTCGAACGCACCGGCAGCACGCTGGGCGCCAATCCACAACCCTATTTCAAGCGCGACACAGATGAGAGTAAATGGTCAGGAAAGATCGCACTGGAGTGGAATATAACCGATGACGCGATGACATACATCAGTTACGCACGGGGCTACAAAGGTCCGGCCTTTAATGTCGGCTTCGGCTCCACACCCGGCAATACAGACCCTGTTGAACCCGAGACAAGTCACGCATATGAACTCGGCCTCAAGTCCACGTGGTTTGAAGACCGCCTGATATTGAACGTGGCAGTGTTTCACACCAAGTTTGATGATTTTCAGGCCAGTGCGTCACAGTTCGATGCCAAATTGGATGAGGACGGTAACCCGATCGATGAAAACGGCGACGGCCAGGATGACGGCATATTCAGTTTCGTGCTCGCCAATGTCGGCAAAGTGGAAACTCAGGGCGTGGAGATAGACTTCACGGCGCTACCAATGGAAAACCTGACAATTTCCGGCGGCATGGCGTACGTGGACGCGAAAATTGACGAATTTCAGGGTGCCGGCTGCTCATTCGGCCAGACTTTTCGCGACGTTGGCTACAAAGGGCAGACCAGCTGCGCCGACAATCCAGCGACGCAAGACTTGAGTGGCGGCGATTTACCGGCCACACCGGAATGGAAGTTTACCCTCTCCGCCAGCTATTTGGTTCCGCTGACATCTGTGCCCTTTGATCTGGCGCTAAACGGCAACTACCGCTATCAGGATGGAGTCCAGTACCTGATTGAGCAGGATGTGAACACCACTCAGGATGGCTACGGGATTCTCGATCTCTCGATGGTGGCACTCGATCACAATGAGCACTACACGGTGACATTATTCACCAAAAATGTCTTCGACGAGTGGTACGTATCCGATGTTAACGCCCTTGTCGGCACCTTCACACCTAACGGATACGCTCATCAGGTGCCACGCTACGCTGAGCGCACGTTTGGTGTTGAAGCGCGCTATCGCTGGTAGCGACAGTGTGCAGTCCGCGTTACTATACTCCAGAGCTGAAGCCGCGAGGGAGGCCCCGTCGGACCCAAAAATGACAGTGTGTTGGATAACGATACATCAGAGGGCACCACCAAAGTCGATATCTACAGCCTGGAATTGAACTACACACTGGACGATTTCCTGCTGACCTCGATTTCTGCCTACACCAATGAAAACGTCTTCGGGTCCACCCGCGCCGACGATTACACCCACACCGCGCTGCCCCTCAACGACAGCAATGAAAAGTACGATCAGTACTCACAGGAGTTTCGCCTGACATCACCGTCAGACGGGGCCATTACCTACGTCGGCGGGCAGGAAACAGAGGGGGTAGAAGCAACTCAGATTCTTCACTACACCTACAAACGCCGCTTCGGGGTATCGGTACAGATGGACTGGTAAGCCGATATCCAGCACATCCTGATATTTCCCAGAGATATCTAGTGCAGCTTTAACCTGGGCTTCACAATATGGTTGATCTTATCTGCCACCACCAGCAGAGACGCCCTGAGCCAACCGTGCAACGCCACCTGGTGCATGCGATACAGTGAGATATACACCATCCTCGCCAGCCAGCCGCGCACATTGAAACTCTGTCCCTTGCCCAAATTTCCCATCAACACCCCTATGGCGGTGTACTGGCTTAATGAGACTAACGAGCCGTGATCCCGGTACTTAAACTCCTTGAGCGGTTTACCCTTGATACCTCTGACAATATTTTTACCTGCCAGACTGGCCATCTGGTGAGCTGATTGTGCCCGTGGTGGCACCCAGCGGCCGCCACCAAGATCATAGCCAGCACAGTCGCCGATGGCATAAATGGTGTCATCTGTGGTGGTCTGCAATGTCGGTCGCACCAGAATCTGGTTAATACGATTGGTATCGAGTCCCTCGATACCAGCGATAAAGTCAGGCACTTTAACGCCGGCGGCCCAGAGCATCATATCAGCCTGCACTGTTTCACCACTGGCGGTAATAAATGCATTTTTCTCAGCCTTGGCAACCTTAGTATTCAGGCGAATATCTGCGCCCAACTTTGCCAGCTCAACTTTTACCGCCTCCGAGACATGCTCCGCCAGTGCCGATACCAGCCTGGGACCCGCTTCCAGCAGAGTCACCCGCAGATGCTTACTGGTGACACGATTAAGCCCATAGAGTGCAAACAACTGTCTGGCGTTAAACAGCTCCGCGGACAGTTCAACACCGGTGGCGCCACCACCCACAATAACGATACTCAGGGTTTTTGCCGGCTCGTCAATCAACTTGCGATTGAGCTGGATAAAATGGTTTATCAGTTGCTTGTGAAACCTTTCAGCTTGGCGGGGCCCCTCCAGAAATTGCGCGTATTGCGCCACGCCAGGCGTATTGAAATCATTGCAGCCGCTGCCGATAGCAATCACCAGTTGATCGTACTGCTCACTGCGCTGTGGCAGCACCTCAAAACCTTCGTCGTCGACCACCGGCGCCAACGTAATACACCGAGTGGCTCGAGCCACACTACTGAAACGTCCGAGTTTAAAGACGAAACCATGTGCTGTGGCGTGGGCGCGATAACTCAGTGAGTCGACCTCTGCATCGAGACTACCTGCAGCGACCTCGTGCAGCAGTGGCTTCCACAGGTGGGTCTGGTTTTGATCAATCAACACAATCTCGGCCAGGCCCTTGCGGCCCAGTTTATTGCCCAGATAGGTCGCCAGTTCCAAGCCACCCGCGCCACCGCCAACAATCACTATTTTCATAAACTTCAGGAACCTCTGGTTGATTTGCGGCACTCATGGCCTCTGAAAGAGCCACGATCGCGATAGCATGCAGATACCATCAAACCACAACAGCGAAGTCCGTTCTGGTAATTTAAAGTATCCTGGCGAGAGAGCCGCGCAGTCTACCACCAACTTCTGGCCTACTGGCACCGATCAGGCGCCCTTTTTGGGTGAGCGCAGCGCTACTAACAGCGGCGGTTACCTCACTGCGCTTGCTGTTCCAGCCAAAGAACCAGTAACTTGTAGAAAATGGACAATATCACCGCACCGGCAAATAGGCCGATGATGCCAGACATAATCATCCCACCGATCGCTCCCAACAATATTACCGGCATAGGAATATCCAGGCCCCGGCCCATCAGTATTGGCTTGAGGACATTGTCACTGAGACCGGCGAGTATCTGATAAACGGTAAATATCACTGCCGCGGTGGTATCAGCGGTGGAAAAAACGTAGAGAATAATAGGCGCAGTGACAATCAGTGCCGGCACCTGTGCTATAGCCAGAATAAGAATAACGATTGTCAGTAGAGGCGCGGCAGGGACGCCCATCACAAACAGACCGATGGCGATCAATATTGTCTGAATGAGCGCAACACCGACGACACCTTGCAGCACACTGCGCACAGTCGCCACGGCCAGTGGTGCCCAATCGCCACCAGGGCTAAGCCCTCCTACGCGCACAAAGAAGCGGTGCGCGCCGGCGCCACAGCTCTCGGCAAACGTCATAAAGCCGCCAGAGATTATCAGTGCCGCCACCAACATCAGTACGCCCAACAGGCTGCTACCGATTCGCTTGGCCACCGCGCCGGCCAATTCTCGCAGTTGTGTCGCATTGTCAGCCGCAAACTTCTCAAGATCACCACTGGCGTTAGTCCAGGCACCGTACAAGCGCTCGCCGACCAGCGGCCAGTCCTTCACTTTTGCCGGGAGCGGTGGCACGGTATATTCCCCCTGCTCCAATACTACGCTAGATTTTTTCAGCGCCCCAATACTCGCATCCATGACATACCAGGTCGGCACCACCAGAGAGAAGATAAAAAAAAGTGTAACCACTGTAGCGGCGAGGCCCCGCCGACCACCGAGTTTAGGCTGCAGCCACTTCACCAGCGGGAAAGCAGCCATCGCGATTATCGCACCCCATACGATGGGTGTCGTAAACGGTTTCACAACATCATAAGCCAGAGTCAACAGCACCAGCAAAAAGCCAATGCGCAGAAATGACTCAATCATATTGCGGACAAACAGTGGATCGTAACCCGCGCCAGAATTCTTATTATCCATATTGTTGTCCTGTTTTGTCTGTATCCACTATTTTGAGTGCCTACTGACTCGGCCTATCATACTGGCAACGACAACCGCCATGTAGAACGTACCAGTAACAGCCTCTAAAACGGCCAGTGTTCGGATCACGGGGATCGATGCAGAGATATCACCATAACCGACCGTGGTCAGCGTAATGTAGCTGAAATAGGTGGCTACACCGAAATTATCATGCCAATCCTGATATGTTATCCCCGATATACCGGTAGGCCAAAATTCCAGCGCGAGCAGATATAGAACCGTCCAGATAAGGCCTAGCAGGAGATACACGGCGATGGTGCCAACAATCGTATTCATCCCAATGTCGCCGGAGAACAGCACCTGCCGCGCGGCAGCGTAAGCCATCCCGCAGTAGAAAATCAAACTCACACTCAGGCCAATTAGCGGCTCGGCAGACCAGTCGGTAAATTCACGCTGAATATTGCTTGCCGCCAACAATACCAACATCACACCAACAAAGATTCGCCATCGTTTCGAGAGATTAAGACTGAAGTACGCCACAAGTTCCGTTCCGAACATAAGTACCTGAAGCAGCAGATGACTCTCCCCTCCCGGAGTAGAGCTCACAAAAGCCGAGGCCAACAACAAAATGACCAGACTTGCGGTGAAATAGTAAAAGTTATTATGCAAATGGACACTGCCCACAGTCGACTCCTCTTCTGCATCCTGTCACGGTTGCTCGGCGAGAACCATGACGGAGGCCGTTAATCCAAATCGCAGCTCCACACCCTCTGGAATATACTCCAGTTTGATGCGCACAGGTATGCGCTGGGCCAGGCGTATCCACTGGAAGACTGGTTTGATGCTGGGCAACAAATTGAATCCACTGTTGCCGTCTGATGGTGCAATACCCCAGCCCAGCGACTGTACCCGACCTTCCAGTGGAGAATCGGGGTAAGCCATCAGGGTCACCCGGGCCGCATCGCCAATTTTGAACTTGCCAATCTGGTTTTCTCGAAAATAGCCAAACACCCAGAAACTGTTACTGTCGACCAGAGCCAGTATAGGGCTGCTGGCAACTGCCTGGGTGCCAATTTGAAAATCCACGTTGGATACATAGCCATCCACTGGCGCGCGAATTCGCGTATACCCCAGATTAAGCTTCACACCCCGCAGGGTTTCAGTCACCACATCAATCTGACTCAGGGATTCCTGGTACTTGGCTTCGCGGAGATTGAGGTCTTTCAGCGACACTGCACCAGGATCCTTGCCAAAAATATCGCGCAATCGATCGTACTCAATCTGCGCTGCTCTGGAAGCGATGCGTGCTCGTTTCAGGTTAGCATCAGCTTGTGCGATAGCAATCTCGAAAGGTTCCTTATCGATCTCGAACAGCAGATCTCCGCTCTGTACGTACTGATTGTCGATGACAGCGATCCGGGTCACCATTCCCGTTACTCGCGGCGCAATCTGGATAACATGTCCCCGTACCTGCCCGTCTCTCGTCCAGGGATTACTCCAGTACTCATCGAAGGTCTGGTAGGCATACCAGACAACCAGCGCAATCAACGTCAGGTTGATCGAGCCGAGAACGATTTTTTTGAACAGTTGCACGGTTTGCGCCCCTTATATCCCTATCCAGTAAGTGTTCATCAGCAAGATGTACAACAGCATGAGCGTCAGGAAAGTCGTGGAAGGAAACATGATATAACGACTCAGGCGCAGCTTGTTCAAAATCAGCGTGCTCACCCACGCACCCAGTAGAGCGAGCGCAAATACCGGCAACAACGGCGAAAGGTAGACATCACCCAACGCAAGCTCGTGCGGCACCTCATTCATTGCGATCCTCCCCGCTGATCGTCTGCGGCTGCAGATAGTCGCCCCAGTCCGTACGCGACTCCATCTGCTTCACGGTTTCTGGACTCAACACCGGCCTACCACCAAAAGGCTCCCAGCCACCCCCCAGCGCCTTGTACAAACCAACTACCTGATTCGCTATATTGCCGCGTGTCTGGGCATAGGCGTCCTCGCGCAGTGTCATTGTTTCTACCGTACTCAGCAGCCTCTGATAGCTCACCAGACCATTATTGTACTGATTGAACGAAATATTGAATGCCCGGATAGAAGCTTCGACGCCTCCCAAATCGAAGTGACTTTTGTCCACATTGTTGGAATACCCCTCCAGTGCATTGGACACTTCACGGATTGCATCCAGCACACTTTGGTTATAATTGGTCAGGCTCTCCTGAAACAACGCGTCTTCGATACGCACGCGGTTTTTGATCCGGCCGTACTCAAAAATATTCCAGCTCAGCCCCGGCCCAATCGTCGCGGTGACCGAATCGGAAAGGTCGAAGCTGTTACTGGATCTGACAGTCTGGCTAACGCCGAGCGAACCAAACAGGACAAACTGTGGATACAAATCCGCTTCGGCCAGACCGATGCGAGCACTCTGGGCGCGGGCCTGCAGCTCTGCCACTTGCAGATCGGGTCGACGCATAACCAGCTGCGCATCCACCCTGCTTACAAGCTTCGGCGCATGCGGTATCAAAGAGTATTCACTGTAGTTGGTCGCGGCGATACCGGGCCGCTGTGTTTCACCAATGCGTTTATCGAGGCCCGGAATTTCACGCTCTTTACCCGATATCAGCAGCGGCTCAATTTTTTCGGGGAGGGTGCCGAGCAGCACCGCAATGGCGTTGCGAGCCTGGAGCCGGGCTATGTTCAGCGTTGGCAGTATCGACTGCGTGGCATACCACTGCGCTTTCGCCTGTTGTACGTCAAGTTCCGACACGTTACCCGATTCGAACTGAATCTGGGTCATGTCTACAACGCGCTGCTGAATCGCGATATTCTGCCGGGATAGATACATGCGCTCCTGAGCAGTGCGATAGTTGATGTAATTGCGTGCAATCTCGGCACTGATGCTAACCAGCACATCATGGTAAGACGCGATAGAAGCGTACAAACTGGCCTCACTGGATTCAATACCTCTGGCATATTTTCCCCAGACATCCATCTCCCAGCCGACATCCAAGCTAGCGCCGGCTGACTTGAACCAGTCCTCGCTGCGGTAAAGCCCGTTAAAGTTGGCGTTCAACTGCTGTTGCTGCGGAAAAACCAGGGCATCACTGATACCCAGAGCAGCCCGTGCCTGCACAATACGCAGGCCTGCGGCCTCTATCGCCAGATTCTGCTGCGCGCCTTGCTCGATCAGACCACTCAGAATGGGATCATTGAAAAGCTTCCACCACGCGCCCACTTCAAGGGCCTGCTGCGCCGCCTCTTCGTCGCTCCACTGGGAGGGTAATTGCGGTTGTACCAGCGGCTGATAGTTGGGCCCTACAGCGGTGCACCCCGCTAGCACCGCGCCTAGCGTGAAGAGCGTAACCCCGCGCCGGACGACAATTCTCGCCCCTATCAAAGTCGCTGTTACTAAAATCGTGTTTCGCCCATTCGTTGCCAATCGATCGCCTGCTGAGCCTGAGCACAGTCAACCAGGCCAAGAAAAATCGACGCCTGCAGATTCAGATAAACATAAAATTGCGCCAGTTCGAGTGGATCATACCTGTCCAGGTAATCGTCGCCCAGCAATTCATCGAGTCGCTCCTCAATATCCGTCAAACGGGATTTAAGCTGCGCCAAATTCGGCACGGGACCATGCTCGGCCAGTTGGTCGCAAAATGCAGCGATCGAATTCACGCTCCGTTTGCGCTGCACGGCGATAACCAACACGTTTTTACTGAACTCATGATGGCGAAAAGCTAGCGCCTGTAACTGTGCATAGAGCAATTCACAGCTGCTGTTTACTGCAGTGATTTGTTGCTGTCCATCGCCACCAAACAACGAAGCGTCTATTTTTGGCCCCCAGGTTTCCATTTTGCCGAGCAGTGCCGCGCCGCCCATCATGAAGGCTCGAGGCACAGCGCCAGCCGCGCTCTCGGGGCGGGCATTTAGTCGTAACCACCTCGCACAGAGCCGGAAAAAGCGCCGTCGCAGACTGGCGTAAAGATGCTCGGGCTTGCTGGAAAAAGGGAAGTACATGGCAATAATCAATGTCGCGCACACCATGTAGAACATCAGGATACTCAGCAGGATAGCGTCTACGTTGTAGTTCATGGTGTTTTGAATACCCAGGGTAAAGAGTCCCAGCAGGAAAAAGATAGAGACGGGGCCCTCAAAGACATAGAAGCCGATGAACGCGTAGGCGAACAGGAACACCGCCAGCTCAAACCAGTGTGTTAACTGCGGCAGCAGAAAAACATAAGCAGGCAGCGCGAACAGGAATCCCAGAGTGAACAACGCAAACAGCAGTTTTGGCGTGACCGGGGTATAGGACGTCAATGGAATAAGCACTGTACAAAACGTCACAAACATGAAGCCTCCCGGTGGGTTGAAGTACATCCAGATGGCGGTAGCTATCCAAAAGGTGACAAAGGCACGCAGTGCCGTTTTGAGGTTTTCCAGATCCAGCCAGTTAAATGCCGGCTGCCCCCTTGGGGCCGCTTTGGCCACATATCCGCTCTGATCGAATAGCAGGCTGTCGAGCGCGGCGAGCAACTCCAGTAGTACACGTTGAATTTTTTGTAGGAGCTCCGCGCGCGAGGCAACGGCAGCCGCGACCAGATGACTTGTCTGGCGTAATTTATTCGCGTTGAAGTCGATCTCGCGGGCCTGCATAAGCCTTATATTACGCTGCCCCAGCCAGGCGGCGTTCACCACCCCAAAAAGAGAGTCCACCTGGTCCAAAACTGGCTGGTAGTTATCGATGTACTCACTAAACTCAACGCTATTGCTTGAAACCTGCTTCAACGCAGGCAGCAAGATGGCTTCCAGCTCCTCAAACGCGCCTATCACACCGTTCCACTCCGGGAGATAATCACTCACGCCATGGGCATGACTTTTGATCGCGGCAAACTGGTTCTGGAACGCGTGACTGTCGCTGAGTAGTACCGCCAAAAAATCATCCAGTGGCGGTTGCGACTGGTCGCTGTGTTGCACCAGACGCTGAAAAGCCTGCTGGTAACCACTCCCAATACCCGCCGCCAGGCTGCGGGTATTGTCGGCAGCCTTGACCGGCCACAACATACTGGCCACCAGCGTGTAGACGATTACACCGAAAGCCGTCATGACGGCCCGCTCCGCACCGTAAAGGAATGCACCCTCGGCGTCCCCGCCATTGAAAACCATCAGGGTAACCACTGCCGTGAGCATGAAGACTGTACTGTCACCCTGGTAGGCGTTATACAGGTAAATAACGACTGCGACGGTGCAGGAAGCCGCCAACAGATAGGCCATTCTCTCCTGTGGAAAGAGCACGATAAGCGACAGCCCCAGAATCGCTCCCAGCACAGTCCCAAGCACTCGCATCACACCCTTTTGCAGTGATTCATACATCGTACCAGTGGCTGCAATCAGCAGCACCGTGGTGGCGGCCGTTTGCGGCTGGGACCAGCCCAGGCTCATGGGTATCAGGTACGCCAACGTCAGGCTGAGTGCAGTTTTTACTGCATACTGTAATTTCGCCCGGGCGGCTGTACCTGTTGTTGCGAATTCACTCATTATTGGTTTGGCTCATACAGACTGGACCGCGATGCCCACCGCTTCACCGCCGCAGACGCGCACAGTGTAGCTCGCGCGGCGCGGATTGGGTATTTTCGATCCGGTCGGCAGATGCTTTCCCCGGCAGTCGCTGCTATCCTTGCACAACTATAATAAGAGAAAAGTCACGATGAGCAAGACGTCTAAAACGCTAAAACCTTTGGGGAACATCCATCATCTGGCGCTACGCTGCCGCGACGCCGAGCAGACTCGCTGGTTTTACGAGGATATCCTGGGGCTCAAGCTGGCGGCAGCCCTGTCACTGGAGAAATCACCTGGCACAGAGCAAGAGCGGCCCTTCCTGCACCCCTTTCTGGAACGGGGTGACGGCAATGACATCGCGTTTTTCCATGAACCGGGCCATGCCAAGCCAGAGCATTTTGAGCTGAAGGACAGCGACGACATCCACATTGCGTTCGAGACCAACAGCCGTGAATCCATGTTGGCATGGATGGACAAGATTGCCGACGATGCCTGCACACCGAGCCACGTGCGCAGGTTGTTTGATACAATCGGCCAAGACAACAAAATATTGGTATCGGCGAATCCGGCGCCTCTCCTTTCCCTGCGAAAGCACCAAACGGTAACCGACAATGTCCAAACGCATAATTCTACTGATCACAGCAGTACTTTCGGCGACAAGCGCTGGCCAGGCTGGGACTGCACCCGCAGTTGAGGCTGCAGAAACTTTTCAAGTAAAAACGGTTGAGGTAGCGGTTTTGGTAGAAGTCGTCGATCAGGTTATTGAAGCGCCGCCTTTCTCTCGCACCGAGGAGCGGGAACCATGCAGTGACTATACCGCAGAGCGTCGCCCGCATTTTGGCGACCTCCACGTACATACCGCGTGGTCCTTCGACGCCAATAGTCAGGACACCCGCAACACGCCTGCGGACGCCTACCGTTTTGCCAAGGGCGAATCGATGGGTATTCAGCCTTATGACGAAAACGGCCAAGCAACCCGCTCTATCAAACTGGATCGGCCACTGGATTTCACCGCCGTCACCGACCACTCCGAGTTTATGGGTGAGATGCGTATGTGCAGCACCAAGGGGACACCGGGCTACTGGCACCCGGTCTGCATCGCTCACCGACACCTGCCGCAACTCTCCTTTCTCACGTTTGCCGCAAAGGGTATGGCCTATAAAAGCCGCTGGGGATTCTGCGGCGATAACAACGAAGTCTGTTTCGCCGAGGCCGCCGACACCTGGCAGGACATTCAACAGGACACAGAAAATGCCTACGACCGCAGCAGTGATTGCAGTTTTACCAGCTTCGTAGGCTACGAGTGGACGGCCGGCGCAGAGACTGGCCAGAATCTGCATCACAACGTGATTTTTCGCAATGCGCATGTGCCGGATCGGGCACTGAGCTGGATTGAGACCCCATCGCAGGTGCAACTGTGGGATTACCTCGACGAGGAGTGCGTTGCGGGTAAGCCGGGCTGCGATGCCGTGGTGATACCGCATAACTCGAACATTTCCGGAGGACTGATGTTTGAAACAGCGCGTATTGCCAACAAAGATATTCCCGCAGACCCCGTGACGGCCAATGAAGCGACCCGTCGGGCGCGCTGGAATACGCTTTTTGAAGTGATGCAACACAAGGGTGCCTCAGAGTGCGACAGCCGCCTGCCCGTCTGGACGGAAGATGAGTTCTGCAATTTCGAACTTATGGGCTATGACCGCTTTGGCGGCAAGAATACTGGTCAGCTCCGCTTTGCTGCGTTGGACTGGATGCTCCCACTGCTGGGTAAGGACATTGTCCCCGTGACCGCGCCACCCGCCGAGACCAACTTTCTACGCTATGCTCTTAAGAAGGGCTTGCAGCAGCAGCAGGAACTTGGCGTTAACAGTTTCAAGTTTGGCCTGATCGCTAGCACCGACACGCACATTGCCGCGCCCGGACTGACCATGGAGAAGAACCACCCTGGACACGGGGGCGCCGGCATGGGAGCGCGCGAAGGTGTTCCACCAGGGTTGCCGGATGAACTCGAGTACGGCCCAGGTGGCCTGGCGGTACTGTATGCACAAGAGAACAGTCGCGATGCCCTGTTCGCCGCCATGCAAAGGCGCGAGGCCTACGCCACCAGTGGCACACGACCTGTACTGCGTTTCTTTGGCGGCTGGGATTACCCGGACAATCTCTGTTCCGCAGGCGACATGGTCGCACAGGGGTATGCTGGCGGTGTACCAATGGGCGGGGACTTGGCGCCGACCACCGTGGCGGGGAGTACGCCCCGTTTTCTGGTGTCCGCCAGCATGGACACTGGCACCGCCGAGTACCCGGGCAGCCCCTTGCAGCGGATTCAGTTGATCAAAGGCTGGTATGAAGACGGCGAGCTACACGAACAGGTACTGGACGTGGCCGGCGGCGATAACGGAGCCGGCGTCGACATACACACCTGCGAGCAATCAGGCAACGGACACCAACAACTGTGCAACGTGTGGCAAGACAATAACTTCAACCCCGCTGCGCAGACATTTTACTACACCCGTGTGCTGGAAAATCCCTCATGCCGCTGGAGCCAGCGTATCTGTGCCAATGCCGGGGTACGCTGTGAGGACCCATCAAGCATACCCGAGGGTATGGAAAACTGTTGCTCCATCGAACACCAGCAGGTCATCCAGGAGCGCGCATGGAGTTCGCCCATCTGGTATACGCCTCCGACCTAGATCTTCGTATCCCGCGTATTTTTAACCCCTTTTACCGCCTGCCGCAGCCAAGTTGCAGGAATAGAGTCTGGTGGCTGGAAAACATCCCCACTATACTGCCATCTTAAAGAGAGAAGCTCCGGATAATCAAAACCGCGGCTTATCACGCCCTACCACTCAATAGCGAGCGCAGGTAAACGATGAAGACACCTATCCGATTTGGCCGCGTGGCGGCTCTGTTACTTTGCCTGCCAATGGCAGGCGCTTTCGCCCAGGATTATGCCGATGCCGACGCCGCCACCAACATTGTCGAAGAGCGTGTGACGGTTGAGAATGGCCTCGCCGAGGTCTGCGGTGAGGGAGGCGGTCTCAATCCCTGTCTGGATGCGAACGGTCAGACCTACGCCCAGGAAGTAAAGGGACCCGGTCTCGACGCCGAGTCCGAGAGCACTCTGGCTGCTGAAGCCGCGCGCATCCGAGCCGAGTCGCCCGAAAAATTGAACAAGACAATCACTGAAATGGAGCAGGGTTACAACCCTGACAACAGCGCTACCATGGGCCTGCCCAATTAAATGAAGGGCGAAATGGCCTGCCACAGCTGCGACCGGTTAGTCAGCGTTGCAAGCCTGAAGGAAGGTGAAAGCGCGTTCTGTCCCCGCTGCGGTCACTTCCTCACTCGCAAACTTTCAGACCCCTACGGTCGCGTTTTATCGTTTGCTATCGCCGGTATTATTCTACTGATCATGGCCAACAGCTACTCGTTTTTATCCTTTTCCTCAACCGGGCTCGAAAGTGTGATTACGTTACGCGAGACGCCCGCCGCCGTTTGGAATTACGGCATGCCGGAGGTGGCTATTCTGGTCGCGGCTTTCATCATTATTATCCCCGCGTTCGTGCTCGTTCTGCTGCTATTCCTGTGTGTGCCGCTGCATGCAGGTCAATATCAGCCCTGGTTGATTCCAGCAGCAAAAGGCGTGTTCCTCGCCCAGAACTGGTCCATGGTAGAGGTGTTCATCATCGGCGTGATCGTCTCACTGGTCAAAATCGCCGCTATGGCGACCATCAAGTTGGGTATCTCGTTTTGGGCCTACGCCGGTTTCGCGATCTGCTTTACGCTCGCTATTTCCAGCCTGGATCGATACCAGTGTTGGGAGCGAATCGAGGCCTTGCAACGCGTATGAATTCACCTGCGAGTACCGCCGCCTCCCGCAACCTCGCCGCCTGCCACCTCTGCTTCAAGCTCGCCACCTCCAAGATGCAGCATTGCCCGCGTTGCGGCACCACATTACATTTGCGCAAGAGCAACAGTATCCAGCGCACACTGGCCCTGTTGATTACGGCGTGCCTTCTCTACATTCCCGCCAATCTGTACCCCATCATGATCACCGAGCAATTGGGCTCATCCGAGGGCAGTACCATCCTGGGCGGCGTTGTCATCTTGCTGCATCACGGCGCTGCTCCTGTCGCACTGGTGATTTTCCTGTTCAGTGTGCTGGTGCCACTGGGGAAATTCATGACGATGTTCTATCTGATCTGGACGGTGAAGCGCCACTCGCCGGTCAGTGCAAAGCAGAGAACCAACATGTACCAGATCACTGAATTTGTAGGCAAATGGTCGATGGTCGATGTCTTTGTGGTCGCTATACTGGTTGCGCTGGTGCACCTCGGGGGACTACTGTCGATCCGCCCAGGATTTGCTGCGTCGTGTTTCGCCGGGATGGTCATCATCACCATGATTGCAGCCGAGAGCTTTGACCCCCGATTGATCTGGGATGAAATGGAAGAAAAAAACCGTGACAACTGAAGAAGCAGATATCAGCCAGAGCCGAAAATTTTCCGGCATTTGGATAGTACCCTTACTGGCACTTGTACTGGGCATTTATATGGTCATCGACAATTGGATGAACGAAGGCCCTGAAATTGAAATCGCATTCACTACCGCCGACGGCCTGGAACAAGGTAAAACCAAGGTCAAGTATCGCGATGTAGACATGGGGACGGTTCAGGAAGTCCGTTTGAACAACAAATTCGATGGCGTGATTGTCCGTGTCAAGCTGGACCGTCAGGCGCTACCACTGTTGCGTACCGATACGCGTTTCTGGGTCGTGACTGCGCGGGTGGGTGTCGACAACATCTCCGGGTTGGAGACGCTTCTGTCCGGTGCGTACCTGCAGCTGGCACCGGGGACCGGTGAAGAAGACGCGCGTGAGTTTGTAGGACTGGAGCATCCACCGCTGACCCCGGCAGGCGCACCCGGATTGCGTCTATTTCTGACCAGTGATCGCGCCACATCTGTCACTGCTGGCGACACCGTACTTTACAAGGGCTATAAGGTTGGACGCGTTGAGACCATGAAGTTCAAGCCAACTGACAAGCTTGTTCACTACCAGATATTCATCGATGCCCCCTATCACGAGTTGGTCAACAGCAACGTGCGTTTCTGGGATGCCAGCGGCGTGTCCATGAGCGCCAGTGCGAGCGGCTTCAAAGTTGAAACCGGCTCTCTGGAATCCATCCTGTTCGGCGGTGTTTCTTTTGGGGTACCGGAGGGCGTCAAGGAAGGCGACACTGTCGCGGCAAATACCGAATTTCAACTATATTCGTCCTATTCAGACATACTGAAGAACCCCTACAACTATGGCACCTACTACGTGGTTAGCTTTAGCCAGTCCATCAAGGGACTCGTCCCCGGCGCGCCGGTTGAGTTTCGCGGTATCCAGATCGGCAAAGTCGACAGAGTCATGTTAAAGGAAGGTCAGGCACTGAGCATCAATTCCGGAATCGAGGGCCAGGGCGCCCCAATACCGATACTGATCTATGTCGAACCCGGCCTTATGGAATTACCCGACACGAAGTCCTCGGTCGAAATACTGCGACGCGGTATCACGCGCGGTATTTCCGACGGCCTGCGCGCCTCTCTGGAAAGCGGCAACCTGCTAACCGGCGCGAAATATATCAGTATCGATTTCTATCCCGACACGCCGCCCGCGAGCGAAGGTTCGTTTTTGGAGTACACCACAATCCCCGCCATTGAGACCGGATTGGCGCAGCTGGCGCAAAGTGTAAACTCCATTCTTCACACCATCGATGAGCTGCCAATAACCGAAACAGTCACCAGTGCCAACAGTGCGCTGGCCAGCTTGAACCAGTCGCTGGCGAGTTTACAGTCCATCATGGAAAGCCAGAGCACACAGCAACTTCCGGTGGAATTGGATAAAACGCTGACGGAGCTAAGAGACGCCATTAGCAGTCTCTCGCCCAACTCTGAGGCGTATCAAAGTCTCAACTCAAGCCTGCTCTCGCTCAATCGCATCATGGGCAACCTGGAGTCGCTGACGCGTACCCTCGCTGAGAAACCCAATGCAGTACTGATATCTTCGGACCCAACACCCGATCCCATTCCTGAGGTGAGTCAATAATGAAAGTCTCCGTTTTGCTTTTGGTCGCCGTGCTGTCCGGCTGTGCCAGCCAGACGATCCCTCCTACCTACTACCTGTTGCGCTCTGATGAGAATTTGAGCACCAGTGCGCTTAGCGCCTCACAGCAATACTCCCTGGGTTCCGTAGAGATTGCCGCTTATCTGGACCAGTCGGGACTGGTGATAGCCGCCGGGAATGATGAAATGCGTCCCGCCAGCCAAAATCTCTGGGCCGAGCCAATCTATGACGGTGTACGCAACTTTCTCGCCACTGAAATTGCACAGGCCAATGGCCAGGAACTCCTGCCCACCAAACTCACACAAAATACTACCGTTCTCAATATTCGAATCGACCAGTTGCACGGAACACTGGATGGTCAGGCGAAAATCGTGGCCTACTGGTGGCTGGTCCACAATGATGAAGTAGTGTCCCTCAATCGCTTCTCCGAATCACGCGCTCTGGCAGCCAGTGGATATAGTGCGCTGGTGGACGCTGAAAAGTTTCTGCTAACTGAATTGGCGAAAAAAATCGCTACCTCGCTGGCAGACCAGAAAGCTGGATCGGTAGCGGAATAAACACCCCCGGAACCGCGTGCACCGCACCCGTCACAACACGATTAGTTGAGTCATCCGCAATACCCGCCATCATCTCCTGCAAAACGATGATTTCTCCGAACAGACGCTCGAAACTAAGGTTGTCGACCACGCCCTGATACTCATGGGTAATCAGGTAGTGCTGGCCATTGGGTTTACGGGTGTTGTTCAATTTCCACAACAGTACCTCTACATTGTGGGCAGCAATGTCCTGCTTGTAACCCAGTTCCGCAAACTGCAATTTATAGCAACGGACGGTAAGCTCTGCCAGCCGCCCCTTCACTGTCATTCCGGGAATCTTACGCAGTTGATCCAGGTTGCGCTTGTAAAGCTTCACCACCAGTTCTTTGACGTCTGCTCGGGTTCTGGTTATAAATTGATCGACAACCAGATCAATATCGGACTTGAACAGGTTTTTGGCTTAGTAGCTTGAACTAGCAGTAAGCACCACCGAAAGAAACAAGAGAAACAGTACACGCATAACGGGAGTCTACCCTGAAGGACACACTGGCGCGAGCCTCCAGCGTGTCGCTATTCATAATGTCGACAGATGTGCTATGGCAGCAAATACCAAGAGCCACATCACACAAATAGATGTCGGCCGGCGTTGTCAAAATGCTATCCTCTGGTCGAAACAATAAAGTAAAGTTTGTTACAACTGCGCATCTATCTGCCACTGACCAAGGATTGGATTACCGATGTCAGCACATTTCAGAAATCCGTCATTTGCAGGTAGCACAAGGGTGTCAGGACATTATTTCACAAGGTCATAGATTGCTCTCACTCGCAGCCACGTCCACAGAAGGTGGCGGCTAGTATGATACGAACCACTGTCTTGGCACTTTTACTCGGTGGCGCTGCCCTTGCGGTATTATTGACTCTATTCTTTCGGCCTTCGAACGCCTCTGTGCAACAGGCGCCTCCATTGGTTTGGAACGCCTCTGCCGCAGATGTCGTGTTTGGCTCACCCACAGTCATCGATTCCGTCATGCAACTTGAGCTCGACGGCACCGGTGCCGGCCTCGTAAACCTGCCCACAGGCAACATTGACGCGCAAGACTTCTCATTCATTCACCTGGCGCTTGAGACGCCAGCGCACCATCGTGTCGTCACAATAGTCTGGGCAAACACACAAAACCCGGAGGAACCCCACGCCTACACGCTGGAAAGTCAGTCACAAGAATCGCTGTGGCTGTCGACTGCAGAGCTAAGGGGCTGGAGCGGCGAGATTGACACTCTGGGCCTGCGTTTTTCAGGTGGTGCCGGCGACACCGTCTACATCAGAGATTTTTCAGCCTTCCCCGCTTCTGCAGTTCGCCAGCTACAGGCGATTCATTCCGATTTAACCAGTTACGCGCCCTGGAACTCTGCAGCGATGAATACCTATACCGGTGCATTCAATGCGGCTTCTTTCTACCCCACTATGCTGGCGGTCGCTTTGCTGGCGCTCAGCTTGCTGGCTTACGGCTTGCTGCTTGTTATCTTTCGGAAGAATCTGCGATTCAACCTGGCAGTCGTAGCACTGATATTCTTTGGCAGCTGGATCATTCTGGACATGTACTGGCAGAACCGCCTGTTGCATCAACTGGTGGATACACACCGCCAATTTGCTGGCAAGAGCACTGAAGAGAGACTTGCCGTAGGCCCGGATGCAAAACTCTACACCTTCGTTACACAGGTAAAATTGCTACTGGAATCGACTAAATCCCGTATCTTTGTGACTTCAAATGATGCCTACAGCGGCATGCGGGCTGCCTACTATTTTTACCCCTTGAATGTGTACTGGTCACTATATGGGCCTGCATTGCCCCACAAAAAAGCACTGCGCAGCGGTGACTATATTGCACTGATACAACCCTCTCTGTTTACGTTTGATGCCGAGCGCAGTAGGGTGACTACACCAAAGCGACAGCAACTTAAGGCGGAGCTTGTTTTTTCAGATCCCTCGGGCACTGTGGTGCGGCTAAAATAGATGGATACGCTACTCACCAGCCTGGCATTGATAGTACCGATTTTACTTGGCGGGCTGTGGGTCAACCTGATTATTCCTGCCCAGGCCCCTGCTCGATCAGCACTGGTGTGGGGTAATGGCACCTTGGTCGGCTTGCTACTGATACCCCAGTTGCTGTGGGGACTCGACGCTTTGGGCATACCCCTGTCTTTCGTCACCACAGGGTTGCTGGCATGCGCTCTGGTAACAGCGGCAATTGCCATACACCTTTTCAGGGACAAGAGCAGCCCTGCCACCCCCATGCGGGCCGATGCTGCTGACGCCATCCCACCCTCACATCAAGCGCTATTTTACCTGCTTCTGTGCTTGCTGGCTGCTCGCTGTATAACGCTTGGCCTGGAAATCTTGTGGCGACCTCTATTTCCCTGGGACGCCACTATGCACTGGGCGACCAAGGCGAGGGTCTGGTTTGAGTTTCACCAAGTGGTTCCATTTGTGGACAGTGAGGTCTGGTTGCAGATGGGCAGTGAAGGCGTCTTTACCGACCGACACCCCGACTACCCACACACAGTTCCGCTTTTGCAGGTGTGGATGAATCTGGCGACGGGGCAGTGGAATGAAAGCCTGATGAACCTACCCTGGCTACTTTGTCTTATTGCAATAGGGACTGCATTTTACGCGCAATTACGCGTAGCCAGTGCCAGTCCACTGACGGCAATAGGCTTCACCTATCTCTTACTATCGATGCCGCTGGTCAACATCCACGTGGCGCTGGCGGGCTATGCAGATCTATTTCTGGGCGCGACCTACTGTGCGGCCCTGATGGCCTTACACAACTGGGTGACAACAGGCTGGCGATCACAGGGCTTGCTGGCAATTTTCTTTGCCTTTGGCTGCCTGCTGATCAAAGACGAAGGCCTCCCCTGGGCCCTCACTTTTATCCCCGCATTGCTGCTCGTTTCCAGGACACGTCACAAGATCGCCAAGCTGGCGGTACTGGTCTCACTTGGCCTGGTTTTTCTGGTTATCCTGATACAAACGAATCCGTCTGTACTCGCTCAATTATTGGGCTCGGTAACAGAATTTCACCCCGACGGCCTCACCGGCATCATAAAAACGGTCTGGTTACACGATAATTTTCACCTGCTGGGCTACCTGCTACTGGCTATCATTCCCATGGGCCTGACCCTCCCGGGGGCATTCACAAAAACATATTTGAGTATCAGTGTTGCTCTGACCTGTGCTGTATTGATGTTCCTGTTTCTGTTCCTGTTCACTATATTCGGTGCCGGGGCCTCCAACTTTACAGGCGTGGGGAGACTCTGCATTCAGCTCGCCCCCGGCTTGCTTTTCCTCAGCGCGATGTTGTGCAACGACCTTCTCATCCGCGGCAGGGAGACAAGCACCGCATCCTGATAATAGGTATACAAATGTATACTTTTATTGAGGAGTTGCTAACATACCTCCCACACACTATAGCGATACAGGCGTTGCGCTTGTCTTCAGGAGAAAGCCATGACCGAGGTAGCAGAAAAAATACTTCCCCCAATTCAGGACGTGTATAACCCCAATTCCAGAGAGTATATGGAAGACCCCATCTCCCAGTGTCTGGAACTCGCCCGACGCGGTCGACTGGTGTGGTACGAACCCTGGCAAGCCTGGATCATGACACGCATGGACGACATCATGGCGTGCTGGAAGACAGAACCCCTATCGTCGGACTTCTACGATTGGGAGTTTGCACCCAAGCGGCCGCCCGAGGAGGAATGGAGCAATTTCGAACGCGCCCTGATCGGCCACAGCCTGCTCGCCGACCACGATCACCACCGCCTGGTGCGGCGTGTTACCGCGCCTGCATTTTCGCGCAACGTTGTCGACAAGATTCAAGCCAGAATTGAGCCCGAGATCAAGAAGCTGTTCGACGAGCTGGGAACCCCGGATGTCTTCGACTACCGGGAAAAGATCGCCTTTCACATTCCCTTCATCTCAATCACACGCATGGTGGGCATTCCGGAGAAATACTGGCCTGAGATTAAACAGGTGATTACGACCTTTACCGAGACCTGGAACCCCACTATTTCCGACGAACAACGTGAGAGCGCGAGACAGGACAGCAACCGCGCGATCGTCATTCTCAAAAAGATCATTGACGAGCGTCGCAGCGCACCGCAACAGGATGATTTTCTCAGCACCTTGCTGCGTATTGAAGCCGAGAATGAAGGCTTTGAAGAGGGCGATATCATCACGCTGATCCTGGCGCTGATCGGCGCGGGCGCAGACACCACGCTGGTCGCCCAACAGTGGTCAGTGTACGCCCTGTTGAAAAATGACAGAAGCCAGATCGCCAAGGCCCTGGCCACTCCCGATAGCTTTTCCAACGCCTTTAGTGAGATCAGCCGCTGGGGTATTTCATCGAAGATGGGGTTCGCCCGCTATGCCCCGCAGGACATGGAATTTATGGGGGAACAGTTGCGCAAGGGTGTCATGGTATTGATGATGCCGCACCTGAAAGACCACAATCCCGACTACTTTGAAAACCCCGAGAAATTTGACGTGGAGCGGGTGTTTGATCCGGACCCAACGTTTGGTTACGGCCCGCGCTTCTGCATCGGCGCCGCCCTCGCCAAGCGCCAGCTCTATCTGAGCATGACGGAACTATTCAAGCGCTTTCCCAACGTGGAACTGGCCGAGGAGCCAGAGCGGGACGAGGGCGACCACAACGCGGTGGTATTCAAGCAACTGCTACTGAAAACAAACTGTCACTGATGCCTTTATGAAGAAAATTGTCACTCGATTGCTACTGGCGTCAGTCCTGGTAACTCTGGCAGCGGGCACCAGCCTGCTGTTGATGGATTCACCGGTTAAAACACTGGAAGCTTTCGCACTGCGCCACGCGGACAAACTGCCACTGGAATACCTGGGCGAGCACCTGTTCGACCAGCACTGCGCATCCTGTCACGACAATCCCGCGATGCACGCGCCAACCCGTGAGGCGCTGTCAGGGTTTTCCAAGGAGAGCATTCTGGTGGCGCTGGAATTTGGCAAGATGCAACCCATGGCCACCGGATTGCGCCAGCAGGAGCGATTCCTGATCGCCACATACCTGGCGGGCAGTGCACCAGAGTCGAGCGATTGGATAGATCAGCATTTGTGCAGCACACCCGACACCAGTGCGCCTTTGGAGTATGTGAGTAATTGGGGATTGGGTACAGACAATAAACGCTTCGTCCCCGCTGAAAAGTCTGGTATCGACCGCAGCAATGTCGGCACTCTGGAATTGGCCTGGAGCCTGGCCTTTCCCCGCGTGACGGACATGCGCTCACAGCCGGCCATCATCGGCGACACTATGTACTTCGGTGACAAAACGGGACAACTCTATGCGCTGGATCGCACCAGCGGCTGTATCCGGGCCCACACCAAGGTCTTCAGTGGCATTCGCTCGGCGCTTACCGTGGCGACACTCAACGATGGCATCAAGCTGCTGATCTTTGCCGATTCGCTCGCCACCGTGTTCGCCATGGACCCGGTTAGCCTGGACGTTGTCTGGCAATACTCTGCCCGCCTGTTCAATACCTCCGTCGTATCCGGTTCCATCAGTTATGACAACAACCGCCTGTTCGTCCCGATCTCATCGTTTGAAGTTGCCGCAGCGGGTGGCCCCAGCCATATCTGCTGCACCTCCCACGGCGGTGTTATCGCACTGGCGGCTGCTACTGGCAAGACACTCTGGCAATGGCACGCCACCGCGGACGCCACCCTACAGGGGCAAAACTCAGCGGGGCAAGATCAGTACGGGCCCTCCGGCGCCTCGGTGTGGACAACCCCGACGATAGACGCCAAGCGCAATCGCATTTATATCGGCACAGGTGAGAACCTGACACATCCGGCAACGGATACTTCAGATGCCATCGTTGCGCTGAATATGGATAGCGGCAAGTTAGTCTGGCGCTTTCAGGCGATCGCCGGCGATGTATGGAACGCGGCTTGCCTGAACGGTGGTGCCAACTGTCCACACGACGCCGGTGGCGATTTCGATTTCGGCGCGTCCGTTATTATCGCGCAAAACCGCGACGGCTCGGACATTCTGCTAGCGGGACAAAAATCCGGCGAAGTGTTCGCACTCAACCCTGACACAGACTCCACAGAGGGTGAAGTACTGTGGCGCAAACGCGTCAGCCTTGGCACCACGAATGGCGGCATCCACTGGGGGATGGCGGTTTCGGGGCAGCGCCTGGTGATACCCGTGGCAGACCCGGAACGGGATCATCCAGGGTATACGCCCCAGCCAGGGCTTTACGCACTGGACGTAACCAGTGGTAAGCTACTGTGGCAGCAGCACGTCGAGCGCGGCTGTGAAATCGCCGAGAAGAACAGGCCGCTAATCGGGCTGGAGAATTTGCGCGCCACCGAAAAACCGGCACTGTCAGAGTTGTACAAGTGCTCTTTTTACTACGGGTTATCGGCCGCAGCTACCGCGACTCCCGAACTCGCCTTTAGCGCCGGCTTGGACGGCAAGCTGCGCGCCTATGACATCGCCACCGGCGAAATACTCTGGCAGACGCAGACCGCACAACCGTTTACCAGCCTCAACGGTATCGCAGGCCACGGCGGTGCGATTGACGTCAGTGGGCAAGTATTGGCGGATGGTTGGGTGTACGTGCAATCTGGCTATTCCATGTTTGGGCAACTACCTGGCAACATGCTGCTCGCTTACAGTGTTTCGCCGTAAGGTTGTTACACCTCCCGGCATTCAGGTAACTTCGATTGCACGAAGAAATCAGACAATTTTAGTAGGCAAGTGAGGCGTATTAAAGGAAGCTTGTCGATACGGCTTCAGGAAGCCTCTGCCGAAAACGCCACTACCCATAAAGGAACCGTGTTATGGAACATCCCAAACGTGCCGCCAACACGCCCTATGGCGTTCTGGTGAAGCCTGGCAGCACCTACTTCTGGTGCGCCTGCGGACTCAGCGCCAGCCAGCCGTTTTGCGATGGCTCGCACAAGAAGACGGGCTTCTCTCCGGTACGCTATACGGCGACAGAGGATGCCAAGGTGTTTTTCTGCGGCTGCAAGGCTACCGCGAACCAACCGCTCTGCGACGGCAGCCACAGCAAGTAATTGGAGCACTTCACCCACATTCAGCAACGCGCCTGTGAGCGTCACGGCGGGGCAGCCGCACTCCAGCGTTTAATGCCCACCGTGCGTAGCGCGAGAGCCTTGGCGCAGAGCAAAGATGACCGCTGGCTGGCGCAAATGACCCGCTGTATTTTCCAGGCTGGTTTTGTGTGGCGAGTAGTTGATCACAAATGGGATAATTTTGAAGACGTCTTCTTCGGCTTTCCCCCGCCCAAAATAGTCAGGCTCAGCCCCGAGCAAATCAACCGCTTTGCCGCCAATCCTCTTATCATTCGCAATCGTCAGAAGGTACTAAGTGTGCAAGCCAACGCACAGTTCATTCTGGATATCACGCAAAAACACGGGAGCTTTGGCAAATTCATCGCACACTGGCCCACGCAGGATTTGATCGGATTATTCACACTGATGAAAATACAGGGCAGCAGGCTCGGTGGAATGACAGGGCAGCGAGTACTACGGAATATGGGTAAGGATACCTTCATTATTACCCCAGATGTCATCCGCTGCCTGCAGCGCAGCGGTGTAGATGTGGCAGAAAACCCGGTCAGCAAGGGGAAATTGCAACTTATTCAGGACGCCTTCAATCAGTGGCATGAGCAATCGGGACTCCCCTACAGCCACCTCAGTCGAATTTGCGCTCTCTCTCTTTAGCGAGTTTCCAATCCGAGTGAGCATGACAGCAGGCGACAGCCTGATCCCTCTTGTGACCGTGCTCACAGATAGGATTCTTATTCTCCAGTTTCGCCCCGTACGATAGTGTACCGGGTGACTATTTCTATCAGACTAAACACCACGCTACATGTATCGTCAAAGGAGAACGCGATGTCTCCTCAAAGCGCATCATTTTACATGCGAGACCCAGATCGCCTCATACTCGACGCGGTAGAAACCGGCACAAAAAATATGAGGGGTTCGACCGACGCGTGGACAGTCGCCTACAGGGAAGAGATCGTCGTGTCGATGTGCGCTTTAACCTCACCTCGCAAGACCATCGTAAAACTGAGGGCCACCGCGCCGAAAACGTACTACCCAAATTCTGGTAATCAGATATTCCGGAGCGCCAGTATTACGACTGGCGCAATTGCACGTGACTCAGGAACAGCGTGGCCGTCAATAGTATTACCGCCCCTCCTTGATGCGCCGTACCCAGTGCCACCGGCACATGCAGCAGCAACGTACTGATACCCAGTATCACCTGAACGAATAAAGCCAACACCATTAGAATCGCCGCCAGTTTGCCGTGCCAGTGCGTGGCAGTGCGATACACCAGAAACGCCGACACTGTCAGTATCACAAACAAAAAATACGCATAGATTCTGTGATTAAACTGGATGGTGGTGATGTCTTCGAAGGCCGCCAACCACGCCGGGGATGTAGTGTAGAGACCGTTGGGGATGAACGAATCGCCCATAAGCGGCCAGGTAGGATAAGCCAACCCCGCATCAGTCCCAGCCACAAGTCCACCCGACAGAATCATCAAATAGACAAGCGCGACCAATGCGAAACTCCAGAGCGCATAGGGTTTGTGTTCGGTTTTCGAGGTAGTGTCGCCGCGCGCAAGCAGGAGATCATAGACCAACCAAAGCATATAGGCGTAGATAGCGACTGCCACCCCCAAATGGGACGTCAAACGGTACTGGCTGACACGAGGATTATCGACCAGCCCACTTTTAACCATATACCACCCCAACAGCCCTTGCAGACCACCCATAAAGAACAGAACGACCAGCTTGGGCGCAAGCCCTGGCCGCAACCGACGCCGCACGGCAAAGTAGATCAAAGGTAGCGCAAACAAGACGCCAATTAGACGACCCAGCAAACGGTGCAAGTACTCGTACATAAAGATAATCTTGAAGTCATGCACGTTCATGCCGTGGTTGATCTTCTGGTATTCTGGATACTGCTGATATTTCTCAAAGGTGTCCTGCCAATCCTGCTCAGTCAGCGGCGGGATAGCACCCACCAGCGGCTTCCATTCCACCATAGACAAGCCTGAATTGGTGAGCCGAGTAACCCCGCCTAGCAGGATCATTCCAAAAATGACCACTGCGCACAAAATGAGCCACTGCGCGACCTGTCGGTCATAGCGCGATTGTTCGATGTTTGTCATATCTACCTGACCAAAATAACAATTAAAACAATGATGCGAGAATCTCCCAGCGATTTCCGCTCCTTAAGTCGCCCCGGCTCGTATCCAGCATTTTTATTCCCAGTGGATGGGTCGTATCAATGTGGATGTCCCTCTGCGGAAAGGCGATCTCAATACCGACTTCCTTGAGGCGATGATTTCCAGCCGAAGCTCACTGGCGATCGCGAGCGGCCTGTCTATGTTCGCAAGGAAATAGCGCGGACTGGTGAGCAGGCTGCTATCCCCAAACTCGTCAAACATCACCGAAGATTCAGGGTCCGCCAGCACCAGCGGGTGATTTTTAGCCACGCTCTACACGATCTCCAGCGCCTTATCCATATCGCTACCACAGGCGACACCGACCCGAATCAGCCGACGCGTAACAGAGTCAGACAACGACCAATTGAGGAGTCGGTTGGTAATAAATTCCTTGTTTGGCACCAGCAACTCGCACCTGTCGTAATCGCGAACGGTGGTTACCCACACTTATATCGTGGTTACCGTTCCCAAGACATCGCCGATAATCACAGTATCGCCCATTCGAATCGGTTGTTCAAACAGGATTATCAGGCCGCTGATAAAATTGGCGATAATTTGCTGCAAGCCAAATCCGATACCCAAACTCAGTGCGGCGACAGCCCACTGCAGCGACGACCAACTGACACCCCAAGAGCCCTGAATATCTCAAACGGGGTGACGGGATCGGAGATTTCCCGATCGTCGACAATGATCGTCTGGTGCCAAAAACTGAATGAGTCCACGATGCCGAACGCAGGGAAGACGTGAGCCCAGATCCACAGTACGCCCAATAGGCAGCTAAACATTGTGAGAAGATTCAGTAACTTGGTACATTTATCGCTCAGTAAATTCAGATCATTTTCCAGAATCTCATCTTCAATGCTGGCCTCGGTATCCTCGCTACTGTTTTTGCCAAGCTCCCGCCGCAGGCTCGATACCATGATGTAATCGGCGTTGTCATCCACTCGCTACCTCAGCAGCGCATACTTGCCCTGTGTGCCGGCCATGCCTGGACATAGGTATTCAACTGCTGGCTAAACTGTTCGCGTTTCAACAGGGCCGACCAAGTATCGGCGTAGGTGGCGAACAGCACCAAAAAAGACCAGTATTCTGGACATATTTCCCCCTGGGCGTCGCAATTCCCTGCGAATGGAAGATGCTCATCTGGGTTCTCGGCACACTTTATACCGGATGTTCAAATGTGGCCAGCGTGGGGCATGCTGACGTAGAATGCGCGTCCACAAACACAACGTGCCCAGCCATGCCTTTACTACGCCTAGACTCCATCCATCTGCAATACGGCACCCAAGTCATTCTGGATAATGTCAACCTGAGCATCACCCGAGGAGAAAAACTCGGTCTGCTGGGACGTAATGGCACCGGCAAAACAACATTGCTCAAGGTGCTGGCAGGAGAACTGACCGCCGATTCCGGTGAGCGCTGGGTAAGGCCAGGCATTCGCATCGCCCGCCTGCAGCAAACCCTGCCCGACGCGGATCAGCTCACTGTTTACGAGGTTGTCGCCTCAGGTCTTGCCGATGCCGGGCGCCTGTTGAGCGAATATCACAAGCTGATACAAGCCGATCAGCCAGATATGGAGACACTGTCGCGTGTTCAGACACAGCTCGAGGCTGCCGACGGCTGGCAATTGCAAACACGCGTTGAAACCACTATCAGCCAGTTGCAACTCCCCGCAGAAGCTACCATGGGCGAACTCTCTGGTGGCTGGCGCCGCCGCGTGGCTCTGGCACAGGCGCTGGTGAGTCAGCCTGACCTGCTGTTGCTGGACGAACCGACCAACCACCTCGACATCCCTGCCATACGGTGGCTGGAAGAACAGCTCGCCAGCTTTCCCGGTGCCCTCATCCTCATTACCCACGATCGACGCTTCCTGCAAAATGTTGCTAACAGTATCGCCGAACTGGACAGGGGTTATCTCACCCAGTTGCGCGGCAGCTACCATAGTTTCCTGCGTCACAGGGAGCAACAACTCGAGGCCGAGGAACGTGCCAACGAGCTGTTTGACAAAAAACTGGCGCAGGAAGAGGTGTGGATTCGCCAGGGCATCAAGGCCAGACGCACCCGTAATGAGGGACGAGTGCGGGCGTTGAAGGACCTGCGCAATGAGCGCCAGAGTCGCCGCGAACGCACCGGTACAGCCAATTTCGCCGTTGAGACCTCTGGACAGTCCGGCAAGATCGTCGCGGAGTTACAGCATGTCGACAAGAATTTCGGTGACCGGGCAATACTGAAAAACGTCTCCACCATCATCCAGCGCGGCGACCGTGTGGGCATTGTTGGACCCAACGGTGCCGGAAAATCCACACTGGTCAAACTTCTGTTGGGCCAACTGGAGCCGGATGCCGGAAAAATCATCTTCGGCAGCAAGCTGGAGCTGGCTTACTCAGATCAATTGCGCGGCCAACTGGATCCCCAGCAAAACCTCATCGACAACGTGTGCGGTGGCCAGGATTTTATCGAGATCAACGGCAAGCGCCGACATGCCATCTCCTACCTCGGCGATTTTCTATTCAGCCCCGAGCGCGTCCGCACGCCGGTAAAAGCCCTGTCTGGCGGGGAACAGAATCGCGCCATTCTCGCCAAGTTGTTCAGCAAACCGGCCAACCTGCTGGTACTCGATGAGCCCACCAATGATCTCGATATCGAAACACTGGAACTGCTGGAGGAAATTTTGCTGACCTTCGACGGCACCGTGTTACTGGTAAGCCACGATCGCGACTTCATGGACAACGTGGTCACCAGCCTGCTGGTACTTGAGGGCGACGGCGTAGTTACCGAGCAGGCTGGCGGCTACAGTGACTGGGAAGCGCGCGGTGGGAAGTTGCGCAACGGACGAGCAGAGCAAGACACAGCAAAGTCTGAAGCGGTCGAACAATCACCTGCGCCAAATGTCAGCGCCGCGAAGAAGAGCAAACTCTCCTACAGGCTACAACGCGAGCTGGACGGTCTTCCCGCCGTGATCGAGAAGCTGGAACAGCGTCAGCAGGCGCTTGAATCTGCCATGGCCAAGGATGATTTCTATCAGCAGGATCACGCCAAAGTGCAAAAGGCGCTGGACGAACTGGCAGCAGTACAGTCTGAGATGGAAACGACATTTGAACGCTGGTCGGTAATCGAAGACGGTGACGCCTGACCCATCTTCCAATTATTGAGTAGTGGCTCAGTTCGAAAAGTGTGAGCGACACGATGAAGGAGAATGAGGCTGGAAATTGAACCACGATCGGGCAGTCTCAGCGGTGCAGCCATCGACAGATATCGCTACAATGTCCAAAAAGACCTGTAACGGAAAAGTAATGAGCACCTACCAACACCAGCTCCACTGCCCAACCCGAGAAATTGATCTAGCGTTCTGGAAAGCGCCCGAAGGCGTCACAATCCCCGACGACGAGCTGACCTTTTTATTGGTCCCCGATGCCGTAGAATCAATGGCCGTGTTCGAATTATCACAACAGGTGCATCGCTATCAGCAGGCACAAGCAACAGGCGGCGAACCCATCACAGGCGCCCTGATGGCGACCATGGGCGGCATGCTGCCGGGCATCTTGCTGCACGACCATTTGTCCAAGGGCCGCCCGCCAGGGACAGCGAGCATCAAATTCGGCACCATCGGCGTCTCCTTGTACAAAGGGCCGAACGAGCGCTACGACAACCCGAAGGTGCAACACGATATTTCAATTCCGGTGCAGGACGAAATCGTGCTGGTGATCGACGATCTGGGAGACCGCGGCGGCACACTGCAGTTCCTGACACAATATCTGACGGAGAAAGGTGCTAAACAAGTGCTCACTCTGGCGCTCTACATGAAGCCCCTGGCGATTCAGCGTTGCCCGGCGAATTTCTTTTTCGGTGAGGTACAGCAGGACACCTGGATCATCACGCCGCGAGAAACGGTTGAGACAATGATTAAGCGTGTGCCAGTATGGCGCGAACGCGGTGCCGACCAACGCGAATGCTACCGTCGATTGGTCGATATCATAGGCTATCCGCCACAAGTGGCGGATTACTACCTCAAGCAGATTTTTGTCGCCTGACGTCTACAGCTACAGCACTTTCGCCACAGATTGTGCGATGTAGTTAATATTACCGGCGTTGATACCCGCAACGTTAATGCGTGAAGAATCCAGCATATAGACAGCGAACTCCTCGCGCAGCCGCACCGCCCGCGCAGCACTTAATCCCAGAAAAGAGAACATGCCCTTCTCGCGCTCGATAAAAGCGTAATCCCCGCCACAATGTGCTTCCAGCGCTTCACGCAGATCACTGCGTAAACCGTTCATGCGCTGGCACATGGTGTTCAGTTCAGTGCGCCACATACCGCCGAGATAATCATCGGTCAATACCCGACCCGCCAGCAGCGCACCGTGCGCCGGAGGCATGGAGTAAACACGCCGCGCTGCCACCTGGGCCTGGCTCAGGAGAGCGCGGGCATTGGCCGCGTCGCTGCAGACAAAAATTGCGGCGCCGACGCGCTCGCGGTACAGCCCAAGATTCTTGGAGCAGGAGGCCGCCACGATGACTTCCGGCAACCGCGACACCAACAGGCGTAAACCAGCGGCGTCTTCTTCCAGGCCATCACCCAGCCCCTGATAGGCAAAATCGACGAACGGCGTGAAACCCTGCTGCTCGGCCAAATCAGCGATGACGCCCCATTGCGCGAGGGTCAGATCAGCGCCGCAGGGATTGTGGCAACAACCGTGAAGCAACACCACGTCACCGGCTACTGCATTTTTCAGGTCAACTACCATAGCGTCAAAGTTTACGCCGTGTGTATCGGGATCGTAGTAGCTGTAAGTGCGAAACTCTAACCCAACACTGCTCAGCAGCGGGATGTGAACTGGCCAGGTGGGATCTGAAACCCACACTTTTGCGTGCGGTGATGCAGCAAAAACAATTTCGGCGCCGATACGCAGCGCGCCACAGCCACCGGGCGTTTGTATGCTGCTGACACGACCTTCTAACAGGGCCGCACTCCCCTCGCCAAGCACCAGACGCTGCAGGCCGGTATTGAAATGTTCATCACCAGCCGCCGCCAGATAGGCCTTGGTGACCTCCTCTTCGACCAGGGCGTGCTGCGCCAGTTTCACCGCTTCAAAGACCGGACAGACACCCTGCTCATCCATATAGATGCCAACTGTGAGGTCGACCTTATGGGGATTGGTATCCGCGCGACAGGCAGCGGACAAGCCGAGTATCGGATCGACCGGAAGTTGTTGTAGAGCTTGCAGCATAAAAGTTCTCCAAAAAAATTACATCTGTGCCAGCAGCGCTGTCAGGAACTGCCAAAAAGGTTTAACCGTATCGATTTTCAGACGCTCCGTCGGCGAATGAGCGCCCCGAATAGTGGGACCGAAAGACAGAATATCCAGGTCCGGTTTCTTGCCTTTTAATATACCGCACTCCAGGCCGGCATGTATCGCCCTGACTGCTGGCACACTGCCGAACAGCTGCTCGTGCAATGCGCTCGCCCGGGCCAGTAGCGGGCTGCTCATATCGGGCTGCCAGCCGGGATAGCCGACCACTTCCTTTACCGTCAGGCTATAGGCACGGGCCAGAGCCAGTACTGAGGTTTGCAGGGGCAAGCTTTGTTTTGCATTGAAAAACCGGAAACTGGATTCTACAAAAAACGCGCCCTGTTGCAATCGCACCATCGCCAAATTGATGCTGAGATCAACCAGTTCGGCCCCCAGTGCCAGGCTGAAGGCCTGTACGCCATGTGGAAAGACGGCGAGCAGATCGAGAACCTCTGCGCTATCTGGGGCACTTAACACCACGTCGACATTTCCCGGTTGCAGGACAAAATCCAGCCCCCCATCCGCCACCGGCAGGTAGTCCAGCGCCTCTTGCCTGACCTGTTCCACCCGCGCCGCCAATCGCCTGGATGTAGCCGGCGAACACGCGAACCCGATCACCCCCTCGCGCGGAATAACGTTGTGCGCCACGCCCACATCCAGCGACGCGATCTGCACGTTCTCAAGGCCCTGCAAACACTGGCCCAACAGTTTGATCGCATTACCCAATTGCTGATGGATCTGGATACCTGAATGCCCCCCCGCAAGCCCCTTGATCGCCAGCGTCCACGACTGTGCATGGACTGGCGGCGGCGCGGTGGTAAAATTGCGATTGAACTCCCAACCGCCACCGCCGGTGCAGCCCACGTATAACTCTTGCCACTCTTCCGTGTCCAGATTCAACATACGTGTACCGGTAAGCAGCGAGGAATCCAGTCTGAGAGCCCCACCCAGCCCGGTCTCTTCATCAACAGTGAACAGCAATTCCAGCGGCGGGCGCACCACTACCGGATCTGTCATCAGCGCCAGCGCCGCCGCACAACCAACACCATTGTCCGCCCCCAGTGTGGTGCGGTCCGCCTGCAACCAGCCATCCTCAACCACCAGACTTAACGGGTCGCCACTGAAATCATGCACTTTATCGGCCGTTTTTACCGCAACCATATCGAGGTGATTCTGAATGATCACCGTCTCACGATCCTCCAGACCGGCACTGGCGGCTACTGCGATCACGAGATTGCCAGCGCCATCCATTTGCCAGCTGTGCCCGCCCTGCTCTGCCTGGCCTATCACGTACTGGCGCACGGCGGCCTCCTGCCGGGAGGGTCTGGGGATCTGCGTTATCTGGTAAAAATGTCGCCATAAGTGGGCGGGGTCAGCGGGGTAGTTATCCGGCTTCATACTGGCGCTCCAGAAAAGGGCGCAAATTATAGCCCAGCTCAGACGGTGCGAACATTATTCACACTATTGATGAGCACTTTTTACATCCCATTGTTCGCTCGGCGAACTACACTGGAATCATGGTTTTAACAGAAGTTAAAGAGGAGACCATGAAAAGATTGGACGATGGTAAAACGAGCTTGGTGGACTTCATGCGCAGCATTCGCCACATGCACCACCACACAGCAGAATCCCATGACGATTTGTCCGAGCACTTTGCTGAATTAGTTCCGCAGACGCGTAGTCCGCAGACGCG
>CAWWAG010000002.1:0-139725 GCA_963934845.1 uncultured Halioglobus sp. | reverse complement strand
CTCGCCAGACTTTAATTACGAACCCCGTAGCGCGCCGTGCTACGGGGTTTTTTATATGGAGACCACTGCCGCTGCAAACTCAAAAGTCGATGCCGGTGATGCTTGTTTCGATATTCGTTAATATCCGGAAAGACGCAATGCCAGATGCGTGCTCTGACTCAGCAATTGCCCTCTGTCGATAGTTTGCAGACGCCATTCTGTGATTCAGAGAGGCTAATTTCATAGGTCTGGTTGGCCGGTAGCGGAATCACCAAACTGTTGTACTCCACTGAGTCGTCAGTGGCAGTATTACAGGCGAATGCGATTGTATAACTGCCAGCCGGAATATAGCCAAACGAATAATTCCAGCTTCCTGTTAGCGTATTCTCCGCAATCGAGGCTACAGCAAAGGGCGCGATAGCATTTGCGGGTATTGCTGTGGTGCTCTCAAGGGTAAATACGTCAGCCAGGTTTTCCGGCAGTAAGCTAATTCCCTCGTAGAGGTAGGCTCTGTTGCCACTCTGTGGGTCAATTTTTTCACTACAGGGTAAGACGCTATTGAATAACGAGCTGTCGATACTTCCCGACAGGGTGGCTGCGGTTTGGTCGTTCTCAATTCGGAGACCGTTGGTTGTCAGCAAATAGTTACCTGTTGACGCTTGATATTGCAAGGCCTGCGCCAAGCCGAACTCCACGGTAAAGCGTTGTGCGCCGGAAGCGAGTTGCATGCCCGGCAGAGTCAAAACTCCACTTGGTTGCTCAATCGCCCTGAATGTGTCGTCGTCCTGCTGGACATAAGATTGATTAACGCCACCGGTGAGGATGGTAATAGAGACTTCAGTGTAGAGACCAGTAGCGAGCTCAAAACCCTCAATCACCAACAATTGACTGATGCCAGGGTACTTCAGCAGATCCACTTGGAAGGTAGGCGCGTTCACGAGGTTCAACTCACTAATCGTAAAGTTATCGACGACAACGTCTGCTGCTTCGACGCTGCGAAAGGTAATACTGTCAACCTCGATCACTACCTGCTTTAAATCCTCTGGTAGGGCGTCAGAAAATCCCAGTGTGAGCTGTGCGGGGTTGCTGCCGCTGCTCCCATTGTCATAAAAGACAGGGCCGGAACTAGTGTTGTCTTTATCATAAAAACCGTCTCCACCGCCGCCTCCACCGCAGGCCGTGAGATTGAGCAGAATAGTAATTACGACGACCAGATGGCTAACTAGCGTGGCGCCCCGATTGATCATGTTTATCCCCTGTTGCCCGCCCTACAGCGGTTCTTATTGGTGTTGCCTGTAAGTGTTGTGTAGTCTTCCCCGATTCAGGGGTAACTGCACAGAGACTCGGCCATATAATAATTTATATGCAGCAGTCTACCATCACCCTGCATAAAAACTCGATAATTAACAGGGTGATAGACATCATCTGTGATTTTTTACACAAGGTTGGTTGGAGAGGGGTTGTCGTATTGCGTGGTGGCAACTAGCTGGTACCATCTGCGCGATGAATGTCACCGTATCTATTGTGCTCCATAACAGCCCCTTGACACTGCTGGGCGGCACCGTGCTGAGCCTGCAGCGGGCGGCACAGCGCGCCCGGGATGCAGGAAATTTAGACAAGGTGACCCTGTGGCTGGTCGATAATGCGTCTGACGCCGCCTATCGGGCGGCACTGGATGATGAAATCGCTGGCTGGCCATCGAGTGAGTGTTTCGATCTTCAGTATTCGCCCCAGTCGGACAATTGTGGCTTCGGCGTTGGTCACAATAGGGTGCTTGCCAGCCTGACGAGCGAATTCCACCTCATCCTCAACCCCGATGTGGAGTTGCGCGAAGATGCGTTGCTGGTGGGCCTGGCCTCGTTGCGGCAGCGTCCCGATAGCGTCTTGCTGAGTCCCCGGGTTACTGGCGGTAGTGGTGAACAGGAGTTTCTGTGCAAACGTTATCCCACGGTGCTGGTGTTAGTACTGCGCGGTTTTGCTCCCGCTTTTATATGCCGCCTGTTTGATCGCAAGCTGGCCCGCTATGAGATGCGCGATCTGTGCAGCGGCGAAGCGCCGGCGGAGGTCGAGATCGCCAGTGGTTGCTTTATGCTGGTGCGAACGGTGGCACTGCGGGCAGTTGGCGGTTTCAGCGAGGCATTTTTCTTGTATTTCGAAGATTTTGATCTATCGTTGCGCCTTGGTACACAGGGTCGGCTGGTCTTTGACCCGGCAGTGCGCATCGTCCACCACGGCGGTTATGCGTCCAGTAAGGGCCACCTTCACCTGAAGTATTTTATCCGCTCCGGGGTGCGTTTTTTTAACGGCCACGGTTGGCGTTTCGTATAGCCGCGTGTGAAATGCTGTTAAACTTTCGCCTGGATTGACACCGCATCTGCAGGGAAATTGCATGAATGAATTGAGGCGCATGGCCTACCTCGACGCGCTGGGGATCGACAGCTATGTATCGCGTACGCAGTTGCCCGGTGCTGCGGTAACGCGGCGTTTGGCAATCCTGGTGACGCCCGCCAAGGCGCCTGTCGAAAAGCACTCAGTGGGTGTGCCAGACACGGCCAAAACGACAGTGGCAGCCATCTCACCGGTGGCGCGAGAAGGCTTGGCGCGGACTGATTTCGGGCTTTATGTCCGTCGTCCCAGAGCGGTCGTTGACTCTCCGCGCGAGCAGTCACCCGGTAGTGAGCCCGTGCCGCGATTCACCCTCAGCGCCATTATTGCAGGTGATTGGCTGTGGCTGGAGGATCTGAACGGCTTCCCGCTGACTACAGATCAGGTACAGTTGATGCAATCGATGGCCCAAGCGTTGGTTCTCAATCGCGAAAATAGTGGAGATGGCAGCGGGTCAGGTGCCGCTACTAAAATGGCTAAACCGGATGTGGCACAGTTTGATTGGCCGATGCACACCAACCGTCAGCTGGATTCGGGCGAGGAGGCAGCGCGGGCGAGTGTGGCGGCGTTTATCAATCGCAGACTGGAACAGCGCGGATGTCGTGGCCTGGTGCTGTTGGGGCAGGCCTGCGCGCAGCGCGTGCCCTTGTCAGAGATGGAGGTTGTCACTGTGACTACCACCAGTAGCGCGCAAATACTCGTCAATGCTGTGCTTAAGCGGCAGGTGTGGCGAGATCTGCAGCCATTACTGCATAAGCCATGAGTCTCGCGAGGCTTATCCGTGGCGCACGCGCTTAGGCTCGCTCGCTCTGGCGATGAAAATACGCTGGCAATGATCGATCTCAGCGTCAACTTCAATCCCTGGACCGAGAATCAGTTTGCCGCCGTCTGCGGGGGCGGTAAGGGTGAGCAGATGTGGGCGCTGTTGGTGGAGGAAGACGATTGTATCGACGGTTTTGTGGTGGTGTCCCAGGTGCTGGACGAGGCATCCATTAACAGTATTGCGGTGGACCCGTCACAGCAGCGCAAGGGCCTGGGCCAGTCGCTGCTACGCGGTGCCCTGACGCGGGCACAGCGCGCGGGCGCAACGCGGGGCCTGCTGGAAGTTCGCCGCTCCAATGCCGCAGCAATACGAATGTACGAGGAAAATGGCTTCGTATTGGATGGCGTGCGCAAAAATTACTACCCTGTAATAGGTGGACGCGAGGATGCCCTGTTGATGTCCAAAGAGCTGAAAGGAACTGGCAATGAATGTGCTTGAAACTGAATGGTGGGCAATGGCAGTCCCGCCGGAGTGGTGGGCCGACTCGGAAGAAGACAGCATTCTGGTGGGTGATCGGGATGAGGTCGGCTGCATCGAAATCAGTACGCTGCACAAGGATGAGGGCGCGTTTGACGCGCAAACTGTGCGTGACATTGCGCAGGCGGAATCAGAGCAGCTACTTGAATGGCGCGAGGTTTCACTGGGTGATTTTGCCGGGGTGAGCAGCCGCTATATCGAGGAGAGCACAGGGGTTCGCGAATGGTATGTGGCCAACGGTGCGCTGCTATTGTTTATCACCTACAGCTGTGATGAGGATAACCATGGCATGGATGATGTGGCCGTGGATGAGCTGTTGGATACTCTGATGCTGTTGGAGGAATGCGTTTAGGATACGGTTCCTGTAACACGTACCCGCTTGGCGCCTTTCACCGGCTGGGCTTTGGGTGCCGCTTCACGTTTTTTGATCTGGTCATCAATGATGTTCTTAACCGCGATGATCAAACCGGTGAAGATGAAAGCGCCCGGTGGCAGAATGGCCAGCAGGAAGGGCTGATAGTTCGGGAGGAATTCTATTTTCCAATCGGCTGCGCCGACGCCAAACAATAAATCCATATTGGCAAATACTGCGCCGGTACCGGTTAACTCACGCAGCGCGCCCAGCAGTACCAGCACACAGGCGAAGCCCGCACCCATGATAAAACCGTCGTACGCCGAGGGCCCCAGGGAGTTTCTTGAGGCAAACCCGTCGGCGCGGCCCAGAATGACGCAGTTGGTGGTAATAAGCGGCAAGAAAATACCCAGAATCTCGTACAGTTCGTAGGCGAACGCCTGCATCAGCAATTCAATACAGGTGACAGCTGCCGCGATGATCATCACGAACACCGGCAAGCGCACGGCGTCAGAGACAATACTGCGGATTAGAGACACTGCTGTGTTGGAGGTGATCAACACCATGGTGGTGGCCAATCCCAGTCCAATGGCATTCACGACACTGCCGGTGACCGCCAGCAGCGGACACAGGCCCAGCAATTGCACAATGGCGGGGTTGTTCTTCCACAGGCCGTTGAGCGACAGGTCTTGGTAGCTGACTTCTGCCATTATGAATTGTCTCCAGTGGGCGCGGGCTGCGGTGCTTCGAACAGGCGCTTTCTATTCGCCTGTGCGAATTGTAGGGCCCTGAGGGTAGCGGCGACAACCGCACGCGGCGTAATAGTGGCGCCGGTGAATTGGTCGAACACGCCTTTGTCTTTCTTTACAGCCCAGCCGTCTAGGGTCGGATTGCTCAATGAATGTCCAACAAAACCCAACATCCAATCGGACTTCTTGATGTCGACTTTGTCTCCCAGCCCCGGTGTTTCCCGTTGGGTCAGAGCGCGTACCCCGGCAATGGTGCCATCGGCGTTCACGCCGACAATCAGCCCAATCTCTCCAGTGTAACCGTCAGGTGCGACTACCGGGATGATGGCGGTAACAACTTTGCCGTTCTGGCGCGCAATATAGACGTTTTTCTGTTCGAGCAGGCCCAGCCCCGGACTCTCGGGGCCTACCGGGACGGTATCATCCAGCATTGAGTTGTCGTGACCATTTTTGGGAACAATTTCCAACAGGGCTTTTTCTTCCGCCAGACGCTTTTGCTGCGCGATATCGTCTTTTGTCAGCAGGTAAGTGCTGGCAATCAGCGCTGTGGTGCACACGGCAAAGAGCGCGAGCAGGAGGCTGTTGCGGGTTATGGACTGGCCGATCATGCTATTTTTCTCCCCGCTTGCCACTGTGGCCATAAGTGCGTGGCTGCGTGTAGTAATCGATAAATGGCGCGGCAAAATTCATCAGCAATACCGCGAAAGCCACAGCGTCGGGGTAGTTGCCTCTGACCCGTATGGTATAGAGCAATACACCGATCAGCGCACCATAAATCAGGCGGCCGCGCAGCGAGACAGCAGAGGTCACAGGGTCTGTGACGATGAAGAAGGCGCCGAACATGGTGGCGCCACTGAACAGATGAAACAGGGGTGAACCGCCGCTGGCGGAACTACCGCCGTCATAAAACAGTGCCGCAAGCAGGCTGAGACTGACCAGCATGGCCACCGGGGCGTGCCAGGTAAAGATGCGCTGGTACAGCAACCAGGCGCCACCGGCCAGAAAGGCCAGGTTGGCCCACTCCCAGCCGATACCGGCGAAGAGTCCGAACTGGGGGTTTTGCTGCCACAGGTCTTCCATCAACAGGCTGTTATTCTGTTTTAGCACATCCAGCGGCGTCGCCATAGTGATACCGTCGTACAGGCTAGGGGTGAAGCACGCTTGCAGTGCCTGCCAAAAACCGGGCAACGCATCTGCCGCTCCCAGCGGGGGGGCCCAGGCCGTCATTTGTACGGGAAAGGAAATTAGCAGGATGACATACCCGGCCATTGCGGGGTTGAAGGGGTTATAGCCGAGGCCGCCGTAGAGCTGCTTGGCCAGTAGTATGGCGCTGGCGATACCGACAGCGATCAGCCACCACGGTGCATAGGGCGGTAGTGCGATACACAGCAGGAAGGCCGTGACCAGTGCACTGCAGTCCTTCAGGTAAAAGCCCAGCGGACGGCGGCGCAGTTTAAGCGCGAGCGCCTCGCAGGCCAGTGCCACCAGGCTGCCCCAGAGAATATTGACCAGCGTGCCATAGCCAAAAAAATGGGTGAGTACCAGAATGCCGGGCACGGTCGCCATCAGCACATTTTGCATCACGCGCTGAGTGCTCATGGGGCCGTGGGCGTGGGGTGAGGTCAGGCGCAGCAGGGCCATATCAGGTGTCCTTGGCCTGTTGCAACTGCTGTTGGGTGGAGCTGATTTTCTCGGTTAGCCGTACCACGGTAGATTCCAGCGCTACGATAACTTTTTCCTCCTCGCCATTGGCTCTGCTCTGGGCCAATGTGTTCTGGGTTTTCTGTAGACGCTGCTGCAGTTTGGCGAGGTCGGCCAGCGCTTTTTCCGCCGGACTCAAGGCAGCCTCGGCCTGTCGCTTCGCCATGGCTTTTTCTATCGCCGCCTTGGCGGCATCTGCGGGTGGCTCATCCAACTTAGCGGCCACCTGGTTGTGAGTCTGCTGATAGTCGGTAAGCGCCTGCTCGGCCTTCACCAGTTTAGCCCACGTTTTCTCAACGCCCGTTTGCAGCGCTTCCACGAAATCACTGCCCTGGGCTTTTGCCTCTTCCAACTTGGCTGTGGCGGTGTCGAGGCGCTTTTGCCCCGAGACAACGGCCTTCTCCAGTGTCTCAAGCTCGCTCTGTTCTCCGCCAACGCTCTGTTGTGCCGCTTTTTTAGCCTGGGCTCGGGCAATGGCAGCCTGTATCGGGTCTTCTATCGTGTCGTCGCCGCCGCTCTGCGCACGCTGCTCCGCTGCCTTTTTACGCGCAGCACGCTTTGCTTCTTTCTCGGCTTCGGCCTGCTCCAGGCGCTCCTGACGCGACTCGAAGCGAACACGTGAGGCTTCGGCTTTTGCATGGTCGCGGCGTAATTGCAGGATTTCAGCCTTGGAGGCACGGTAATACTGCACCAGCGGAATATTGCTAGGGCAGGCGTAGGAGCAGGCACCACACTCGATACAATCGAACAGGTTGTGCTCTTCCAGCTTCTCAAATTCCTTACCCTGGGCGAACCAGAACAACTGCTGTGGCAGCAGGCTGGCCGGGCAGGCCTCTGCGCACATACCACAGCGGATACAGGCCTGAGCCGGTGGCGGCGTGGGCAGTTCGTCCTCAGTGGGCGCGAGCAGGCAGTTAGTTGTTTTGACGATGGGTACGTCGATATCGGGAACGGTGAAGCCCATCATCGGCCCACCCATGATGAGGCGCTTGTTTTTTTCGGGTTGGTAACCGGCTTTTTCCAGCAAGAAACGTATGGGAGTGCCAATCAATGTCTGGAAGTTTTGCGGCTCCCGTACGGAGTCTCCAGTGACCGTCGTAACCCTGGAAATCAACGGTCGACCGTGCACTATCGCTTCATAGATAGCCACCGTGCTGCCGATGTTCTGGCAGACCACACCCACCTGTGAAGGCAAGCCGGCAGTAGGGACCTGTTTACCGGTCAGTATTTCGATCAGTTGCTTCTCACCGCCCGAGGGGTACTTGGTGGGAAATCCGACGACTTCGATCCCACTGCCTTGAGCTGCGGCGCGCAGCGCAGCGATACCCTCCGGCTTGTTGTCTTCAACGCCGATCAGTGTTTCCTGTGGACCGATGATATGGCGCAGAATTTTGGCGCCCTCAATGATCTGGTCCGCGCGCTCACGCATCAGGGCGTCATCCGCCGTGATATAGGGCTCGCACTCGGTGCCGTTGATAATCAGCGTTTCAATGTGGGTGCCCGCTTTGACCGACAGCTTGACTGAGCTGGGAAAACCCGCGCCGCCCATGCCCGCTATGCCGGCATGGCGAATCAGGTCGATCAGTGTCAGCTTGTCCAGCGTTTCATAGTCCGGCCTGCCTTTGCATGCGATCCATTCATCCTTGCCGTCAGGGATGATCACGATGCAGGGCGCGAAATGGCCAGAAGGGTGGGCAATGAGCCGATCTTCGATGGCGTGAATTGTCCCCGATGTGGGTGCGTGCTTGGGCACACTCACAAAACCTTGTGCCTCAGCAATGACCTGGCCTTTGAGCACATGCTCGCCTATCGTCACGACTACGCCGGCTGGCGTCCCGATGTGCTGGGACAGGGGAATGATCAGCTCGGGTGGAATGCCGGCATCGGTGATGGCCGAGCGCACAGACTGGTGCTTGTTTTCGGGCGGGTGGATGCCGCCGTGGAAACTAAATATTTTTCTCATGCCGCGCGGTCCCGTGATATATCGTCCTGTGGCTCATCGGTGGCGATGATGTCCACGCGACGGCTCACCGGGTCCGGCAAATGCCAGTGCCAGGTTTGCAGGCTTTCCTGTTGTGGGATCATATCAATACAGTCAACGGGGCAGGGCTCCACGCACAAATCACAGCCGGTGCACTCGCTGATGATGACAGTGTGCATCTGTTTGGCCGCACCTAGAATGGCATCGACCGGGCAGGCCTGTATGCATTTGGTACAACCGATACATTCGGCCTCGCGGATAAAGGCCACCGAGGGTAAGGCCGCAACCACACCGTGTTCAGAATCCAGTGGCAAGGGCTCAACGTCTAACAGGTCGGCAAGTGCCTGAATGCCAGCTTCACCGCCGGGAGGACACTTGTTGATATCCTCACCGTTGGCGATGGCCTCGGCATAGGGCCGACAGCCGGGGTAGCCGCATTGGCCGCACTGGGTCTGGGGCAGAATGTTATTGATCTCATCCGCAATGGGATTGCCCTCGGTCTTGAACCGTACCGCGGCATAACCCAGCAGCGCACCAAACACAGCGGCGAGGCCTACCAGAGCGAGCAGGGCGGCAAACAGTGGATACTGAAGTAGGGTAGCAATCACAAGCGTTTATACCAGTCCTGCAAAGCCCATAAAGGCCAGGGACATCAGGCCAGCGGTTATCATGCCTACAGCCGCGCCCTTGAAGGGGGTGGGCACATCGGCCACTGTCAGGCGCTCGCGCATTGCCGCGAACAACACCAGTACTAGTGAAAAACCAGCCCCGGCACCGAAGCCATAGAACAGTGCTTGCAGAAAGCTGTGGTCCTTGCTGATATTTAGCAATGCGACGCCCAGTACGGCACAATTTGTGGTGATGAGCGGCAGATACACGCCCAGTACCCGGTGGAGTAAGGGGCTGGTTTTGCGCATTACCATTTCGGTAAATTGCACCACTACGGCGATCACCAGAATAAACGCGATGGTCTTCAGGTAGCCCAGGCCCAGCGGCAAGAGCAGCCAGTGGTAGGTAAGATTACTACAAGCCGAGGCGAGTGTCAGCACGAAAGTGGTCGCCATAGACATACCCATGGCCGCTTCGAGTTTATTGGACACGCCCATAAACGGGCACAGTCCCAGGAACTGTACCAGTACGAAATTGTTGACCAGAATCGCACTGATCAACAAGATGGAGTAATCTACCAACATAATTGTGTTCTCGGTACGCACTTGAATTGATATCAGTGCGTTCTTTTTTCAATCGACCTATTCTAGCGGCTACAACAAATTATGGCAGTCTGAATTTGCGAACTAATACTCATTAGTCTGAAATAGTTCCTGCCTATTTGACCCGCATGCCAGGCTTCGCTCCTGCATGAGGCTCCAGCAGAAAGAGGTCTTTGTCGCCGGGCCCCGCAGCCAGCACCATGCCTTCAGATACGCCAAAACGCATTTTCCGCGGTGCCAGATTGGCCACCATCACCGTCAGTTTGCCTACCAGATCTGCTGGCTGATAGGCGGACTTGATACCGGCGAAGACCTGCCTCTGGTCGCTGTCTGTACCCAGATTCAGTGTCAGGCGCAGCAGTTTATCAGCGCCCTCGACGTGCTCTGCGGCGATGATTTCGGCAATCCTGAGGTCGATTTTAGCGAAGTCATCGAACTCGATGGTGTCCGCTGCTGCAGGGTGCGTTTTTTTAGTCTTGGCCGTTGGGGCCGCAGCTACAGCCTGCGTTTCCTTGCTTGCCTCCACCATCGCCTCCACCTGCTTTGGGTCGATACGTGTGAGCAGCGGTTGAAACGTGGCAAGAGGATGATCAACCAATGGTGCTTGCAGTGCGGTCCAGTCCAGTGAGCAGTTGAGGAATGCCTCGCATTTTTCAGCCATGGCCGGTAGCACCGGTTTGAGATACGTCATCAATACGCGAAACAGATTGATACCCACGCTACAGACTTCATGGACCTCCTGTTCAGTACCTTCCTGCTTGGCCAGTGCCCACGGTTTTTTCTCGTCAACATACTGATTGGCGCGGTCTGCCAGTGCGAGGATTTCACGTATTGCCTTGTTGAACTCGCGTCGCTCATACAGGTCGGCGATGGCTTCGCCGCTGGCGATAAAAGATTCCACCATTGTCTGTTCAGAGCAGGTGGCCGAAAGTGTGTTGTCAAAACTGTTGCGCAAGAAACCGGCGCAGCGGCTGGCGATATTCACCACCTTGCCGATGACATCGGAGTTAACACGCTGTACGAAGTCTTCCAGGTTGAGATCGATGTCGTCTACCGACCCGCTGAGTTTGGCGGCGAAATAGTATCGCAGGTACTGTGCATCAAGGTGTTCCAGATAGGTGCTGGCCTTGATGAATGTGCCGCGGCTCTTGCTCATTTTGGTACCGTTGACCATCAGGAAGCCATGGGCGTAGATCGCAGTGGGCGCGCGCAGGCCTGCCGACTCCAGCATGGCGGGCCAGAACAGTCCGTGGAAATTGATAATATCCTTACCGATAAAATGGTACAGCTCGGTATCGCCGCCGAGCTGCCAGTATTCGTCAAACGGGTGGCCGGTGCGATCACAGTAGTTCTGGAAGCTGGCGATATAGCCGATAGGCGCATCCAGCCAGACATAGAAATACTTGCCAGGTTCGCCTGGTATTTCAAAGCCGAAATAGGGAGCGTCGCGGCTGATGTCCCACTCCTGCAAGCCGGCGTCGGTCCACTCACGCAGTTTGTTCGCCACCTGCGGTTGCAGCGTATCGGAGGCCAGCCATGCCTTGAGCATCTCTTCAAACTCGGGGAGTTTGAAGAAGAAATGCACAGAGTCTTTTTCAATGGGTTTGGCGCCAGAAAGTGCTGATACGGGGTTTATCAGATCGGTCGGGCTGTAGGTGGCACCGCAGGCTTCGCAGTTGTCGCCATACTGATCTTCCGTTTTGCAGCGGGGGCAGGAACCCTTGATGAAACGGTCTGCGAGGAACAACTGTTTTTCGGGGTCGAATGCCTGAGTGATAGACCGTGAAGCGATGTGATCATTGTCCTTGAGATGCTGGTAAATGGCCTCGCTCCAGAAACGGTTTTCCTCGCTGTGCGTGGTGTGGAAATTGTCAAAGCCAATCAGGAAGCCGGCGCTGTCGCGCATATGCTCCTGCTGGACGTTCGCGATCTGTTGCTCCGCACTGATGCCGAGTTTTTCTGCCGTCAGCATAATAGCGGTGCCGTGCGCGTCATCGGCGCAGACATACAGGCAATGGTGTCCGCGCGATTTCTGGAAGCGTACCCAGATGTCGGTTTGCACCTGTTCCAGCAGGTGTCCCAGATGCAGCGAGCCATTGGCATAGGGCAATGCACTGGTGACCAGAATTTTGCGTGGAGCCGATGCTGCCATGATAAAGAGTCTGTATTAGAAAAAGGGGCGGTATTATAGCGTTTTTGCCGGTTGGTTTCACCCGAGGGATGGCAGAGACCGTCCCCGGTTGGCCGACCACGTATTTACCGACATAAATACTTCATTTTTCCTTCATCGTCCTTTCACTAAAGCTTCACACCCAGCGTTTAGTTTGTGAGGTTGTAATCCATGACCAAAAACAGTCTTCCCCTAGGAGTGAATAGATGAACTGGAAAAAAATGCTCGCGCTATCCGTTGTCAGCTTACCGCTGGTGTTAGTCGGCTGCAGCAGTGACGATGGTGACAACGGCCTCATTGGCGCCACGGGCGCCGCGGGCGCCACAGGAGCGACTGGTGCAACAGGGCCGGCTGGTCCCAGTGGTTCCGATGCGACACCCACTACGATTTCGCTGTCTTTGTTAGGTCGCTTTGAGACAGGTGTGTTTGATGAGTCCGCTGCTGAAATAGTGGATTACGATCCCGCGACCCGGATGGCCTTTGTGGTTAATGCAAACTCTGGCCATATTGACGTTATTGATGCCTCTTCGCCGGCAGTGCCCACTTTGAGTGGGACGCTGGATGTGGCAGCAGATGTCGCCGCAGCGTTCAGCATGGAAACAGGCGATCTGGGTGCAGCCAACAGTGTTTCTGTCAGCAACAATACCGTGGCGGTCGCCATTGAAGCTGATGTCAAGCAGGCTAACGGTTATATCGCTTTCTATCAAACGGATGGTACCTTCCTGAGCGCGGTGGAGGCCGGTGCCTTGCCCGACATGGTAACGTTTACACCTGATGGTAGCAAAGTAGTGGTGGCTAACGAAGGCGAGCCCAATGGCGATTACTCCGTGGACCCCGAGGGTAGTATCACGATAGTCGATATGTCCGTCGGCGCTGCCAATGTCACCGCAGCCAATGTGACACAGCTCGATTTCAGGGCTTTCAACAGCGGTGGCTTAACCGGGCCAGTACGTATTTCCGCCAAGGCGGCAACGGTGGCTGCTGATCTTGAGCCGGAGTACGTCGCAGTCTCGGCTGACAGCACCATGGCGTATGTAATGCTGCAGGAAAATAATGCCATGGCGGTGGTGGATTTGACCACGAATAGCATCGTGAAAGTGTTGGCCCTGGGGTATAAGAACCACTTGATTCCCGGCAATGAAATGGACCCCAGCAACAGGGACAACGGGGTGAATATTCGTAGTGTACCGGTATTCGGCACCTATATGCCTGATAGTGCTGACACCTTTGAATTCGACGGGGTGACTTACATTGTGACCGCCAACGAAGGCGATAGCCGTGAATATCTGACCGATGCTGGTGACGCGGCCGACTGCACGGGCCAGGGGGGGTTCGATTTCGATGGTGGCGATTGCTTTCATTATCTGGATGAAATTCGCATCAAGGATATTACCGATGACGGTGCAAGTTTTGACTCGGATCTGGTCGCGCTGGCAGGTGCAGACTTTGAGGACGACGACAAGTTGGGTCGCCTGAAGGTTATTGCCAATCTGGGCACCAGTGGCGCCTGTGCGTCACTGGCCACTACCGGCCAGCCCGGCGCTGACTGTACCTATGAAGCGTTGTATGCCTTCGGTGCCCGCTCATTTACCATCTGGAATTCACAGACTGGACGGCCAGTGTTCGACTCCGGCAGCGACTTTGAAGTGATTACGGCCAACCGTTTGGGTGAGGGCTTTAATGCCAGCAACGATGATAACGAAGGCGATGATCGCTCCGACGATAAAGGCCCTGAGCCAGAGTCGATCGAAATTGCGGTGATTGAAGGTCGTATCTATGCCTTTATCGGTCTTGAGCGCGTGGGTGGCATCATGGTGTACAACATCACCACACCCGAGGCGTCCGAATTTGTGCAGTACATCAATATGCGTGACTTTACAGTTGCCGATGTTGAGGATGATCTGGCATTGGTAGGTGATCTTGGACCCGAGTCCATCAAGTTTGTCGCTGCGCAGGATAGCCCAACAGGCAACCCCATGCTGATCCTGGCCAATGAAGTGAGTGGCACTACCAGTTTCTTTAATATAGCGGTGATTGCGCAGTAGGCGACTACCGCGCGGTATTGATCGCGCATTGTTGTATCGATGGCATGTCCCTATACTAGCGGGCCGGAAAATACTGGCCCGTTATTTTATTTCAGGGCGGACGCGTGCTTACAGGTACTCATGAACCAGATTAAACACATCATCGCAATCGCGTCCGGCAAGGGTGGTGTCGGCAAGTCCACTACGGCGGTAAATCTTGCCCTCGCGCTCAAGGCGCAGGGCGCAAGTGTCGGTTTGCTGGATGCAGATATTTACGGCCCCAGCCAGCAACTGCTGCTCGGCATTCCTGCGGGCACGCGCCCCGAGCAGCAGGACGGGCAGTATTTATTGCCCGTTGAGGCCTATGGTCTGAAAACGATGTCTATGGGCTATCTGGTCGATGATCGCACGCCGATGGTGTGGCGCGGGCCCATGGCCGGCGGTGCACTCGCGCAGATGCTGGAACAAACGCTGTGGGGCGAATTGGATTACCTGGTGATCGATATGCCGCCAGGCACTGGCGATATCCAGCTTACCCTGTCGCAGAAGGCCAAGGTGTCTGGTGCGGTGATTGTCACCACGCCGCAGGATATCGCCCTGCTGGATGCGCGTAAGGGCATCGAGATGTTCCGCAAGGTCGATGTGCCGGTGTTGGGGGTGATCGAGAATATGGCGGTACACATCTGCAGCGAGTGCGGGCACCGCGAACACATCTTTGGTGAGCACGGCGGCGAGCAGATCGCAAAAGACTACGGCGTGCCTTTGCTGGCCAGTTTGCCGCTGCTACTGTCAATAAGGGAACAGACTGATGCGGGTACTCCCGCGTTGGTTGCTGAGCCAAATTCAGCCGTTACCCAGCTGTATATGGAGGCTGCCGCGGCTGTGCGTGAGGCGTTGGCCGGGCAGGCCGACAGTGTCGTAAAGCAGTTCCCCGAAATAAAAATTTCTGATGATTGAACAGAGCGAAATTCAACGACAGGTGACTGAAGCGTGAGTATCAAAGCAGACCGATGGATTCGAGAAATGGCCACCGAGCACGGCATGATCGAGCCCTTTGAAGCAGGCCAGGTGCGCTCCAATGGCGGTGAGCGGCTTATTTCTTATGGCACGTCCAGTTATGGCTACGACGTGCGCTGTTCCCGAGAGTTCAAGGTGTTTACCAATATCAATTCGGCGACCGTGGATCCCAAGAACTTCGACGAGGGCAGTTTTGTGGATGTGGTGAGCGATGTCTGTGTCATCCCACCGAACTCCTTTGCCTTGGCCAGTACCGTGGAATATTTCCGTATCCCACGCAATGTGCTCACCATTTGCCTGGGTAAGTCCACGTATGCCCGCTGCGGCATCATTGTAAACGTGACGCCGCTGGAGCCCGAGTGGGAGGGGCACGTCACGTTGGAGTTTTCCAACACCACCACGCTGCCGGCAAAAATTTATGCCAATGAAGGTGTCGCCCAGATGCTGTTCTTTGAATCGGACGAAGTCTGCGAGGTCAGTTACAAGGACCGGGGCGGCAAGTACCAGGGCCAGCGCGGGGTCACGCTGCCCAAGGCGTGAACCGTTTTACTGCGCGGTTGCGCTTAAACGCCAGCACGCCGGCGCCTGAAATTCACTAGCGGTTTATCGCACTCGTGTACTGTATGCCCGTTGGTGGGACAGGTTCGCCATCCAGCGTGGCTCTGTGGCCGTTCAGTGCCAGTCGCCCCTGCACAAACCAGCGCGCCGCGATCGTATAGATACTGTGTTCCTGCTCTGCCACGCGGGCGGCCAGGCCTTCAGCGGTATCGCCGGTTTGGATCGGCACGCGAGCTTGTATCACCGGAGGGCCGCCATCGAGTTCCTGTGTGACAAAGTGAACGGTCGCCCCTGCTTCTGAATCGCGTGCATCCAGCGCGCGTTGATGCGTTTTCAGCCCCGGATACTTGGGCAGTAACGAGGGATGTATATTCAACAGGCGCCCGAGATAGGGTTCGATCAGCACGGGCGTCAGGATACGCATGAAGCCCGCCAGTATCACCAGGTCGACCGAGTGGGCGCGCAGTGCTTCCACCAGCGCCGCGTCGAACGTCTCACGGGTCGGGTAGTTGCGGTGATCGACACACAGGGTGGCGATGCTCGCATGTTCAGCCCGTCGCAGGCCAGCTGCGTCAGGATTATTACTGATGACCAGACTGATCTGCGCGGGCAGTTCGCCGTCGTCGCAGGCGTCGATAAAAGCTTGTAGATTGGTGCCGCGCCCGGAGATCAAAACCGCCAAGCGCGGTGACTCCTGTGGGTTCACGACAGTAGCTCGACCCTGTTATCGCCAGACTCGATGCGGCCAATTTTCCAGGTCTTGTGTCCCGCTGCATTCAGCAGCTGCAATGTCTGGTCGACATCGGCTGGCGCGACGCACAGCACCATACCTACGCCGCAGTTAAACGTGCGGTACATCTCTATGGTGTCGACGTTGCCTTGGGCCTGCAACCACTGGAAGATTTCTGGCCACTGCCAACTGCCGGTGTCGATCTGCGCATTGCAGTCTTTGGGCAATACGCGCGGCAGATTCTCCAGCAGGCCACCGCCGGTGATATGGGATAGGGCTTTTATCCGCACTTCGGTGAACAGGGAGAGCAGTGCCTTCACGTAAATTGTAGTAGGGGTCAGCAGCGCATGCCCAAGGGTTGTTTCGCCCAGCGGTTGTTGCAGGTCTGCCGCGTTGACCTCGAGTATTTTCCGAATCAGCGAATAGCCATTGGAGTGGGGGCCGCTGCTGGCAACGCCAAGCAAAATGTCACCCGCAATGACGGTACTGCCATCGATAATCTCGGATTTCTCCACCACGCCGACACAAAACCCTGCCAGATCGTAGTCCTCGCCCTGGTACATACCGGGCATTTCAGCCGTCTCGCCACCGACCAGCGCACAGCCGGCGAGTTCGCAGCCCTTACCAATTCCCGCGACGACATCTGCAGCATTATCAACATTGAGCGCGCCAGTGGCATAGTAATCGAGGAAGAACAGGGGTTCTGCACCGGCCACCACCAGATCGTTCACGCACATGGCGACCAGATCGATACCAATGGTGTCGTGAATCCCCATGTCCATCGCCAGGCGCAGTTTGGTGCCCACGCCGTCGGTGCCGGAAACGAGAACAGGCTGGCGGTAGCCGGCGGGAATCTCACACAGCGCTCCGAACCCACCCAGTCCGCCCAATACCTCAGGGCGAGTCGTACGAGCAGAGACGCCCTTGATACGTTCGATCAGTGCGTTGCCAGCGTCGATGTTGACGCCCGCGTCTTTGTAGCTCAGCGCAGTCTTGCCGTTGTCTTCACTCATTGCATGAAATCCAGTCAATACTTCGATCGGGGGTGTGAGCGCGGTATTTTATCGTGCCTGTCGGGCCAGCGCACTCCTGAATTATCGAATCAGGTGCTATTGCACCAGTTTCGCTCAGTGCTGCTACAATGCTCGCTTGCCAAAGACTGTGGGAGAAGGCTGTGAGAAAAGCGTGTGTGGCGCTGATGTGGACCTGGTTGGCCCTGGTTTCGGCGCAAAGCGTCCAGGCAGACGTCGTTGCCGACCTGTACGCGGCGAGTGTGTCGGTGACAGAACAAAGCGCTAGTGTGCTGGAGAGCGCCTCAAAAGAGGCCATGGCGGAGGTGTTGGTCAAGGTATCCGGGTCAAAAAATGTACTGCAGTATCCAATGGTCGCTGCAGCTCTGAAGGATGCGCGCAGCCATGTGCAGCAGTACGCCTACGTGCGCGGTGCGCCGCCTGCACCGGCACTTTCGCTGCGCCTCGAATTTGACGGTGGCTATATTACGGATCTCGTAAGTCAATCTGGGGCCCCGCTGTGGACGGCCAACCGGCCTGCGGTATTGGCCTGGGTAGTGGTTGAAGATGAGCAGGGTAAGCACTTTATCAATCAGGAAACTGCGCCAGAAGAGGCGCAATGGCTGGTAGAAGAATTTTCCCGGCGTGGAGTTCCGGTGGAGATTCCGGTGTTTGATCTCATTGATACCACCGCAGTGAGCACCGATGACGTCTGGTCATTGGATGGGACCGCCATACAGTCGGCCTCCGCACGTTACAACTTACAGGAGGTGGTGGCGGGGCGCTTGGCGGTATCCAGCGCAGGAAAATCGGTGGGGGATTGGAGCTACTTTCGCCAGGATGAGCGGATCAATCGATCTGTCACCGTGCCCGATTTACAGGCTTTCTTGCGCAGTGGTGTGAATATCGTCGCGGCAGATATGGCCTCGCGTTATGCCGTTGCGCCGACCAGCGGTGTAGACGGTGGTCTGAGCCTGGTGATCACCGGCGTATCAGACTACGGTGATTACGCCGCTATCGCCAGCTGGTTGGAAAAGCTGGAACTGGTCGATTACGTCAATGTTGAGAAGGTTCAGGGCGACCGGGTTGAATTTCGCCTGCAGGCGAAAACCGATGCTGCACAGTTGGCAGGTATTATTACTCTGAATGACCGACTGATCCCCACGCCTATGCTGGGGGATGCTACACAGTTGAGTTACCAGTGGCGGTAATAGATCCAGAGACTAAAGCTGCAGGGGGATTTCGCCAGCATCAACTGTCGCTGCCGGTGCGGTTGCGCGATCATGCCACGCTGGATAATTTTCTGGCCCTGCCTCAGGCGCAGCCGCTGATAGATGCCCTGCAAGCGCAGATGCAGCCAGGCGGTGAAGCGGTTATCTACTTGTATGGTCCGACAGGCACCGGAAAGTCTCATCTGTTGCAGGCGAGCTGCCATGTGGCCGCTGTTGAAACACTGTATCTGCCATTGGCGCTGCTGCGCGAGTACCCACCCACCGAAGTGTTGCAGGGGCTGGATGGCCTGGATCGGATTTGCCTCGACGATATTCACGCAGTGCTGGGCGATCCCGCCTGGGAGCTTGCGTTATTCAACCTCTACAATAGTGCCCGGCAGCAAGGCTGCTGTCTGGTAGTGGCCGCTGATACTGCGCCACGCACGCTGGCGGTGCAGCTGCCCGATCTTCGTTCGCGCCTGTCTTGGGGTATTGTCTATCAGTTGGTGGAGGGGGACGACGAGGACAAGGCCACAATTCTGCAATTTCGTGCGATGCGCAGAGGCTTATCTCTGTCCGGGGGAGTTGCCAGCTTCATTGTCAGTCGCGCACCGCGCGCGATGGATGAGTTGCTGAAGGTGCTGGATCAACTGGATGAGGCGTCACTGGCCGAGCAGCGCGCCCTGTCCATCCCTTTTGTAAAACAGGCTCTGGGTTGGTGATCGGGGCGCGGTCATGGTAACTGGAAGCGATCTGCATCCAGGTGGCAGGGAAAGCCCTCCCGGTACTTCTGTAATGCGGCGCCATCCAGCATCACTTGGGTGGCACCATTTTCATTCAGGGCATCTTTAAGCAGCGAGCCATCTGCGGCGACCGCCAGGCTATCGCCGCTGTATTTTAGGCCTTTCGCATCCGCGCCCACACGATTAACGCCGACCACGCAGGCGAGGTTTTCAATGGCCCTTGCGATCAGCAGCTGGCGCCAATGATGGCGGCGCGCCGCCGGCCAGTTGGCGACGTAAAGCGCCAGATCGTAATCCTCGCGGTTGCGACTGAAGACCGGGAAACGCAGGTCATAACAGACCTGTAGCAGGATGCGCCAATCGCGCCACTGCACTACCACTCGCTCCTGACCGGGCAGATAACGTTCGTGTTCGCCAGCCATGCGGAACAGATGGCGCTTGTCGTAAAATTGCATGCCGTCCGGGGTGGCAAAGAGCATGCGGTTGTAAAACCCCTCTCCGACGCGCACTGCGATGCTGCCAGTCACGGCGCAATCGTATTGCCGTGCCAGGTTGGTTAACCACACTTCGGTGGCACTGCCAGGCTCCTCTGCATTACCCCGCGCATTCATGGAAAAACCGGTGGTAAACATTTCTGGCAGCACGATAAGATCGGTGTCGCTGTACATGCCAGCGATGATTCCACCAATCTGGCGTCGATTATCCTCGGGTTGTTCCCAGACCAGTTCGCACTGCACAAGCGTGACGTTTAGATTTCGCATAGTTGCTCCGCCGCCTGTAATAGTACGTCGTCCTTTTTGGCGAAGCAAAAACGCAGATAGTGCTGGTTCGGCGGCTCCTCATAGAAAACGGAGATGGGGATGGACGCGATACCGTACTGGCGGGTCCAGTCCTGGGCCAGTTGTTGGTCTGGTACTTGGGTAATCGCGCTGTAATCCAGCAGTTGAAAATAGGTGCCAGCGCTGGGGGTAATTTTGAAACGGGAGCGCGCCAGCGCACCGCAGAAAAGATCCCGCTTGCGCTGGTAAAACGCGGGCAGTGTGGTCGGGTAATCCGGCTCGGCTGCGATAAAATCTGCCACCGCCAGTTGCACCGGCGTCACGGCCACAAAACAGACGAACTGGTGTACTTTGCGTAACTCCGCTGTCAGTAATGGCGGTGCCACACAGTAGCCCGTCTTCCAGCCGGTGACGCTGAAGGTTTTGCCGAAGGAGAACAGTACAAAGCTGCGCTGGCGCAGTGCGGAAAATTGCAGCGCGCTTTGATGCTGTTGGTCATCGAACACCAGGTGTTCGTACACCTCGTCACTGATGACCAGCAGGTTGTGCTGTTCCACCAGCGCCTGTAATTGCAGCATGTCATCCGTTGAAAGTGTCGCGCCACAGGGGTTGTGTGGCGAGTTGACCATGATCAGTCGGGTGCGGGATGTAATCGCGGCAGCCACCCGCTGCCAGTCTGCGCCAAAGCGATATGGCGTGAGAGGAATGTGAATAGCGCGACCACCGGCCAGCACAATGGCGGGCTCATAGCTGTCGTAACAGGGATCCAGCACGATGACCTCATCGCCGGGGCGGACGTAGGCCATGACCGCGCAATAGATTCCCTCGGTGGCGCCGGGGACTACGGTGATTTCGCTGTCCAGGTCGCAGTTCACACCGCGGTGTCGCAACAATTGAGCGGCAATCTGCTCGCGCAAGTAGAGCAGACCCGCCATGGGTGCGTATTGGTTGTGACCGTCCATCACGCGTTTGGCCATGGCTTCGAGCAGCGCCTGTGGTGCGTCGAAATCGGGAAACCCCTGTGACAGGTTCAGGGCGTTACACTCGTTGGCCAAGGTAGACATCAAGGTAAAAATGGTAGTGCCTACGCCGGGCAGTTTCGTGTCGATCATTGGTCAGTCCGCACGTGTGCCGTGTCCGATGGTGTCAGTGAACATGGTGAATCAGCTCTCCTTCTGGCCCAGGTTGGCGTGCAATACGGCACCGTTGATCACCGGGTTATGATGTGCCCAGCGGATTAACTCGGCGATTTCTTCCGGTTCAATGAAACGGGCGAAGCTGTTCATGCCGGCGATCGCCTCTGCCACTGCCGGGTCATTCCCCAGATGGGTGCGCAGCATCTCTGTGTCGGTAAAGCCGGGACAGATCATCGCGGTGTGAATGCCAGTCCCCATCAGATCCTGGCAGCTTGCGCGCATCATACCCAGCTGAGCATGTTTACTGACCACATAGCTGAATGAGTTGGGCACTGCTTTCTCCGCCAGTGTGGAGCCCACGTACAGCACGCTGGAGGATGCCGGCATCACTGGCAGCAGGCGTTGATTGAGGCTGTTTATGGCGATGACATTCGTCGCCAGAACCTGTTCCAGACTGTCGCTGGCGCAGTCGTTGGCAGTGTCCTTGCGCATCTGGCTAGCATTGTGCACCAGTGCGACTTCGGTGCTTTGGGCGAGCGTCGTCGCCAGCGCCTCGGTACAGCGCGCCATAGCCTCTTGGCTCGCCAGATCACACGCCAGGTTGGTGACTGCCTTAATCGGACACTCTCTTCTCGCGAGGTTGAAAACGGTAAAGCCCTCGTCCAGGAAGGCCTGAGCGGTGGCGCATCCGATGCCCACGCTGGCGCCGGTGATGATGGCTACTTTCATATTGACTATCCTTGTTACCGCTCGCGTGGAATATCGAGCGGGGTCTATATCACATCGCAAGAGGCTCCGTGATTTCTGCAGTGACGTCAAGTTGCAGCTTGGTTACACTGTCGCTATGGAACAATTGACAACATTGTATATCGACAAGGAAAGCCACAAGTTTTCCGCGGCCCATTACACGATCTTTTCAGCCACCGAGCGTGAGCGCCTGCACGGGCACAACTACTCCGTGTCGGTGAAAATCGTCGCGCCGATGGGCTACAATGGCTTTTCAGCAGATTACAACGTGTATAAAAATCGGCTGGCAGCGCTCTGTGATGCTCTGGATGAGTATACCCTGCTCGCGGGTGACTCCCCGTACCAGACGATTAGCGAGGAGGGGGTGTGTTACCGGATCAGCTATGCGACCGAGGAAATGTTGTTTCTGCGCAGCGATACCCTGGTGCTGCCCATACGCAATGCCACGGTGGAGGAGTTCTCTGCTTATCTGTTACAACGCCTGCTAGAGGAAAGCGCGGCAGACGATCTGCGTGAGATCGAGCTTTGCGTTGCCTCCGGTCCCGGTCAAAAAGGGTGTGCCAGCTGGCGTCGCGTCTGAGTCTGTCAGGCGGCCTGCAGCAGGCTCGCACCCATGAGTCCTGATGTGGAAAGACAGGCGGGTTCACTCGGCGGCTCGACCGAGTCCACTACCGCCCCGACATCGCGAAATACCCGCCCGGTAAACCATAACCTCAGGAATACTGACTACCGGCACCTTGCGACGACCACCTTCTGGCCCAGCCAACTTGATACTCGCAGCGGTCTTGAGGCCCAGGTCCTGCGGCACTGACGCGGCTATCCAGCGATAGTGATAGGCCAGCCACATGTCTCTATCCTATGCTGGAAGTGAAAATAGGCTGCTATTGGACGCTCCGGAAGGATCAGGGCATTTATGCGGCTTCCAGGAGGTGGAGACTAGCCGGTAATCCCGCAGTGCCGCAGCAGGGGTTCAATGCTCGGTTCGCGGCCGCGGAAGGCGACAAATATCTCCATAGGTTCTTTGGAACCGCCAACTTCCAGCACTTGTGTTCTAAAGTCGGCACCAGTTGCCGCATTGAAAATACCTTCTTCCTCAAAGCGGGAAAAGGCATCAGCGGACAATACTTCCGCCCACTTGTAACTGTAATAGCCGGCCGCATAACCGCCAGCAAAGATATGCGAGAACGCATTCTGGAAACGGTTGAACGGCGGTGGTGTGATCACCCCTACCAGTTGGCGGACTTCCTCGAGCAAACTCTGCACCGAATCGAAGCTGCCACTGCCCCATTCCCAGTGCAGACGAAAGTCAAACAGAGAGAGTTCCAGTTGCCTCACCATCACCATGGCGGACTGAAAATTTCGTGCCGCCAGCAGTTTGTCCAGCAATGCCTCCGGCAGTGACTCGCCTGTCTCCCAGTGTCCTGAAATGAACGCCAGGGCCTCACGCTCCCAGCACCAGTTTTCCAGAAATTGACTGGGTAGCTCCACCGCATCCCAAGCCACACCATTGATACCGGAAACAGCAGCCACTGTCTGGCGAGTCATCATGTGATGTAGCCCGTGGCCAAACTCGTGGAACAATGTAGTGAGCTCAGTGTGGGTGAGCAGTGCGGGCTGATCGCCTATCGGTGGGGTGAAATTACACACCAGGTAGGCGACTGGAATCTGCAAACCCTCTCCGGATTGGCGTCGCACCCGGCAGCTGTCCATCCAGGCGCCACCGCGCTTGTGTGCCCTCGCATACAGATCCAGATAAAATCGGGCGATAACATCGTCGCTGCGCAGCAGTTCGAAGAGTTTGACGCTGGGGTGGTAGTTGTCGAACGTTTCCACTTCCCTGACGTCGATGCCGTAGAGCCGGCTGACCACACCAAACAGGCCGAGTAAAACCGTGTCTGTCGATAGATAAGGTCGGATGTCCTCCTGCGATACCTGGTAGCGATTCTGGCGCAGCTGCTCGCCGTAGTAGCTAACATCCCAGGATTCCAACGTGGTCAGGTTACTCTGCTGTTTGGCAAAGATTTCCAGTTCCTGGAACTCGGCCTCCGCCTGGGGCAGGGATTGCGCGGCCAGTTGCTGCAGGAATTCCATCACGTTGTCAGGGCTGTCCACCATCTTGGTGGCGAGAGAGAGTTCAGCATAGTTGTCGAAGCCCAACAGTTTAGCCAGCTCACTGCGTAATTCGAGAATTTCTACGATCAGCTCGGAGTTGTCCCATTGTCCTGCATTGGGACCTTGCGCTGAGGCCCTTGTGCAGTTTGCGGTGTAGACTTCTTGCCGCAGTGCCCGGTTGTCGCAGTAGTTCAGTACCGGTAACAGGGAGGGAAACTCCAGATTGATCAGGTAGCCGTCCTGTCCCGCTTGTTCAGCCGCGTGTCGGGCGCTGGCCAGTGCGGTATCGGGAAGTCCATTCAAGTCCTCTCGCGTCACCTGTCTGGACCAGGCGTTGGTGGCGTCCAGTACATTTTCCCCGAATGTGCTGCCCAGTTTCGACAGACGCTGGCGCAATTCGCCGTATTGCTTTTTCTTGTCTTCAGGCAGGGCAACACCCGCCAGGCGGAAATCGCGCAGGGCGTACTCGATAGACTTGCGTTGCGCGGTGTCCAATATGTTGAAGGCGTCGCTATCGGCAATTTGTTGGTAGGCAGCATACAAACCACGGTGTTGTCCTATCCAAGTGCCGTATTCTGACAGTAGCGGCAAGCACGTGTTGTAAGCCTCGCGCAGTGCATCGCTGTTGCACACGCTATTCAGGTGCGACACGGGTGACCAGGCACGGGAAAGCTCATCATCCAATTCTTCTATGGGGTGCAGGAGGTTGTCCCAGCTGTAGCTGTCAGTGCTCCCCAATAATCCATCGATACGCTGTTTATTGCGCTCGATAAGCTGTCGGATGGCAGGCTCCACATGCGCCGTCTCAATCCGGGAAAAGGGCGGTAGCGTGTGTGACTCGAGCAGTGGATTGGACATGGGACCAGGTTCCTTTTGAATGACAGGGCGCGATAGTACCCGAAACAGTCGTTTGAAAATATTCGTGTCTGGAAGCAAGCCTTGCGCAGGCTACACATTGACGCGGGATTGGATTGGGTGGCTGCTCATCAGATGGCTGCGCTCGCGGCCATCTGGCGACGCTCGCCGTAGGCCCTGGCCCAGGGGTTTGCCGTGATACCGTGGCCAATGATGCTCAATATAATTGTACAGACCACCGTCATGGCAAACGGTCCACTGTCAGGCAAGTCACTGTTCACCACCATTACAGTAAACACGATGCTCGCCAGTCCACGCGGGCCGAACCAGCCTATAAACAGTTTCCCTTCGGTATCGATACCACTGCCCGCCAGGCAAAGGAATACGGGCAGCATCCGAATGACCGTGAGACTCAGAATCGAGTAAAGCAAGATCATCCAACTGAAATGACCCACCGCCTGTCCCACTATTGCCGATCCGAAAATCACCCAGGTGATCAGCGCCAGCGTATCGCCGGTGCCCTCACTCGCGAGCAAAAACTGGTCTTTTACCTTGCTGGAAAGAGGTGTATCCATAAATGCCATCAGCAGTCCGCCGCTGAAAGCCGCTATAAAACCGCTACCCCCGAGGTACTGGGTGACCGCGAAGCAACTTAACGCCAAAGCCACAACCGGTATTTGTATCCACGTTTGGGTTAGCCATTGTTTGCGTAGCGCAAACTTCAAAAGACGCACTGCAAAGAACGTGAGTGCCAGGCCAACAACGAGGCCGATGCCGATTTCCTCGACCACCAGTTTTGCCGCCAATGATAATGGCCCCCCCGCATCCAGCTTGTCGAGCGCCAGTGTCAGGAAAAGCAGTAAAACAGGCACACAAATACCATCATTCAGGCCACTTTCTACATTGAGGCTTTGGCGGACTTCATCGGGTATGGCTTCGTTGGTGATAACGGCTTTACCCAAAGCGGCATCAGTGGGGGAGAGCAGCGTCGCCAGTACGGCAACAGCAAAGAGCGAGGAATAATCGAATAGTAGTACCCCTGCGATAAAGCCCAGCGTAATGGTGAGAGGCAGGCCAATTAACAGCAGCCGCGCAGGTATAGCCCGGAATTTTTTCAATATCCCGATGTGAGCGCCGGCGGCATCGGTAAACAGCACCATGGCGAGAGTGATTTCGGCAAGGTTGCGCACCAGTTCCCGGTCTGTTTCCCAGGCAAGCAGGTCAAATCCGACCGGGCCTATCAGCAGCCCAAAGCAGGTAAATACGATGGGGCCGCTGATCCAGGTCCGCTCAACGGCACCAGCCACCGAACTGTAAAACAGCACAAACAACGCAAGCAAAGCCACGCTTTCATACATCTTTACCACTCCTTAATCTATTGCGTCGGTGAATGTCCAGTGCTGCAGAACATGATAGCTCACCCCGCGTTTGCCCTGTCGCGCCAGTCGGCGATCTGTATCAAGGTGATGGGCTCCAGTTCCAGGCCGAAGAATACTCGCATCATTCAGTGTGTTTTTTTTTCTTTGGCGGAGCGAAGCCATCATTCGCCACGGCCGGCTCAGTGGTGGTTTTCCCCCGGCGCTTACCAATGTTCTTCTGGTTGCGCGACCGGGTCTTACTTTTCTCAACGGTAGATTTTTGCGTATTTTTCTTACTGCCTGCGGCTTTGCCGGAGGATTTCAGTTTTTTGGGGCCGTTGTACTTCGCTTTCAGACCGAGCAGGATACGTCGCTCAAAGCGCAGCGCCAGATATCGCTCGATACTGACCATCAGGTTCCATTCATTTGCACTGGCCAGAGAGACAGCCAGTCCTCGCGCGCCGGCGCGACCGGTGCGGCCGGTGCGGTGCAAATAGTTGTCTCCGCTATAGGGTATATCGTAATTCACCACCAGATCGATACCGCTGACATCAATGCCGCGGGCGGCCAGATCACTGGCGCAGACAATAGTGACCTTGCCCTCATGAAACTGGTGCATGACCTGTTTGCGCTCTTCGGTAGTCATCTCCCCGTGCAGCGGCGCGCAGCGAAATTTCCGGTACTTGAGCAGATTGGCCAGCCGTGTTGCCGTGTTGCGTTTGTTGGCAAAGACCAGTGCGCGATTGAAACCGCCCTGCTCGAACAGTGCCGCCAGCAGCTTGTCCTTGTGCTCCTGGCTGTCGGCGAGAATCAGTTGGTGATCGATGCTGCTGTGTGCCTGTCGCACTTGGCCCACAGCAATGGTTTGTGGGAATTGCAGCAGTGTGGTTGCAATGTCGCCCACACCGCGGTGTGACAGCGTCGCGGATAACAGTAGTACCTGTTTACTCGCTGGGCATAACTCGGCGAGTTTTACGACATCATCGCGAAAGCCCATGTCCAGCATGCGGTCTGCTTCGTCCAGCACCAGGGTCTGCAAATTGCGCAGGTCTGCGCTGCGTTTTTGGCAGTGTTCCAGAAAGCGCCCCGGCGTCGCCACTACGATTTCTGGATCCTTGCGCAGCTGTGCTTTCTGGTACTTGAAATCGGCGCCACCCGTGATGGCCAGTGCGTTCACAGGCGATAGCGCCAGCAGCTCCCGGCACTGTTTCAGTACCTGGCGCGCGAGTTCCCGTGTAGGCACTAGAATAAGCGCCAGGGTGCCTGTCTGCCGGCCCGTGTCGGCGGCGAGGATTTTCTGCGCCAGGGGAATAAGGTAGGCTAATGTTTTGCCGCTGCCGGTCTCGGCGCTGACTAACAGGTCTGCACCTTGTAGCGCGAGTGGCACGCTCAGCTGTTGGACTTCTGTGGCGGTGGTTAATTCCAACGCATCAATACCCAGGCGCAGGTGGCGATCAAGCTGTAGGTCTTCGAACACGATTTCACGCTCCGCTGGTAAACTGATTGAATGTGCCCGGTTCCTGTTTCTGTGAAACAGGCGGGATTGAACCCGGCTGATGATGATTCGATGGAATTCCACCGCAGACTTGGCAATCTACCCCACCCGCTGTCTGCGGTGCTAAAAATTACGCGTTATTATATCCTCGGATTGAGTGCAGCGGTTACATTAGCAACACAAAGACTGCGTCAGGGTGGTCGAGAGACCTTGAAAACGGGAGAAAGTGCCATGGTACAGGCAGTAAGAATACACAAAACGGGCGGACCCGAGGTCATGCAGTTGGAAGACGTTGAACTCGACGTGCCGGGGCCGGGTATGGTTACGGTGGCGAATCGAGCGATTGGGCTTAACTATATCGATACCTATCACCGCAGCGGCTTGTATCCGCTGCCCCTGCCTATCGGCATTGGCCTGGAGGGTGCTGGGAAGGTACAGGCTGTGGGCGAGGGCACAGGCCTCAAAGTGGGGGATCGCGTAGCCTACTGCTCTGCCGGGTTCGGTGCCTACGCGGAAGCGCTCAACCTGCCCGCCGCCCGTCTGATAAAGATCCCCGATGGCATCGATTATGAGCAGGCGGCGGCATGTCTATTGAAAGGCCAGACTGCGGAATACCTGCTGCAGCGAACTTACCGCCTCCAAGCGGGAGAAACCTGCCTGTTTCACGCCGCGGCCGGTGGTGTTGGGATGCTCTTTGGCCAATGGGCGAAGAGCATTGGCGCCACTGTTATCGGCACCGTCGGTTCCGAGGAAAAAGCCGAACTGGCGCGCGCCCGCGGGTTTACGCATGTCATCAACTATCGCACAGAGGATGTGGTGCAGCGTGTGCTGGAGATCACCAATGGGCAGAAAGTACCGGTGGTGTATGACGGTGTGGGTAAGGATACGTTCGACATATCGCTGGATTGCCTCCAGCCGCGAGGGCTGATGGTGAGCTTTGGGAACGCCTCCGGAGCGCCCATACCATTGGATCTGCAGGTTCTGGCTAACAAGGGTTCCCTGTTTATCACGCGGCCCTCGATGCTCACTTATACCCTGAGCGCAGAGGAACTACAGCAGTCCTCTAACGATCTTTTCGAGCGTGTATTGCGTGGTGCTGTGTGTATCGAAATCAATCAGCGCTATGCGCTGGCGGATGTACAGCAGGCACATCGGGATCTTGAAGGCCGCAAGACCACCGGTTCCACAGTGCTGATACCCTGACAGGAGAGAAATACGTGTCACTACAGATTGGGCCAGTTATGCTTACGGGTCATGCGGTGCGGCTAGAGCCGCTTTGCGCGGAGCACGCTCGGGGACTTTACAATCGGGGCCGTGTAAAGGCCGACTGGGCCTATCTGCCTCGCGGTTGCTTCGTCGATTTAGCCGATACACGCCAGTGGATTGAAGAAGCCCTGAGCGCCCCCGCTCATTTGCCCTTTGCCATCGTGGATATTGCCAAGGCAAGGGCGGTAGGGAGTACGCGTTACCTGAATATTCGCCCTGAACATCGCTCGCTGGAAATCGGGTGGACCTGGCTCGGGGAGGAATGGCAGCACACGGTGGCCAACACGGAAGCGAAGTTGTTGCTGTTATCCCATGCGTTCGAGAAACTCGGATGCGTGCGGGTGGAATTCAAGACGGATGCCCGTAATAAGCGATCGCAGCAGGCATTGTCACGGATTGGCGCCACGCGCGAAGGCGTGATGCGCAATCATATGATTGTGCAGAGCGACTTCCTCCGCGACTCCGTCTATTTCAGTATTATTGAGGCAGAGTGGCCCGAGGTGAAGCTCCGCCTCGAAGCCCTTGTCAAAGGCACAGAGGTCTAGTCAACTTACCGTGCTCTGTTCGGTCTCGTTGTCTGTAAAGCTGTCAGCGAACAGCGCGGACGTCAGGTAGCGTTCGCCAGAGTCTGGCAGTATCGCAACAATCATTTTGCCCTGGTGTTCTTTTTGCTGCGAGAGACGGTGGGCAACGGCCATGGCCGCGCCCGAGGAGATGCCCGCCAGTATGCCTTCCTGCTGCATCAGCTTGTGGGCCCATGCGATTGCTTCATCGCTGGTGACTTGCTCGACCTGATCAACCATGGTCAGATCCAGATTTTTGGGCACAAATCCCGCGCCAATGCCCTGAATCTTGTGGGGTCCATGGCGTGGCTCCTCGCCGGATTTTGCCGCTGTGATCATGGTGGTGGAATCAGGCTCTACCGCTACGCTCAATATATTTTTGCCGCGGGTGTTCTTCAAGTGGCGGGAAATGCCGGTGATCGTGCCGCCAGTGCCAACGCCAGAGACCAGGATGTCAATCGCACCGTCGGTGTCCTCCCATATTTCCCGCCCCGTCGTTTGCTCATGGACGTCGGGGTTGGCAGGATTCTCAAACTGGTGTGGTCCCCAGTACTTCTTCGGGTCGGATACAATAATGTCCTCCGCTTTCGCGATAGCGGCGGGGATACCTTTGCTGCCATCTGTGAGGATAACCTGGGCCCCCAGTGACTTCATCACCATCCGCCGTTCCAGGCTCATGGTGTTGGGCATGATCAGAATGCAGCCATAACCTTTAGCCGCAGCGACGAAAGCCAGCGCGATCCCAGTGTTGCCACTGGTGGGCTCGACAATCGTCATGCCGGGCTTGAGGATGCCATCGCGCTCTGCGGCGCTGACCATGCTCGCACCTATTCGGCACTTGATTGACATGGCCGGGTTACGATTCTCCAGCTTGACGTAAATATTGCCATCGCTAATACGATTGATTTTGACCAGCGGTGTGCCACCGATTGTTTCGGCGTTGTCGCTGTAGATTTTGCTCATAGTGGACCCCTTCCTGTGCGCTGGATTCGATGTTTGGATTGCTTACTAGAGTAGTATTGCCGAGCCCCACTGTCCAACCTCGGATGATGTCGGGGACAGGAAGGGACGGCGCTAAAAATATTTTTGCAACCGAGGGAACTATTGTCGTGGAGTGTCGTCTGAGTAGGTACAGTCGGTGTGGGTGATCACGGTAAGTAAGCTCACGCCATTGGTGTAGAACCCGTTCCATTCAGGTCTCATACTTTTTGCGCATCAGGAATGATCGCTAACCGGCCCTCTAGGCCGGTTTTTTTTGCTTCAATTTTCGCCCTGATGGGTTGCCTGCGTCAGAGATTCCAGTGTTTGCGGCCCTATCAAGGTTTCTACCAGCTGCCCCTGGGGATTCACGATAAACGTGGTTGGCAGCACCACCGGCGTGGTTTGGCCCAATTGTTCGGCGGGATCCTCCCCCAGACTGGCAAAGGTCACGCCCAGTTGCTGCCGTTGTTGTTCGAGCTCCGCACCACTGGCGCCATCGTAATTGACACCCAGCACGGTGACCTCGGCATAGTCCTGGTCCAGGCTGTTCAACTCCGGTATTTCCTCAATGCAGGGCTTGCACCATTGTGCCCAGTAGTTGATTACGACCCATTGCCCACGCAAGTCTTCCAGCCCTTTAGGGGGTGTAGTGCCGTCTCGCTGGTCACAAGCCAGCAGCGACAGCACGATCAAGCTGTAAAAAATCAGGTATTTCATTGTTCAAATAATTCCACAAGATTGGTGTTCAGAAGTTCCCGTTGACCTTTGCGTTGCTTCAGCAGCAGCTCGTAGGTGGCCTGCTGCCAATGACTGTTCAGGGCTATTTCCTGTTCGTCGAGCGATTGCTCATTTTCGACCCATTCTTTTAGCTGCCACAGCGGGACGGTATGGAGATCGCGGCACAGCAGGTAGTGACCTTTGCCGTTCTCTGTGATGACGTTTTCACGCAGAAAAATATCGCGTAAAACACCCCATGTCACGCTGTCCAGACCACGAATAATAGCGTGTCTGCGTTTGAGCAGTTCCAGTTCTCGCACCGCCCCTCCCGTCTGCTGCTGTGTCCATAAAACGAATAACACGTCGAGTGCTTTGAGAACTATCGGGCGTTTGGCCTGGTCATCACTTTCGTAGGCTGACAGGCTGTGTACCAGTACTCCGCCCATCAGAACGATATTCCAGGATAGATAAATCCATAACAGGAACAGGGGTACTGCGGCGAAAGCACCATAGATGAATGTGTAGTTGGAACCTACCACCAGTTTCGTGAAGAGGCCGCGTGCACCGTGAAAGGCCAGAGCTGTGAACAGACCGCCGATTAGCGCGTGTTTGAGGGGTACCGGGCAGTTGGGGACAGCAGCGTATATTAGGCTAAATCCTATCAGGCTCAGAAAAAGTGGCGAGGCCTTTACCAGGAGGGCCTTGGCCCCGAGAATGTCGACGCTGTCCAGGGCGTGTGCGGCCGACTCCAAATAGGTGCTCAAGCCCAGCGCCAGGCCGATGGTCACGGGTGTCAGCGTGAGTACCGCCCAGTACAACAGAAAGCTGGACAGGGGGCTGCGGTTTTCGCGGGCGCGCCAGATATTATTGAAGGCGTGCTCAATATTGCGCAGCATGATTATCGCGGTTACCACCAGAAAGCCGATGCCGGGGCCAGTCAGGTTTTTGGCCTGTTGGGAAAACGCGTTGAGGTATTGCTCGATACTTGCGCTACTCTGCGGTACCAGATGCTTGAATAGCAGCGCCTGCATTTGCGCCTCTGCGCCCTGAAAGGCAGGGATGGCAGAGGCCATGGTATAGAGCACTGTCAGTAGCGGCACCAGTGCAAACAGGCTCATGTAGGTCAGGGCCGCGGCATTTTCCGAACAGCGGTCCGCAATAAAGCGACCAACGAGGTATTGCGTGCGGTGCCATAGTTCGTGGATCGTGAAATAAGAAAGATTCATCGGCGCATTATGGCATGAACGTTTAACTTGTTGCATAAATGTGGCGGAGAATAGCGGCACTACCGCGCAATGCCGATGAGAGACACAGCCCAAGGTTTGTTATACTCTGCCGCGACCCGTTATCACCTTCAATATCACCCCGGAATTCAGTTATGAGTGCAGTCACCATCTACCACAACCCCCGGTGTTCCAAGTCGCGTAATACGCTGGCCCTGCTGCAGGAGAACGGTGTCGAGCCGGAGATCGTGCTCTATCTGGAGACGCCACCCAGCAGCAGTGACATAAAAGCCCTGCTAAAGAAGTTGGGCATCAGCGCCGCTGAACTCGCGCGTCGTGGAGAGAATGACTATAAGGCCTGTGGCCTGGGCAAGGACTCCAGCGAAGCGGATATTGTGGCGGCTATGGTTAAGCATCCCAAACTGATTGAGCGTCCCATTGTGGTGCGCGGTAATAACGCTGTGCTGGGCCGACCGCCCGAAAATGCGCTGGCATTGATTGACTGATGGCGCAGTCCTACGTGTTGGTCCTGTACTACTCCAGACAGGGCGCCACAGCAGAGATGGCGCAATACATTGCGCGCGGTGTTGAATTGGTCACTGGGGTGACCGCTCGGTTGCGCACGGTGCCAGCGGTATCGACGACCTGTGAGCAGATCGATGATGATATTTCCACCGCAGGCCCACTGTACTGTGAACTGGCTGACTTGCGCGATTGTTCAGGGCTGGTAATGGGCAGCCCCACCCGTTTTGGCAATATGGCCGCGCCTTTGAAATATTTTATAGATCAAACGTCCTCCCTGTGGTTGAGCGGCGCCATGATTGATAAACCAGCCGCTGTTTTCACCTCGACGTCCAGCCTCCACGGTGGGCAGGAGTCGACCCTGCTCAGCATGCTGCTGCCATTGCTGCATCACGGTATGGTGATAGCCGGGCTGCCCTACAGTGAGCCCGGGCTGATGAGTGCCAGCTCGGGTGGTACGCCTTATGGCGCTTCGCACTGGGCCGGCGGTGACAGCAAGAGGCCAGTGGATGAGGTTGAGGCGACCCTGTGTCGGGCGCTCGGTCAGCGTGTGGCACGACTGTCCACGCGGCTTCACTCATGAGTGCCTCCCTCAGTTCCGTAGCAGTCCGATTGACATGGCTGAGCTGGTCGGCACTACTACTGCAGCAGTCAGCGGATGCGTGGGCACACCAGGCGCCGTGGTTTATCTGGGTGCTGAAGATACTCCCGCTGCTGCTATTCCTGCCCGGTATGCTAAAAGACAATTTGCGCAGTTTTATATGGTTATGTTTCGTGTGTCTAGGGTATTTTCTGATTTTGGTGCAGCGTATCTTTGCGCAGCCCGACAACACGTTGGTGATCGGGGGATTGGTCGCTGTCGTAATATTGTTTATTGCCGCGATGATGTATGTTCGCTGGCGTGCTCGCGAATTAAGTATCCCAGACGCACCAACAACAGGCAGTGGAGATTAGTGTATGAGTAAACCGTCGCTGGGGCGTCGCATATTGTCGGGAATCTGGAGGGGTATCACTCGCATCAGGTTGGCCTTGTCAAACATCCTGTTTCTGGTGATGGTCGCTGTCATTTATTTTGTCTACATCGGAGGAGCGCCTGAACCGCTGCCCGATAAAGCGGCACTTCTGCTGAATATAAGTGGCACGGTGGTGGATCAAAAGTCAGTGGTCAATCCGCTGAGGGCACTGATGGGCCAACCCTCTCCTGCCAGTCATGAGGTGCTACTACGCGATGTCATTGAGGCGATTGATTACGCTGCCGAGGACCCGGCCATTAACTCTCTGGTGATGGAGCTGGATTTTCTCGTTTATGTAGGCATTAGCAAAACGCAGGAGATCCTCCCTGCGCTTGCGAACTTCCGTGAGAGTGGCAAGGCTATCATTGCCATCGGCGATTACTACACGCAAGATCAGTATCTGTTGGCCAGTTACGCCGATACGGTCATCGCGCACCCCATGGGCGGTGTGGCGTTAGAGGGCTACAGTAGCTACAACAATTATTTTCGTGAGGCATTGAAAAAGGTGTCAGTGAACGTCCATATCTTTCGCGCTGGCGATCATAAATCCGCGGTCGAACCCTTTATACGCGATGATATGTCGCCCGGTGAGAAAAAAGTGACCCGCCGTTGGCTGGGTAATCTGTGGGGGCAGTACACGCAATTGGTAGAAGCGCAGCGTGAACTGCCAGCGGGCACAGTAGACAATTTTGTGAACAATTTTACCGATCTGTTATTAAGTGAAGGCGGTGACGCCGCGCAGGCAGCGGTGCAGGCCGGGCTGGTGGACAAGCTACTGGGGCGCAGTGAGGGCAATGAATTTCTGGTGGAGTTGGTGGGTGCCAGTAATGAAGATGGTCTTTATGAAGCGGTAGAGTTCGAGCGCTATGTTGCACGCAAACGACCACTGGATCTGGGTGGCTCTGACGCAGATCGCGTCGCCGTTATTACGGCGCAGGGCAATATCGTGCCCGGGGATCAGCCTCCCGACGGTATCGGGGGCGATTCCCTGGCGCGAATGATCCGCGGCGTAGTCGAGGCAGAGGGTGTCAAGGCAATTGTCCTGCGGGTAAACAGTGGTGGTGGCAGTATGTTCGCATCGGAGATTATTCGTCAGCAACTGCTGTATGCTCAGGATATGGGCATACCCGTTGTGATCTCCATGGGCGCAGTGGCGGCCTCCGGCGGATATTATATTGCGGCAGAGGCAGACGAGATCTGGGCGACGCCCTCTACGATCACGGGGAGCATCGGGGTGTTTGCCGCCTTTCCTACCTTTGAGGGGCTGCTCGACCGTGTCGGCATTTATACAGACGGTGTCGGTACCACAGATATGGCGGGTGCAATGCGCATGGATCGGCCGCTGAGCCCCGAGGTGACAACAGCGTTAAACAGTAGTGTGAATTTTGCCTACAAGAGCTTCGTGGATATTGTTTCGCAGGGGCGGGATATGAGTGTTGTGCAGATTGATCCGCTGGCCGAGGGCCGGGTCTGGTGTGCGCAAGATGCGTTAGAATCTGGCCTCATCGATAACGTCGGTAGCTTACACGACGCCATTGTGGCGGCGGCAGCCCTCGCTGAGATAAGCGACTACAAAGTGGAGTATGTGGAATCGCCGCTGTCACCGCGAGATATGTTAATGAAACAATTGGCGAAAAGTGTCGGCAGCCTGAACCTGTGGCCAGACTCTTCCGTGAGCATTGCTCTGTCTGGATTTTTGGGGCCGGTGCGCGAAGCAGTCCATGAATTGGGCAATCTGCAGGATCCTGCGAATTTGTATATGCGCTGTATCGGCTGTGGGGCGGTTCGCTAGCCGCAGCGTTCAGCTTTGGCCCAGCGCGCTGTGGGAGGCTGCGCCCCTGTTCTCCTGCCAGCGCGCCAAGTCATTCAGTATCATATAGAGACACGGAATCAACAGCAGCGTGATCACCGTGGCAAACACGATGCCATACGCCAGCGAGATCGCCATGGGAACCAGCATTTCAGCTTGGGCTGTGCGCTCGGCCAGCATCGGGATCAAGCCGAAAAATGTCGTCAGAGACGTTAGCAAAATAGCCCTGAAACGCCTGGTTCCGGCGTTGACCACCGCGGTATGGCGATCTACGCCATCGGCAACCGCCTTGTTCACAAAGTCCACCAGTATCAGGCTGTCGTTGACCACAACCCCGCTGAGTGCAATCACCCCCATCAGTGACATCATACTCAATGGGTATCCCGACACCCAGTGACCAAAAATTGCACCGATCATGCCAAATGGGATGACACCCATGATAATGAGTGGCTGTAAATACGATTTAGTGGGGACTGCCAGCAGGGCGTAAATTCCAAATAGCGCAAGGGGAAAGCCCACAATCATGCTGAGCGCCATTTTGGCTTCTTCTTCCGCCATGCCCGAGATGGCATAGCGTAGCCCAGGATATTTTTTCTGCAGGGCGGGAAGGACGCTAGTTTCTATGTCAGTGATAACTTTGTCCGGCTCGACTTCCCGCTTGTTGGCTTCTGCTGTTATCTCTGCTGCGCGCTGGTAGTTGATGCGGGTTGCTTTCAATAGCCCCTGCTTGACGTCCAGACGGGCGACAGTCTCAAAAGGCACCTCATCACCTGATGGCGTGCGAATAAACATATTGTTCAGACTGCTGACATTTTCTCTATCCGCTTTGGGATAGCGCACCATGACCTTGACTTCGTCGATACCGCGCTGGACACGCTGCGCTTCGGCGCCGAAAAACGCATGCCGCACCTGACTCCCAAGATCATAGCGTGTAATGCCCAGCGACTCGGCCTCGGCAAGTAGCTCCAGATGAAACTCGTCGGCGGTATCGCTAACGCCGTTGCGAATATCGTAGAGACCGGAGTAGTGGCCCAACGCTTCTTCCAAATCAGTTGCCGCGTCGCGCAGCGTGTCAATATCCTTGTGCATCAGATCAAACGCAATGGCCGGACCCATTTTGGGACCATCGGCGCTGGTGATAGCAAACACATCCACACCGTGAATTCTGCCCACTGCCTCGCGCCAGCGCTCCTGCACGTCTCTGGTGTTTATGGTGCGCTCGTCCTCCTTGGTCAGCTCGACATCGATACGGCCATTGATACGATTAAAACCGTAGGTCGCCATATGCTTTAGCAGGGGTTCATCAGTCCCGCTTTCACGATGGTATTCCTCCTCCATGGTGTTGAATGCGTCAGAGATTCTGGCCACGGCTTCCAGCGTGCGCTCTTCTGCCGTTCCCGCGGCCATGCGTAATTCGACCTGCAGGAATTCACCGGGAGTATCCGGGGACAACACGGTACGCACCGCGCCGCCCGCTAACAATCCGCAGGAAAGAATCAGCAGGGACACAAAGACCGCCAGCGTCACATACCGGTTTTCAACACACTTCAGCATGAACGGTTTGTACCGGTGCTCCACAAAATCGTGCAGCAGGCAGTTCACTTCCTGCTGCACGCGGTCAATCTGCAGTAACACGCGATTTTTGGTCGGCTTGCTGTGTGCCAGGTGTGCGGGCAGGATCCATTTTGATTCGATCAGGGAGAAGCACAGGCACAGGATAACGACCCAGCCACAGGCTGCGGGGAAGGCGCCGAACACACCCTGTACAAACAGGGTCGGTAGAAACGCCATGATTGTGGTGAGCACGCCGAAAGTGGCGGGGGTGGACACCCGGTACACACCGGTTACCACACTCTCCACACTGTGGCCGTGCTGCTCCTGTTCGGTGTAGGCACTCTCGCCCATAATGATAGCGTCGTCCACCACGATACCCAGTACCAGAATGAAGCCAAAGATACTGATCATGTCCAGGCTGGCGTGGATGTAGGGTGTATTGATAATCGCCATGGCGCCCAGGAAGCAGACGGGTATCCCCATCATCACCCAGAATGCCAGCTTGATTTCAAGAAACAGCGCCAGAATGATAAATACCAGCAGTGCCCCCATTGCCAGATTTTTTATCATCATCCCCAGTCGACCATCGAGGTAATACGTGGCGTCATTCCAGATATCCAGCGTTACGCCCTGTGGCAAATGCCCCGCGCGTTCAGCGACAAAAGCCTTGGCGCCATCAGCCGTTTCAATAATATCCTGCTCGCCCATCGCGAACACATTAATGCCCAGTGAATAGGTGCCGTTGAATGCCGCAAATCCGGCGGCGTCAACAAAACCGTCGGCGACGGTGGCGATATCACCCAGCAGCAACCGGGTGCCGTCGGGCCAGGTTTTGAGCACGATACTCTCGAAGTCCTGTTGTACGTAGGCTTGCCCAGTGGTGCGCAGCATGATTTCGCCATTTTCGGTGCGCACCGATCCGGCCGGAAGGTCTAGCGAGGAGAAAGAGATGATGCTCGCCACATCACCCAGGGTCAGGTGGTATTCACGCAGCAGCTGTTCGGAAATCTCAATACCGATTTCGTAGTCACGGGCGCCCACCACGGCGGCGGCGGAGATTGCCGGGTAGGTCAGCAGCTCGCGCCGCATATCATCTGCCAGCGACTTCAGGCTGCGTTCATCAATGTCACCAGACAGTTGCAGTGTCAGTGCCGGGAACATGATCTCTGGTTGGCTGACAATGGGCTTTTCAGCCTCCTTGGGAAAGTGCTGTATCGCGTCGATACGATTGCGGATATCGGCCATTAGTTTGCCAAGATTTACGCCATCCTGTGGTTCAATCATCATTCTGGCAGCGGACTCGAAAGAGTCCGACTCGATGCGCTTGATGCCCTCGACGTCGTTGATAGCCTCCTCAATCTTCAATACTACGCCCTGCTCCACCTCCTCAGGGGCGGCGCCGGGGTAGGCCAGTTCTATAAAAATAACTTCAACTTCAAAGGTGGGAAACATCGCGCGCTGGATGGTGAATGCCGAGCCAAGGCCCACCACGATAATAATCAGCATCAGTAGATTGGCTGCCACCGGGTTGTAGGCGAACCAGGCGATGATCCCCTTTTGCGCGGGCGTTCGCATTAGCCGCCCTCGCTGTCGTTAGGCGACGGCTCTGCAGCGGCGGTGATCTTGCCCACGTTTGTGTCCCCCTGTTGTTGCTTTGGGCGCCCGTGTTGGTCCAGTTTATTGGTGGGTGTGCTGGATTGGATGCGAACTTCTGAGCTGTCGAAGGAGCTATCCAGTGTCGTCAGCGATACGCGGTCGCCGTTATCGAGACCATCGCTGATGTAGACGAGGTCGCCACCAGTGCGCAACAGGGTCACCTGCCGATTCCGCAGATGCCCGCTGTCATCAACTACCCAGAGGTTATTACCTGCACGCATCACAAAGCGGGGTAGCGATACAATATCGGTCAGCTCCCGGCCCTCAATGTTGGCGTTGACGAAGGTGCCGACGCGCAGCGGCTTGCGATCCGGGTTATGCAGCGCGTAGGGATCTTTGATGCGGGCTACCACGTACAGCACACGCGAGCGTTCGTCGAACACGCCCTCGGTGCGGTGTAGCTGGGCCGTCCACTGTTTTAATTCGCCCCCTACGTCCGTGTAGAGATCAATGGAAGAGCCGTTTTCTGCACCTCTTATGCCAGGTAGCTCCAGGTAGGCGAGTTTGTTCTGGGGGATGGGTAGGCGGATTTCGGCGTAGTCCACTGAAAATATATCGGCGAGGGGACTACCTGCGGCGACAAATTGCCCCAACGCAACCTGCTTCTCCCGGATCACTGCATCATACGGGGCCCTGATGTTGGTTCGTTCGAGATTGTCTCTGGCGGTATTGAGATCCGCCTGCGCCGCCAGCATCTGTGCCTGGGCCTGATCCAGCTGAGGTTTGCGCAGATAAAGATTTTTTGCCGCCTGGCTGCGCTGGCTACCGGTAGGTAATTTCTGCCACTCTCTTTCTGCCACCTGTGCTCTACCTTTTTCCTGGGCCAGATTACTGTGGGCAGATTTGAGGGCGGCCTCGGCGCGCAGCAGGTTGGTTTCGTAGTCTCTGGGATCAATACGCAGTAGAACCTCGTCCTTGCTGACAAAGCCACCAACGGTAAACGAGGGGGAGGCCTCGATGATGCGGCCGTTGACTTCGGACAGGATGGATGTCTCCTGCATCGGTGAAACAGTGCCCTGAGCCTGCACCTGGATGCGCAGTTTCTCCTTGACTACTGCAGCGACGTCCACGGACACCGGCTGGTAAACGGGTTCGGCGATCTTGGCGGGCGGGCGATTCAGATACAGTACGGTCGTGACAGCCGTCGATACTGCCAGCAGCACAATGGAGACTAGAACCTGTTTTTTTCTTGAGACCACGGTAGCTACCAATAGGAATGCGTGAAAACTGGGCGCCGGAGAAAAGCCAGAAGCAGAACACCAATCTACAGGGGGCGTATATATACCATAAGAGGGGCCTCTAAAGCTGTTAAATACTGGTAATGAACACCCGGCAATCGCCAAGGAAGTACCGGTTAAAGTGCCTGTGTCATAGTGTTATAGTGCCGGGTCAGTTTTAGGACAGGGGGATAACAAATCATGACGACGACATTTCAAAATCCAGCAGCGCTGTTGCAGGCCGTGGGACAGCATCTGGGCTTCAGTGACTGGGAGGAAATTGACCAGCAGCGCATTAACCGTTTCGCCGACGCCACCGGCGATCACCAGTGGATTCACGTCGACCCGGAAAAGGCGGCCACCGGTCCTTTTGGTAAGACTATCGCCCACGGTTACCTCACCCTGTCGATGGCCAATCTGTTTCTGCCGCAGATTATGCGCGTCGAAAATACCTCCATGGGTGTTAATTACGGCTGTGAAAAAGTACGCTTTCCGGCAGCGGTGCCGGTGGGTAGCCGGATACGCGGTGGCGGTGAGATCTTGAGTGCCGAGGAGGTCAAAGGGGGCGTGCAGGTGGTGGTACGTATGACTATAGAAATTGAGGGAGGGGACCGACCTGCGTGTGTCATCGATACCATCAGTCGATTTTTCCCCTGACTTATTCGACAGCCGTCTCGATGCGGTCAGCCTGTGAGCAGAGTTGGTGTAGACTGCTCCAGGTGACGAGAATGGAGGCGCTGGCGTGCTGGAACTGAGCGATACCGCAGAGCCCGTTTACCCTGCCGCCACCGTTGTGCTGTTGCGCGATGGCGATGCCGGGTTGGAAGCGCTGTTGGTGCAGCGCAACAAGACGGTGCAGCACATGGGCGGTATGTGGGTGTTTCCTGGCGGCAAAGTGGACGAGTCCGATTACCCTGGAGATCGCGACGAGTACCGTGCAGCAGTCAATGCTGCAATCCGCGAGACGCAGGAAGAAGCCGGGTTGGATATCACGGCAGAGCAGTTGGTGTACCTGTCACATTGGACCACGCCAGAGGGTGCAAAAAGGCGGTTCGCAACCTGGTTTTTCCTCGCCATACTTGAGGACGGGCAGGAGGTGCGCGTCGACGGTGGCGAGATTGCTCTGCATCGCTGGGTGAATCCTGAGACGGCCATTGCGGAATCGGCGGACGATGCCCACCCTCTGCGCCTTATGCCACCGACCTATGTCAGTCTTGCCGATATTGCCGATTGTCTCAGCTGTGTGCAGGCGAGAGTGCGCATGGGTAGTCGTGACGCCATAATGTATGCCCCGCGTATGGCCGGGATCGATGACGGTCTGTGTTTTTTGTACGAGGGTGATGCGGGCTATGACGATGTATCGGTCGATGTACCGGGCGGGCGTCACCGCTTGTATATGATTAACAATCAATTGGAATATATACGGCAAACCTGATGCCTGGCATAGAGATATTGTGTGACTGACAACACTGGCGAGCCCGGAGTAACGCGCCGCAGACTGTTGGGCGGCCTCACCGCTACTGCGGCGGCGACGCTGGCGGCAGGTGCTGCCGCACTGCCGCGTTCAGCGGTTAAAGCCTGGGATATGCACACCGAAGTACTGGTCATCGGTTCTGGCGCGGCCGGTGTATGTGCCGCCATCGAGGCGCGACTGGCGGGTGCGAACGTGCTGTTGATTGAATCGCTGTCGCAGTTTGGTGGCTCCTCCGCTATGTCCGGCGGGGTGGTCTACGCGGGCGGCGGTACCGCCTTGCAGAAAGCGCTCAATGTGCAGGACAGCGTCGAGCAAATGTACCGTTTCATCACGCTGGCGGGCGGTGTGCATCCGCCGCTGGACAAGATTCAGCTGTACTGTGAGGGCAGCGCTGAGCATTTTGACTGGTTGGTGGCGCAGGGCATCCCCTATACCGATAAGCTCACGCTCGCCAAGGGCTTGCCCATGGGCGATGAGTCGCTGTATTTCTCTGGTACAGAACAGGCGTGGCCGGCACGGGATCTGGCGACGCCGGCACCCCGCGGACATGTGCCCGGCGTAACTGGTATGAATGGCGGCAGGCGCCTGATGGAATCATTGCTGTCGCAGGCCAAAAAGTACGGTGTAAAGCTGCGCGCCCGGGTGAGCGCTGATCGACTGGTGACCGAGAGCGACAGCCGCATCGCAGGGGTGACAGTTACCATCGATGGCGAGCAGCGCGCGATCGCCGTGCGGCGTGGCGTGGTTCTGGCCTGTGGTGGCTTCATTCACAACACCGAGATGCTGAAGCAGTACGCACCGCAGTTGTACGATTGCTCGGTGCCCTGGGGCAGTGCTGATGATCACGGTGATGGCATCAATATGGGTATCGCGGTCGGTGCAGCGGCGCTGCGGATGAATGAAGGGTTTGTTATCGCGCCCATCTACCCGCCTGAATATGTACTGTCCGGCATTTTGGTGAATACATCGGGGCAGCGTTTTATTTCAGAGGAGTCCTATCACGGTGTGTTGGGGGATGCCATCGCGTATCATCAGCAGGGTCGAGCCTGGCTGATTACCGATCGCGACAGCAGTTACGCCTTTCACCAGGATAACTTTCTGCCGGTGGCTGAGGCTAATACCATCGGTGACATCGCCGCGCAGTTGGAATTCCCGAAAGGGGCATTGCAACAAACTGTGGCCTACTACAATCTGCACGCTGCCAACGGTGAGGACCCGATGTTTCGCAAAAGTCGGGCGTATTTGCGGCCGCTGCAGGGGCCTCCTTACAAAGCGTGGGATCTGTCCGCGAAACAGGCCTTCTTTCCTGCGCACACCTTCGGTGGATTGCATACTACCGTCGACGGGCAGGTGCTCAACAGCTTCGGGGAGATGATTCCGGGTTTATACGCCGCCGGACGCAACACCGCCGGGATTCCAATGGCGCCTTACATTGCCAGTGGTTTATCTGTGGGCGACTGCACCTTTTTTGGTCGCCGCGCCGGTCGTGCGGTCGCAGCGGATCTGGAGGTTCGGGGATGAAGCACCTGCTGGTGGTAATCGTACTGGGCTGGGGTCTTTTGTTTCCCGTCGCGCCATTGTCTGCGCAACAGGTGATGCCAACAGGGGATCCCGCGAGGGGCAGATTGGTCTTTGCTCCCTGCCGCACCTGCCATTACGCCGAGGCCATCATGGGGCACAATAATGGCCCGAATCTACACCGGATATTTGGCAAAGTGGTTGGCAAGCAACCTGAGTTTGCGTATTACTCGCAGGTGTTTAAAACAGCCCAGTTTGTCTGGACACCCGAGTTAATGTTTGTGTGGCTGGAAAACCCGATGGCGATGTTTCCGGACTCTTCAATGATGAGCCTGGGCGCGCCCGATGCGCAGCAGCGGGCTGACCTGATCGCCTTCCTCAAACAGGCTTCGGTGCGCGAGCCCTGAAGCGGGCCCGGTTATCTCACTTCTTGATGATAACTGAACTGCCGTGGCCAAATAGTCCCTGATTAGCGGTAATTCCGACTTTCGCGCCCTGCACTTGCCGATCACCGGCCTGACCACGCAGCTGCCAGGTCAATTCACAGACCTGGGCCAGCGCCTGGGCTGGCACGGCTTCACCGAAGCAGGCCAGACCACCGGAGACATTCACCGGTATTTTGCCGCCCAGAGCCGTGTCGCCGGCGCGCAACAGCGCAGCTGCCTCGCCTCTCGGTGCCAGTTGCAAATCTTCAATCCAGTCCAGTTCCAGCGCGGTAGACAGGTCGTAGACCTCGGCCAGGTCGACGTCCAACGGCCCAATGCCCGCTTCTTCATAAGCTTTAACGGGCAGGCTAGCGCGGTAAGCCTGCGCCGCCACACCTTCAGCAGCAGCTGAATCAGTGGCGATATCGGGCATTTCCAAAACGCTACTGGCGAAGGTCGGCGTTACGAGGGAAATCGCCGCTACCCGCGGTGTATTGGCCTTACCTATTTTACGGGCGTATTCCAGGCTGGATACGATGATCGCTGCGCCGCCGTCACTGGTAGCGCAGATATCCATCAGGCGCAGGGGGTCGGCGACCATGGCCGATGCGGCGACGTCCTCGGCGCTAAAACATCTGCGGTAACGCGCCCGCGGGTTTTTGCTACCGATCAAAGAGTTCTTGACCTTGACCGCGGCGAAATCTGCCAGCGTATCGCCGTAGAGATCCATGCGGCGTCTGGCATACAGGGCGAAATACGTCGGGTTGGTAATACCAAGATAGAACCGCACCCAATCCGGGTCTTCCGGGCGATAGCCACCAGCAGGTGCCAGAAAGCCCTTGGGGGTGGTGTCGGCACCCACTACCAGCGCGACTTCGCATTCACCGGCAAGGATTTTGTTGCGCGCTGCCGCTAGTGCTTGCGAGCCGGATGCACAGGCAGCGTAAGAGGTATTGACTTCCGCGCCCTGCCAGCCCAACGCCTGTGCGAAGGTGGAACCCGCCACAAAGCCCGGATAGCCATTGCGTATGGTGGCACCGCCAGAGACATAGGTGATGTCCTGCCAGGGGATATCTGCGTCGGCCAGCGCTTCACGCGCGGCGGCTACGCCGTACTGCACAAAATTATGGCCCCACTTGCCCCAGGGGTGCATGCCGACGCCGAGAATGGCAATTTCTTTGGACATATTGTTTGCTCCATATTCAGTTGGCGTCTACTGCGCCAGGGGTTGCCACTTCCAGGTGACTTTGATGTCGTCGTCGGTTTCGTGCAGCGCTTCCAGCACCAGTTCCATCGGCATGCCGACTTTTAGGTCCTCTACATTTACGCCCTCGATCACCTGCCCAAGCACCACCATTTGCTCCTTCTCCAGTTGGACTGCAGCGATAGCGTAAGGCTCGAACGGCTCATGTGCGATAAACGGTGCAGGCGGCTTGTAACAGGCGTTGGTGTAACTCCAGATTTGGCCGGTGCGGCTTAACTCCACTTCGCGAAAATCGGTACTTTCGCACTGTGGGTTGCGGCAGTAGTCATTTTGCTTGGGGAAAAAGTACGTGCCGCAACTCTCGCACTGCGTGCCGATCAGATGCGGTTTCGCCGCCATGGTGTGCCAGCCTTCAATGGCGGGGACCTGTGGTTTTTCGCTCATGGTTAACTCCCGAAAAAAACATTCGATAGGGTACTACTGCTCGGCGGACACAGGCAAGCGCACATTTGCCGGTGCGTGGACTAGCTGAGGTGGGTCTACTATGGCACACCTGTGCTTGCAGCATTACGGGCGAAGACTGGTTGTTCGTTTGCAATTGAATTACGTGAGAGTATCCGGTCTGGCAGCGCGAGCAGCGGCTTTGGATGACCTTTTTCGTGGTTTCACGGTACTTCATTTCTCGGGGGGCTTAATCTCGAAATTTGTCATCAATCGTAGCTTGTTCAGCACCCGACGCCTGACCGTCAAGCTTGTCACCTATCCCGAAGTCCACCGCGCGCCGCGCTCGAACAGGTCGGCGTCAGCCCGCGCGCGCTGGTCAATATAGTCGTAGGTAGTGCGGATGCGGGCACTGTGCCCCAGTTCTTTGTGGCTGACCAGCCACAGATCTATCGCCGCCGCATTGTAGTCCGGGAGCACCCGGATCAACTTGCCCGCCATGGTAGCCCTGTGGCTGGACAACCGTCAGGCCATTGCCCCGGACGCCTCTATTTTTCGCAGCGAATTGAAGACGCCGCTACTGCTCAAACCCCTGGCGCACTCCGTGGGCAACGTCCGCAATAAGGATCCTCAGACGCTGGTCGGGGTCGGTGAAAAAATCGTATTGCCCCGCTAGATCCAGAAAGTAGTGCGTGCGGTATTAAAAATTGGCCGATGGGCACATTCTGCTGCGGGTGACACTGGTAGAAACTCCAGGCACTGTTCAGTATCAATAATCAAGCAATAACACACAGTGGAAACGACTATGCGGACATATGCAATGACAGGCGGCGCGACAGGTATTGGCGCGGAACTAAAAAGGCAATTGCTGGACGCGGGTCACAAGGTGATTTCGGTGGATATCAAGGAGGGCGATATTCTCGCCGACCTGTCCACCGCAGAGGGGCGACAGACTGCGATAGACGGTGTGAAAGCGCTGGCACCGGATGGTCTCGATGGCTTCATTCCCTGTGCGGGCTTGCCGCCAGTGGCCAAGCCCTTGTCGCTGGTTGCCAAGGTTAACTACTTTGCCGTGATCGCCACGGTGGAAGGGTTGCGCGCCTCACTGGAGAAGAAAAAGGGTAGCGTGCTATTCGTCTCGTCAAACTCTGCACCCATGATTCAGAGCGACGATTCCTATATCCAGTCGTGTCTGGCGGGGAATGAGGACGCGGCCTGCACTGAAATTGATTGCCGCGACGGCCACTCCGCCTATGCCGGTTCCAAACACGCAGTGACCCTGTGGATGCGTCGCCATGTGGTGGAGTATGCGGCGGCCGGAATTCGCCTGAACGCAGTGGCACCAGGCATCACCATGACACCGCTCACCGAGCGCGTCTACGCCGATGCCGAACTCGGTAGTGTGATGAAAGAGTTTGCTGATACGGTCCCTGTAGGCAGGTCCGCCCAGCCCGCCGATATCGCCAATGTGATGCGTTTCATGCTGAGTGATGAAGCGAGCTATGTGTGCGGATCGATGTTTTTCGTGGATGGCGGCTCCGATGCCATGTTGCGCCCAGACGATTTTTAGTGCGTTGAAAATTGACTACTGGTGGCGACGTCCTGTCGCCACATGGTCCCACTGATGGGCACCGGCCACATCTTCCTCCGTCCCCAGACTTAAACTTTAGAATGAGGCGGCTACTGTTTTTTAGTTTCGCTAGCACTGCTGCGATCAGAGGTGACGGCCACGGCAATAATTTCACTGAGTTGGTAGAGCAGATCGCTATAGGCAGCGGCAACCTGGTCACCTTCAAGGGTGCCCGCCGCCAGCGTTGACTGGAGGCGACTGATGCGGCGCTGCACGGTTGTTGCGCTGCCCGGGCGGTAAATCAGCCACTGCGCAGTGAGTAGAACTTGCTGCCCGTTAGCTTCCAACTGCAACAGATTAACCTTCACACCATACTCTGGTGCACGCTTGCGGTGCCACGGGAAAAATTGTACGTCCTGGGTGTTCAACAACCCCGCCAGATTGAGCACCATCACGCGTTGAATCCCGTCGACCAGAGGCTCGGCCCACAGGTCCAGGCTGGCAACTTGCAGGGTATTGCCCGTGCGGTTGTGCACCATACTCTCGCGGCTCAGGTATTCGGGAACGACAATGGGCCCGACACCAATAGAAGGCGTCTCACCACCTGCGGCGGGGAATTCATGGGCGGACAGCAGGTAGTAATTGTTGGCCGGGCTGCTGCCACAGCCTGCCAGAAGCAACACCAGGACTAGCGCCGGGGTCAGTGATAGTATTCTTTTATTCATTGCTTGGCTCCGGTTTTGCCTCGAATCAGTGACTCGGGCTGTGCTTCCAGTGTGTTCGCCAGCGATTGCAAAGATCTGCCGGCGCGGGTCATCTCCTGCAAGGCCATGTTCAATTGGTACAGCGTCGCTGAATCTGGCGATACCAGCCCATCGATCCCCGTCATGCCCTGTTCGACGGCGTTGATCGCGTTATCCAGTGATTTCAGGTTTTCTTCGACGAGTGTCGCGAGCTTGGGTAACTCGGTGTTCGCAGTCGCCACGGTGGCAGCAGTCTCGTCCAGTACGGTATTCAGTTTGGGGCCAGTGCTAGCCAATTGGTCCCGCATCTGCGTACTCAGCTCGCGCACGGAATCGAGGGCACTCGTCAGGTGCGCCGGTAAGTCCTGAAATTCTTTGCTACTTATCAGGGTATTCACGCCGTTGCTGATACTTTCCAACTCGTCAGTGAGCTTGGAGATATCCAGATCCTCCAGCTTCTTGGTAATGCGTTCCAGGTTGGTGGGGATCGTGGGAAGCTGGAGGTAGGATGAATCAATATCGACCAGGTTGAGTGCACTCTCGGGGTAAAAATCGAGTTCGATATACAGTAATCCGGTTAGCAGGCTCTGGCTGTTGAGCTGCGCGCGCAGGCCCCGAGAGATCAGTTCTTCCGTGAGGTTGGTATCAGCGATACCTTTTCGGTGAATATTTTTGGTATCAAAATTCGCTTCTATCTGCATGATGACGTTGGTCTTTGCAGAGTCAAGAATCAGGTTAATATCGGTCACCTCACCGACTTTTACGCCGCGCAGGGCCATTGGCGCGCCGACGTTCAGCCCTTTCACTGAGCCGTCGAATACCATAACGACTTTTTCTTTCTTACCGAAGCCGGATCCCAGCAGATAGATCACGGTGACGAGTGCGATCAGGCTCGCGCCGATGACGAAGGCGCCGATGGCCACGGTTTGCTGTTTTTCACTCATGGTTTGTCCTCAATGGCGGCTGCGGCACTGCGTGTCAGGAATTGCCGCACCACCGGCTCGTTACTGTGGTCGCGCAGATCAGTGGGGTTGCCGTATGCGATCATGGTGTGGCTGATATTATCCAGGTATACCGAATTATTGGCGATCGCGAAAATGCTGGGCAGCTCGTGAGTCACCATGACGACAGTGGCACCCATGGATTCCTTGATCTGTGCGATCAGCTCATCCAACAGGCGGGAGCTGATGGGGTCCAGCCCAGCGGACGGTTCGTCGAAAAACAGGATTTCCGGATTCAGTGCAATCGCACGCGCCAAAGCGGCGCGCTTCTGCATGCCGCCACTGATCTCCGATGGGTAGTACGACTGATAGCCGGCGAGACCCACCAATGCCAGTTTGTAGGCGACGATATCCGTGATCTCGGCAGCGGTGTAGCGTGTGTAGAGCTCCAGTGGGAGCGTGATGTTCTCAGCCAGGGTCATCGCGCTAAACAGGCCGCCGGTTTGATAAGTGATACCCCAGCGTTGACGCATGGCACCTTGTTGGCTGTCGCTTGCCTGTAAAAAACTGTTGCCGCTGTACAAAATGTCGCCTTGGCTGGGCCGCAGCAGCCCCAGCATATGTTTCAACAGTGTGCTTTTGCCACAGCCGCTGCCGCCCATGATCACGAAGATATCGCCCTGGTTAATGCTAAAACTGAGATCGCGCTGAATCACAGAAGTACCATAGGCCATAGTGAGATCACGGATCTCGATGAGCGGGGTCTGTGCAATGCCATCAGTCATATTTTCAACTGCTGAAAAATGATGTTGATCGCAGCATCCGCGACAATCAGGTAGACAATAGCGGTGACGACCGCGTTCGTCGCGGCCTGGCCCACAGCGGCGGAGCTCCTGCCAGAACTGATACCGGCGCGGCAGCCGGCAACGGCAATAAGGACGGCAAACACCAGCGCTTTAAAGAGGCCGACAGCAATATGGGAAAAGCTCAGCGCGGTCTCCCCCTGGATGATGTATTGAATCGGTGCGATACCCATACCGCCCGCCACGATGCCGCCACCAACAATACCCAGCAGGTCGGCATACAGTGTCAGCAGCGGCATGATTACTATCAGCGCCAGCATGCGCGGTAGCACCAGAAACTCGACCGGGGAAATCCCCATAGTAGTGATCGCGTCAATCTCTTCGTTGGTCTGCATCGTTCCCAGCTGGGCGGCATAGGCGGCACCGGTGCGGCCAGCCATCACTACGGCTGTCATCAATACGCCCATTTCTCGCAGCATGCCGATCACTACCAGGTTCGCGACGTAAATTTCAGCGCCAAATTGTTTCAACTGCACAGCACCCAGATAAGCCAGAATCATACCCACCAGAACACTGGTCAGACTGATAATACCAAAGGCGTGTGGACCGGCTTGATAGCAAAAATTCTTGAAGTCGACAAAGCGTGTGTTTGCCCTGCCGGTGACCAGACGCATCAGGGCGATCGTCACCTCACCGGTGAATGCAAGGGATTCCTTGAGGTGTTGCCAGAGTTCGCGCACCAGCAATTGGGGATCGAGATGGGACAGCCAGGAAGAACTCTTGTGCGCGTCTGCCGGGCGTGCTTCTACCGCGGTGGCAACTGCGAGTAGCTGCTCGACACCGTGGGGCATATCGCGAACTTCAAATGCAATCCCTTGGGCGTTGCAATAATCATGGCATTGCAGCAGGAAACCCATCAGCACGGAATCCCATTCACCCAGTGCAGAGCCATCGGCCGTCAGATGAATGAGGTGACGGCTCCCCAGATCGGATTTTGCGCGGCTGAAACGTGCCGGGCGTTGTCCCTGCTGCCAGTCACCGCTGAGCATCAGTTCTGCGGTATCTGGACCGCTGTCGTATAAAGTGTACTCAGGTGGCCTTGAGCTCATGCAGCATCGCTGACTATTCCAAAAACGGTAAGTGTACTGGCTGCTTCACGCAAATACCATGCACTACTGAAATGGCAGTACCGGACGGCTCTGGTCGATGATGTCGTAAGCTTTCTGGTAAATGTCTGCTACGGAGGTCTGGTTGCCGACTTCCCGACGCCTGGCGATCATGGTGATGGGGAACAGATAGTTCTCGCTCTGTGCATAGCGCAGAGCGCGACTACGCCCCGCGCGATCCTCGTAGATCACCCAGTGCATGCCCAGATCTGCCGCTAGCAGGTCACCCAGTATGACGCCCAGAGCTTGTAGTTGCTGTACTTGATCGGCGCTCACCAGTTGCTTGTCCAGCAGAGTTTGCAGCAGCTCCAGATCGCGATCTTTGTCACCGCTGAATTGCCTGCCTAGATTCAGCGCGGCCAGATCCTGCATACTTTGCCGTTGCTGCTGCATAAATTGTAGATCTGTCTTGGACAGCTCGCCGATGATGACGACAGGCTCCTCGGCCACGCTCACGCCACAGAGCCACCAGCCGCAGAGTAACAGGGCGACTCGAATCATATTCTTAGTGGTCATAGTTCCTCCTTCCAAAGTTGCTGCATTCACGAGGAACAGTATCCCCGCTGCGCTCATTTTAACCTACAAGGTTGTTATCCTGCCGCTGGCATGGATAATGACCGGCATTCCCCTGGCGAGTGCGGGTAGTAGACCTGTGCCCTACTACTCATAATGCGGAGACACTCAATGATTACCGGCAGTATTGTCGCTCTGGTTACACCTATGCGCGCCGATGGCAGTGTCGATTGGATGGCGCTGGAACGGCTTCTGGATTTACATCTGGCGTCGGGGACTGCTGCGATTTGTGCAGTGGGTACAACCGGCGAAAGCGCTACACTCAATGTGCCTGAACACTGTGACGTCATCCAGTTCTGTGTCAAGTACTGCGCTGGGCGACTCCCCGTGGTGGCGGGGACGGGTGCCAACTCTACCTGGGAGGCGATTGAGCTAACTGAGGCGGCCGCTACAGCAGGGGTCGCTGCCTGCCTGTTGGTGACACCCTATTACAATCGCCCAACGCAGCGCGGCTTGTACGAGCATTTCAAGGCCGTCAACTACGCTGTGGCGGTGCCCCAGATACTTTATAATGTGCCGAGCCGCACAGCTGTCGATATGAGTAACGATACCGTTGTTCGCCTGGCCGAGTTGGATAACATTGTCGGTATCAAAGATGCTACCGGCGATCGAGCGCGCGGTATGGAATTGATTCAACGCTGTGGCGAGGCGATCGCGATCTACTCTGGTGATGACCCAACGGCGATGGAGCTGATGCTCGCTGGCGGCAGTGGTAATGTCTCTGTCACGGCCAATGTGGCGCCTGCACTGATGGCGCAGCTTTGTGCGCTGGCGCTGGCGGGGAAACGCGTTGAGGCCGAGGCAATCAATGCCCGTCTGGCGCCGCTAAATATAGCCTTGTTTTTGGAACCGAACCCCATACCCGTCAAGTGGGCACTGTGCCAGCGTGGCCTGATCGGGGAGGGGATACGCCTGCCCCTGACGAATCTGGATGAGCGGTATCACGCCCAGGTTATTGATGCCCTTGATACTGCAGGAGTTTGATGGTGATGCGCAACAGTGTCGTGCAAGCTGTATTGGCTAGTGCCCTGATGCTCTCGGGCACCGGTTGCGGCTATATATTTAGCGATGATGGTATTTTTCGCGACCGCTCCGAAGATTACAAGGCAGCGCCTGAACTGGCGCCTATCACGGTGCCTGCTGGCATGAACAGCGTGCCGCTGCGCGAGATGTATGTGATTCCGCCGGTTGAAGATAAATTCCTGTCACAGGGTGAGTTCGAAGTGCCCCGGCCAACACCGCTGTCCGCCGGAGCGGGTTCAGAAGTGGTTCGTATTCAGAAGCTGGGTGATGCAAGTTGGGCCCTGATCGGAATTGCGCCCGGGCAGGTGTGGCCGCAGGTGCGCAACTTCATGTCGGCCTCCGGTATGCAAGTGGCGCGTGCCGATGCCCAGGCCGGCATCATGGAAACCAATTGGGTGACGGTTGAGGACGAGCGCCTGACTAGCCGTTTTCAGTTTCGTATCGAGCAGGGAGTCCAGCGCGGCACCAGTGAGCTGCATGTAGTGCAGATGCAGCAATCGGGGGGAGCCAACCCGTGGCCCGTCAAATCGGATGATCCCGCTCAGGCGGCTGAAATGCTGCAGGCGGTCTCGCAATTTCTGGCCGACAGTGCCGACTCTGCGCCGGTCTCTATGATTGCCGAACAGGGTATTAGCGCCGGTGGTAAAATCTCACTGCTCGAGACGCCGGAGGGCGCCAGCTACCTGGAGCTGGAACTGCCGTTTGATCGCGCCTGGGCGTCCCTGGGGCGAGCACTGGAGGAGTCGTCTTTTCAAATAACCGATAAGGATCGCAGTAGTGGTAGCTACTACCTGCTATTCACGGGCGAAGACGAGGCCAAACAAGAAGGATGGTGGGGTTCTCTGTGGAATAACGATGATCCCCAGCCGCTGGTCGGACAGAGTTTTGTGATCTTTGTGCAAGCACTCTCAGAGCGAGCAGTGAGTATTACATTGCGACCACAGGATGCAAATATGCCGTTCGATAATCGTGATGGTCAGCAGTTGCTGTCCCTGATCAAGGGTAATATTGATTAAGCAGTGATGGTTGAGGTGTCTTACTAGTGCAGTTCGCCTCTCTGGGTTCGGGGAGCAAAGGCAACGCTACGCTGGTACGATCCGGGGATACGCTGGTCATGATTGACTGCGGCTTTTCCCTGCGCGAGACCGTGCGGCGTATGGCTCGGCTCAATGTTGACCCGCAGCAGCTGGACGCCATTTTGGTGACCCACGAGCATTCCGATCATAGCAGCGGTGTCGCGGCGCTGTCCCGAAAATTTCAGATTCCTATATACCTGACCCATGGAACCTTCAGTACCGGTCGTTGCGACGGCGGTTACGAGCAGCGCCTGTTTAACTGTGGAGACACACTGGTCATCGGCAATCTGTCAATTAAGGCCGTGGCTGTTCCACATGACGCGGTGGAACCCTGCCAGTACCGGCTGAGTTGTGGTCAGCATACGTTGGGCGTGCTCACCGATCTGGGGAGCATCACCCCCCATGTCATCGACAATTTTCGCTCCTGCCACAGCCTGCTGTTGGAGTTCAATCACGATCTTCCGATGTTGTTGGATGGGCCATACCCCGCGCACCTGAAGCGCCGGGTTGGGGGTGACTGGGGGCATCTCAATAACCTGCAGGCCGCCGAATTATTGCAGCAGATTGACGGTGCGCAATTGCGCCATCTGGTGGTGGCTCATATCAGTGAAAAAAATAATAGCCGTTCGCAAGCTGAGCGCGCGTTACTGTCGGTTCTGGGCAGTCTGGAGCGCGTGATTTTTGCCGAGCAGTCGGGCGGTTTTGACTGGCTCGATTTGGCCGGGGCCTGAATTAGCTAGCCCCGCGTTTAGCCTTTTTACAAAAACTGTGAATTCCCTCTCGTTCCTGTCGGCAATTTGCAGGCTGGGCTTTTCCTTCAGCACCGCTTGCGCTAGCCTGCGGTATTGCGACGTTTTGGCGGCGCGTCTGGCGGTTGGTCAGAGACAGTGCTTGGGCAGTATCACGGTCGTCACCTGAGCAAGGCTTTTGGGGCGTGGGCACTGGAGTTTGGGGTTGCCAGACAGGTCCAGATGGCGCAGGGCGGGTAATTGGCCCAGTGGCACCGGGTCTACTATCTGGTTGTCGTCCAGATACAAGGCCTCCAATGTCGTGATTGTGGTGAGTTCGACCAGATTGCGAACGCTGTTGGCGGACAGACGCAGCACAGTGAGACCGTCGAATACGGCCAGGCCCTCGAGGCTTTCGATGCCCGCAAAGCTGCAGTCCAGGGTAGTCATCTGCTGCGCTTTGGTGACGACATCATCATTGATGACCTGTTCGAGACAGCCGTTTAACCCCGGGTCTGGCACGGTGTAATCGCGAAACAGTGGGGTGGGTGCGTAGACAACTTTTTCGTTGACCTTGACGTCGTAACCCTGGCAGGCGCCGAGCAGGACATACACTGGAATAATGAACAGGGAAATCAGGTGGTGGGGCATGACAGGTGCTCCTTCTTAACCCTTGGAATGATAAAATGTGACGGTATCAAATCGTTCAAACGTGACTACCAGGTCAACAGACACCTATAATGCCAGTAGTCGTGATCTACTTCACTACAACTTTGAGTCTATGGGGGCCTATTTTAGAATGCCAACATCCAGTGACAAAGGCAGGTCAGGGCGGCCAGTGCCCGGCGAGGGGAATGGGGTAGACGACAGCGCTGAGATGTCCAATGCGATCAGTATCGTACAGCGCGGTAATCTCAAGGCGTTGGAAACGACGCTGCGCAGGCAGTGGCGTATGGGCCAGAACATCGTTTTGTGCTGGAGTTCCGACGAACGCGGCGTGTTGGTGATTTTTGTACCACACTATTTTCTCGGCAACTACTGCGCCGACGGCGGAACTACCAGCACGGATGAAAGCGGGGGTAATGAGGCCTTTATCCGTGAGCTGATTTCAGGGGAGCGGCGTAAAAAGCGGGAAGCGTTGTTCGCGGTCAGTGCGCGTCTGGATGTCTCTCCCACCTTCATAAAGCTCGAGTCGGCGCTGTCAGAAGAGCCCCAGGTGCTGGACGCGGTGGAGCATGTCATAAAACGTTACGGCCTCAGTTATGTCGAAAACCGCGCTGTCATACTCTTCGATATTGTCGACTTCTCACTCTACACGGCCTTTGAGCAGGCGAGTCAGCTCAATAGTCTGTCGTACTCTCTTAACTCTGCTTATAACAAGTTGCTGGCGCAGGGCATAGAGATCAATTTTGCGCGCACCACCACTGGCGATGGTTACTATGTCTGGAATCGCGACTTCAGCCCCAGTGCCAGCCAGGATTTATTCGTATTTATGTTGCTGGTAGTGGCCGATAACACAGTGGCCCAGGTGGCATCAAAGGGCCACACTGTGCCGGTGATTCGTACCGGCTATCACATCGGAGGTCACTACGAGTTGTACCAGGCGGAGGGTGTTAATCCCTCGGTGTTCAGTTACATCGTCGGCGATGTCACTATCGATTTGGCCCGTATGCTGGATATGGCGCAGGCCAATCAGGTGTTGATTGGGGAATTCCACTGCGAACCGGCGCGCTGGGGGACCAGCACCGTCAAGTCGATTACTGCGGTATCCGCTGTGACGTTTATCAATGCCTGTTCCCGGATGCTGCCTTCCATGCGGGGCATCCTACTCTCGGGTAAGAGAATTGACGCCATTTCATGCCGTTTGACAGAGGGCGTGGGCACCGATGGCGGGTCACGGCCGCGGCGCTTTCGTATTGTCGACAAACACGGTATGTCACGGTGCTGCTATAACCTTCAGATTGATATTGACCTGGCGGGTAAAAATCTGTCGTTGGGACTGGATCAGGATGAATTGCCAAGCCGTGGCACCACAAAAACAAGCGAAAAACGATCAGGTCAAACCGTCGATGCCGCACCCAGCGCGGAAGAGCTGTTCGACGATTTAGCCGGTTTGCTCAAAAAAACCGTGCCCAAGACTATCACCGAGGACTGAGTTCGTTATGGTGAATTTTCAGCGAGCAGGCCACATGGATGTTAGTAATACGGTCGATGTATCTGACCCGGTGAGGGTCGCCGATGCCGTCACACGTATATTGACGGTGCGCTACCCGGGGGCCGACCTGTCTGTGCTGGCAGTGTTGTTTCGCGACTTTAATCGACTTTATAGTGGGTCTTATCCCGGTTACCGGGCCTGCGATGTCCGTTACCACAATACGCAGCATGTGCTTGATGTGACGCTGGCAATGGCTCGTCTGCTCGACGGCTATGAACGCAGCCATCCGCCGGGTGAAGCATTGGGTCCGGAGATGGCTATGACGGGTATCGCGGCGGCACTGTTCCATGACGCTGGCTACATCAGGCGAACGCGGGATAGCCGGCACAAAAATGGCGCGGCTTACACGCGCGTGCACGTGAGTCGCGGCATTCGTTTTGTCACCGACTACCTACCATCCGTCGGGCTGGATTTTATGGTTGGGCCGTGTTCACGCATTTTGCACTTTACCGGCTATGAAATTGACCCTCGCGATGTGACGGTAGCAAGTGAACAGGAGCACCTGCTGGGGAAATTGTTGGGGACTGCGGACCTCATCGCGCAGATGGCCGATGTCGAGTACGCACAAAAGTGTCGGGAATTCCTGTACGAGGAATTTGCCGCCGGAGGTTTGGCCGGCGAAGAGAGAGATGGCGCCTATAAGGGCGCTATATACCGTACGCCTGAGCAATTATTGGATCAGACACCCGAATTCATGCGAGCTGCAATCGATGAGCGCCTGGATGGCCATTTCAATAGTGTGCACCGCTATGCGGCAGACCATTTTGAGGGGCGCCACCTCTACATGGATGCGATCCGGGAAAATTGCCGAGATCTGGTGGCAATGTTGAAGAGCGATAGAAACTGATGGTCATCGCTTTACCCATTGCACATTTCAGCCCGACAGTCTGAGCTGGCGCTGCTGCCGGCCGCTGCAGCAGATGATGCGCACGCGGCCAAACTGGCGCAGCAACTTGACTTGCCGCTGCTGGCCGCCGGCATCGATCCTGTAAATTGTAGCGCTGTAGAGGCTGTTCTGATTGTCGAAAATGGTGCTATTCGCCTGCAGCGCACGGGGCCCGGTGCACCGGGGGCCGTGGCTGTGAATTTTGGCAGTGCCAGAATGCGCCACCGCCGCAATTCCGGGGCAAGGGAGATGCTGGGCAGAGCCGTCGGGCAGGACAAGAAATTGGCTTTGCGGGTGCTGGATGCGACAGCAGGGCTGGGTACAGACGCCTTTGTGCTTGCCGATCAGGGTTGCGAGGTGTTGCTCTGCGAACGGGAGCCAGTTATCGCGGAATTGCTGCGCTGCGGTTTACTCGCCGCAGTAGGTAGTGGTGACCCCTGGCTGGCAGGCGTTGTAAAACGAATGAGCCTGTGTGCTCTCGATGCCCGCGAGATGCCACCCGGGCGCCTGCAGGCTGTAGATGTCATCTACCTCGACCCGATGTTCCCACAGCGCCGGAAAAGCGCAGCGGTCAAGAAGGAGATGGCGTTGTTCCAAACATTGCTGGAGCGCTCTAACGATCCACAGGATGCCGATGCGGTGTTGCTGTGGGCCCTGCAGCAAGATACCGCCCGGGTTGTGGTCAAGCGCCCGGCCAAAGCGCCTGTTCTCGCGGCGCAGCAGCCGTCTCATATCATCAGCGGGAAGTCAGTGCGCTATGACGTGTATGTTCATCGCAAGCTGGCGTGATCTCTTACACAAACTAGCGATCGGTAGTACTTTATTTTGCATTTCGACTAAATCCGGAGAATTCATGTCAGGAAAAAAAGTAACAGCGTTGATCACCGGCGCCTCCTCAGGGCTTGGCGCCGAGTTTTGTCGGCAGCTGGCGGCGCGCTGTGATGTCATCATTGCTGTGGCTAGACGCAAAGAGAGACTGGAGACTCTGGCCGATGAACTAGCTGGTACCGTGGAAATGCACTGCGTCGAAGCCGATCTTGAAAGCATTGAGGGCGTAGCCAGGGCAATGGAGGCTATTCGTCAGCAGGGTCCAGTCGCGTATCTGGTCAATAATGCCGGGTTCGGCGCCCTCGGGAGTTTCGAAACCTCGGCAATCGAGAGTCAGCGATCAATGGTAAACCTGCATATCGATACCAGCATCACGCTGTGTCGCGCAGCGATACCTTACATGCGCGAGCTGGGTGGTGGGACGATCATCAATGTCTCCTCTGTGGGGTCCTTCGTTTCCGGCGAAGGTATGGCGGTGTATGGCGCTTCCAAAGCCTTTCTCAACTACTATTCCCAGGCCCTGCAGATGGAGCTGGCGGGCAGCGGAATTGAAGTGCAGGCACTCAGTCCTGGTTTTACGCGGACGGAATTCCACGATTCGATGGCGCAAGAGGACTTTGATCTCAAGCGGATTCCCGAGCAGATGTGGATGACGGCTGAGGCCGTGGTAGCGGTCAGTCTTGGCGCGTTGGGCTCGGGCGACGTGCTCGTTGTGCCTGGAGAGGACAACCGCAATGTGGCGCGAATGGGCTTACAGCAGCAATTAGACAGTCTGCATTAACAAGCGGATCATTATGCCTTTATAGATCGCCGACAACTGCGGGAGATCGGCCGCCAGAACGTGTTCATTAACTTTGTGAATACTGGCATTGCTCGGACCAACTTCTACTAACTGGGCCCCTGTGGGCGCAATAAAGCGGCCGTCAGAGGTGCCGCCAGCGGTTGAAAGCTCGGGGGACTGACCGGTAATGTCGCGGATAGCGGCAATGGTCGCGTCCACCAGGGCGCCGCTGGGCGTCAGGAATGGCTGGCCGCTCAGTTGCCAATCGATGGTGTATTCCAGCGGGTGTTGCCGCAATATAGCTTCTGTGCGCTCGCGTAGTTCCCTCTCGGTCACCTCGGTAGAGAAGCGGAAATTGAACACCACCTGGATCTCGCCAGGGATCATATTGGTGGCGCCGGTGCCGCCATTGATATTTGAAACCTGCATTGATGTAGGCGGAAAAAATTCATTGCCTTCGTCCCATAACTCACAAGTGAGCGCGTGCAGCGCGGGGAGAATGCTGTGGATGGGGTTGTCGGCCAGATGGGGGTAGGCGATATGACCCTGCACGCCATGGACCGTCAGTGTTGCGCCCAGCGAACCACGGCGGCCATTCTTAATGACGTCGCCCAGAGACTCTGAGCTGGAAGGCTCTCCCACCACGCACCAGTCTATTGATTGGCCCCTTTCATGCAGGTAATCGAGCACCCTGACGGTGCCATCAACCGCCGGCCCTTCCTCGTCGGAGGTTATCAGGAAGCCAATACGACCGGGATGATCAGGGTGCTCAGCCACGAATTCCTCGCAGGCCACCAGCATGGCTGCCAGACTGCCCTTCATATCCGCGCTGCCGCGCCCGTACAGCAGGCCATTGCGCACAGCAGGTTCGAAGGGGGGGGAGTCCCATTGGCTGAGTAGGCCGGTAGGTACCACATCCGTGTGTCCGGCAAATACCAGCAGCGGTCCCTGCGCGCCACGTTCGGCCCAAAAATTTCTCACCTTACCGAACGGCAGTTCAGTGCACTCGAATCCGAGCGTATTCAGGCGTTCTATCATGAAAGCTTGGCAGCCTGCATCCTCGGGTGTTACCGAGGCGAGGCGGATCAGCTCGCAACAAAGTTCTAGTGTTTTTTCCACGTCGCTTACTCGCTGGTAAATTCAGTTGTGTGTGTGCAGTTGCTGGTTCAGTTCTACGGCACTGCGATTGGTCAGGCACTCCACTGCGCCAGTGCTGGAATTGCGGCGGAATAACAGGTCGGACTTGCCGGCAAGGTCGCGTGCTTTGGCGGTGTCGACCGGCATGCCATCGGCGTCTATCAAAGTGACCTTGGTGCCCGCGGTAACAAACAGGCCTGCCTCCACGGTGCAGCGATCACCCAGCGGAATGCCAATACCCGCATTGGCACCGATCAGGCATTTTTCGCCGACTGAAATCACGATATTACCGCCGCCGGAGAGAGTGCCGATTGTTGAGCACCCACCACCCAGATCTGAGCCGCTGCCGACCATGACACCTGCAGAGATGCGCCCCTCAATCATGCCAGGGCCTTCCGTACCCGCATTAAAGTTGACGAAACCCTCGTGCATAATGGTAGTGCCCTCACCCAGATAGGCGCCTAGTCGTACACGCGCGGTGTGGGCGATGCGAACCCCTGTCGGTACTACGTAATTAGTCATCTTCGGAAATTTGTCCACACAGCTGACTTCCAGTACCTCACCGCGCAATCTTGCGGCAAGCTGGCGTGCGGGCAATTCATCCAGATCAATTGCACCTTCGCTGGTCCATGCCACATTGGGCAGGACGCCGAATAAACCTTCCAGGTTGGTGCCATGCGGTTTCACCAGCCGGTGTGACAGCAGGTGTAGCTTCAGATACGCCTCCGGCACATTAGCCGCTGGCGTATCGTCCTGCAGCAATACGGCGACGACGGGTCTGCCACTTGCGAGTAACTGTCCTGCCAGCTGTGCCATCGTTTTTTCGCCCGCTGCCGCGAGCGCTGCTTGCATTGCCGCCAGCTCATTTGAGCTCAGGGCGCGGTCATTTTCGCAACCCTCCAACACCGCTGCCAGAGATGGTGCGGGATGAAGTAGAGGTTGAGGAAAAAAGATTTCCAGCCAGTTTCCGTTGTTATTGTGGGTGCCTACACCCAGGCCAAAGGCAAATGCGCCATCAGTCATACTATCTCCATCGTGTGTTACAGGCCCTGTCAGAGGGTGTGTGCATTAAAAATTCTGGCATAGTTTGCAGCAGAAAATCCGGTATAGCGCTGATGTCCGGTATCCAGCAATGGTCGCTTGATCAGTATTGGGTGTGCCAGCAGTGCTTTATGGGCCGCCTCGTCATTCATGTTTTCGCGCGCGTCTTCACTTAGCGTTTTCCAGCTTTGGCTGCGTCGATTAAGCAGGTTTTGCCAGCCCAGCTCTTCTATCCAGGCGGTCACAGCATCCTGATCCAGGCCATCCTCACGAAAGTCGTGAAACTGGTAGTCGATACTGTGTGAGTCTAGCCACTTTCGCGCCTTCTTTACCGCGTCGCAGTTTTTGATGCCATAGAGTGTAACCACACTAATACTCCAGTAGATAGCGTGTTAACCGTAGCTGGGTATCATAGCAAAGCCGGGTAGCGCGGGACAGGCTACGTTTAATCAGGGCTTGTGACAATTCTTTGGGTGTTTGCGATTCGGGTAACACGTGCGGCAGATTTCGCAGACACGCCCGTCGCAGCCACGCGCCGTACAGTACTGGCGGCCATAAAAAATGATCTGCAGGTGGAGTCTGTTCCAGTATTCCTCGGGAAACAGCCGTTTCAGGTCTCTCTCGGTCTGCACCACACTTTTGCCGCGGGTCAGTCCCCAGCGTTGTGCCAGACGATGTATATGCGTGTCCACCGGGAAAGCAGGCACCCCAAAGGCCTGGGACATGACGACACTGGCGGTCTTGTGACCAACCCCGGGCAGGCGCTCCAGAGCGGCCATATCAGCAGGTACGGCGCCACCGTATTCCTCAAGGAGTATCTCACTGAGGCGCTTGATAGCCTTTGATTTTTGCGGTGAGAGTCCGCAGGGACGGATAATGTCTGCGATCTGCGCCACTTCAAGCGCCGCCATGTCTACCGGGTTGTCGGCGAGCTTGAACAGTGCGGGGGTGACTGTGTTGACTCGCACGTCGGTGCATTGGGCGCTGAGTAGAACTGCGACCAATAGTGTGAACGGATCACTGTGATCCAATGGCACAGGGGTTTCTGGATACAGCTCCTGTAGGCGATGCAGGATGCAATCGGCACGTTCAGCTAGCAGCACAATTGATCCTATAACAGGCTCAGACGATGGACGATACGCTGTGCGGCTTCTACGCAATGCGCTGTCGTGGCGACCAGTGCCATCCGCGCCCGATTTTCACCAGGATTAGTGCCGCCTGACTCGCGGGCCAGAAAGCGCCCCGGCAACACGATCACATTCTCGCCCGCATAGAGTTGGCGGGCGAACTCTGTATCGCTTATCGGTGTCTCGGGCCACAGATAAAATCCGGCCTGTGGCGCTGTCACGCACAGATGCCCTTCAAATTCCGCGAGCACGGCGGCAAATTTTTCACGGTATTGCGCCCGGTTTGCTTTGACGTGTTCTTCGTCACTCCAGGCCGCGATGCTGCCCAGCTGGTGATGAATCGGTACGGCGCAGCCGTGATAGGTTCGGTATTGAAGAAAAGAGCGCAGTATTGCAGCATTGCCGGCCACAAAGCCTGAGCGAAGGCCCGGCAGGTTGGAGCGCTTGGACAGGCTGTGGAACACCACACAGTTGTGAAAGTCCCCGTCCCCCAGCGCAGCACAGGCCTCCAATAAGCCGGGAGGGGGCGAAGCCTCATCGAAATAGATCTCCGAGTAACACTCATCGCTGGCGATAATAAAATCGTGTTCGCGCGCAAGTCGAATAAGATCCTGCAGTTGCGACAGCGACATGACGGCACCCGTGGGATTGCCGGGACTACACAGATACAGCAGTTGACACTGTTGCCACTGCTCAGGGGTCACACTGGCGAAGTCCGGTAATAGCCCTGACGCTTGACTGCAATTAATGAAATGCGGGCTCGCACCGGCCAGTAGTGCCGCGCCCTCGTAGATCTGGTAGAACGGGTTAGGGGTCATCACCAGAGCTGTTGGCCCCGGTGTAACGGCGGCCTGAGCAAAGGAAAAGAGGGCTTCGCGGGTGCCGTTTACCGGCAGCACCTGAGTGTCCGGATCAACCGCGAGCAAGGCGTAGCGACGCATCAACCAGTCGGCAATGGTGCTGCGCAATTCAGGGAGGCCTGCAGTCGTCGGATAATTAGAGAGCCGGTGCAGGTTGTCTGCAATGACATCGAGTACAAACTGTGGCGAAGCGTGTTGCGGTTCGCCGATAGACAGCGCGATTGCGGTTTTATCCGGCGCTGGTGTCAGGTCGCTGAACAGCTGTTGTAGCTTGGCGAAGGGGTAGGGTTCCAGGCGTGTCAGATTCGGGTGCACTATGCTGCTGCCTGTTCGTCAAGCTCATCGCAAATCGTGCGCTGCAGAGCGTTGCACAATTGTGCGTCAGTGATAGCTTGTTGTTGGTCATCTGTAATAAAGAATACGTCTTCGACGCGTTCACCGAGTGTCTGAATTTTGGCTGCCTGCAGTTCGATATTGTAGGCCACAAAAATCCTGCCAATTCTCGCCAGCAGGCCGGGCCTGTCCGGAGTAGACACTTCCAATACAGAGACATTCTTGATCTCGTCTACGTAAATACGTGTTTCGGTGGGGATAGAAAACGATTTCATTTTTCGGGGCGTACGCCGTTCCGCTATAGCGAATTTTCCCGCGTCGCTACCCAGGATTTCACCGAGGTATTCCTTAATATGTGCCAGCCGCGCGTAGTCATCGGTGATCGGCTGTCCAGTGGAGTCCAGGACGAAAAAAGTGTCTAGACTCATGCCGTTGTTGGCGTCGTAAATGCGGGCGTCGTGTACGCTGAGATCCAGATGTTCCAGGCCGGCACAAATGCGGGAGAAAAGTTGCGCAGAGCTGCGTGCGTGAATAAATATTTGAGTGGTGTTGGCGACACTTGACTCGGCGTCGTGGCGAATCATTATCAGCGGTATATCGCGGTGACGATGGTTAGCAATAGCCTCTGTGTGCCAGGCGATATCTTCAATACGCTCCCGCAGAAAATAATCTTCTCCTCGACTGCGCCACAATTCATCCAGTTCTTCTGAGGTGAAGCCGCGGCCCTCGAGAATCTCTTTAGAAGTCTGGCGTACCTGTTCTACCAGTACTTGCTTGTTGACCGGATTATCCAGTCCGCGGCGGAGCGCCCGTCTGGTTTCGGTATACAGTTGGCGCAGCAGGCTGCCGCGCCAGGCGTTCCAGAGCGTGGGGTTGGTTCCATTAATGTCCGCGACCGTCAGCGTTAACAGGTAATCCAGGTGCTCTTCATCACCCACGTGCTCGGCGAACTGCTGGATGACCTCGGGATCTGAGATGTCCTTGCGTTGCGACACGGCCGACATCAGCAGATGATTGCGGACCAGCCACACGACCAGTGCACTGTCTTTTTGATCCAGCCCGTGATTCTGGCAGAAGCGCTCTGCATCCACCGAGCCAAGTTCTGAGTGATCACCGCCTCGCCCCTTGCCAATATCGTGATACAGCGCAGCGATATACAGCAGCTCAATCTTACGCAGTCGCCTCGCGACGCGGCTGGATACCGGGAATGTATCCTCGATATCGGGTAGCTGAAAGCGCCGGGCATTTTTGATGACTTCCAGCGTGTGAGCGTCAACGGTGTAGGTGTGGAACAAATCGTGTTGCATCTGGCCCATGATGCGACCGAACTCAGGCAGGTAGTCGCCGAGGATGCCATAGCTGGTCATGCGCCGTAGCTGCTTTGTCATCTTGTTAGGGCTGCGTAGAATCTCCAGAAACATGAGTTTGTTTTGCTCATCAGCCCGGAACGTGTCGTCTATAAAATGCCGGTTATCGCGGATGAGGCGTGTCGTGGGTGCTGTGATTCCGATAATTTCTTCGTGTTGCGCGCACAGGAGGAATACCTCCAGTAGGGCATTGGGCAGTTTACTGAACAGTTCATCGTCGCGCACTTCAATATAGCCATTGCGGACCTGGAAACGCTCATTGAGCATGCTGACCTCATCTTCCTTGTCCCAATGCAGTATCGCCTGGTCGAAATTCTGGATGAGGACTTCATTCAGTTGTCCCAGGGCCAGTGCCCAGCGGTAATAGGTCTGCATGAACTGCTCTACCGCGAGTTTGTCGCCGTCTTCAAAGCCCCACAAAGCGGCGAGTTCTCGCTGGTGGTCGAACAACAGCCGGTCCTCCTCGCGATGGGTAATCATGTGCAGTGCATAGCGCACCTGCCACATAAAATCGCGCCCTGTTGTGAGAATCGCCATTTCCTCTGAGTTGAGGAATTCCTTGGCGGTAATTTCTTCCAGCGATTCGACGCCAAAGTGCCGCTCGGCAATCCAGCCAATGATTTGTAGGTCACGCAGACCGCCCGGTGAGCTTTTGACGTTGGGCTCGAGGTTGTACTCGGTATCAGCAAACTTTTTATGTCGGGTTATTTGCTCTTCCAGTTTTGCCTGAAAAAAGTCCTGACTAGACCACATTTTGTCCGGCCCGGTAAGTTCACGTACTTGTTGCATTAAATGTTCGCGACCTCGAATGACACGGGCTTCCATCAGGTTGGTAAGTATCGTGATGTCACCCGCGGCGCGTTCGACGCATTCATCAATATTGCGAACACTGTGTCCGATATTGAGCCCGACATCCCATAGCAGCGTCAGGAAGTTGGACAGCATTTCCCTGCAGGCATCACAGTTTTCGCCCAGCAGGATCAGCAGATCGATATCCGAGTGCGGATGCAGCTCACCCCGTCCATACCCGCCGACGGCGACCAGCGCCAGTTCAGAGGCGCCCCAGTGTTGTTGGTCCCACAATGCACCCAGCAGTTCGTCCATGAATGCGGCGCGCAGTCGGATGAGGTCACTTGCCTGTGCGCCATCGCGAAATTGTTGGTGCAGGTACTCGGTGGCGCTGGCGATTGCCTTCTTGCATTTCTGAATCACATTCTTGCCTTCGGACTGGTCCTTGAACGTGGCTATGTTGAACATGTCCGTTGGCAGCACTACCTCGTCTACGATCATTGCTATTGGCTCAGTCCGATTTCGTCACTGCGACGGGTGAGTACTTCGTGGCCGTCTTCGGTGACCAGTATGGTGTGCTCCCACTGCGCTGAAAGGCGGCCATCACGCGTGGTGACGGTCCACCCATCTGCTTTATTTAAGCGGGTATGGCGCCGCCCGGCATTGATCATCGGCTCAATGGTGAAGATCATACCGGGTTCCAGCACCATACCGGCGCCTTTTTTGCCGTAGTGCAGAACCTGTGGTTCCTCGTGAAAGACCTTGCCGATACCGTGTCCGCAGTACTCGCGAACCACCGAGTAATAGCTTTTTTCCGCATGCTGCTGAATCGCGTGGCCAATATCACCCAGCGTGGCGCCGGGTTTTACCAGTTCAATGCCCCGGTACAGGCATTCCTGAGTGACTTCAATCAGGCGGTTGGCATGGCTCACGACATCACCGACCTGCACCATGATGCTGGAGTCTCCGTGGTATTCGTCCTTGATCACGGTGACATCAATATTTACGATATCGGTGTTCTTTAATTTTTTCGTGTCTGAAGGGATACCGTGGCAGACCACGTCATTGATCGAGGTACAAATGGAGCGAGGGAAGCCGTGGTAGTTCAGTGGTGCGGGTATGGCATTCTGTATCTCGATAATATACTGGTGGCAAATACGGTCCAGCTCGCCCGTGGTAACGCCCACCTGGACATGGGGTGCTATCATTTCCAGGACCTCTGCGGTGAGACGGCCAGCGACGCGCATCTTGTCTATTTCATCCGCAGTTTTGATTGATACTGTCATCGCCAGCCTATTGATATCTATGAGTAAAAAAAATTAGATTCAACCCGGCGTCGAGTCGAAAGATGCGTATTCTACCCTATCCGGCGTGCAAATGAATATTATCGCAGCGCCGCTTCGGCATCTGGCCCTTTTATCCCTGCTGCTGTTGTGGTATAAAGCGCGCCTCTTGCTGGCTCCGGGACTGACTTCCTCAGGATGAAGTCTGGGGTACGGGCAGGAAAAACCAAAACGTCACACACATATCAGCACCTGGATCAGGGTGCCGTCCGGCTTTATGAGCTCGGGGGGTTTGATGGCAGGGATATGTGGAGGATTAACCCATACAAGGTAACTATTATGGCTCAAGTGCAAGTTAGCATGCGTGACCTGCTTCAGGCGGGCGCTCATTTCGGTCACCAAACACGTTACTGGAATCCAAAAATGGACCGGTACATCTTTGGTGCCCGCAACAAAATCCACATCATTAACCTCGAGCACACAGTGCCGGCCTTCAACGAAGCGCTGGAACTGATAACGCGACTCGCGGGTAACAAGAACAAGATCCTCTTCGTTGGAACCAAGCGAGCAGCTGGCAAGGTTATCAAAGAGCAGGCAGAGCGCGCCGGTATGCCCTATGTCAACCACCGTTGGTTGGGCGGTATGCTGACCAACTACAAGACAATTCGCGCTTCCATCAAGCGCTTGCGCGATCTCGAAGCGCAGCAAGGCGATGGTACCTTTGAAAGGCTGACGAAAAAAGAAGCACTGATGCGTTCACGGGATATGGAAAAGCTCGAGCGAAGTATTGGCGGTATCAAGGATATGGGTGGCCTGCCTGACGCACTTTTCGTAGTGGATGTAGATCACGAGCGCATTGCCATCAGTGAAGCAAATAAACTGGGTATTCCGGTTATTGGCATCGTTGACACCAACAGCAACCCCGATGGTGTGGATTACATCATTCCGGGTAACGATGACGCTATTCGCGCCATCAGACTGTATGTTACCGCTGTTGCGGATGCGGCCCTGCAGGGCAAGGCCGCATCTGGTGAAGCAGTGACGGCTAAGAATGAGTTCGTCGAGGAAGATGCAGCACCTGCTGCCGATGTCGCGCCTGAAGAAGCAGCGCCCTCCGAGGAAGCCGCGCCAGCAGAGGTCACAGGTGAAGCTGGGCATGTCGAGGGAGAGTCGTCAACACCCGCCGCTTAACTTGTGTGGGTTGACGCTGGCCGCTGTTCGGTCAGGGCAAGTTGCACCCCTGGTATGACAGCCAGGGGGTGTCGTTTTTAGGGATCTGATTTCCCGGTATTGATGAGGAGACGTACCAATGTCAGCAGCACTGGTAAAAGAATTGCGTGAGCGCACCGGCCTGGGCCTTCTGGAATGTAAAAGAGCGTTGGCTTCCGTCGGCGGCGATGTCGAATTGGCGATTGAAGAGTTGCGCAAATCCAGCGGTATGAAAGCGGCGAAGAAAGCAGGTAGAACTGCAGCGGATGGCGTGGTTGCCGCGCGTGTAGCTGATGATTGCAGCTTCGGCGTGTTGGTGGAAGTGAACAGCGAAACCGATTTTGTGGCGCGCGATGCAAGCTTCCTGAATTTTGTCGGTAATGTGGTTGATGCTGCTTTTGGTAATAAGCAGTCTGATACTGCGGCGCTGATGGCGGGCGAGTTGGAGTCCGCCCGAGAAGCGCTGGTCCAGAAAATAGGCGAAAATATCGGTGTGCGGCGTATCGAGCTGGTGGAATCGGAAGCCGGTGTGGTCGGCTCCTACGTTCACAGCAATAATCGTATCGCTGTACTGGTCAAACTCAAGGGCGGAGATCAGGATCTGGCAAGGGATGTAGCCATGCATATTGCAGCAGTGAACCCACAGGTGGTTTCTGCTGCAGATATGCCGGAGGAGCTGGTGGCAAAAGAAAAAGAAATCTTTATGGCCCAGGCGCAGGAGTCAGGTAAGCCGGCTGACATTATCGAGAAAATGATTGGCGGTCGTATCAAGAAATTTTTGGCGGAGAATAGCCTTACCGAGCAGGCGTTCGTCAAGGATCCCGATGTTACCGTCGGCAAGCTGGTTGCCAATGCTGGCGCAGAAGTGATTTCCTTTATTCGTTTTGAAGTGGGTGAGGGTATCGAAGTTGAGAAAGTCGACTTCGCCACCGAGGTTGCCGCGCAGCTTAAAGGCTGATCTGTAACGCCAGGTGGTTTGAATACGGGGCTTAGGCCTCGTTTTTTTGCCCTCGAAAAGCGGTCAGATAAAACGGCTGCGATTCAAGGCTTCAGATCAGGTTTTGATCAAAAGAGCGGGGAATATCAATCGAAGCCATTAGGGAGATTGTCTGATGTCCTGTAAGATATTGTCCAGCTTTTGGAGGGAGATTTATGCCCCAGGTGGCAGGTGATAAAAAATATAAGCGGATACTGCTAAAGCTTAGTGGTGAAGCACTTACCGGTAGTGAGAGATTCGGTATAGATCCAAAAATACTGGATTCAATGGCCCTGGCCATTGGGCAGTTGGTGGGGATCGGTGTACAGGTGGGCCTCGTCGTTGGTGGTGGCAATCTGTTTCGCGGTGCCGCCCTGCAGAAGGCCGGGCTGGATCGAGTGACCGGGGATCATATGGGAATGCTGGCCACAGTAATGAACGCTCTGGCTATGCGAGACGCCCTGGAGCGCTCCAATATCGCTACACAAGCCATGTCCGCAATACCGATGACCGGCGTCGTGGACCACTATGACAGGCGCAAGGCGATCCGCGCACTCATGAACGGTGATGTCGTGATTTTTTCTGCGGGCACTGGAAACCCTTTCTTTACGACCGATTCAGCGGCTTGTCTACGCGCTATAGAGATGGATGCTGAATTGGTGCTTAAAGCGACCAAAGTCGATGGCGTTTACTCTGCCGATCCGATGAAAGATCCGAATGCAGTCAAATACGAAAGACTCAGTTACGATGAAGTGTTGGATAAGAAGCTGGAAGTGATGGATCTCACGGCCATCTGTCTGTGTCGCGATCACAATATGCCGGTGCGAGTTTTTGAGATGGAGAAGCCCGGGGCGCTGCTGAATATTGTCAGGGGCGGCAACGAAGGTACGTTGATCGGGTAGTGGGGCACAGGAAGGAGATTTAATATGATCAATGATGTCAAAGACGAAGCCAAAGAGAGGATGGCCAAAAGCCTCGAGGCACTGTCGCATAACTTTAATAAGATTAGGACCGGACGGGCACATCCAAGCTTGCTGGATGGAATAAGGGTTCAGTACTATGGCTCGGAAACTCCGCTCAGTCAGGTCGCCAATGTCAACGTCGAAGATGCCCGTACACTGAGCCTGTCTGTGTGGGATAGAAGCATGATTTCTGCGGTGGAGAAGGCAATTTATAAGTCTGATCTGGGGCTGAATCCTGTTACGGCAGGCGAGGTGATTCGTATTCCCATGCCCATGCTGACCGAGGAGACGCGTAAGGGTTATACCCGGCAGGCCAGAACTGAAGCCGAGTCTGCCCGTGTTTCAGTGCGCAACGCCAGACGGGATGCCATGGCTATGCTCAAGGAGATGGTCAAGGAAAAGGATATTTCGGAGGACGATGAGCGCCGTGGCCAGGATGAGGTACAGAAGTTGACGGACAGCTTTGTCGCCAACATCGAAAAGCTGTTGGCAGCGAAAGAAACTGACTTGATGCAAATATAGCGTTCACCAGTGACTATTCATGATACCTTGCGCGACCCGTACGAAGACGTGCCATTGGTAATACCCCGCCATGTGGCTATTATTATGGATGGCAACAACCGCTGGGCAAAACGCAAAGGTGTGTCTGGGCAAACGGGGCATCGTGCCGGTGTAGAGGCGGTGCGTGGCGTTTTGCGCGCCTGTAAGCACCACAGTGTGGAAGTACTGACACTGTTTGCCTTTAGTAGCGAGAACTGGGGTCGGCCGGTACCCGAGGTGCGAGCGTTGCTGGCGCTGTTATCCCAATACCTGCGCAATGAAGTCAAAGAGTTGCACAAGGATGGTATCCGTATACGGTTCATTGGTGAGCGTCGCCGTTTTAGCCAGCGACAGCAAAAGCTGATGGCGCAGTCGGAGGCGCTGACTCACAAGAACACCAGGGCCACGGTTGTGATTGCCGTGGATTACGGCGGGCAGTGGGATATTGCCCAGGCGGCCCAGCAGCTGGCGCGGCAGGTACAGCAAGGGAGATTGCGGCCAGAGGATATTACGCCGGAATTAATTGACCGCAACATCTCAATCAGCGATTTACCCCGGCCAGATTTGTGTATCCGCACTGGCGGTGATGCTCGCATCAGCAATTTTATGTTGTGGCACTTTGCTTATACTGAACTGTATTTTACCGATATCTTATGGCCAGATTTCAACGAATCTGAATTTGCCCGTGCCCTAACGGAGTACAGCCTTCGAGAGCGGCGATTTGGCCTGCGAGATGAAGATGGACCGATTGCTAGCGGGAGTCTAAATGCTTAAACAGCGAATTATTACAGCCGTGATAATGGCGGGCTTGTTTTTGGCTGCGATCGCTTACGTGCCGGTGCCAGGACTGGCCCTGTTGTTTGGCGTCCTGGTTGCGCTGGGCGCATGGGAGTGGTCGAGGATGGCAGGTTGGCAGCACCGCGTGGCTCGCGTCCTGTATGTAGTTTTGGTGCTGGCAGCGCTGTTGGCCGTGTACGCCTACTGTCAGCTTGGTGATCAGCCGTCGCGGCTGCAGGTGCAGCCACTGCTGGGGTTAGCCTGCCTTTGGTGGTCATTCGCGCTGCTGTGGGTAAAGGGCTACCCTGACAGTGCTGTGCTCTGGCGCACAGTGGTAATGCGCAGCGCGGTGGGCATATTTATTCTCGTTCCGGGCTGGATGGCGGCGGTGTATCTTCTGAGTTTTCCACCGGGTGGACTGTTAATGCTGGTTTTGGTCGTGGTTGTAGCGTCGGCGGATATCGGAGCATATTTCGCGGGTAAACGATTCGGTAAGCACAAATTGGCAGTGCGGGTCAGCCCGGCAAAAACCTGGGAAGGCTTTTGGGGCGGCGTGGCGGCTTGCGTGCTGTTGGCTATATTGCTTTGGTATCAACTGCCAGACCGTGCCGCCCACATCGGTTTGGCCTCCCTTGTGGCTGTGATTCTTGCCACCACACTGGCCTCGGTGGTCGGCGATCTGACCGTCAGTATGGTCAAGCGTGAAAGCGGCGTGAAGGATTCTGGCAGCTTGCTGCCAGGTCATGGTGGCGTGTTGGATCGTCTGGACAGTTTGTGTGCTGCGGCGCCGGTGTTTGCGCTGGGCCTCCTGCTGGCGGGCTGGTGAGTACTATGATATCCAGACGGTTGGTCAGTGTGTTGGGTTCCACCGGCTCGATAGGGACCAATACGCTGGACGTCATCGCCCGCCATACGGACCGGTTCGAGGTCTATGCACTGGCTGCGCATTCCTCTGTCGATACAATGCTGGCCCAGTGTCTCGAGTTTTCGCCCCGCTATGCGGTGATGATGGATGAGGCCGCTGCCACAAGCCTCCAGCAGCGCTTACCGGAGAATACGGTTACCGAAGTACTGCAGGGGGAGAGCGGTCTGTCGGCGGTAGTGACTGCGCCGCAGGTAGATGTGGTGATGGCGGCTATTGTGGGTGCCGCGGGCTTGCCTTCCACATTGGCTGCCGCGCAAGCCGGGAAAACTCTGTTGCTGGCCAATAAAGAATCGCTGGTGATGGGTGGCCACCTCTTAATGCAGGCCGTACGGGAATCAGGCGCTCGCCTGTTGCCTATCGATAGTGAACACAACGCCATTTTTCAATGCATGCCCTTGGATGCGCAAGCCACACCGTCGGGAAAAGGGGTGAGCAAAGTTCTGCTGACCGCATCAGGCGGCCCGTTCCGTCGCTGGAGTCATGCACAAATGGTCGACGCCACACCGGATCAGGCCTGTGCGCACCCAAACTGGTCCATGGGGCGCAAAATTTCCGTGGATTCCGCCAGCTTGATGAACAAGGGATTGGAGTTCATTGAGGCGTGTTGGATTTTTGACCTGGCGCCAGAACGGGTGGATGTGGTCGTTCATCCGCAGAGTATCATCCACTCCATGGTGCAGTACCTGGATGGTTCGATACTGGCGCAACTGGGCAATCCGGATATGCGTACCGCTATCGCATATGGTCTTGGGTGGCCAGATCGCCTTGCATCCGGTGTCGCTCCGCTCGATCTGGTGGCCACTGCCCGGCTCGATTTTGAAGCCCCCGACCAGTCCCGTTTCCCCTGCCTGCGGCTGGCGCGTGAGGCGGTCGCAGCGGGTGGTACCGCGATGGCCGTTTGCAATGCGGCCAACGAAGTGGCCGTGGCAGCATTCCTGGATAATCAGATACGTTTCACTGATATCCCGATCGTTATAGAACACGCGTTGGAGCAGGTTGATAATGTCGAGGTCACCAGCCTCTCGGTCGTTGAGAATGCTGACACTCATGCGAGACAGGTTGCAGCAGCATTTCTGGCGGACTTTCAGCCGGCCACCGGTGTGGTGGAGCGAGTCTGATGGAGCTTCTTTATACCATTGCTTTGACTCTCGGTACGCTCGCGATACTGGTGGCGATCCACGAGTTTGGCCATTTCTGGGTGGCGCGCCGTTGCGGTGTGCAGGTTTTACGCTTCTCTATCGGTTTCGGTACCCGGCTCTTCAGCTGGAGCGATGCCAAGGGTACTGAGTACGCCATTTCGGCGATACCGCTGGGCGGCTATGTCAAAATGCTGGACGAGCGCGAGGGGGAAGTGCCTGCGGATCAATTGCAGTATGCCTTCAATCGCAAGCCAGTATTGCAGCGTATTGCCGTGGTTAGTGCCGGCCCGCTGGCGAATCTCCTGTTAGCGGTAGTCGCTTACTGGTTTCTGTACATGGCTGGTGAGTCCGGTTTTGTGCCGTTGATCAGCGGCGTGGCGCCCGATTCAGTTGCGGCGGTGGCGGGTCTCGAGGAGGGACAGGAGATTGTAGCGGTTGACGGCGGCGAAACGCCGACCTGGCAGGCACTCAGTTTTCAACTGCTAGACCGTATTGGCGATACCGGAACCATCAAGTTTGCGGTGAAATACCCAGACTCCGAAGTGATCTACGAATCCGAAGCGTCCATCGAGCGGTGGTTGTCCAATCAGGAACAGCCAGATCTTTTTGGCGGTCTGGGCATTGGCCTGTACACGCCACCGATACCACCGGTAGTTGGTGAGGTGGTGTCAGACAGTCCGGCGGCGTCGATTGGTCTCCTGCCGGGGGATAAGATGCTGCGAGCGGATGGCATACCCATGGACTTGTGGATGGATTGGGTCGACTATGTGAGAGCCCGTCCCGGGCAGCCTATCGATCTTGAATACCAGCGCGGCGATGATATTTTACAGGCGGTGCTGGTGCCGGAACGCGCCACCGATGAGGGCGGGGAGGCTATCGGTAGGGTCGGTGTCGCCGCAGCGATGCCGGAAATGCCTCCGGAGCTGGAGCGCAAGTTCACGCGGGGTCCGCTGGAATCCCTGGGCGCCAGCGTCGTTCGTACCTGGGATCTGTCGATGTTTACCCTCAAATCGATAAAAAAGATGTTGATGGGTTTAATCTCACCAAAAAACTTGAGTGGGCCTATTACCATTGCTAAAGTGGCGACCGCTTCCGCCAAATCCGGCCTAGAGTCCTATATCAGCTTTCTGGCGTTGCTAAGCGTCAGTCTGGGAGTCCTGAATCTGTTGCCTATTCCGGTGCTCGATGGGGGTCATCTTTTGTTCTACACCATTGAATTATTGGCGGGACGTCCGGTACCAGAGAAGATACAATCCGTGGGTTACCAGCTGGGGTTGTTCATGGTGCTCGGGATAATGGTATTGGCCCTGTACAATGACTTTTCGCGTCTTTAGTGGCCGCTGTGAACACAAACACAATGGATACCTGCAATCTCTGCGGATTCCAGGGCAATTGGGTAGACTTTGATTAAACATATGCCGAAAGTATGGGTACTAGTGCTGCTGTTGGTTGCACCTTTTGCCGCTGCACAGACATTTATCATTTCCGATATCCGTGTGGAGGGCTTGCAACGTATATCTGCAGGGTCGGTGTTTGCTGCACTGCCTGTCGGTGTGGGCGATACCGTTGATGAGCGCTCAATCCGGGCGGCCACGCGCAGCTTGTTTGCCACCGGAAATTTTGACGATATCCGTATTGGCCAGGATGGCAATGTGCTGGTGGTAGTGGTGATGGAGCGACCCAGTATCAGCGAAATCAATATCGAGGGCAATAAAGCGATCGAAACCGAAGCGCTGCTGGAGGGCTTGAAAGGCGCAGGTCTGTCTGTGGGGCAGGTATTCCAGCGCTCAACACTGGAAGGTATGCAGCTCGAGCTGCAGCGACAGTATGTCATGCAGGGTCGCTATGATGCGGCCATTGAAACCGAGGTTATTCCCGAGCCGCGCAACAGGGTCACGGTTAATATTGATGTCGACGAAGGCACTGTAGCGGCCATCAAGCACATCAATGTCGTCGGTAACGAAGTTTTTACTGAGGAAGACTTGCAGAGTGAATTTGAACTGCAAACCACGGGATGGCTTTCTTTCTTCACCAACGATGACAAATATTCCAAGGAAAAGCTGAGCGGCGATCTGGAAAAACTCACGTCCTATTATATGGACAGAGGCTATCTGGAGTTCCGTATCGATTCTACCCAGGTCTCTGTGTCGCCCAACAAAAAAGAGGTCTACATCACGGCCAATATTATCGAGGGTGAGAAGTTCACCATCAGTTCGGTAGATCTGTCCGGCGATCTGGTACTGCCCGAGACCGATCTACGTCGCTTTTTGCTGATATCCGAGGGGCAGGTTTTCTCCCAGATAATGGTGACCAATACAGAGGAATACCTGACGCGCCGTCTGGGTGATGAGGGTTACAACTTTGCCAAGGTGACCGGTATCCCCGAGGTTGATGACAAGGATAATACCGTTGCGATGAAGTTTTTCGTCGATCCGGGCAAACGCACTTATGTACGCCGTATCAGTTTCAAAGGTAACCTGAAAACGGCCGACGACGTGCTGCGTCGCGAGATGCGACAGATGGAGAGCGCACCGGCTTCCGCCGCTGCCATCGAGCAATCCAGAGTGCGACTGGAGCGACTCGGCTATTTCAGCAAGGCAACCGTAGAAACACCCGGAGTGGCCGGGTACGACGATCTTATTGATGTGGATTACACCGTTCAGGAGCAGTCTTCAGGCAGCATTGGCGCCAGCATCGGTTTCGCCCAGGATGCAGGAGTGATTCTGGGGGTAAACCTGCAGCAGGACAATTTCATGGGGTCCGGCAAGCGCATCGGTATTGGCCTCAACTCCTCCAGGTACCAGGATTTCTACAATTTCAGCTATACCAACCCCTACTACACCGAGGATGGCGTGAGCCGCGGATTTAATGTCTTCTATCGCTCTACCGATCTGGATGAGGTCAACGTGGCGAATTACAGCACCAATACCCTGGGAGCAGCGCTTAACTTCGGTTATCCGCTCAGTGAAACGCAGCGCCTGGGCTTTAGCTTTGGTGTGGCGAACACGGACATTACTACCGGCCAGTATGCGGTGCAAGAGATTCAGGCCAGCCCGCGTCTCCAAGACGGTGTGAACTGGTTTCAGAGTACTTTGCAGTCGAACGGCACCTACGACGGCGTCGAAGTCATTCAGCTCATCAGTGATCTGGATCCCAATGACCTGGTTATCCCGGCTAACGAAGGGTTTCTCGACGTAAACGGCAATGAATCCCTGAATTACACAATGACCGCCAGTTGGTCGCAGTCGACCTTGAACCGTGGTCGTATGGCGACACGGGGAGCATCGCAGACGGTGGCGCTGGAGGTTTCAGTGCCGTTGTCGGATCTTGAGTTTTACAAGATCACCTACGCGGGCGAGATCTACTTCCCAGTGCCAGTGTTGGAGAGCTGGACATTTCGGCTGCGCACCGAGTTGGGTTACGGCGGTGGCTACGGCGACACCAACGGACTGCCGTTTTACGAGAATTTCTTCGCCGGGGGTTTCGGTTCGGTGCGCGGTTACGAGAGCAATACCTTGGGTCCACGCAGTACGCCGGCAGATATCTATGCGGCGGCCCTGCCCGTTACGGGTATCGATGCTGATGGCAACCCAACGGAATTTGGTTCGGAGTATGCGTACTTCCGTACCGATGGCCAATTGGTCAATTTTGTGGTGGACAACGAAGTTGACCCGTTTGGCGGTGATATTCTGATTGAAGGTAGCGCTGAGTTGTTATTTCCCTTGCCTTTCATCAAAGATCAGAGCCAAATACGTACCGGATTTTTCCTGGATGCAGGCAACGTGTTTGACACCGACTGCAGCTCTACCCAAGCGGCCTGTAATGACGTGGATTTTGGCGAGCTGCGCTACTCGGTCGGTGTGGGTTTGACCTGGGTTACCGGGTTTGGCCCCATGTCGTTCAGCCTCGCCCAGCCGCTCAATTCGGGAGAGTACGATCAGGAAGAGATTTTCCAGTTTACACTGGGCCGTGGATTCTAATTTTTTGTATTGTTAATAACTGGAGGGGAATGTGTCTAGATTACTTAAAGTTGCACTCGCTGTAGCGGCGCTGTCGATTTCCACGCTGACCTGGGCGGAGGAAAAGATAGCTGTGGTCGATGTTCAGGGCGCAATCCTGCAAACCGATTACGCGCAGAAGCGTCTGGGTGAAGTGCGTGATCAGGCTGACTACAAGAAGAATAAGGAAGAGTATGACCGGCTCAAGTCAGAGGGTGAAGCGCTGCTGAAAACCTTCCAGAAAGATGCTGCGGTCATGAGTCAGGACCAGAAGGTTGCGGCGCAGAACAAGCTTACCAGTATGCAGGAAGACCTGGACCATGTGACCGGCAAACTGCAGCAAGCTGAGCAAAGTGCGGGTCAAGCTCTGTTGGAGGAAATGGCGCCCAAGGTACAGGAAGTCTTGCGTGGCATTATTGAAGAAGAAGGTATTGGCCTGTTGTTGCAGCGCAACGCCGTTATTCATGCCGAACCCAGCTACAGCATTACTGCCAGTCTGACTGATAAGTTAAATCAACTCGGCGCAAAGTAATTCCGCGGCAGGGAGTCGAAGGCGTATTCAGTCCTCTCGTTCCCCCGCATTAGGGGAGCGAGGTAGATGATGAAAATCACCGATATTCGAAGGTATCTGCCGCATCGTTACCCCTTTTTACTGGTTGATCGCGTCGTCGAAGTGACTGCCGGCGCATCAATAATCGCCTATAAAAATCTCTCTGTGAATGAGCTGTTTTTTAGCGGACATTTCCCCGAAGAACCCATCTTTCCCGGTGTCTTATTACTGGAAGCTATGGCTCAAACGGCAGGTATCCTAGGCTTTTATAGCCAGGGGAAAACGATCGACGACGGCTCCACTTACTATTTCGCAGGCGCAGACAATGTGCGCTTCAAGCGACTCTGTGTGCCGGGTGACAGGGTGATGTTGCGCGCCTCTGTGATATCCCAGCGACGTGGGATTTGGAAGTTCGACGTGAGCTCCGATGTGGACGGTGAATTGGCGGCGTCGGCGACTATTTTGTGCGCTGATCGTTAGCACGAAATTGAAATGTTCCGTTCCACTTGCGATGAATGAATTGTTCAGTATTGACTACCCCGGCGCGGATATAGCGGGCGTAGATGAAGTCGGTCGTGGACCGCTGGCAGGCGAGGTGGTGGCGGCGGCCGTTATCCTGGATCCTCTGCGGCCCATCGAGGGTTTACGGGATTCTAAAAAGCTCTCTGCATCGCGCAGGAAGGAACTGTCGCTGCTGATACGCGAACGCGCTCTGGCCTGGTCCATTGCCAGTGCGACAGTGGCAGAGATCGACGAGTTGAATATCTTGCAGGCCTCCCTGCTGGCTATGCACCGCGCTGTTCGAGCGCTGGATCTTCAGCCGGGCTATGTGTTGGTAGACGGCAATCGTTTGCCGCGTTGGGATTACCCCTCCGAACCGGTAGTGCGCGGCGACGACCGTGTTCCCGCCATTGCCGCCGCCTCTATACTGGCCAAGGTCTACCGGGACAGCGACCTGATTGCACTGGACGCCCAGTACCCTGGTTACGGATTTGCAGCGCACAAGGGCTACCCAACGGCGCTGCACCTACAGGCGCTGCAAACCCTGGGGGTGACGCCGGTGCATCGCCGCAGCTTTGGACCGGTAAAAAAAGTACTCTCTACTTCGTAGCTAGTACTCTTTGGTAAACCAGTATTGGTGCATCAACGCGGGTAAGTCGCGTAGAATCAACGTATGACTGATTTCGTTCATCTTCGCGTACACACTGAGTTTTCTCTGGTCGATGGACTGGTCCGAATCAAGCCTCTGGCGGCGCGCACGGCCGCATTAGGCATGCCCGCCGTCGCGGTCACCGATATCTGTAATTTCTATGGATTGATTAAATTCCGTAAGGCCGCCTTTGCGGCCGGCGTGCAGCCGATCTTTGGTGTCGATCTGCGCGTGATGGAGGCGGACGACCCCGAGCGCGCTTATCCGTTGTGCCTGCTGGCGATGAATAAGGTGGGCTACCACAACCTGACGCTGCTGATTTCCCGCGCCTATACGCAGGGTCAGCATCTCGGTGTGCCCTACGTCAGCAAAAGTTGGCTGGAAGAGATGTCAGATGGTGTGATTGCCCTTTCTACTGGCGCGGCCGGGGATGTCGGGCAGGCATTGGTCGGTGATAAGGAAGCACTTGCACTGGACCGTGCCCGTTACTGGATGGCGCTCTATCCGCAGCGATTTTATCTGGAATTACATCGCACCGGGCGCGACGGTGATGAGGCCCATCTGCATGCCGCTGTAAAACTGGCGCAGGACCTGCAGTGCCCGGTAGTAGCCACTAACGATGTGCGTTTTCTGGCAGCACAGGAATTCGAAGCGCATGAAGCCCGTGTGTGTATTCGCGAGGGCCGTACGCTGGATGATCCGCGGCGAGCCCGCAACTATACCGAGCAACAATACCTGCGCTCGTCCGAGGAGATGGCCGAGCTGTTCGCGGATATTCCCGAAGCGCTGGCCAACACCTTAGAGATCGCCCGTCGCTGTAACGTGGAGCTGGAACTGGGTAAGCCCTACCTGCCAGACTACCCGGTGCCTGAAGGACTCACGATGGATGAGTTTTTTCGGCAGCAGTCACACGAAGGTCTGGATAAGCGTCTGCGGGTGCTGTTGGATACCGCCGCTGCCGATTTTTTGCAGAAACAGCAGACCTACCGCGATCGACTGGAGTTCGAACTGGAGACCATTATCCAGATGGGCTTTCCCGGCTACTTCCTGATTGTGATGGACTTCATTCGCTGGGCCAAAAGCAATGATATCCCGGTGGGGCCCGGGCGTGGTTCCGGTGCTGGCTCTCTGGTGGCGTATTCGCTGGCAATCACCGATCTCGACCCGTTGGCCTATGACCTGCTGTTCGAGCGCTTCCTGAATCCTGAACGTGTATCCATGCCAGATTTCGACGTGGATTTTTGTATGGAAAAGCGCGACCTTGTGATCGACTACGTGGCGGATACTTATGGCCGGGAAGCGGTGTCCCAGATCATTACCTTCGGTACCATGGCGGCCAAGGCTGTGGTGCGCGATGTGGCCCGTGTGCAGGGCAAGTCCTACGGTCTTGCGGACAAGCTGTCCAAGATGATTCCCTTTGAAGTCGGCATGACACTGGCCAAAGCGCTTGAGCAAGAAGAGCCGCTGCGGGAGTTTTTGCAGGAGGACGGCCAGGCCCACGAGATCTGGGAGATGGCCGAGCAACTTGAAGGTGTGGTGCGCAATGTCGGCAAACACGCGGGCGGTGTGGTGATCGCACCCTCCAAACTCACGGACTTCTCAGCCCTGTACTGTGACGAGAGCGGTTCTGGTTTAGTGACGCAATTTGACAAAGGTGATGTGGAGGATGCCGGGCTGGTGAAGTTTGACTTCCTCGGTCTGCGCACCCTGACCATTATTGATTGGGCGGTGAAAATGATTAATCCGGCGCGCGCCAGCGCCGGAGAACTGCCACTGGATATCATGCAGATTCCACTGGACGACGTGCCCAGTTTTGAATTGCTCAGGTCCGGTGAGACTACCGCGGTATTCCAGTTGGAATCGCGGGGTATGAAGGAACTGATAGAGCGCCTGCAACCCGATTGTTTCGAAGATATTGTCGCTCTTTTGGCTCTTTTCAGGCCCGGTCCGCTGCAGTCGGGCATGGTGGACAACTTCGTCAATCGCAAGCAGGGCCGTGAGAAACTGTCGTATCCCGACGCGCAGTATCAGCACGAATCACTGCAGCCCATCCTGCAACCTACTTACGGCATTATTCTCTACCAGGAACAGGTGATGCAGATCGCCCAGGTGCTGGCCGGTTATACGCTGGGTGGTGCCGATATGTTGCGCCGGGCGATGGGCAAGAAAGATCCAAAAGAAATGGCCAGACAGCGGGAGTTGTTTGAAGCAGGCGCCAACGAGAAAGGCGTAGATGGCGATCTGGCGATCAAGATTTTCGATCTGGTGGAGAAATTTGCCGGCTACGGTTTCAACAAATCGCACTCGGCCGCCTATGCCCTGGTGTCCTACCAGACAGCTTGGCTAAAGGCGCGCTACCCGGCACATTTCATGGCGGCAGTGATGAGTTCCGAACTGGATAACACCGATAAGATCGTGGTGTTCGTGGACGAATGTAAACGCATGAAATTGTCGTTGAAACTGCCGGATGTCAACGAAGGTCAGTACATGTTTACCGTCAACAGCGGCGGCGACATCATTTATGGCCTCGGTGCCATCAAGGGGCTAGGCGAGGGGCCGGTGGACAGTATCCTGCAGGCGCGCGATGGCGGCGGCGCGTTTGTTGATCTGTTCGATTTCTGCGCCCGTACCGATCCGCGCAAGGTGAATCGACGTGCGCTGGAGGCGATGATTCGCTCCGGCGCTCTGGATTCGCTGAAGGTGGAACGATGGGTCTTGTTGGCGGCACTGGATGATGCTCTGAAAGCGGCAGAGCAGAGCGCCAGCAATCTGGAAAGTGGTATTGCCGACCTGTTCGGTGAAGTAGTGCCCACGGCACGCAGTGGCAACGGTGATGTCTATGCGGATTTTCGCGTGGCCCGTGCCTGGTCTGACAAGGAGCGATTGGGCGGCGAACGCGATACGCTGGGGCTTTATATCTCTGGGCATCCGATTGACGAATATCGGGTAGAAGTACGCAAGTTTGCGCCCAATCGTATCGCAGACTTGAGCCCGGATACGCACAGCAAGGCGGGCAACCAGGTTATCGTCGGGCTGATCATGGCGACGCGTACCATGAACAGCCGGCGCGGCACCATGGCCATGCTGACACTGGATGATAGCAGTGCCCAAATTGAGGTCACACTGTTTTCCGAGGCGTATACCGAGTTTCGCGAATTATTGGTGAAAGATACTATCGTGATTGCTGAGGGACGAATTTCTACTGACGATAAAACTGGCCGGTTGGCGATGCGGGCAAACGGCCTGCGCAGTCTCACCGAGGCGAGACAAAACAGCGTGTCAGATTTAACCATCGAAATCAGTGCAGAGAAAGCGAACGAGCAGTTTGTCGAATGGCTTGAAAAAATATTGAAGGGGGCCGGCGGCGGTAACTGCCCGGTTTCTCTGGTTTACAGGCAGCCCTGTAATTCAGCGCGTATCAGGCTGGGTCCGAGTTGGCAGGTGGTGCCCAGTGATGAGCTAATACAGGAATTGCGTGAAGTGGTGGGGACTGAAAAAGTCGCCCTGCAGTATCGGTGAGTTGCTGAGGCACTCTTACATTTTACTATTTTGAATCCCTACCATTAACCCTGGAAAAATTGGAGAGTTTCACAATGTTGCTAAAAGATAAAGTGGTTATTGTTTCCGGAATCGGCCCCGGCCTGGGACAAGAGTTGTCCACTCTGGCTGCGAAAGAGGGTGCAAAAGCCGTTGTGTTGGCGGCTCGTACCGTGGCAAAGCTGGACGTTGCGGAGCAGGCAATAAACGCTCTCGGTTTGGGAACTGCGGTATTGAAGGTTGCCACAGACATTTCCGATCAGGCGCAGTGCCAGGCATTGGCTGATCGTGCGGTAGCAGAATTTGGACGGATCGATGTGTTGTTCAATAGCGCCTATGACCCGGGTAGCTTTGAGCCGATAGAAACTGCCGATATGGACGGCTGGCGTCGCGCCATGGACGTCAATTTTTTTGGTACCATGCACCTCACTCAGGCCTGTGTGCGCCCTATGAAGGACAGCGGTGGCGGCGCCATCGTGATGATTGCCACCATGGTAGAGCATAAACCGCTCGCCACACAGGCCGGTTACGGCGCATCAAAGTCGGCGCTGCGCTGTGCGACCAAGCATCTGGCACTCGAACTTGGGAAATACAATATCCGCGTCAACAGCTGCCACATGGGCTGGATGTGGGGCCCCAGTGTGGAAGGCTATTTTACCTGGCAAGCTCAGGCCACTGGTAAGAGCCAGGAAGAGTTGATTGCCGAAGTGACACGCAGCATCCCACTGGGTGTGATTCCCGATGATGGGGAATGCGCCAAGGCGGCGTTGTTCTTTGGCTCGGATTACGCCAGCGTGGTCACTGGGGCGGCGCTGGATGTAAACGGTGGGGAATATATGCCGGTGTAGGCGGTATGGTACACACAGGAGCATAGACAATGAGTGATAGCGATAAAGTGGAGGCGGTGGTTTTTCGCCGCCTGCTGGAGCATCTGGACAGCCGCAAGGATGTCCAGAATATCGAGCTGATGAATCTGGCGGGATTCTGCCGCAACTGCCTGTCCAAGTGGTATGTGGCGGCCGCTGAGGATGCCGGTCTGAGCGTTGATTACGAGCAGGCCAGAGAGCGCGTGTATGGAATGCCTTACGAGGAGTGGAAGGAGAAATATCAGGCGCCGGCAACTCCCGAGCAAGCGGCGGCGTTCGAAAAGCGCCCGCAGGATTGAGCGTCTACAGTGGGCCGTAAGGTAAGTAGCGATTTTCATTCACATCGCGCAACCACTGCAGTAGCGGTTTGTCCAGCCGGACACCGCGTCGGCGCAGCAGTTTGGCCAGCGGAATGACGGGGGAGTCTGCGCCCGCTTCCCATCCAGGCAGGTTCTCGGCGACCGCGAAGAAGCGAATCAGATGTATGAGGTCAGGTTCAGGGAGCGCCTCGGCGGCAGCCCGCCAATCGGCGTGGTCAATTTTCATCAAACCAGCCAGACGTTGCTTGTCCTCCTCATTCAGCAGTTGCTCAAGCCGCGACAAGGTATTTTCACGATCGTAGGTAATCAGGCGGTCCAGGAGGTCGGCGTTGAGCGATAGTTCGCTGCTTGTCGATACTAATTTTGGATCCCATGTGCCTAGTGACATGCAGTCTTCGCCAGCGTCAAATGAAGACACAGTGTACTGAATTTGCACCCCGTACGGAAAGCATCCGTTGCGAAATCAGATGCAACCGTGGACCGGTCTCTGCACGGGCTTAGCGATCGCCGTCTATCATGTCCCGCAAATACTCGTATCGGGTGGAGTAGGGCTCTACCGCGTCATCTGCAATACGTTGCAGTAATGTGGAGAGAGAGCCCGCACCTACTTCATCGCGCTGGCTAAACTGTTTGCCCAGTTCAGTGATACCGCTGGCAATAACGGTCGCACTTTCGATCGTTGCCTGAACCAGAAACATCTCCACCATTACGATATCATTGACGGTTCGGCGGACCCGGTTTGGTGGGAGGTGTGGTGATTGCATTGTAGAGTCTCCTGTATCTTTCATGTTCTGAAGGTCTGGCATCGTAGCTGTGGTCTCTAGCGCTGTCCCCAAATGCACACCCAGAGTGCGTGCTGATAACAGTAGTGCCCCTGCTTGGGGCAACATAGGCAAAATTGCGCTGTTTACACGGGGCGCTCTCTAGAATAAGCAATCTATATGCCATAACGGCGCTATGATAAAACGAGTTAGTGACAGTGCCGTGACGGGTACCCGTCGTAGCTCGGATTAAAGTTTATCCGAAGAGTTCACGCTGACCTTGAGACCACAGGCGCGAAGGAGTGGCGGGGTGTATACTTTCGTAAAATTGCCGTCCCGCAGAGGGCGCTTCAACACAACCCTCACGCGAGAAAAGACAGCCCTTTAGTGGCAAGGAGACGCCAGCATGAAGTGTTGAAAGTCAGTGTCTGCAGATAAGGCATTACCGGTTAAAGGTGTTGCGAGAGACCGGTCGTTTACTCAGCGCTGACGAGGCCGCACTGGAGTGGATCGAGCGCTACGCCGCCAACTTCGGATGGCGCGCCCGTCTGAGATAAGTCGCTAGTGCATACGCTGCTCGCAGACGGACCGATCGGCGAGCCAGCCCAGCTAATGGCAAATATTACACCGATTTCATATTGTCGCCGCTCCAGTAGGCCTTCATGCTGTTGACCTTACCTTTGTCGTTGAACTCGAACACATCGATGATATCGATTATAGCGCCTGGCATTATAACCTGAAAGGGGAAGGCTACTGCATTCCCGCTGCAGCGCGGCTCGCCACTGAGGGCTAGTTTCGCGCCGGAGTTCAGTGCACCCTCATAGAAAGCGCAAACTGCTTCGATACCGATATGAAGATCGGTACCAACCGGGTCTTCAACCTTGGCATCGTTGGCATAAATCTCCCGAATGATACCCATATCCTGCTTTTCGAATGCTTCCACATACTTGTGAACCATGGCAATCTTGTCACTTGCTTCCATAGATACTCCCCGTTGTCAATAGCCACACAGCGTGGCGTAGCGATCTTTGTGAAATCCCGTGTCACCGTATATTTGCATGGCGACCCGCGCCCGCTTCAGGAAGAAACCGATATCCATCTCATCCGTAACACCGATGCCACCGTGCATTTGCACCGCTTCGTTGGTGATCAGTTTTGCCAGCCCATTGAGCTTTGCCTTGGCCAGACTGGCCAGTAGTGGCAGCTCCTGCGGTGCGTCATCCACCGTGGACAGTGCCTGCAGCAGCACAGAGCGGCTAAGTTCGATTTCCGATTGCATGTGCGCTTGGCGATGTTGCAGCGCCTGAAAACTGCCGATAAGCGCACCAAACTGCTCGCGTTCCTTGAGGTACGCCGTGGTACGCTCAAAAGCCTCCAGTGCAACACCCATCATTTCTGCGGCTATCGCCACGCGCGCACGGTCCAGTACCGGTTCCAGTATCTCCCAGCCCTGGCCGACGTGCCCGATGATGTTGTCGGCCGTTACGACCACATTTTCAAACGTAATACTGGCTGAGTTGCGACTGTCCATCATGATCGTGCGCTGGCACTTTATGCCGTCAATCGCTCGATCAACGAGGACAAGTGTGAGGCCATCGCTGTCGCGCGCAGCGCCGCTGGAACGCGCTACCACAATCAGTTGGTCGGCGCTGTGGCCGTCGAGCACGAAGCACTTGGCGCCGTTCAGCACTACTGTTTCACCGTCCATTTTTGCCGTGGTGGCGATGTTCGTTGGCTGGTGATGGTGTGACTCTTCCAGCGCCAGCGCCACGGTGAGTTCGCCGCTGGCAATCGCGGGCAACAGGCTTTGCTTTTGCTCTTCACTGCCACCTAACAGTATGGTGGAGGCGCCCACCACAGCGGAGGCAAACAGGGGAGAGGCAGCCAGTGTGCGGCCGGACTCTTCCAGCACTACGCCCAGGCCCAGGAAGCCGAACTCGAGGCCGCCGTAGGCTTCCGGCAGTATGATACTGGCCCAGCCCATCTCCGCCATTTTTTTCCACAGGTCAGGCGCGTAGCCAATCGCGTCGCTCTCATCGCGGAGTTTACGCAGCGCTCCCACCGGGGCATTACTCACCAGAAAATCTTTCGCGGTGTCCTGTAACAGATGTTGTTCTTCATTCAATACCAGGGCCATGCTCGTGGTCTCCTAAGACTGTGGTAGTTCGAGAACGTTCTTGGCGACCAGATTCAGCTGAACCTCAGAGCTGCCACCGGCGATGGTCATAGCCTTGGACATTGCCCACAGGCGGGCTGTGTCAATTTCCTGTGGGGTGAACCCGTCACCCTCCCAGCCAAGTCCGCGGCTGCCCATAATCGCCAACAGCAACTCACTTTTGGTTTTCTCAGCCTCGGTGCCCACATATTTCATCACCATGGCTGCGGCACTGCGGATGCCAGCGGCTTTTTCTTCAAAGGTGCGAAAGTGCGTGAGTGCGATGGCCTGCATTCGCATGTCGTATTCCGCCAGATCGCTGCGCAGCTGCGGGTCCGCTATCTTGCCATTTTCAAATTCCAGATACTCGCGCGCCGCCGCATTCGGTACCAAAATAGGCCTTGGGCTTTCACTGCCCATCTCGGACATCAGCTTGCGTTCGTGCACAAGTAGCGCTTTCGCGATCGACCAGCCCTTATTGAGCTCTCCGATTAAGTTTTCTTTGGGTACTTTAACGTTGTCGAAAAAGGTCTGGCAAAACTCGGATTCACCGCTGATCAGCGCGATCGGGCTGGTGCTCACACCAGGGTCGTCCATATCAATCAGGAGGAAGCTGATACCCTCTTGTTTTTTAACGTTGGGATCGGTGCGCACCAGACAAAAAATCCAGTCGCATTTATCAGCGGCTGTTGTCCAGATTTTACTGCCGTTGACCAGATAGTGGTCGCCTTTATCTTCCGCCTTGCACTGTAAGCTGGCGAGATCGGAGCCAGCCCCGGGTTCGGAGTAGCCCTGAGCCCAGCGAGTTTCCCCGTTGACGATGGCACGAATGTGCTGCTGCTTCTGTGCCTCATTGCCGTATTCCAGCACTGCCGGCCCCAACATCCAGATGCCGATACCGAGCACCGGCGTGCGCGCATTGATACGCTTCATCTCTTCTTTCAGCGCCCGACCCTGCTGTGGACTGAGTCCGCCGCCACCGTACTGTCTGGGCCATTCGGGTGTCGTCCAGCCCTTGTCTCGCATGCGTTCAAACCACACCTTTGCATCTTCGCTGGGGAATGTTCCCCGGCGACCGCCCCAGTACTGATCTTCGCGGTTCATCGGCTGGCGCTGCGACTCGGGGCAGTTGGCCTCCAGCCAAGTGCGTGCTTCCAATCGAAATTGTTCCAGGTCTTCCAATCTATTTCTCCTGACAAGTGCAGATGTGGCTGCCGCCCTGGCATCATTTCAGCTAGGGCCGGCCTCAGTTGGTGTATGATACGGGGGGATCAGTAGCAGATAAAGGTACAGCAACGGCTGTATCGCGCAATGGCTTAAAAAGTCAGTCCGACATGACGTAATAGGTCGTATAAGCACGCCAGATATAATCATATGGTACCGGTTTATTGCCTCGAACCACCGCGTTTGACCCGGCGTGCTGCCCGAGTCATCCTGCGCGACTCACTCAGGGAGCGCGACGATGCAAAGGTTTACAGACAAAGTAGTACTGGTGACAGGTGCTGGTAGCGGTATAGGCAAGGCTGCTGCAGTGCGTCTGGCGGCGGAAGGTGGCTCGGTGTTTTGCATTGATCTCAATCGCGAATCAGTAGAGGCAACCGCCGCTGAGATCACCGCGGTGGGTGGCGAGGCGACGGCTCAGGTATGTGATGTCGGTAGCGAGGCCAGCGTGAATGATAGCGTCAGCGCCTGCGTTGACCGTTACGGCAGCCTACACGCATTGGTCAATATGGCGGGTATACTGCGGTTTGACGATACGCAGGAGCTGCAAACAGCGCACTGGCAGAAGGTTATAGATATCAATCTCACCGGCACCATGTTCCTGTGTCGCGCGGTGCTTCCGCACCTGATAGAAACGAAAGGCAGTATCGTGAATGCGGCGTCAACAGCTGCTCTCTCCGGCTTACCTTGTGGCCTGGCTTATTCCGCCAGTAAAGGCGGAGTGCTGGCGATGACCCGCAGCATTGCCGTCGAATACGCCAAGCGCGGCGTGCGGGCCAATTGCATATGTCCGGGTGATATCAATACGGGTATGACAGACGCCATCGATTTCCCCAAAACCATGGATTTCGATTTGATGCCGCGCATTATGTCCTTGAGTGGTGCCAAGGCACCAGATGTGGTGGCGGGCGTGATCGCCATGCTGGTGTCTGAGGACGGGATACATATCACCGGTGAGGATATCCGGGTGGATGGCGGCACGCTCTCCTAACGTTCATTCCTGTTGCTGGAAGGCCTCATAAAAGGCACGGATACGTTTCGCATTGGCGCCGAGATCGCCCTCCCCGACGCGTGAGACCGAGCGCAGATCAACCAGTGACCCCTGGGCACTGGTGCGCACGCGTATCACGATATCGTCCTTGAATGCCATGACGGCCGTCGTGTCCACCGCTTCGATCACCCCAGCATTGCGATCTTCGTGATAGATTTCCCAGCCCAACTCCGTTGTCACTTGTACTGCCCGGTTATAGGCATCGTCATAGGACTGGGCACTGCTTAACGTCTGCAGATTTGGGTAAGCCTCCCGCTGTTGCAGGATGACATCCTGATCGATATCCAGCGAATTACTGCCCGCGCCGCGCTGCTGCACTGCCATACTAAACGTAGCCGGATCCGCAGTATCGGTCGTAATATCGTGAATGCGCGGAGCATCTCCTGCGGACAACACAGACAACAGCAGCAGTGTGCCCGGTAGGACAGGCAACGCGCGCAGCGCAATACCTTTGCGCCATCCGGCAAAACGCGGTAACAGCAGTAATGCCAAGGACAGAATCACCAGCAGGGCGCTACCAAAACAGGCGATGGCGTAAAGCATCAGGCCCTGTTGCCAGGCGCCCGATCGCACGGTGAGTATCGATAACGGTAGTACCAGCAGTAGGGTAAGTGCGAGATACCCCGTCCAGTTTATCAGGCCAGGTGGCTTGCCTTGTTCATTCATCACTGTTCTCCTTTGAAGGTCGCTAATTATCAGGTTAAGAATACTACCCGGCTACCGTGCTGGCGAGGACTTAGCGTGGTTCAATTGGGTAGTCCTGTGGCGTGTTTAACGGTAGCTTGTTTGAGCTATGCACAGGCATCTGATTAACTTGCCGCCAATCAGCATTTTGCTGCGGCCAGGCATGAGAACAAATGCGCCGCAGTATTCCAGGTAATCAAACAAGAGAGTTAAATTATGGGTAGAGTCGCAGGCAAAGTTGCCATTGTTACCGGGGGCGCCAGCGGTATGGGCAAGGCCGATGCACAGTTGTTGGTCGCCCAGGGCGCCAAAGTGGTGGTCGCCGATCTGAATGAGGCCGACGGCCAGGCTGTCGCCACCGCTCTTGGTGATAACGCGGTGTTTATGCGTCTCAACGTGAGTGATGAAGACAACTGGAAAACAGTGATTGCCGACACTGTCGCGAAATTCGGAAAGCTCGATATCCTGGTGAACAATGCAGGCATTATTGCCCTGGGCACGATTGTCGATACAACGCTGGAGTCCTGGCGTCTGGTGAACTCCGTCAATAGCGATGGCGTCTTCCTGGGATGTAAGCATGCTATTCCCGCAATGGCAAAATCGGGCGGTGGTTCTATTGTCAATATGTCGTCGGTGGCGGCCATTCAGGGCCAGTCGTTTGTCGCGGCCTACACCGCCAGTAAGGGTGCAGTGCGAGCGCTGACCAAGAGTATCGCCATGTACTGCAAGGAACAGAAAAACGGTATTCGCTGTAACTCGATACACCCGGATGGGGTGAAAACGCCTATGGTAGTGAAGGTCGCCACGGGTAAGGAGACAGCAACGCCCGAAGATCTTGATGAGATAGGCAAGTTTGGCAATATGTGTGACCCGGAGGATATTGCCAATCTGGTATTGTATCTGGTATCGGATGAATCACGCTTTGTGAACGGCGCTGAAATGTTGATAGACAACGCCTCTACCATCACGCCACCAGTGGGCCTTTAGCGCACAACCCGGGGATGCACCATGGAAAAGCTGCTTTATCCGCTGTGGAAATCACCCGCGCTGGGCGCAGATGATTTTCGCGATACATTGCTGCAACAGTTGGCGCCGAAACTGAGTCAACTTGAAGGCGTGCACAGTATACGATTGTGTGTTGCGGACAGCGCGGTGTCGGCAGCAGGCGCACGGCGTATGGAAAGTCACGCGCCGGTACCGGATGCAATGCTCTCGCTGTGGGTAGATTTTGCCGGGGCCGCAGCGCGCTGGGAGCCGTTGATCGATGACTGCGTCAGCCGCAAGACCGTGTATTTGGTGGCCGAGGCTGAGCCTCTGGTAAACCAGAAGTTGCATCCGTCAAATCCCGGGGAGCGTGTCTACGGCATGTGTCATGTGGTGTTTATGTCACATCCCGCGAGCATGGACACCCAGGACTGGTTGGCCGTGTGGAAGGACAGCCATACCCAGATCGCTATCGATACTCAATCGACGTTTGGCTACCGCCAGAATCTGGTGGTGCGCCGCTTGAGCGAGGATGCAGTGCCCTGTCATGCCATCGTGGAGGAGAATTTTCCGCCAGAGGCGATGACATCAGATGACGCATTTTACGCCGCTGGCGGTGATGAGGCGCTGTTGAAAAAGAATAGGGTTGCGATGATGGAAAGTTGTTCGCGCTTTATCGATTTCGAACAGATCGATGTGATTCCAATGAGCGAATACCTGATCAAACCACTCGTCTGACGCTCAGGATTGTTGTAACGCCCTGATTCTGTCATCGAGCGGTGGATGTGAGCTAAACAAAGCCGATAGTCCCTGCTTTAATGGCTCGCTGATGCCAAATGCTTTCAACTCCCCGGGCATACCCTGAGCCTGACCTTGTTCCAATTGCAGTCGTTGCAGTGCGGCGATCATGTGGGTCTTGGTGGTCAGCGTCGCTCCGGCGTAATCGGCACGATACTCCCGCCACCGGGAGAACCAGAATACGATGGCGCTGGCCAGAAAACTCAATACCAGTTGCGCCACAATGGTGACCACGTAATAGCCGATGCCATAGCCGCGTTCGGTTTTGAAGATCACGCGGTCTACGGTGTGGCCGATGATGCGGGCGAGGAACATCACAAAGGTATTCACCACGCCTTGTATCAGTGTGAGGGTCACCATGTCGCCGTTAGCGACGTGACCGATCTCATGCGCCATAACGGCTCTGGCCTCCTCGGGTTTAAAACGCTGCAGTAGGCCGGCACTCACGGCCACCAGCGCTGCATTGCGGTTCCAGCCCGTGGCAAATGCGTTAGATGCTTCTGAGGGAAAGATCGCCACCTCCGGCATGCCGATACCGGCTTCTTCGGCCAATTCCTTCACAGTGTCTACCAGCCATTTTTCCTGGGCGTTGCGCGGCTGCTCGATGACATAGGCACCGGTGCTTCGCTTGGCCATCCACTTGGACAGGAATAGGGAGATCAAGGAGCCACCAAATCCGAAAACGGCGCACATCACCAACAGCGCCCCTAAATTCAGGTCCACGCCATTCTCGGCGAGGATGCCCTGCAGCCCCAACAGATTGAACACGATGCTGACCAGCACCAGCACCGCCATATTCGTGGCTAGAAACAGTAGAATTCTCATCGGCTTTCGATCGTCCTGGGTGTGTTGTCGTGTTCAGTTATGACAGTGGGCGTGCGCAGGGGGTTCCAAATGATCTGCCCCCGGTAGCGGTTGCCCTGATTTTATTAAGGATGGGGGCGCGGTGTGGTATTTCAAGCGTCGGCAGCGCGCTGCGCTTCGGACTCGGTGGCATCCGTATCTGATTCATCCAGCAGCGGTATCTGGCTGGGTTCGATGACGGGCTCTCCGCGCTCGGAAAGCGCCGTCGGGCGGACTTCGCCGCGCAGTTCTATATCCCGGGAGCTGAGTTCAAACAGCGTGTTGAGTGCCTCGTCTTCATACCTGGTGCGCAGAACCGCCTTGGGGCTCGATCCGTCTACCCAGATTTTGGCCTTGCCCCAGTAGTGCCCATGTTGGTTGCGAACGACAAAAACGTCAGTCATAGCGATGGTGATTCCTTCCAAAAATCTGCGCGCAAGTGTAAGCATTTGAGCGCGGTGATGCCAGCCTCGGGATCATCCCAGAAGCAGGTCCTTGGCCCGGTTGATCTGCGCAGCGAGATAGTCGTTGCCGCCGCGATCCGGGTGCAATTTCTGGATGAGTTGACGGTGTGAGGCAATAATGTCCTCCCTGCTTGCCCCCTCGTGTAGGCCAAGCACCGCGAGTGCTTCGGTGCGCCCCAGAGCGTGCTCGCTACCCGGGCTCGCCTGCTGCTGTCCAGTAAAGCCGCTAGAGCCAGGAAATCGCTGTTGCCAATAGCTGTCCAGTAGCTGTAAAGAGTCGGTATCCTCAGCCTGGCAGTAGGTAACAAATTGCTCGAGTTGCTGCCGGTCCATATCGGCTAGTTTCCAACCCTGAAAGCTACCCTTGAGAACTTCACCCTGTAAATCGCCGGTTTCGTGGTCTAATTGCATGCGCAGCAGGGTGGTCTCCACAGTCGAACCCTGGCTACCCGCAGGGGTGCTCTTGTGGCGCAGGCTGGCGAGCATCGGGAAAAAGCGCACAATCAGGGGAAGTCCCTGGCGCGCGGCTACCAGCAGTCCGGTAAACGCCGCACCGATCCAACTCATACGCCCGGTCGCGGCCAGCAGTGCCGTTGCCACAACGGCAATACCTAGTGCCAGCTTTATGTACTCGGCGCGGCGCCTATGCGGGGGCATGCCGCGCGCGCGACGCAGTAAAATATAAATAACGGCAATGACCGCCAATAGCAGTATCAGTCGAGCCACAGTGTCTCTCAGGGTTTTAGTTGTTGGAGCAGTAGTTTAGCACTGTCACCACCACGTTTTTCAAGCGCGGCACGGCCACCGGTGGCAAAACTGGCTACGGCGCCCAGCAGTCCGGCGAGCGTATCGGCGCTGCTGGTGTCGAATCGGGCATACGCTCCGCGACTTAGCTTGGCCATGGTGCGAAACGTTTGCTCCACTGAGCGATCGGCACCCTCCTGAAAAAGGAATAGAGGCAATTGCAGAATGCCGCACTGTCCGGCCAGGTTGCACAGGGTATCGGGGCTTTCCTCCACGGCGTCGCCTATGAAAACCAGCGCTCGGACAGCGGTTTTGCGGTGTTCCGCCTGAGCGTGTTTTAGCAGTCTTGTTATCTGTGTGTGTCCACCCTCACAGCGAACGCGACCCATCAGGCCCGCCAGTGCTGCGCTGTCGGTCAGCCAGCGGCTGGCCTGAAACTCGCTGAAGCCTCGGAAGTAGCACAACTGCACCGCCAGTGAAGCGACCTTGCCACTGGTCAGAAACATCTCCTGTTGTAGACGGGTGGCATGATTCCAGGTCGGCTGCCGACTCGCCGTTGCGTCAACGGCAAACATAAGCCGCGGTTGTCGCTCTACAATTTGTGCGATAGCCCGGCTCTTTTGCAGAAATTGTGTGATTTCCTGTGGGGAGGAATGTTCGGCGGGAGGTTTGGCCATAGTGTTAGCGGGGCAAAGCGCGCTCTAGCCTCGAAGTGTCTGCTTCAGCTGGTCAATTTGCTGCAGCCTGTTGAGATCGTGACAGCGCTTAGCCAGCTCAGCAATGACATCGGAGAGCTCATCGGCGCTGATCTCACATCGGGAGGGCATGTCGGCCAGTTGCCAAAGTTTGCGGCTGGAGAGTTCTTGTGGGTTTATTCTTAAAGTATTCATTGTGATTTGCCGTTTGTTTGCGTGTCCCTGTTTCAATGTGTCCGGGACATCCCCGGGTTCATCTTGAATCCGGGGATAATATTGGGTGAGTATGACAGTGGTGTGACGGTAGCGGCCGCCAGAAATTTGATCCACTCATAGCTAGCTTACACTGTCGTCTGCTTGAAAGGGAAGGGGGCACCGCGCTCGAATTCCGGGCCCGCCAGTTGTGGCGGCTCTCCTGCGCGCCAGTGTGGCAGGCTGAACTTGGCGATATGCCCGATTGCCGGGGCCTTCACAAAGTCCTGGCGGCAGTCCTGCAGGGTGATCAGCTGCACGCGCAGCTCGTCTGGGCCAGCGGTGGCCAGGCCGTAACCATTGGCAGTGGTGTCTACATAGCGCAGACCGGGGTTGGCGGCATTGGGTCCGAGCCAGTCTGTCAGCGCGGCTACCCCGGTTTGAGAGTAGGTGTAGGCTGCCAATACGCCGTCCAGCATCGATATATTCCAGACAGGCTCTACGCCGCTGCCGGTCTCGTGGTACACCAGGGGGCCAAAGTCGGGATGGTCTGCCTTGGCGATGGCGAGCAGATCATCAAAAATAGGCGTGGAGCTGATGCCCGCCACGGTGAAGTCTACTGCGACGGCTTGCGCCTCGCTGTCAGTGGTGGAGCGTTGGACGGTGCCTGCGCCGTGCATATGGTGATCACCCGAGAGTGATACCACGCCGGCTACGTTTTCTTGCTCAAATTGGCGCATCAACAGGCCCAGTTCATGCGGGTAACCGGCCCAGCCGTCGATACTGAAAATGCTGTCTTGGTAGCCGGTCATTGGCAGCGCTGACAAATCCAGGCGCATGGGCATTAGCGGCAGTGCATTGGCCCAGATTTTCCAGGGTGCGGTGGAGGTTTTTATGGCGTCCAGGAACCACTCTCGCTGCTCCAGCCCCAACAGGCTGCCGGGCGCGCGATCCATGGCTGGGTTAGCCACCGTGCCGTCGCCATAGGGCAGGGTGGCGAGAGGGTGGCCCTCGGCCCAGGCGTTGCCGGCATCAGCTATGGCGACCAGCTCCACCGTATTCATCGGCAAATCCAGAGTAGCGGCAAAGCTGTCCGGTAAACAGGGTTCGCTGCGGTAACTGCGGCTGTCCGTGAGCACGATGTCCACGTATTTACCCCAGTTCAGTTTTCGGTAGATACGCAGGCTGTCGAGCGCGATCTGGTTACTGGCCGCGCTGTCCGCTCCCAGCAACTGGGGTCGAAAGTTGTGTGCCGTTTGCTCCGGCAGCTCATCCAGTACCGCCGGGATAAACTCGAACCATGCCTGGTTGGCGTTCAGCTTGCGTTTTGCATCCAGTACGCCGGCGCCGTCATAGGTGACATAACTCTGATAATTATCATTGGCAAACTCGTGGTCGTCCCAGGTGCAGATAAACGGCCAGTTAGCCCGGGCTTCCTGCAGGTGTGGATCACTCAGGTAGGTCTTGTAGAGGTGGCGGTAGTCGGCCAGTGAAACCGCATAGCGATTCCTGGGCGTGTCCACACCGTTTGGAAATGGCGGCACAGTCCGCGAGTTTGGCTTACCATCCGGACGTTCGTTCCAGCAGCGTTCGTAAATGAAGTCACCCAGGTGTAGCACAAATTGAATGCGGTCTTCCTCGGCGGCCGCGCGGTCGTCCGCCAGCATACGCGCCCAGCAGCCATAGAATGCTTGCTCATAGCTCTGGCAGCTGGCGAACGCCAGATTGACCCGGCTTGCCTGGCCGGTTGCGGGAGCAGTGCGCGTGCGCCCGACGCGCGAGACCGAGCTTTCGCCCTCCGTATTGCCACCCACAAAGCGATAGTAATACTGTGTGTCGGGTTCCAGTCCACTGATGTAGCTGCGCACCGTGTAATCGCTGTTTGCATCCGTCGTTAGCTGCGCCTGCAGCAGCAGTGTCAAAAAGTCGGCTGCCGTGCTGAGTTGCAGCAGTAAGTTGACCGGGGCGTCAGTACTCATAAAGGGGACTGCGCGGGTCCAGAGCATGATGCCGTCCGGCTGTGGGTCGCCCGAAGCAACGCCCTGTGGAAAATCCAGCGGGGGTGATTCAGTAGGCAATTGCGCCGCAAACAGGCTGGTGGGGGAGATACTTAGAAAGAATGTGCTGCTGGACAATAGCCCCAGCATGTTTCGACGTGTTATGGGCATGGGGAGCGTGTCTTTGTGACAGAAGCTAATGATTTTATACTATTTGTGGCTATACTTGGACCCCATGAACCTCTTCGATATTCTCAGGAGACACCGTATGCCAACATTGGACACAGCCCTGCCCGGCAGGGCGGAAGCCATGCCCGTTCCCGCAGCCCACTTCGTCAACGGCAACCCGTTGCGTGGCCCTTTTCCGGATCACCTGCAGCAGGCCGTGTTCGGCATGGGTTGTTTTTGGGGGGTGGAGCGCAAGTTCTGGCAACTGCCGGGTGTGTTTACTACCGCAGCCGGTTACGCTGCGGGCCTGACGCCCAATCCTGCCTATCAGGAAGTCTGCAGCGGACAGACCGGGCATAACGAGGTCGTTCTGGTGGTCTTCGATCCCGCACAAGTGAGCTACGAAGGGCTGCTCAAGGTGTTCTGGGAAGGGCATAATCCCACCCAGGGCATGCGCCAGGGCAATGATATGGGCACACAGTATCGCTCGGGCATCTATACCTTTGATGATGAGCAGGCATGGCTGGCGACAGCCGCCAGGGACATGTTCCAGCTAGCACTGGATAAGGCAGGGCTCGGCACTATCACTACAGAAATAGTTCCAGTGGACGTTTTTTATTACGCGGAAGACTATCATCAGCAGTATCTTGCCAAAAACCCTAACGGGTATTGCGGCCTGGGTGGCACGGGTGTGAGCTGTCCCGAGAGCTTTGCCATCAAATAGTGCCAGTATTGCCAGTCGTGAGTAACAAAATCCAGCATCTCTGGTTGTATTGTACAGCGGATAAAAAAAGGCCCGGCATGATGTGCAACCATGCCGGGCCTTTTTGTCTTCGCTAGCTTACCAGGTGTAAGCAGCCTCGAGACCGTAGGTACGCGGCTGGTTGTAGATGGTACCCGCTGTAGCTGTGACATCAACCAAGGGGGTTCCGCCAGTAATATAGCGGTCATCGGTCAGATTGTTGCCATAAGCTGTGACGCGCCAAACCATGTCCGGCGAATTCCAGGTTAGACGTGCGGTGATGTCCTCCTGGTCAACCTTGTAGAGCCCGGAGATGCAGCTGGACGAATCAAAGCAGTTGTCCAGATTGGTGCGGTAGGACCAGGATAGCAGTGGTACTACCGTGCCATAGTCGGTCTCAAAGGTGTACTGCGCGGCCAGGTAAAACACGCTGTCGGGGAGGCGTGGTAAACCTTCGTCGGAGCGATCGATTGGACAGTTGATAATGGGATTACCACCGACGGAGATCGTTTCACATTCTGCGGGTGCAGGTTCTCCAGAGATGGGAGCTGTGATGCGCTCGTCGTCATACGTTTTGATATCGCTTTCGTTAAAGGTCATGTTGGCTGTGATCTGCAGATTCTCGATTGGCAGCACTACAGCCTCAAATTCGATACCGGATATGTAGGAGGACTCGGCGTTGATCAGTGCGCCCGCGATGCGGCCTTCAGGGCTGATGCGGATAGTGGTCAGTTGGCGATCCTTGTAATCGGTATAAAAAAGCGCCGTGTTCAGACGTAATTTGCGATCCCAGGCGTCCATTTTAAAGCCCACTTCGTAGTTCCACACTTCCTCCGGGTCATACTCTCCCATCAGGCCAGTTACCGTGTCGACAGTATCGGTAAGGCCACCGGATAGGAAACCGTTGGCGACGGTAAAATACGCGTTACCAAAGTCCATGAAACCCATGCTGTCGAAGGTGCGTTGGATACTGAACATTGGGGTGACCTTGGTCTTGTCGTAATTCTGGGTCTGATTGGCCAGAGGGTCGGGCGAGCCATCCGCGAGAACCGGAGTAACAAAGCCATGGTTGGGGTTAAATGTATCCGGGGAGAGTGAATAGAAGGTACCAAAGAGATTGGTTGCATCGCCCGTAGTTGAAAGCGTGGCCACATCGGGCACGCTGAAATTGCGCGTCAGTTTTCGCTCTTCCCAGGTATAGCGAGCACCGAGCGTCAGCGTCCAGTAGTCATCGAAGTGCCAGTCAGCCTGACCGAAAGCAGAGGCAGAGGAGTTCTTTGCCAGCAGTTCTGTCAGGTTGGTTTGGTAAAACATGGTTGTCGGGGTGAATAAAGCGTTGAAGAACGGGCCACCTGGCGATGCGGCCGCGCCCTTATCAGTTTTTTCATGAAAACCGTAAACGCCAACAACGTAATCCAGTTTTTCGTCGAAGGCGCTGCCCGAGAGTTGGAATTCCTGGCTATAGGCATCGGTATTGCGCTCATCGGCACCATCACCCAGGTAATTGGTGCGGCCCAGCAGGGATATGCCCATCGCGTCTAGCTCGTTTACCTCACCCCCTGTAGTGTTGCGCCAGGCCGATATGCTTTTGAAGTTGAGCGTGTCATTAATATCCCACTCTGAGGTAAGCGAGAGCGTGTTCACCTCGGCCTGGTACTTGTTAGGTGCCACATTGGCCATGACTTTGTCTTTGCCGAGGTCTTCGTTTGCTTGACACCAGTCGGAAATGGTCTGCCCGGTTGAAGGTACGATGATGGCGCCATCTTGCAAGTCGGACTGCCAACCAGTACCTGGTATCCCGGAGACTACCTCACAGTTTTGACCGCGTGATTTCTGGTCTGTCTTGCCATAGTTATAGTTCAAGTCGAACAACAGATCCTCTGTTGCCACCCAGCGTAACTGAGCCTGACCGCCCCAGCGGTTCGTATCGCTGTATTCGTCTTCCAAAAACGCTGTGTTGCCGGGGGCCTGAACGGGAAGGTTGTCGGGGATGACGCTCTGCACGTAACCATCTTCTTTGGTTTGATACAGCGAGAAGCGTGACATCAGTGTATCGCCCATCAGAGGCACGTTGAAAGTCAGCTTGCTGTCGATTTTGTTGTAGTTGCCGACGCGCACTTCGGCGTGGCCGCCGTATTCCTCATTGGGTTTGTTGGTGGTATATAAAATCGCACCACCGGTCGTGTTCTTGCCAAACAGAGTACCCTGGGGGCCGCGCAGTACCTGCACGCTTTGCACGTCCACGTTGTCCAGTATCGCACCGTCGGCACGCGACACATAAACACCATCTACATAAATGCCCACACCGGAGTCAAAGTTCACACCCGTATTTCGGGCGCCGATACCGCGAATAAACACATTACCTGCGCCGGTGGTACCGTTGCCGGAGTACATGTCGACATTGGGTACTACGCGGGTTAAATCGGCGATATCGTTGATGCCCAACTCTGTCAGGTTTTCACCGGAAAATGCGGATATCGCTACAGGCGATTCCTGTAGTGTTTCCTCGCGTTTTCGGGCGGTAACCACCACCTCTTCCAGCATCGCCTGACCAAAGGCCACCGTGGGGACAAGGCCCACTGAAGTAACCGCCAGTGCAGCGGACAGGTGAGATACAATCAAGCGTTTCTTTGTGGACATAGGGGAGCCTCTGTAGTCTTAATTATATAGCTAGCATCATAGGTATAATGGCGTCACGTCCGTACGTGAAAACACTATTATTATGTCACTGAATTTCGTATGTGATTACATGAAAATCCAAAGCGATACCGGAAAGTAGCACTATGCATCTGTAAATACTACGCTCTGTATAGCTTTCTTCTGATGGAGTTTAAAAAGTTAATTCCGAGTATAGAATGCTGTGCATCGGCGGATCTTTCATTAGAAAGGTTGGCGTAGGATGGAAGACCGCGGCCGCCAAAAAGGCACCGCACAATGGGGAGGCCCGGGTGATCTGCATTAAAAGGTGACGCTGGCCGTGATCTTGGATTATCCGCCACGGTAGCAATCGCTAGCATTTCAATGCCCGCGTCGTGTGCTCTTGACGTGCACAGGGCATGACGACTGTATCTAACGATCAAAAAAGTCTTCCCAGCACACTGGTAACAGCGTTTTCTACACGCAGAATACGCGCGCCCAGGGAGACTGTTTGGCATCCTGCAGTCTGCAGTTTTTCGACCTCGTAGGGAATAAAGCCACCCTCCGGTCCAATAACCAATACGCACTCGCCGGTGACCTGGCGGGGGCAGGGGGGGTGCTCGCCGGGGTGGGCCAGCAGCGCGTGTTTACCCGCGAGCAGGCCTGGCAAGTTGTCCTCCACGAATGGTTTGAAGCGCTGATGACACTGCACTACCGGTAAGCGGGTGTCCCGCGATTGTTCCAGTCCCTGCAGTAAATATTCGCGCACAGTGGTGTCCTCAAGTACCGGGCTTTGCCAGTAGCTTTTTTCGACACGGTAACTGTTGAACAGGTGCAGCTCGGCGACCCCGAACTCCGCCACATTGCGCAGTATGCGGCGCAGCATTTTAGGGCGGGGCAGGGCCAGTACCAGACTCAGTGGCAGCTTTGGGGGTGGCGGCTGATCCAGCGAGACGGCCAGTACTGCAGCGGTATCGTTGATCTCCAGTAGTTCGGCCTCACCCATCAGACCGCCGATTTCGCCCACGCGGAGTGTGTCTCCGACGCGGGCGCGATGTACCTGGCGCAGGTGTTGCAGGCGGCGGTCGCAGACACTGATCCGCTTCGCGTCTAGCCGGTCAGCGCCGGTGAACAGCAGCAGGTTCACGGCGTGATCAGCCGACCCACAAATCGTATTCGTCGGCGCCGGTGACTTCTGCTTCCACGAAATCGCCGGGGTTCAGATCTGTCACGCCTTCAAGATACACCTTGCCATCGATTTCCGGAGCATCCGCAGTGGAGCGTCCTATCGCACCTTCTGCGTCCACCTCGTCGATCAGGACTTCAATGGTCTTGCCAATTTTGGATTGCAGTTTGGCGGCGCTGATTTCCTGCTGCAGCGCCATGAAGCGCTCCCAGCGCTCCTGCTTTACCTCAGCGGCGACGGGGTCAGGGAGTGCATTCGCACGTGCACCTTTTACCGGGGAGTACTGGAAACAGCCAACTCTGTCGAGTTGGGCCTCGCGTATGAAATCCAGCAGCACCTCAAACTCAGACTCGGTTTCCCCGGGGAAGCCGACGATAAACGTGCTGCGCAGGGTGATGTCTGGGCAGGTCTCGCGCCACGCTCTGATCCTTTCCAGCGACTTTTCTGCGGCGGCGGGGCGCTGCATGCGCTTGAGCACCTCAGGGCTGCCGTGTTGGAACGGTATGTCCAGGTAGGGCAGAATTTTGCCCTCGGCCATTAGCGGTATTATTTTGTCCACGTGCGGATAGGGGTAGACGTAGTGCAGACGCACCCAGATACCGAATTCGCCCAACGCTTCACACAGTTCCTGCATGCGGGTTTTTAGCGGGCGACCATTCCAGAACCCGGTACGGAATTTGGTATCTATGCCGTAGGCGCTGGTGTCCTGTGAGATCACCAGCAATTCACGCACGCCAGCACGCACCAGACGCTCAGCTTCTTCCATCACATCGCCGATAGGCCGACTGACCAGATCGCCGCGCATATCAGGAATGATGCAGAAACTGCAGCGGTGGTTGCAGCCCTCGGAAATTTTCAGATAGGCATAGTGGCGGGGTGTGAGCTTGATGCCCTGCGGTGGCACCAGGTCGGCAAAGGGGTCATGGATTGGTGTGTAGGGGACATATTTGTGTACCGCGCTTACGACTTCCTCATAGGCTGCTGGCCCCGTGATACTTAATACCTTGGGATGCAGAGCCTTGATCGATTGCGCGTCGTCGCCCTTGCCCATGCAGCCAGTGACGATGACCTTACCGTTTTCGCTGATGGCTTCACCGATGGCATCCAGAGATTCTTGCTTGGCGCTATCGATAAAGCCACAGGTGTTTACCACCACGACATCCGCGCCCTCGTAGGTGGGAACAATGTCGTAGCCGTCCATCTTCAACTGGGTGAGAATGCGCTCGGAGTCGACCAGCGCTTTAGGGCAGCCAAGAGAAATAAAACCTACGTTCTTACCGGAGGTGGGCTGTTTGCTAGCTAGAGTCAACTCGGAATCTGCCATTGGATTACGCTGCTGTCGGGAAACGGGCGGCGATTATAGCCCACTCCTACAATACCATTCGACTTAGAAGCGGTATTTAACCGCAAATTGTAGCTAAGTGGCGTCGCCACGGTCGCCGTTTGTGTTTTCACGTTGTCCCCACAGGTATTCTCCGCCCACATCGATGCGCGGTATAGGCGACCATATCAGGTTGGATGAGACGCGCAGCGTCCGCTGGTATGCGACGCTGTCGTCATTGAGGAATCCGGGGTTATTGGTCCCCGCCGCTCCAAAGGTGAAGTTAGAGCGCAGTTCGTTGATGGGCTACCAATGTTGCCAGGATAGATACCCGCCGTACCATTAAAGAGCTGTAGTTCGCCGGTGTCGGGCACAAATATGCCATCGTAGTTGCCGATGCTGGACAGGTCGTTTATATAGCGACCGATGCCATTGCTGTGGTTCACATGGAACAACACCTTATCGCGTCTCTCTAACTGTGGCGTGGACACACTGCCGCTGAGAGGCACGCCCCAGGCAAATTCATTGGAGACATCACCGCTGCGATTCTGCCCACGGATTTCCCGTATAATCAGCGCCAGCTTGGTGTGCACGTGCTCGTAGGGTTGAAAGCGGCCCGCCACTACCAGGTCTGGCGCACGGGTAATCCCCGAGCCTTTCTGGATCTGGGGGTTGGGATCTTCCAATGCAAACCGTAGCTCATACTACTCGCCAAAAGTGGGTATAAATCTGATTTGCGCCTGTCGTAGGTTGACGCGGCCGTTCAGACCCTCAAAATCAATTTCTTCGGGCGATGCATCGGGGTCCGTGAGCGCTATCCAGGTTTTCCTGGCGAGCATGCGCTTCCACTGCTCTGTGCTGCGTCCAACTTCTGGGTCAAGGTTTCTATTTTTTGGGATTGGTCCTCCAGCAGTGCCCGCTGAGCAGCCATCTCTTACTGCTGCTGGCGGAACAGTGCCAGAGCATAATGAGGTTAAAACGGTTGAATTTCCGTCGCTTCGTAAAATTTCAGCGCCATCGCTTTAGGGGGGTGTTCTCCCATTGCTTGCTGAAATGCCGCCATATGCGGTGACTCCATGTGGGCTTTCAAGGCTTCAATACTGTGCCATTTTTCAGTTATCCGCAGCACGCTGGTATTGTTCAGCTCTACGCTGAAGGTGTAGTCATCACAGCCGGCTTCGGCTCGGCTAGCCACTTCCATAACGCGGATGGCCCCCTGCATCGCAGCAATATCCTCGGATGTGCTTGTTACTACGGCGTTCACAACTATCATTCCCATTTCCTCTGATTGATTGTATTTATGTGTTCGGTGAGCGTGATAAATTTACCTCAATCGCGTACTGGTTGACAGTGAATATGCCTGATTGACGGGTATAGCAGTTGCCTCAGCGCTTGTTCCGGCGCCAGTCCCACGGTGCTATCGGGCGGGGCTCTGCCCACAGTCCCAGGTTGTGTGCGCGCGCCTGTTGCTCGGCCTCCTGTAGAGCATGCTCATGGGGCGCGTAATATTGGTACCACCAGGCGTAACCGCGCTCCACCATGGCGACGTTGATATTGACTCCGTCGCTATAGAGTGTGCCAACCTCGCGGCCGTAACTGTCTGTCGTCACGATCACAACGTCCACCGGCTTTTCTCCGATCAGTTGCACCAGCACTTTTTTGGCCGCTTTACCGTAGGGCTGGTCACGCTCGGGCGTGTCGATGCCGAACAGCCGTACTTTGTGTTGTGTGTTGCTGTGATCAAGAATGGACACAGTGTCGCCGTCAGCAATACGAACGACGCGTCCCGTCAGGTCGAAATCTGTGACAGATTGACCTTCCCGGGTAGCACCGATCTGATACAGTGACTGCGCCGCGCGCCGCCAGCTTGCGTCGGGCCTTGTCGCGTAATCTGACAGTGTCCCGCTGACTTTCTGATAGAGCGCAACAGGCCAGCCTAGGGTGCCCACAGTAAAATATTGCAGCAGGCTGAAAAGCGCCAGCGCTACCAGCACTCTTCGAAGCTGCCGAAGTCGCTTTTTCGGACGGGCGCTGCTGGCGCTCACTGAATGTCTCCATCGCGTGTTGGTGGTGTGCCGGACGGCTCAATAGCGTTGTTCGGCCGATACCAGATTGGCGAAGACCATGCCCGCTCCTGTAGTGTCTTTGGCAGATCGGAGCGCGGCTCCACGCCGGCACGTATCGCATCCCATGTCGACCAACGACAGCTGGGGTTCTCCAGCACGCGCACATAGTAAAAGGCCTCCTGCCGGAAATCGAAATCCGGATCACGCCACAGGGCTTTCAGCTCACTCGCACCACTGCCAGTGGTTGAACAATCACTCAGGTCGACGCCAGAGTCATTGTCAGGGCAGCGTCCGGTGGCCGCGTCGACTTGCAGATTGTTGGCACAGGCGACATCGTAAATACGCTCCTGGTGCGCGCCACTCTCCAGGTAGCCCTTGATAATTTGCACGCGTTGTAGGGCTGTGCCCGCGGGATCAGCCGCAGCCCATACGATGAAAGCTGGAGCGCGCGCGCCGTCGCCGGGCAGGTCGGCGCCCATTGTGACACCGCGCTGGTAGGCGATTTTGGTCAACTGTGCGCTTTGCAATAGGGGTCGCGTGAAATCATAGCTGGCAAAGAAGCGCACTTTGATACGCGGGCCGCTGGTGGCAAACGTCTCTTTGCGCCGGAACGCCTGATATATTGCGTCACGCGTGTTTTCCTCGGCCCATACGCCTGCCATGCCAGAGGCAGACCAGTATTCAAAGGATGAACTGGCCATGTAGTCTTTGCCGTCGACTTCAGTCACGAGTCCCGGGTCGAGGAATTTCATCACGGTACCGGTGAGGAAAGAAGCGGGGATAGAGCCGCGCAGCTCCGGTGTGCCGTCCAGCATGCCAGCCTTGGAGAAGAAGGTTTCTTCGTCCTCGGAGCTGGCCGCATCATGGGTGTCGCTGGAGCCGATAAGGCCAAACTTGTAGGGATTCACAGCGCCTTTTGCCTGAATATGCAGGCCGCGCAGATAGGCATCGCGCCCGTAACTCCCGGCAGGTTCGCTGTAAAGTTTGGTGCCAACGCGGTAGGGGGTAATCTCAAAGTTCGCCCATTCATCATTTTTAGAGAGCAGTGGGTGGGTCTCGGACGTGCCTTTTATCTGCGTGATTTCCACTAGTGGTTCATTGCGCAGCCGCTGCTCAGCGTACTCGTCAGTGATGGGATCGCCTGCCCAGTCGGTCATTTTGAACATCTGCCCGTTGGAACCGTTGGAGTTGTGGGGAATGGCCAGGCTCTCGACTCCCTGAGTGCGCAGCTGGTCCATCCACTGCCACAAACCCTCGGGATTCTGTGAATTGAAGCGCGAGAAGGGCATTGCGGGAAGGCGATCGCTATCGCGAAAGATAACGTTGCGATGCAGGTTCCCCTGGTCATCCGAAGACGAGGTAAATTCAAAGGCCGCGAAGGTGGTGAAAGTCCCGGGGATATAGGCTTCGTTCGCCGCCCGTATGGTGTCTTGCCAAGCTGATTTGGTCACCGCCTCTACCATTGGCATGTCGATGTCGCCATTGAGCAGGCCGTCTACTACGGCAGGCAGAAAACTGGCGAATGCTCTACCGCGGTCCAGAAGGCTGTAGAGGGTCATGTTATCGGGGGCATTGATATCGTGCAGTGGCGTGGTGAGCTCGTAGCGGGAGAACTCGCTGTTGGTATCAGCGGCTTCCTTTACCAGTCCCATCAGCATGGCGTGATCAGTGACGGCGTAGAAATCCATGGGTTGTTGCAGTTGCACCTCATAGCCGCTGGGGTGCTGCAGCGTTTGGCCTTTGGCGTACCGATAGGCGTCGTCCGGAGTGCTGACCGTGCCAAATACGTAGGCGTCAAATGAGTAAGCCGTGTGCACGTGCAAATCGCCGAAATAAGCGTTGCGATCAGGGTTGGGCGGCGGGCGCAGCGTCAGAATTTCCTCGTTCACGGGAAACACGCTGTTGGTAGCCCGCGCTCCGCCGGCGAAGCTTGCATCCTCATTTTTCTGCATTGCATCGAGTGAATTATCCGAGCCGGAACAGGCGCTAAGCAGTAAAACGGCGAAGAGAGAAGCGAGTTTGCTGGACATACGATAGTACTCTTTCTTATGCGTGGGAGGATAATAGGGCGCGGTGGTATTACAGTCCAGTGCCCAGGCAGGGGTTACGCTTTTCACCTGCGTTGGTGATAGTCTCATCATTAAAAGCAGGCCAGTGCGCTGGCCGTGGAGAGTGTATGGATAAGGTCAAGGTAGAACTCAGAGAACGGATTACTATTGTCAGCATTGCGCGGCCGCAGTTGCGCAACGCGGTCGATGGTGACACTGCGAGAAGCTTGGCGGCGGCCTTTGTGGCGTTTGATGCCGATCCCGATTCCGATGTCGCGGTGCTGTACGGCGAATACGGCAATTTTTGCGCTGGCGCAGATCTCAAGGCCATTGCCAGCGCCTCCGGCGGCAATGCATTGAGTCCTGACGGTGACGGGCCGATGGGCCCCTCGCGCATGGTGCTGGGCAAGCCGGTTATCGCCGCTATCGCCGGACATGCCGTGGCTGGTGGGCTGGAGTTGGCGCTGTGGTGCGATATGCGCGTGGTTGAGCGCAGTGCAATCCTCGGTGTGTACTGCCGTCGTTGGGGCGTGCCACTTATCGATGGTGGCACGGTCCGACTCCCGCGATTGATAGGGCACAGTCGCGCGATGGACCTGATTCTTACCGGGCGCGGTGTGGCGGCTGAAGAGGCGCTACAGATGGGTCTGGCAAATCGCGTGGTACCCGATGGTGAAGCACTTGAGGCGGCACTGGCACTGGCGCATCAGCTGAGCCGCTTTCCGCAAAATTGCCTGCGCTCCGACCGGCTCAGCGCCTACGAGCAGTGGGGTATGCCTCTGGCGGATGCGCTGCACAACGAGTTCGAGCGTGGCCTTGCCGTAATTGACTCGCGCGAGGCAGTGCAGGGCGCTACCCGATTTGCGTCCGGCAAAGGCCGTCACGGTGATTTCGAGGCGATTTGAGAGTGGAGAAACCCGCGAGAAATTTAGGTAGTGTCTGTTTGGCTCGCGGCAAAAGGTTTAGTGCCACGGCAGCTCAACCCCTGCGCTCAAACCGCCTTCGTCGTTTCGCTTAAAAGTCAGCGTCTCCTCATAGGCGGTCACTTTGTCAGCAACAATCGATTACGCTTCTCCGGGAGATTGTATTGAAGCAGGTGTGCGAATGATTGCGATGTTGATTGAACCCGGCCAGTTGGTGGCGGCTGGCGGCGCGGTGGTATTTGACTGTCGGTTTTCTCTGGCTGATCCCGAAGCGGGTCGAAGATTGTATCGGCAGGGCCATATTCCCGGTGCGCATTATCTTGACCTGAATCTGAATTTGGCCGGCACAGTAGGCAAGCACGGCGGGCGCCATCCGCTGCCTGACTCTGCTAGATTTGTGGAAACTCTGGCGCATTTTGGTGTCGGCCCCGAGACCGAGGTAGTGGCCTATGATGATTCCCGTCTCGCATTTGCCGCACGCCTGTGGTGGCTGATGCGCGCAGTGGGATATCGCGTGCCACGATTACTCAATGGTGGGTATACCGCATTTCTGGCGGCGGGTGGCAATCCTGAAACAGGTATTCCGCAAACCCAGCCACAGGATGGGATGCCGGTCGGCGGTTTCAAGGGCTATTGCGACATCACTGGCTTGCGTGATGCACAGGCCAGTGGGGCATTACTGATCGATTCGCGAGAGGCGCGTCGCTACGCCGGGCTGGAAGAGCCGATTGACCCCATCGCCGGGCATATACCCGGAGCGATCAATCGTCCCTGGCAGGGTGTGACCGGAGCCGATGGTAGAGTGCTGGATATTGCCAGGTTGCAATCAAACTGGGGCGACGCGGCGGACGCCGGGCAATTGGTCGTCTATTGTGGATCCGGGGTCACGGCCTGTGTCAATTTGTTCTCATTAGCGCTGCTGGGCAGGGAGGATGCGACGCTCTATGCCGGTAGCTGGAGTGACTGGTGCAGTTACCTCTAAAAGTCTGATGGGCAGTCCCCTCGCAACCACTGTCCCGTGGTGGGGTGGGTGAATTCAAGCGTGGACGCGTGCAGCATCAGGCGATCGGCCATACCCAGTGCTGTTGCATGCGCGTACATGTCACAGCCGAGTATCGGGTGGCCCAATTCCCGCATGTGGATGCGCAACTGGTGTGAGCGCCCTGTGACCGGCTTTAGCAGCAGGCGGCTGCGGTCAACCTGGCGCGACAGCACTTCAAAGTGGGTGAAGGCAGCTCGCCCGCGGTCATAACAAATTTTTTGCAGAGGGCGTCGTTCCCAGTCGCAGGTAATGGGCAGATCCACTTCGCCCTCGTCGGGCACCACCACGCCGTAGACAATAGCGTGGTACGTCTTTTGCACCTGGCGTTCCTGGAACTGGCGGCTGATATGCGCATGGGTGGGCTTGTTCAGGGGGATCGCCATAATCCCGGAGGTGTCCAGATCCAGGCGGTGCACGATACTCGCCGTGGGATAGCGCTGCTGCAGGCGGGTGATCAGGCAGTCTTTGTTGAGCGGGTGGCGGCCGGGAATGCTGAGCAATAGTGTCGGCTTGCGCACCAGCAATAAGTCATCGTCCTCGTATAGGATCGCGATTTCCTCGGTGCTGTGCGGAACTAGATAGGGGGGTAATTCTTGCATGGGTGTCGATCTACACTCTGGCCGACCGCGGGGCGTTTGCGCCATGGACGTCTATACTGCGACTTCGTCGTATGGGGGAAGTCTGCGCGATGATTGGGGCGCACAGTTTACAGCAACACCTGCAGGGAATCATTCTCTGGGCCAGACTGGAGGTGACACAGCTGCCCTTGTGTCCAGTCATTCAACTGTTGCTACTCAATGCCGACTCCCGGGTGAAAAATTTCGATTATCCTCCCTACCGGAAAATAGCGCGCCACAACAGTTTCACGGTGCCAGATCTGGCAGAGTCGGCCGAATTTCGTGACGTGAGAGTCTACCTGGCTGAATGATGCGCACGCCTCCGGCGCAGCACCTAACCGTTATCGACGTGCTATTGGTCTGCGGGACATTAATTTTGTACACTAGGCGGCAATTCAATCTGTCGAGAATAGCAACGCATGAACCCCAATTACCTGGACTTTGAACAGCCAATTGGCGAGCTGGAAGTCAAAATCGAGGAGTTGCGGCTGGTCGGCTCTGACAACGAGATCAATATTAGCTCGGAGATCGACACCCTGCGGGCCAAGAGCACCAAGCTCACAGAGAAAATTTATTCCAATCTCAGTGCCTGGGATATTGTTAAAGTCGCACGTCACCCCCGGCGGCCCTACACTCTGGATTACATTCCCCGCGTGTTTACCGAGTTCGATGAGCTGCACGGCGATCGCCATTTTGGTGATGACAAGGCGATCGTGGGCGGTGTGGCGCGCATCGATGGCCGCCCGGTGATGGTCATCGGGCAAGAGAAAGGGCGCGCTGTGAAGGATAAAGTGTTGCGTAATTTCGGTATGCCCAAGCCCGAGGGCTACCGCAAAGCCCTGCGCCTGATGGAGATAGCGGAACGCTACAAGATGCCCGTTGTTACTCTGATTGATACACCCGGAGCCTACCCTGGCATCGATTCCGAGGAGCGTGGGATCAGTGAATCCATCGCTCAGAACCTGGCCGTCATGTCGCGCCTGGCGACCCCGATAGTCTGTATTGTTATCGGTGAGGGCAGTTCTGGTGGTGCATTGGGCATCGGGGTAGGTGATCATCTCGCCATGCTGCAGTATTCGACCTATTTTGTTATCTCCCCCGAGGGCTGTGCCAATATCATCTGGAAGGATATCTCTCATGCGCCCGAGGCAGCGGAAGCCATGGGTGTTACGTCCAAAAACCTGCAGGACCTTGGTATCGTCGATGCCACTATTCCCGAGCCGCTGGGTGGAGCTCATCGTGATGTAGACCTGATGGCAGAGCGTATTCGGGAGCACATCATCGCCCAGTTGGAAGGTCTGCAGGGGCTGCCGCTGGAAGATCTACTGGCCAAGCGCTACCAGCGACTGATGTCCTACGGAAACTAGGGTTGCTTCAGCACACTGACTTCGACGAACCGCTAAATGATGTCATCACTGCCTCGCATTGGTGCGTGGCGTTTAGCGGTGGATTAGATTCTACCGTATTACTGCATCTACTGGATCGTTGGTGTATTGCTAACCCGGGGTCGCCAGCACTGCGTGCCATACATATCAACCATGGATTGCAAGCGGCCGCCGATGATTGGCAGCGGCACTGCGAGGCGCAATGCCGTGACTTGCAACTGCCCTGTATAAGCTGTGCCGTTGAGGTGAATTTTCGAGGGAGCCTGGAAGCGGCGGCGCGGGATGCGCGCTACCGTGCTTTTGAGGAACTGTTACCGGCCGGCGCCGTGCTCTTCATGGGGCACCATCTCGACGACCAGGTGGAGACTTTTTTCCTGCGCCTGATGCGAGGAGCCGGGGTGGAGGGGCTCACGGGAATGCCACGCACGCGGGTGTTGGGAGCCGGCCAGTTGGTGCGCCCCCTGCTGGATTGCGCGCGCGCTCAGTTGGAGCACTACGCCGCACACCATGGGCTGACATTTGTAGAGGACCCGTCCAACAGGGACTCCGCCATGGACCGCAATTTTTTACGCACGCAAGTGCTACCGGTGCTGGGCTCACGCTGGCCCGCGTATCGGCAGTCGGTGGGGTGCGCGATGGCGCATATGTCTGCCGCTGCCGCTGTCGTGGCCGCCGAAGCGGGTGTGCCGCCAACCGTACACAGTGTGATGGGTGACCCCGGCGTGTGCCTGTCCCAGCTGCTGCAGCCGTCCCGGGAAGTGGCTGCGGCGCGGCTGCGTGCGTGGTTGACGGCACAGGGACACAGGAGCCCCGGTCGCGCCTCGCTGGTAGAGTACCTGCGGCAGTTGCGCGTTGCACCCGCCGACGGCTGCCCCCGACTAAATTGTGGGTCGTATGCGCTGCAGCGCTATCGTGACGGGGTTTACCTGGAGCCAGAGGACAGCGTGCTGCCCCCGGCGGAGGTTTATCTGTCTCCCGGCGAGCGCTGTGAGGTGCCCGGGGTGGGGACACTGGCCGTGCAACAGGCGCCTGCCGACGCCCTGAGGCTATTGCCGGGTGAGCGGCTCACACTGCGCTGGCGTGGTGGGGGAGAGCGTTGTCGTCTCCCGGGCCGTGCCGGCAGTCGCAGTCTGAAGATCTTGATGCAGGAATGGGGTGTGCCGCCCTGGTGGCGTGACCGCACACCACTGCTGTGGTTGGAGGATGAGCTGCTGGCGGTGGGTGATTTGGCGCGCTGTGAATCCGCCCGCTGGCGAGCGGTGGCGCCAGAGGGAGAGCTGCTCTGGAATTTTACATGGAAACGGCCTGCGAGGGTCGGTTCTGATTGAGCTCCCACGCCCTTTCTGGTAGCCTGACTGGCCATCTTTTGCAGGACCCGCACCGGTAGATAAAACTCTTAGAGAGTATCGGATGCAGGGCCTGTATGTCCGGCAATACAGCACATACATAGGCTAATCATGACGCGTTATATTTTCGTCACCGGTGGGGTGGTTTCGTCTCTTGGGAAAGGTATCGCCGCCGCTTCGCTGGCTGCAGTACTGGAGGCCAGGGGGATCAAGGTCACTTTGCTCAAACTCGATCCTTATATCAATATCGACCCCGGTACTATGAGCCCGTTTCAGCACGGCGAGGTCTTTGTCACCGAGGATGGGGCGGAGACCGATCTGGATCTGGGCCATTACGAGCGCTTCACACACACCGTTATGAAGCGCACCAACAACTTCACTACAGGCAGGGTGTATGACGCGGTGCTACGTAAGGAGCGGCGCGGTGATTACCTTGGCGGTACTGTGCAGGTCATCCCGCATATCACCGATGAAATCAAGCGCCGCGTGGTGCTCGGTGCAGGTGATGCCGATGTGGCCGTGGTCGAGATTGGGGGTACGGTCGGTGATATTGAAGGTTTGCCATTTTTGGAGGCCGCGCGGCAGCTGAAGGTGGAGATGGGTCCTGGTCGCGCCCTGCTGATGCACCTCACGCTGGTACCCTACATAGCCACTGCTGGCGAGATCAAAACCAAACCCACCCAGCACTCGGTTAAGGAATTGCGCTCTATAGGCCTGCAACCCGACATTCTGCTGTGTCGCTGCTCAGTTGAGATTGAAGAGAGCGCCCGCAAGAAAATATCACTGTTCACCAATGTTGAAGAGCGCGCCGTGATTCCACTGCTCGATGTTGATTCGATCTACAAGATTCCCGGTATGCTGCGTGATTTTGGTATCGATAAATTTGTTGTCGAGCGCTTTGGTATCGATTGCAAGCGTGAGGCGGATTTATCCGATTGGGATGACGTGGTCGAGCGCGAGTTCACTATCAGCAGTCGCCGGGTACGAGTGGCCATGGTAGGAAAATATGTCGATCTGCAGGATGCTTACAAATCACTTAATGAAGCCCTGGCTCATGCGGGCCTGCAGACCCTGACAGACGTGCACATAGAATACTTTGATGCAGAAGATATTGAGCGCAACGGCACGGCAGCGCTTGAGGGAGTGGATGCCATTCTGGTGCCGGGTGGCTTTGGTGATCGCGGTGTGGAAGGTAAAATTACCGCCGTGCGTTTCGCGCGGGAGAACAATATCCCTTTCCTTGGCATCTGTCTGGGTATGCACGTTGCGCTGATCGAGTATGCGCGCAATGTTTGCGGGCTCGAGGGGGCGGATTCCACAGAGATGAATCCGTCGACGCCTTACCCCATCGTCGCCCTGATCACAGAGTGGATGAACGCCGACGGCAGTGCTGAATTGCGCGACGAGGCCTCCGACAAAGGCGGTACTATGCGCCTGGGTGCCCAGCCCTGCCATCTGGAACCCGGTAGCAAGGTGCGCGACGTCTACGGCTCGGATGTCATTTCTGAGCGCCACCGGCACCGCTATGAGATCAACAATAATTATATTGAGCAACTGCAGCAGGCCGGCATGCGCATCGCAGGCTGGTCTGAGGACCGCTCTCTCGTGGAAATGGTCGAGTTGCCCACACACCCGTGGTTCATTGCCTGCCAGTTCCATCCGGAATTCACTTCCCGGCCGCGCGGTGGACACCCCTTATTTGCCAGTTATATCAAAGCCGCAATCGCTCATGCGCAATCCGGCAAGCAGGCAGGCTGATGGCTGATCCGGCGGTTTTTGTGGGCAAGTTGCGCATCGACAACAGCGCGCCCTTCGTATTGCTGGGCGGGGTCAATGTGCTGGAGAGTCGCGATTTCGCGTTACAGGTAGCGGAGCAGTATGCCGAGGTGTGTACGCGGCTGAACATTCCCTATGTATTCAAAGCGTCTTACGACAAGGCCAATCGCTCATCCATACATTCTTTTCGTGGCCCCGGCCTTGAAGAGGGCCTGAAAATACTGGCCGAAGTGAAATCGACGTTTGATGTTCCGATTATCACCGATGTGCACACGCCAGAACAGGCCGCGCCCGCCGCTGAGGTGTGCGATATCCTCCAGCTGCCCGCATTCCTGGCGCGCCAGACCGATCTGGTCGCGGCGATGGCGGCGACCGGCGCGGCCATCAATATCAAAAAACCACAGTTTCTCAGCCCCTCACAGATGGCTAATATCGTGGAGAAATTTGCCGAATGCGGTAACACCCGCGTGATGCTGTGTGAGCGCGGCAGCAACTTTGGCTATGACAATCTCGTTGTGGATATGCTGGGCTTTGGCGTGATGAAACGCAGCTGCAATAACGTGCCCCTGATCTTTGACGTGACACACGCGCTGCAGTGTCGGGACACCGGCGGTGCCGCGTCCGGTGGTCGGCGATCACAGGTGGTGGGGCTGGCACGTTCGGGTATGGCCCTGGGTCTGGCGGGCCTGTTTCTGGAAGCGCATCCGGAACCGGATAAGGCACGCTGTGATGGCCCCAGCGCGCTGCCACTGTCGCAACTGGAGCCCTTCCTGCAACAAGTGAAGGCGGTCGATGATCTGGTGAAGTCATTGCCCCCACTGCACATTGATTAGTAACTACGGAGTTTGACCGCATGACATCAATCACAAACATACAGGCTTTTGAGGTAATGGATTCGCGTGGGAACCCCACAGTGATGGCCGAGGTTACTCTGGTTTCCGGCGAAGTCGGCTCGGCCTGTGCGCCATCAGGTGCCTCTACTGGCTCGCGCGAGGCCTTGGAACTGCGTGATGGCGACGTAAAACGCTATTTGGGCAAGGGCGTACTCAGAGCCGTAGAACATGTGAATGGTCCGCTGCGAGCACTGTTGCTGGGGAGCGATGTCACTGCCCAGCGTGAGTTGGACGCGGCCATGATTGACGCGGACGGCACAGAAAATAAGGCCAAGTTTGGAGCCAATGCTATTCTCGCTGTGTCTCTGGCAGCGGCGAAGGCAGCAGCGCTGTCGCGCAAGATACCGCTCTACCAGCATATCGCTGATATCAACGGTAGCACCGGCTTTACTATGCCGGTACCGATGATGAATATCATCAATGGTGGTGAGCACGCCGACAACAACGTCGATATTCAGGAGTTTATGGTGCAGCCTGTGGGCGCACCTACCTTTGCTGAAGGCCTGCGCGCAGGTGCGGAAATTTTCCACCAACTGAAAAAGGTGTTATCGGCCAAAGGTCTGAATACTGCGGTCGGTGACGAAGGTGGTTTTGCGCCCAACCTGCCCTCCAACGAGGCCGCGCTGGAAGTCATTGCCGACGCAGTCAGTAAGGCGGGGTACATACTGGGCAAGGATGTGACCCTGGCCCTGGACTGTGCGGCGTCTGAATTTTACCGTGACGGCCTTTACGATCTCGCCGGAGAAGGTAAACAGTTCAGCAGTGCGGCCTTCGTGGACTATCTGGCAGATCTCGCTGCGAGCCACCCCATCATCTCCATCGAGGATGGATTGGACGAGTCTGATTGGGACGGATGGAAGCTGCTGACCGACAAGATTGGTGACAAGGTGCAACTGGTGGGTGATGATCTGTTTGTGACCAATACAAAAATACTCAAGGAGGGGATCGACAAGGGCGTCGCCAACTCCATACTCATCAAATTTAACCAGATCGGCAGCCTGTCTGAAACCCTGGATGCGATCGCGATGGCGAAAGCGGCAGGTTACACCGCTGTTATTTCCCACCGCAGCGGTGAAACCGAGGACACTACCATTGCCGATCTGGCGGTGGCGACCGCCGCAGGCCAAATCAAGACTGGTTCCCTGTGTCGATCAGACCGTGTGGCCAAGTACAATCGGCTGTTGCGCATCGAAGCTGAATTGACCGGTCGTGCGCCATACCGCGGTATGGCAGAATTTTCACGTCGGTGAAGGGCTAACATTTGCGCGGGCTGTTACTGACACTGCTGTTACTGTTGGGCGGAATTCAGTATCGCCTGTGGTTTGCCGATGGTAGCTTCGCCGAGCAGCATCGTCTGGAGCTTCAGGTCGAAGAAGCGACGCAGCTAAACGCGGAATTGCAGGCGCGCAATGCAGTGTTGGAGCGCGAGGTGTTGGAACTTCAAACAGGCAATAAGGGTGTAGAGCAACGTGCTCGGGAGCAGCTTGGACTGGTCCGCGAGGGTGAGACGTTTTACCAGATTGTCGAGACGCCCGAGTCTGCGTCGGTAGCTCCGCAGTGAGCACTGGTACCTCAACGCCGCGAAAATCACGCTGCTGGGCTGTGCTGCCCGCCGCTGGCATAGGCACTCGCATGGGCGCTGATCTCCCCAAACAATATTTGCAGGTGGCGGGTGCGACAGTGCTTGAGCACAGCTTGCGCGCGCTGTTGGGGTGTGAGCAAATCACCCGTATCGTGGTGGCGTTGCATCCCGAAGACACACAAGCGCAGTTAATGCCGGTTTTCCAGGATCCACGCATTCAGACGGTCACAGGTGGCGAACAGCGCAGCGACTCCGTGCTGGCGGGCCTGGACAGACTGTTGGTACTGGCTGAACCACAGGACTGGGTGCTGGTGCACGATGCGGCGCGCCCCTGTTTGCAATCCGTCGATATAGTGGGGCTCATCGAGGCGGTGATCGCGCGGGACACGGGCGGAATACTGGCCGAGCCCATCGTGGATACGGTCAAACAGGCCTCCGCTGACGCATTGGTTGAGCGGACTCTGGACCGGACAAGCCTGTGGCGGGCGCAGACGCCACAAATGTTTCGTCTCGCTGAATTGCATCGTGCGCTGCATCAGGCTCAAGAACAGGGACTGGTAGTGACCGATGAAGCCTCGGCGATGGAGTTAGCGGGGTATCCGGTGCAGTTGATTCCGGGGCCCGCAGATAATCTCAAAGTGACAGTCCCTGCGGATCTGCCGTTGGCAGCCTGGTATCTGCAAACGACCGCCGGGGTGGTGCCCCTATGAGCGTCACTGTCAGGAGAGGACGTTGATGCGAATCGGTCACGGCTACGATGTACACCGCTTCGGGCCTGGCGATGCCCTGGTGCTTGGCGGGGTATGTATTCCCCATGATCGAGGTATGGTGGCTCACTCCGACGGTGATGTGCTGATTCACGCGGTCTGTGATGCGCTGTTGGGTGCGCTGGGTGAGGGGGATATAGGCCGACATTTTCCCGATAGCGATCCAGCCAACGCAGGGATCGATAGTCGTCTGTTGTTGCGCCGGGTCATGCAACTGGTGCAGCGTGCGGGGTGGGTGCTGGGCAATCTGGATGCCACACTTATTGCGCAGGCGCCACGAATGGCGCCTTATATAGTGGCGATGCGTGAGAATCTGGCCGACGATATGACTGCCACTGTGGCACAGGTAAATGTTAAAGCCACCACCACCGAGACACTGGGTTTTACCGGTCGTGGGGAGGGCATTGCCGCTCACGCCGTGGTACTACTGCAGATTGCGCACCTGTGACACAGCCCTGGCCCCGGGTGTCACAGGAGCTGCCCGGCAGCGCCCTGATTCGCTGCAGTCCTGAAGATTTCCGGGTGAGTGAGCAACTGGCATTTGAATTGTCGGGAGAGGGAGAGCACTGCTTCCTGCATCTGCAGAAGCGGGAGGTCAACAGTATGGATTTGCTGCGGCGCGTGTCAGAACTCAGTTCAGTGCCGCTGCGCGATATTGGCTACAGCGGTCTTAAAGATCGCAATGCCGTGACACAGCAGTGGGTCAGTGTGGGCATGGCGGGGCGCGTTGAGCCCGACTGGGAAGCGCTGGAGGCGCTGGGCGATGTGCAGGTGTTGGCGGTGGATCGTCACTTGCGCAAGCTGCGGCGCGGCGTCCACCGCGCCAACCGTTTTACACTGGTGTTGCGCCAACTGACCGGTGATGCCGCTCAGTTGGAACAGCACTTGCAGCTGTTGCGCGCGACCGGTGGCCCCAATTATTTTGGCGAGCAGCGGTTCGGACGCAATGGCTCAACATTGGAACAGGCCCGGCACTGGATGCGCGGTGGGCGGCGCATCTCTCGTGAGAAGCGCAGCTTGTATTACTCGGCGCTGCGTGCTTACGTGTTCAATCGCATGCTTGCTTTGCGGGTAGAGCGTGGTGATTGGAACACGGTGCTTCCCGGGGATGTATGCCTGTTGCACGGGACGCGTAGTCATTTCGTCTGTGAAGAAGTGACGGATGATATTCGAACGCGCGCGGTCGATGGGGATATTCACCCGGGAGTCCCCTTATGGGGGCGGGGGCAGGCTGGTTTATTCAGTCAGCCGCAGGAAGACAGCCTGGCAGATTGTCGGGATATTTGTGATTTTCTGGAGGCGTCAGGCCTGGAACTGGCCTGGCGGCCGGCGCGCCTGCTGGCGGATGACTTTTGCTGGCAGTTTTGTGATGATAGTACCTTGCGACTGGAGTTTTCACTGGGTGCTGGCTCTTATGCTACGGCGCTGCTAGCCGAGTTCGTGCAGTATAAAGAAGGATGTAAAGACAGTGGTATCAGTAGTGAACAGGATTGACCTCCACGGGATAGGGATGACCTCCCAGCGGACTCGGGAGCGTTTGGTGCAACGGTTGGTTGAGCAAGGCATTCGGGATTCGACGGTGTTGGATGTCATGCGGATCACACCGCGTCACCTGTTCCTGGACGAGGCGATGGCGCATCGCGCCTATGAGGATGTCGCCCTGCCGATCGGTTTTCAGCAGACCTTATCGCAGCCCTATGTTGTCGCGCGCATGACAGAATTACTGCTGGCCAAGGGGCCGCGCTCGCGCGTGTTGGAAATTGGTACGGGCTCCGGTTACCAGACGGCGATACTGGCGCAGCTGGTCGGTGAAGTGTACAGCGTTGAACGCATCAAGGCCTTGCAGCAAAAAGCGCGCCAGCGCATGCGTCAGCTTAAGCTGCGCAACGTTCATATGAATCACGCCGACGGCGGCATGGGTTGGGAGGAGCATGGGCCATTCGATGGGATTGTGGTGACAGCGGCGCCAGAGCGTATTCCCGAAGACTTGTTGTCACAACTGGCTACTGGCGGTCGCCTGATCATCCCGGTAGGGAAAGAGCTGCAGCATCTGCAGGTGGTTACGCGCACACATGAGGGTTATGAGACAGAAATTGTTGAGGCCGTCTTTTTTGTGCCGTTGCGCCCCGGAAAAGAAAAGTAATGCCCCTTTCCTGGGCGGGTGTATTCTTGCGCGGGTTGCTCATGGGTGCTGCGGATATAGTGCCGGGCGTATCCGGTGGCACCATGGCCTTTATCACCGGTATCTATGACACGCTGCTTGCGAGTATTCGCGCCTTTGACCTGGTGTTTTTAGGCAAGCTTTTTCGGCGGGAGTTTGCAGGTGCCTGGGAACATGTTAATGGTGTGTTTCTGTCGGCCCTTTTAGTGGGTATCGCCACCAGTATTTTTTCGCTGGCACAAATCGTATCCTGGCTTTTGGAGCATTATCCAGTGCCGCTCTGGGCTTTCTTTTTTGGCTTGATCCTCGCGTCAGCACTGGTGTTGCTGCGGCAAGTGGCGCAGTGGACAGTGACTGTTGTGATCATTCTCATAGTCGGTGGCGCAATCGCCCTGTTCATCGCGCTGTCACCGGTTGTCCAGTTGGATGTAGGTCTGGCCGGTGTTTTTTTGGCGGGTTTCGTGGCTATTTGCGCGATGATTCTGCCGGGTATTTCCGGCAGTTTTATTCTGGTGCTATTGGGAATGTACAGTACCGTGTTGGTGGCGATTAAATCACTCGATCTATTGTTTATACTTGTATTCTTACTGGGCGCCGGTTCGGGACTGCTGTGTTTTTCACGTCTTCTGCACTGGTTGCTGCATCGATTCCACCAGCCCACGATGGCCCTGCTTACCGGCTTCCTGTTCGGCTCCCTGGCCGTGGTATGGCCCTGGAAGCGTGTGCTGGCCTGGGTGGAAAACAGTCATGGTCAGTTAATGCCGGCCCAACACTTACCCGTTTCGCCCAGCGATTTTCAGCTGTACACAGGACAGGATCCTCAGTTGTGGTTCTGCGCCGGTTTGATGTTACTGGGTTTTGGGCTTGTTTGGTTTATACATGCCCGCTGGGGTCATGCCCAGCCGGCTTGAAGCTCAAATTGAGGAGCGCTTGTGCTAGCGAGGATTTTGTTGGGCCTGATGCTGTGCAGTTTGCTCGGGTGTGGAAGTAATTCGCGTGCACCCGTGGAAGATCGGGCAGTATTATCGCCAAATGGCGGCTACACTGTTAAGCGCGGTGATACGCTGTACTCGATCGCGTTTCGTTCCGGTATGGATTTTCGAAAAGTGGCTGTCGCAAATGGAATTGTGCCGCCCTATACCATTTACCCCGACCAGAATATCTATCTGAGCGAGGCTGTCCCGCCGGGGCAGGTCAGTACAGGGCCTTCGGTGTCGGTAGCAAGATCCACAATGCCGTCCACCGCAGTAACCACACCAGTGCGTTCATACGGAGCTTCAACGGCATATACGGCTGCGCCCGAAGTTGTTGCGCCAAGTTCCACTTCGGTCAATCCGCCGCTAACGAGTGCAGCGGGGGTAGCTGCCATTGCGCCATTGCCAGCCTCGACACCGCCCCCAACAGTGACTGTGACGCCAGTTCCGACGCCTCCCCATGAGCCCGGTAGACCCACTCCGGCGGCCGCGAAACCGTCGCAAGCTAGCGCGTTTGAAGGCGGTAAGGTGGATGTGTGGCTTTGGCCCACAACGGGTGCGGTGACGCGGGGTTACTCTGAGAGTGTGCACAAGGGCATTGATATAGGGGGTGCTAACGGTGATGCAGTGGTAGCCGTTGCGGCTGGCAAAGTCGTATATGCCGGCACCGGTATCGTCGGCTTTGGCGAATTGTTAATTGTTAAACACAATGAAGAATACCTCAGCGCCTATGGGCACAACAACCGTTTGCTGGTGACCGAAGGCCAGACAGTAACCGCAGGGCAAATCATCGCAGAGAAAGGCAATTCCGGCACAGATAGGGTGAAACTGCATTTTGAAATCCGCAAGGAGGGCAAACCTATTGACCCACTAAGGGTATTGCCGAGCCGTTAGCCCTTGCGCAAATCCAGCATTATGGCGTGGCTGAAGGATGGTAAAAAGGTAGTAACTGCTAGAAAATCTTGACAACGGTCTGTGATTGCAATTTGCAATACAACTGAGTTACTGTTGGAGACCCGGTGGGAAATACTCTAAGCAATTATAGTAAAAATAGAGTGGGTTAAGGTCATGGATTTGGATCAGGCACGCGCAGGTTCGAAAAGGAATTCGAAATCAGATGCTGCTGCAAAGCAGCCTTCTGGCCCCGATATGATGGCGTCCGTGCGCGCTTCACCCACAAAGTCCAGCGGTAAGGGGCAAGCCCTTTGTGAAAACACCGAGGGAAGTCCGGCGGCCGTCCCAGAGTGGTTAGCCCGCTCGCTTGACAATAGCGATGAGGATTTTGTTCGCGCCAAGCTCGAAAATCCCCGTAAAACTGAAAAGGTTCTCGATGCTACCCAGTTATACCTGAATGAAATTGGTTATTCGCCGCTACTAAGCGCGGACGAAGAGAAGTATTTCGCGCGTCAGGCGCGCAGTGGCGATGAGTCGGGTCGTAAGCGCATGATCGAGAGCAACCTCCGCCTTGTGGTCAAAATATCCCGGCGTTATCTCAATCGCGGGCTGGCATTGCTGGATTTGATCGAAGAGGGGAACCTTGGCCTTATCAGAGCCGTTGAAAAATTTGACCCCGATCTGGGTTTTCGCTTTTCCACCTATTCTACCTGGTGGATACGTCAGACTATAGAACGGGCCATCATGAATCAGACTCGTACTATACGACTCCCCATTCATGTGATGAAGGAGTTGAATATCTATCTCCGGGCCACGCGTGAACTCACGCAAAAGTTCGATCACGAACCCGCTGCCGAGGAGATCGCCGATTGGCTTGATCGGCCGTTGGCCGACGTAAAACGTATACTTGGGCTCAACGAACGTGTCGTATCAATGGACACGCCTGTAGGTCCTGAGTCCGATAGCTCGATGGCAGACATGATTGCCGATGTCCAGGTCAGCGACCCCTCCCTGTTATTACAGGATATCGAGATCAAGGATAATATCGCCATTTGGATTGAAGAGCTGTCCGACAAACAGCGTGAAGTGGTGTCCCGTCGTTTTGGCCTGCTTGGCTTTGAAAGTAGTACGCTGGAAGAAGTGGGTCGTGAGATCGGTTTGACGCGCGAGCGCGTTCGGCAGATCCAGGTAGAGGCCCTCAAGCGCTTGCGCGTTATCATGGAAACGCAGGGTCTGAGCGGCGATTCGCTATTCAGTTAACGCGTTCCAAACGCAGGTAGCGTGCGAGCACCCTGCCGTTGTCACTGTTGGAGGCGGTGTAACCATGTCCAGTATTGATTCTCCCTTCGCGTTGAGAATTATCCGGTAGTACAAGCCCTCAGCGAAACCGTTCAGGAGGGCAGTCATCACCATATCGTCGGTGCCCACCGGCTGCCCGGCCTTCAATAACTTTTTAAATGTTCTCAAGTGGTTTTCACTGTGGCGGGTGTGGACCGGCGTACTAAAAAATATCTCGTGCATCACCACTTTGTTGTCCAGATCACCCAAGGTTGGCGAAATCATTTTTCGGATAAATCATGCCTGGTCAGCGGTGGCGGAAATGCCGCCCTGTTCGGTGAACTCCAGTCTGCGTGCGCTTTGCTCCTGCAGTTTGATGGCGCGGGTGTTGGCGCCGATTTCCTTGTGCTGCATGAAGTGGCCGATGACCAGCCACAAAAAGGCCAGAGGTGCGAACGCTCCCTCCAGGAAGCTGCCGATATCGGCGGTATCCAGATGGATGAAGTTGTCCTCACCCACAATTCCCGGCAGATAGGTTAGTGAACCGAGGATAGTGACGGCCAAACCGAGAGTGACACGCCACTGTATTTGTGCGGTGCTCCTGGTCAATGGATCCCGATGTCTATGTGTTTGGGTATACGAGGTAGGGTAAAGTCCACAAGCGTATTTGGCTATTGCCTCGAGCAAAAAAACCCCGTCATCGCGACACAACGGGGTTTTCGGAGACTAGTCTGGGTTTAGCGCTGCAGTAATGTGAGCTTATTGGGTTTGCCTGCCCATTCCTCCGCATCCGGTAGGCCACCCTTCATTTCGGTGAGACACGGCCATACCTCAGCCAGTTCGGCATTCAGCTCCAGAAACACGGCCTGGTCTTCCGGCAGTTCGTCCTCGGAGAATATGGCATCTACCGGGCATTCTGGCTCACACAGGGCACAGTCAATACATTCGTCCGGATGGATAACCAGAAAATTGGGTCCCTCGTAAAAGCAGTCAACCGGACAGACTTCAACACAGTCTGTGTGCTTGCAGTTGATGCAGTCTTCTCCTACAACGAATGTCATTCCTGGTGCGCCTCTTGGATAGTGGTGGCTGGACTACAGGGCGATAGTTTAACCGCAGTTAGCCCAGAAATGAAGGCCTGTGCAGTGGATATTCCCTGCTCTGTTAAGGTTGTCACATGCCTCCAGTGTGTCGGTTTTTTGGCGTATCAATCCAATTGCGCCTTCAGTTCATATAATTTATCGAGGGCCTGGCGCGGACTCAGGTCATTCACATCCAGTGCATCGAGTAATTCAATGACCGGGTGGGGCGCGCGGATGCTGAAAAAATCGTCCTGTGCCGGCAATGGGGCCTTGCTCTCGGCGCGCGGAGTGGCGTCGAGAGCGCCGCGCTCCAGTTCCAGTAGCTTTTCCTGTGCCGCTTGCAGTACCGACTCCGGAATACCCGCCAGCTTGGCCACTTGCAAGCCAAAGCTGCGATTAGCGGGCCCCTCCTGGATCTTGTGCAGGAACACCACATGGTCCCGGTGTTCAGTGGCATCCAGGTGCACGTTGGCCATGGTGGGGCACGACTCAGGGAGACTGGTTAGCTCAAAATAGTGGGTGGAGAACAGGGTAAATGATTTGACCGAACGCGCGAGTTGCACGGCCGCCGCCCAGGCCAGGCTGAGGCCGTCGAAGGTGCTGGTGCCACGACCAACTTCGTCCATCAGTACCAGGCTTCGGGGGGTGGCATTATGCAGGATGTTGGCTGTTTCGGTCATTTCTACCATGAACGTGGAGCGCCCGCCGGCCAGATCATCCGAGGAACCTATGCGGGTAAAGATGCGGTCGATGGGGGCCAGTTTGGCCGCGCTGGCCGGGACGTAACTGCCGATATGGGCGAGCAGTGCAATGACCGCGTTCTGGCGCATATAGGTCGATTTACCGCCCATATTAGGGCCGGTAATGAGGAGCATACGACGCTGTTCATTGAGCAGTGTATCGTTGGCGATGAAAGGTTCTTCCAGCACTTGTTCCACTACCAGGTGGCGTCCGGCGATGATCTCGAACACCTGCTCATCGCAAAACTGCGGCTGGCAAAAATTGAGATTGTCTGCCCGCTCTGCCAGGTTGGCCAGTACGTCGAGTTCGGCGACTGCAGCGGCGCTGTCCTGCAGTGGCGACAAGTGCTCGTTGAGGTGTTCCAATAACGCGTCATAAAGGAATTTCTCTCTCGCCAGAGCGCGACTCTTGCTGGAGAGCGCTTTGTCTTCGAAGGTCTTCAGTTCGGGTGTTATGAAGCGCTCGGCATTCTTGAGAGTCTGGCGCCGGACATAGGCTGCGGGTGCCTTATCCGATTGTGCCCGGCTGATTTCTATGTAGTAACCGTGCACCCGATTGTAACCGACTTTGAGGGTACTGATACCGGTGGCCTGTCGCTCGCGTTTCTCAATTTCCAGTAGATACTCTCCGGCATTACTGCTGATACGGCGTAGCTCGTCCAGATCCGAATCGTAGCCCTGGGCAATCACACCACCATCGCGAAGGACAACGGGTGGATTCTCGATGATGGCACGGCTCAGCAACACGCAGAGTTCGGGGTACTCGCCAGCTTGCGTGTCGAGTTCACGCAACAGTTCTGCGTTGACCACCGATAACGCAGCACGCAACAGCGGCAGCGCCTGCAGTGAACTGAGCAGCCTTGTCAGATCGCGAGGGCGCGCGGAGCGCAAGGCTACCCGGGTGAGAATGCGCTCCATATCACCGATCGGCTTAAGCGCATTACGCACAGTTTCATAGGCGTAGTTCTCGCACAGCGTACCAATGGCCACGTGCCGTGTCCGCAAAATCGCGATATCGGTAAGTGGCCGATGCAGCCAGCGCCTGAGTAGGCGGCTGCCCATCGCGGTCTCGCTTCTGTCCATCACCGACAGCAGCGTATTGTCCTGGCCGCCGTGCATGTTGCTATCGATTTCCAGATTGCGCCGGGTAGCGGCATCGAGAATAACGCTGTCTTCGCGGTTTTCCTGCTGCAGTGAGCGAATATGGGGTAGATTGCCACGCTGTGTGTCTTTCACGTACTGCAGCAGACAACCGGCGGCGCCGAGGGCCAACACAAGATTGTCGCAACCGAAGCCCTGTAAATCGTGCGTCTGGAACTGGGTGTTCAGGGCGCGGCGCGCCGTTTGGGTGTCAAACTCCCAGGCGGGCTGGCTACGGGCACCGCGACGTGCGGTAATTTCAGGGTGATAGATGGACTCGTGGTACAGGGTTTCTGCCGGGTCCAGTCGTTGTAATTCCCCGGTTAGAGCTTCCTCGCCGCAGATTTCCAGCACGCGGAACCGACCCGTACTGAGATCCAGATAGGCAATACCATAGTTCTGTTGATGCTGGGATACTGCCAGCAACAGGTTGTCTACTTTATCTTCCAGCAGGGCTTCATCGGATAATGTGCCGGGGGTGACCACGCGCACGACGGCACGCTCCACCGGCCCCTTGCTGGTGGCCGGGTCGCCAATTTGCTCCACGATGGCCACAGAGACTCCCGCCTTCACCAGCCGGGCGAGATAGTTTTCCGCCGCGTGGTAGGGCACACCACACATGGGGATCGGTTCCCCGTCTGCTTTGCCGCGTGCAGTGAGCGTGATATCCAGCAGTTGTGCCGCGAGTTTGGCGTCGTCAAAAAACAGCTCGTAAAAATCACCCATGCGATAGAACAGCAGGTCGTTGGGGTGATTTGCCTTGATGCGCAGAAACTGTTGCATCATAGGTGTGTGTGTAACATTATGATTCAAAAGAAAAATACCACTAATTGTCAGAGAGTTAAGGCTCAGTATGAGGCGCCATGATAAGGGTTTCAGTCCTCAAGAACATCAACTGAGGGACTAATTTGTGACTGTGAGCAGACTGGAACATATCCCCTGCGGGACGGATTTTCAGGCGGTGTATTGCCGCTCGATTGCATCGATACGGTGGGGGGCTACTGCGATGTATTGCGACGGCTAGCAGGGTGACGCTTACCAGGTGCAACGGGCAATAAAACGTCCCAGTCCACTTAAAAATCCTGTTCCCTTCCCTTTGGCTGGGTGTAGAAATACCATATGAACCCTGGCTAACAGGAAACATCTGAAGAATGCTCGGAATCTATCGTTATATATTGGCACTCATGGTTGCCTGTGGCCATCTTTGGCCGGAGCTAATATGGTGGTCGGGTGTATATGCTGTCTTCTGTTTCTATATTATCAGCGGCTATTTAATGTGCCTGGTGCTCAACGAGGTTTATAGTGGTGGCAGTGACTCTTTCAAGTACATCGCCAACAGGGCATTAAGGATTTATCCACCCTATCTTGTCGTGTTGTGCTTGAGCGCTATAGCGGCTTACCTGATGTCGGAGCAGCAACTTGCTATTCCCATAGGTCAAGGGTTCCTGTTCAAACATATTATTTCTTACCCCGCCACGATTGAACAATGGCTGGCCAATATAAGCCTCCTGTTCTGGAATAGTGAGGCGTTCTCCGTTTCCCAGGCCTGGAGCTTGCGGATTGAATTGATTTTCTATGTCGTCATGATATTTCTGGTGAGACGGCGCTCCTCGGTGATCATCTGGTTTGCGCTTTCCGTTTTATACGCATTCTATCTGGATATAACGGATCGCGTTTTTCTTGATCGTTATATCACTGTTTTGGGCTCCTCCTTAGCCTTTAGCTTTGGCGCTTTGATTTACCATTTTCGCAGTCTATTCACGTTAGGTGCCTGGCATGTGCCCATCGCGGCAATACTGTTCTCGGCCCACCTAATATTCGCGCGGCAAATCTGGAATTTTGGTGACGAGATAAACGTGATCATTCTCACCGCAAAGCCTGAGACGTATGGTATCTATGTCAATCTTTTCCTGGGCGGGTACTTGTTGTATGCCATTATTTGTAATCAACAAGAGTGGGGTAATCTCAAGGCGATGGGACGGGTGCTGGGAGATATCGCCTATGCAATCTTTCTGCTGCACTGGTTGGTAGCCGTGTTGCTGATAGCAATTGGCGTTTCATTCGACAATAAGCTTTACTTTATGCTGTTCAGCTTTATCGCACTTAACGCCGCAGCATTCGTCCTCTATCAATTAGTGGAAAAGCCAGTAAATCGTCATTTCAGGGACAAAGTCAGAAGCAGTCTCCATTCCCGTGAGCTACAGGAATGACTCGACATCTTGCCGCTGAATCCAAATGTTGGATCACAAGTATGAATTGGTGCGCGTTTATTCTGTTAAGTGTTTCCACGTCATGGGTGTGGAGCGATTCACTGGAACAGCAGTTCCGGTCGCCGCCTGACTCTGCCAAACCGATAGTGTGGTGGCACTGGCTGGATGGCAATGTGTCGGAGACGGGTATTGCGGCGGATTTGCAATGGATGAAACGTGTGGGAATAGGGGGGCTGCATCTCCTGGATGCTGGCCTGGATACTCCACAATGGGTCGAAGAACGTAAGCCTTACATGAGTCCTGAATGGAAAAAGGCTTTCGCTTACAGTGTCAATCTGGCAGCAAAAGACGGCATGGAGTTTGGTATCTTCTCATCGCCCGGCTGGAGCATAACTGGCGGCCCCCGGGTAAAGCCTGAACAAGCCATGAAAAAGCTGGTCTGGTCGGAAGCTCGCATTCGGGGCGGAACTGTGTTTAAAGGTATTTTGCCCGCCTTGCCGCTCGAGACAGGCCCGTTTCAGAATGTTCCCAAAACCTATGCCGGATCAATAGTGGCACGCGATGTATCGCGGCCGATTCCAGAATATCATCAAGATACGATAGTCATCGCTTATCGGGAGCCGTCGGCTGAACCGAGTTTGCCTGCTCCGCTGGTGCGATCAAATTTCGACATGGGTAATTCAGGTGCGCTTATCGATAACGATCCGCGTACGAGTCTCACGCTGCCTGCTGTCAAGGGTAAGAGGCCACAGTGGATTCAGTTCGATTATGGTCATCCTGTGCCGGTGCGTTCGGTGACCGTCGCAGTCAGTCCCCCCGGATCATTTGTCAATCTTGCGGTGAGTGACGATGGCAAAAAATACAGGCACCTCCAGACCTTTTATATGGGTGTTATTGCTCAGAGCACTATCGACATGGAGCCAGTTACCTCTCGATACTTTCGCTTTTCCTTTCATGCTCCGAACATGTCTAATGACTTTTTTTCCGCGAATGCGGCACCTGGCGCATCAAGAGAGGGGGTGAATACGCTATTTGGTGTTGGCCAGATCATCGCGCCTCCAATGGTCATTCACAATCTCGTGCTGCGTCAGGCGGCTCGTGTCAATCGTTTCGAACAGAAGGCTGGCTTCGAGTTAGCGCGGGATTATTACACCATTGACACGCCACCCGTCGCAAAAAATCTCAGTGTGTTGGCACGTGATGTCATCGACCTGACCGAGTTAGTACAGGACGATGGATATCTGCAATGGCATGCGCCGTCGGGTGATTGGGTGGTGTTGCGAATGGGATATTCGCTAACGGGCAGTATGAACCATGCCGCATCCCGCGAAGGTACGGGTTTGGAGGTTGATAAACTCAATAGCAAGCACGTGCAGCAGTACATAGATGACTACCTTCAATCGTATGAGACGATCCTGGGTGCCACGCTGATAGGAAAACGTGGACTGAATGCTTTTATGACGGACAGTTTGGAAGTGGGTCTGCAAAATTGGACGGATGATATCCTGCTGCAATTCGAGCTGCTACATGGCTATGATCCAAGGCCGTGGCTACCAAGCCTGACTGGTATTGTGGTTGAAAGCGCAGAGCAAAGTGACAAGTTTTTGTGGGATTTTCGTAAGACCATTGCTGAGTTAATGCTCCATTCGCACTACAAAGTAATAGCAGATACGGTTAAAGCACATGGCTTGACCCTTTACGGTGAGGCGCTCGAGGCCCAGCGCTCTTTTTTGGGTGACGACATGGATTTTCGCCGGTATACCGATATTCCCACCGCAGCCATGTGGCTGTTCTCTCCCGATGTTGGCCCCCAGCATGGCTTGGTCGCAGACATACAGGGTGCCGCTTCGGTTGCGCATGTTTATGGTAAGGAAATTGTTGCGGCTGAATCCTTGACCGGTGCGCTGGCGCCATGGGCCTCGGCGCCGCGTGACCTAAAACCGATCGTTGACCTGGAATTCGCGCTGGGGATAAACCGCCCTATTATTCACAGTTCTGTTCATCAACCTCGCGATGATAAACAGCCGGGACTGTCGTTATCCATTTTCGGGCAGTATTTCAATCGCCATGACACCTGGGCAGAACTTGCCAAAGGCTGGATAGGCTACCTGACTCGTAGTGCCTATTTGCTCCAGCAGGGGCAGTACGTTGCAGATATAGCGTATTTCTATGGTGAGGAGACTCCGCTCTCGGTGCTGTTCAGTGCCGCGCTGCCAATGGATATTCCGACTGGCTACGGATACGACTTTGTCAACGCTGATGCGGTATTGACCCAGATGTCGATCAAGAATGGCAATTTTGTGACATTGTCAGGTATGAGTTACCGTCTCCTCTATCTGGGTGGGACCAGTAAACGGATGACACTCGCGGTATTGAAAAAGCTTCAAGAAATGGTCGCCGCCGGGGGTGTCGTGGTGGGTGCCAAACCGATAGGGTCGCCCAGTCTTGCGGATGATGAAGCGGAATTTCAGCGGATTGTAAGTGGAATGTGGGGGCCAGATGACGAGCAAGCTGGAACCGTCAGACGCTATCAGGCTGGTTATCTGCATAAAGAAGCTGACATCGGTGCCGCGCTGGCAACGCTGCAGATTGCAAAGGACTTTGAGTATGCTCAAGCCGACTCGGATACGGAGCTGCTGTTTAATCATCGTGAGCTTCCCGCAGCAGATATCTATTTTGTCAGTAATCGATCAGGTCGAACAGAATCCGTTGACGTCACGTTTCGGGTGAGTGGAAAACGGCCAGAATTGTGGCACGCGGAGGACGGGGGAATCGAGGCTGCTTCGTTTCGGGTTGAGAATGGCAGAACTGTTGTGCCCCTTAATCTGGCACCTTTTGAGTCGGTATTTGTGGTGTTTCGCGAACACACCAAGGCGCGTTCACAATATGTTAAGCAACCTCAGATATCGGTGATGGCGAAGCTCAACGCGAATTGGCGAATCTCTTTCACGCCAAGTGGCGGTGCTCAGAAGAGTGTTGAGGGTGTGTCGCCGGGGTCCTGGAGTGAACACCAGAATCAGGAGCTGAAATATTTTTCTGGTACAGCCACCTATACAAAAGAGTTAAACGTGCCTGACAGTTGGATCGATTCTGGGGATAGTTTGGTTCTCAATTTGGGAGATGTGCGAGAGTTGGCAGAGGTTTTGGTGAACTCTAAACTGCTAGGAACTTTATGGAAACCGCCCTACCGAATTGACGTTACCAAGGTACTGCGCAAGGGTCGCAATGTGCTTGATGTGAAGGTTACCAATTTGTGGGTCAATCAGCTGATTGGCGATCAGCGACCGGGGCGAGAGACATTTTCTGCTACCAGCACACCGACCTATCTCCCCGGCGCAGCGTTAAAACGCTCGGGACTTATTGGGCCGGTAACTCTCGAGAAACTGGTGATGCAGTAAGCGTGATTGAGAGCGTGCAGCTGCTGCTCGTGGGGTCCTTGCGCTTGCACAAAAGGCGTGGTGAGATTAGCATGATCTGTCGAAAAGTAACCTGTAGGTGTAAGGCGCTATGAGGTTTTTTACTGGAGTAGTTCAACGCTACTTCTGCGACGAGGATAATATCCAGCGGGCACTTGTTGTTTTGCTGGTAATGGGAAGCTTCGGCACTTGTGGTGTAGTAACTGCCAAAGAGGTGCTCACCAGCGAAGCGCTTCCTGGTGCTGCAACCGACTTCATATTCAGTGATGACTTTGAGCGAACTAACGCAGACAGCCTGGGTTCTGAATGGGTGGATTGCCATACCATCGCCCCGGACAGTTATGAGCCGCTGGGTGTTTACGATGGTGGGGTCGTTGTCCCTGACCCCTATACCCGGTCTGGCAATTACGGCGTGCCTCCACTGCAAGGACCTGCAAAAAAAGGTCAGATTTTTCCCGGTATTGGCTGCGCCTATATCGATACAGTTGCGACAACTGTTTCCGTCAAAATTGTGTGGAGTGGCAATCATGGGCTGCAGCAGGGCATGCCGATTTTGCATGTCGAGGCGACGCCACTACTGTATATAACACCCTCCAATCCACGGTTTGGGTTTGGAGCATGGATCTCGGAGTTAGCATGGACTTTACCAGTGGTGTTAGTCGGTTACATTGGCTCCCCGCCGGAGGCCTTCGAAGTGATCGCGTCAGCAGTACTGCCTAAACACGAGACCGGTACATCCACAGAAGTGGAACTCAGGGCTGAGGAGCCCGGTGTGGTCTCCCTGTGGGTAGATGGCAAGCAGGTTATGTTCGATCCAGGTGCAGTTGCTACGATAAATGTCGATCCGACCATGATTAACAGTACGCTGCATGGAATTGCGGTTGATGCGCATTACGTAGCGCCTCAGTCTAATATACCGACAGTAAAAGGTATTGAGGCCGTCACCATACAAAACCTGGATTAGCCAGACCATGATTAGCACCCGGTAGCGGGAGTCAGGTACTGGATCCGGAGCGGAATGACTGGCGCTGTAGTGATAGTTCAATTTTGGTAGTGCTGTATCCGTTTAGCGGTGATATGTGGTTTGGTGGCGCGCCACTCGCGATGTCGGGCTTCTACGCGTCCTCTATGCGCTATGTTTTGCAGGCGATCATCTTATATAATGATCGCACTTTCTTGATTGGGAATCGGTATATGACATTAAAAGTCGTGGTTTGGGGAACGGGCAACGTAGGTCGACCGGCGATTCGAGCGGTGCTTTCCCACCGCGAACTGGAACTCGTTGGCGTGATCGTGGCTAGCAAGGATAAAGTGGGGCTGGATGCCGGCGTGCTCGCGGGTGTGGCTGACACCGGCATTATTGCCACGGATGACTGGCGCAGCCTGCTGGACGCTGGTGCCGATGCCGTCGTTTACACTGCCACAGCCGACATTCGTCCCGTCGAAGCCATGACTGACTTGATGTTCTGTCTGGAAGCTGGCATCAACGTGGTATCCAGCGCCTTCTACGCGTTCCTGCATCCGGCATCAAGTTCTCAGGAGGCCCTGAAGCCGGTGACGGATGCCTGCGCTAAAAGCGGCGCATCGCTGTTTGTATCCGGGATTGATCCGGGTTGGATAATGGACATGCTGCCGGTTGTCCTGAGTGGTGCTGTATCCGGAATTCGCGAAATTCGCACCCGCGAGATATTCAATTACGCGCTCTATGACCAGCCTCAGGTGGTGCGTGAGGTGATCGGTTTTGGCGGACCTATGGACGAACTGCCAATGATGTTGCATGATTTTGCGATTGAAATGGTATGGGCGCCCATGGTGCGCCTGGTGGGTGAATCTCTGGGCACGCCCGTGGAAAAAGTGGAAGTACGGGTTGAGCGCTTGCCGTTGGAGCGCACTATCGAAGTGCCTGGTATGGGTACGTTTGAAGCGGGTACGCAGGGCGCGTTTCGTTTTGAGGTTTTGGGCTATTATAATAATCAGCCACTGTTCGTGCTTGAGCATATCACCCGTATAGACGACGCGTGTGCTCCGGATTGGCCCTACCCCCCTGAGGGGCAGGGTTGTCATCAGGTAATTATCAGTGGCGATCCGGATTTACACGTGAGTGTACACGCCGAGGATCATTTTGAACCCGGTGTGGCGGGTGGCGGCAACGCCTCCGCAGCCAATTGGATCGTCAATGCGTTGCCCGGTGTGTGCAATGCAAATCCCGGGATAGTGACGGTAATTGATCTCCCGCGCATTACCGGAGCGGGACAATTGAATATTGGATAACAGCCTATGAGCATTGAGACACCTGAGAGCTTGGAGGAACATTCTTCGGCGCACGCGGCCGACAGTCAGGAGGCACTCGTCGGTCAACCCTTTCCGCTGGACGAGGGCGAGATCCCTGAGTCAGTAAATCAGTCGCGACAAAGTCGTTCGCGTCTGGCCAAGCTGGCGCGGAATCACGGGTTGGTGTTTCTGGTGGCAATACTGTCGTTTGCCGCCGCGGATACCTGGAGCGCACTCAGCGGGCTGCTCATTGCAGAATTGCTCTGCATTGTAACTGCAGTGCTGGCGGGCATCAGTATCACGACACTGGCGCACGAATGGTTTCACTATTTCGGGGCGCGATTTTCCAGAGCGCATATCAATATCCCTGCGCGGCAGGGCCTGTTTGTCTATCGCTGGGATTTTGGTAATAACACGGCTGGTCAATTTCTCATCATGAGTATTGCCGGCAGCATCGGCAGCGTGTTGGCTGTGATTCTGTTGTTGAGTACCGTGCCCACAGACACCCTGGGGCGCGCTGTGCTGAGTAGCGCTGCTGTTGCCAGTTTCGTCTACTCCGCATTGATAGAATGGCCCGTGATACGGCGTACACGGCTTAGCGGCGACCCACTGGCGGAGTTGTCGAAAATTGACAAACCGCTGTTATCGCGCGGTTTTCTTGCTGCCAGCCTTTCCGGTATCGTACTGACTATGGTGTTGATGACCTTGAACTGAGTTCTCGATTTGGGTGCACTGTGACGGCAGGCAGTCACCGAATACGTTAATCTAATCTGCTAGTGGGAGTATCTGGTGACAAAAATTTTGAAAGTGTGGGCTGCGGTACAGTATAGCCTTCTGGTGCTCCTCGTCTGTGTGGGTGTGGTCGCGCAAGCCAGTGAAGAGCCGGCGCCGCGTATTATGGTCACCGGGGAGGGCAGCGTAGATATTGCACCGGATATGGCGGTGCTGGTACTGAGCGTTAATCGTGAAGCGCCTTCAGCGCGCGAAGCGCTTACCGCCAACTCCGCTGCGATGAGTAAGGTGCTGGCCGCGATGACAGGGCTCGGTATAGACAAGCGCGACTTGCAGACCGCTAATTTTGATATCCAGCCTCGCTATACCCATCCCGGCCGGCAGAGTAATGGGGCTGCCGAAGCACCCAAACTGATGGGTTATATTGTACGTAATTCTCTCTCGGTGCGCGTACGCGACATCAGCAGAGTGGGAGAGGTGCTCGACACATCGGTGACGCTTGGCGTCAATGAGGGCGGCAGCATTCTCTTTACTAATGATGATCCGTCCGCCGCGATTACGCAGGCGCGTGTCAAGGCGATGAAAGAGGCGCTCGCCAAGGCCAGCACTTTAGCAGATGCAGCGGATGTGTCTTTGGGTGCTGTGTTGGAGATCTCTGAGCAGAACTACAGCCCGCGCCCTACGCCTATGCTGGCGCAGGCAAGAATGTCGATGGACAGTGCGGAATCTATGCCCATTGCAGTGGGTGAAAATAGCTACAAAGTGACGGTAAACGTATCACTTGCGATAGACCAGTAAGCATTCAGGCGACCCTTGGTGCGTTGTGAGTTCGGCCCAGTCACAGCATGGCGCATGACGGAACGCCTGTGGTCGAATCGCTGAACACAGAACGACCATAAAAATATAGGACGTACAGAGAATGCGCATCAAAAAAGCCAGTGTTGGCGTAACGTTTTGAGCGAGCAAAAAACGCCAGCGACAAGTAATCCCTACGCATCGCGAAAGACAGCCTATTACACGCTTGTCGTGTTGACGATTGTCTACAGCTTTAACTTTATCGACCGGCAGTTACTGGCGATTCTGCAGGAGTCTATCAAGGCTGACCTTGAGCTTTCCGACGGTCAGCTCGGTTTGCTCACCGGGTTTGCTTTCGCCGTATTCTATGTGACAGCCGGTATTCCGATTGCGCGTTGGGCTGATCGTAGCAATCGGCGCAATATCGTCGCGCTATCGTTGTTTATTTGGAGCTTCATGACCGCGCTCAGCGGTTTTGTGCAGAACTTTGTCCAGTTATTGGCGGCGCGTATTGGGGTGGGCGTGGGTGAGGCCGGTGGCAGTCCGCCATCACACGCCATCATCTCGGATATCTTTGGGCCGAATGAACGCGCCAGCGCCATTGGTTTCTACTCTATGGGGGTCAGTATCGGCATACTGTTCGGCTTTCTCGCCGGGGGTTGGCTGAATGAATTCTTCGGCTGGCGAGTTGCCTTCATGGTGGTCGGTATTCCCGGTCTCGTACTCGCAATTATTGTACGTTTTACTGTCACCGAACCTCGGCGCGGGCTGAGCGAGCAACGTCAGGAAAGTGACGTAGTAGTGCCTCTGCGCGATGTCCTTGGCCTTTTGTGGAGTCGTCGTTCTTTTCGGCACATGGCACTGGGTGCCGGCCTGAACGCGTTTGCTGGTTACAGTACCAGCAACTGGATAGCCTCCTTTATGATCCGCACCCACGACATGTCGACCGGGGAACTCGGGACATGGCTGTCGCTAACGATTGGTTTGGGCGGTGCGGTAGGTGTGTTCTGTGGTGGGCTGCTCGCTGATCGAATGGGGCGGCAGGATAAACGCTGGTACCTGTGGTTGCCGTCGCTGGCTGGTTTTATCTGTGTACCCTTTATGTTGGGGATCTACCTCGTACCGAACGCGTATGCCGCGCTGCTGCTGGGTATCGCGCCGGGCATTCTATTTAATGTGTACCTGGGCAACATCATCGCCACCACGCACGGGCTGGTGGGTTTGCGGATGCGGGCGCTATCCTCGGCGATTCTATTTTTGATCATCAATATCATTGGCCTCGGGCTGGGTCCCTGGAGCACAGGCATGCTCAGTGACTACTTGCAGCCATCCCTGGGCGTGGATTCACTGCGCTATGCGATGCTGTACCTGCTGCCCCCTGTTATGTTCTGGTCGTCTTGCCACTTTTATCTGGCAGCGCGCACCCTGCGAGACGATCTGGCGGCCGCGCCACAGTAAAAGTCATCAGAGGAGAGAATTATGTCTACTACCGAAAAACCCGGCGAGCAACCATTCAACAACCAGGTCGTCTGGATTACCGGTGCATCGTCAGGTATAGGCGAGGCGCTGGCGAAGGCCTTTTCCCTGGTCGGTGCAAAAGTGGTGCTGTCGGCGCGCAATGAGCCCGAGCTGCAACGCGTCAGTAATGAGTGCATTGCAGCGGGCGCCAGCGCTGACAATCTATTGGTACTGCCGTTGGATGTGTTGGACTACGACGCCCTGCCAATGGCAGTACAAGCAGTCCAACAGGCATTTGGGCGTATTGATATGCTGTTCAACAATGCGGGTAACTCCCAGCGCTCTTTTTGCCTGGAAACTGAGCTGCAGGTTTACCGCACGCTGTTCGAGTTAAATGTCATCGCACAGATCGCGCTGACCAAGACGGTACTGCCGGTCATGGTTGAACAGGGCGCTGGCCATATTTTCGTCACTGCGAGTGTGGCCGGTAAGGTGGGTGTACCACTGCGTACCGGCTACTGCGCCGCCAAGCACGCGGTGATGGGGTTTTTTGACGCACTGCGCACTGAAGTGGCTCACCTCGGCATCAAAGTCACCACCATCGTGCCCGGGTTTATCCGCACCAATATTGGCGCTAATGCTCTCACAGGTACAGGGGTGCCTACTGGGGTGGAGGACGTGGATATTGAATCGGGCATGGATGTCACCGAGTGCGCGGGCTTCATTCTGCAAGGCATTGCTGATGGCATTGAAGAAATTGCGGTGGGTGGCGGGCCTGAAATGGGTCTGTTGGAACTCAGGCGAGAAGATCCGACATCGACATTTCGCTTACTCGAAAGCATGGCGGAGGACATTCGTAGCAAGCGCCAGAGCGCGTAGTTACCAGCTTAAATATTTGGTGGGGAACATAGTCACTGGTCAGAACTGGCCTATTTTTTGGGATTGCCGCTGGCGGCGACGTGCGGCGATGCATTCCTCGCTGCAACCCTTAACTCCTCGTAGGCCTCCTCCAGGCACGTCTTGTAAAACTGCGGGTCCGGCATCATTTCGCGACCACGACATCGTTGATGGTCACATTGTCCAGTGCTTTGCGCATAGATTTGACCTCAGCCAGATCCATTATCAATGCATCAGTGACGCGATTACCGCTGATACGCGCGTTAAAGCGTGTTTTTGCGGAGAGAGTTTTTGGGCCATCAGCGGAGGAGTTCGCGCTGAGCTGTCTGGCGTTCACAACTGCAGGCACCAGTTTGCTAATAGTCTCTACAAATTTGACCGGGCACCGCAGATTGTGAAAGTAGGCACGCGACCATACTTTCCATGTCGACGGTGCACTCTCTCCTCTCCATGTGTCGACCACGGGTGGCGCGATCTCATCGCTCAAGCTGTGAATTGCAGTAATGATCTCGGCACCGGAGATACCGTCGATGGCGCAGTGGTGAATTTTCAGCATGAGCGCGAAGCTGTTTGGGGGTGCGCCCTTGACCTTGTATGGTTGGAATTCGGGCGGCTCCCTTTCCATCTGACTGGTTACTGTGCACCTGTGCAATTGCGTCGGCAAGCGCCCAGTGTCAGTATCGCCTGCCAAATTGGGGTACCAACGAATTATGACAAAATTTATTCTCTGGGGCCTTACTGCCTCGCCGTACCAGCTGAAAATGCAATCCCTGCTGGACTTCGCAGGTCACGCCTGGGAGCGCTGGCCTGATCAGGCTGGACGCTGGCCGGCACTATCCATGGCTGTGCGCCTGAACTGGGCGAAGCAGCGCCGCGCCGTCATGCGATTTCCCGCGATGTCACCCCGGTTGGACGAGTATCCTGCCGTACCGTTCTATACCGAGGACAAGCACCAGTTCTATTACGACTCCTCCTCTCTGGCGCGCTATCTGGATCAGCATCCGGCGCGTCATTCCGCCTCCCTGATCCCGTCCGATCCGAAACTTGCCTTTATCTGCCAATTGATCGATGAGACCTTTGATGAATTTGGCCTCTACATGGTGCATCACATGCGTTGGGTGGGGGCGGCGCAAAGTACGCCCATGGGCGCAATGACAGCACGAGAATGTCGGGCGCTGTTGCCCCCGGGTTGCATGCCGTTACTTGCTGCTCGACTTTGTCGGAGGCAGGCAGCGCGCTGCCCTTATCTTTTTAGTGTGGCACCCGTTGGTTACGATGCCGGGGTGAGTCGCGATAGGGCTGCGCCTTCGCGTCACGGCTTCCCACCAACGCACGCACTGCTAGAGGAGGCTTGGCGCGGCTATCTCGCCGCTATGGAGCAGCTGCTGACGATACAGCCGTTTCTGTTGGGAGATCGTTTTACCTTAGCGGATGCCAGCGTGTACGGGCAATTGGGTATGAACCTCGTCGACCCTGCGGCGATTGCACTGCTGGAGGAACTGGCGCCGCGCACCTATCTCTGGCTGTGCGCCATACGCGATGGGGAACACTGTGAGCGAGGTGGGTCATTGGCGCTGACAACGGCGCTGCAGCCGCTGATGCAAATGATTAACAAAACATTTATACCGCTGATGGTGCAAAACGACAGTGCCTACGATAGTGCGCTCGCCAGCGGCGAAACACTATTCAACGAGGCGGCCTTTGATAGTCATCGCGCGCTGTACGATGGGCAATTGCTTGACTACCCCTTCCGGACCGTAGTGAAGACCTTTCAAGTGCGTGTTTGGCGCGAGTTGAAGGCCAGCTGGATGGCCCTCAGTGGTGAGCACGCAGACGCGCTGGAGCGCGAATACCTGCCCGGCGCCAGTGCCGCGCTTGGCAGTCAGGATACGCCAGCAGGGTAAATGTAGAGATGCCGGTGCACCTGTCGATTATTCAGGCGCGTTTCCTCCGCCATTGCCAAATGACCGAATTTAATCGCTTTCAGGGCTTGCAATCCGAAATCAAACAACTGAGTATATATACAGTAGTTTTGCTGGGCAGTATTCGCAATGCGAGACGCGCTGTTTGCGGCAGGACGACCCGACATCAAGGCGGGATTACACGAGAATTCGCTGAACACCAGCATAAAGAGAGAGGCTACTATGGACGCTAACAAGACAAAAGCACTCGACGCAGCACTGGCTCAGATCGAACGGCAGTTCGGCAAGGGTACGGTCATGCGCATGGGAGATACGGAGCGGGTGGCTATTCCCTCGATCTCTACGGGTTCTTTGGGTCTGGATATCGCGCTGGGTATAGGCGGTCTTCCACGAGGCCGAATTTGCGAGATTTATGGCCCCGAATCATCCGGCAAAACCACTCTGACTCTGCAGGTGATCGCCGAGTGTCAGAAACTGGGTGGCACCGCTGCTTTTATTGACGCGGAGCACGCACTCGACCCGTCCTACGCCGAAAAACTGGGAGTGCAGGTGGACGACCTGATCATGTCCCAGCCCGATACCGGCGAGCAGGCACTGGAAGTGGCGGAGATGCTGGTGCGTTCCGGCGCAGTGGAAATACTGGTCATAGACTCGGTTGCGGCTTTGACACCCAAAGCGGAGATTGAGGGCGAGATGGGGGCATCCCATATGGGCCTGCAGGCCCGGTTGCTCAGTCAGGCTATGCGCAAGTTGACCGCAGCCATCAAGCAGACCAACTGTCTCGTAATCTTTATCAACCAGATTCGTATGAAGATTGGTGTTATGTTTGGTAGCCCGGAAACGACCACTGGTGGTAATGCCCTCAAGTTTTATGCGTCGGTGCGGCTGGATATTCGCCGTATTGGCTCAGTCATGAATGGCGATGAAGTGATCGGTAATGAAACCCGCGTTAAAGTTGTGAAGAATAAAGTTTCACCCCCGTTCAAACAGGCAGAGTTCCAGATCATGTACGGTTCCGGTATTTATCATTTGGCTGAAGTCCTCGACTGGGGTGTGAAGCTTAATCTGGTGGATAAGGCGGGTGCCTGGTATTCCTACAAAGGCGACAAAATCGGTCAGGGTAAAGCCAATGCTGCCAAGTTCCTTGGGAGTAACCCGGCAGTCGCGAGTGAGATTGAAACGCAGGTCCGCGCGCAGATGCTCAATCTGGATGCGCCGAAAAAAGACGTTAAAGACGTTAAAGACGTTAAAGACGTTAAAG
>CAWWAG010000001.1:0-196848 GCA_963934845.1 uncultured Halioglobus sp. | reverse complement strand
CCATTGTTCAGGACTATGGGCATGTGATAGTTGATGAATGCCACCATGTATCCGCGCCGCGCTTTGAGATGGTAATGAACGAAGTTCGAGCGAAATATGTGCTCGGCCTTACTGCTACTCCAGAAAGACAGGACGGGCACCAGAAGATTATCTTTATGGCTGCCGGCCCCATACGGCACAAAGTTAAAAGCTCAAGTGAAGCAAGGTTCGAACAAGAAGTTCAAGTCCATCAGCTCTATGATACGCCACCACTGCATCTTTCCCAGCCCGAGGAGCGTCCAAAAATTACAGATGCCTACCGATGGATCATGGAAAACGAAGCACGAACGCAGCAAATTATGTCAGATGTGATTGATAGTGTTCACGCAAACAGGCACCCAATCGTCCTCACTGAAAGGCGCGAACATGCCGAGATGATTAACAACCTTCTCAAAGAAAACGGTATTGATTCCATCATCTTAAAGGGCGCAATGAAAGCCGCTGATCGCAAGCGAGTTGAAGAGCATTTGCATTCGGCGCAGGTTGTGGTCGCCACCGGAAAGTATGTGGGAGAGGGTTTTGACCTGCCCAGGCTGGATACCCTGTTTCTTGCCATGCCCATCGCCTGGAAAGGCTCGCTGGTTCAGTATGCGGGAAGGATTCATCGGGAATCAGACAGTAAAACGCAAGTGACGGTTCACGACTACGTTGACTGTGGCCTCCCCATGCTTCAACGCATGTTCAATAAACGCGAAAAAAGCTACAAGGCAATGGGCTATACCATCTTATTTTCAGGTGAATCAGCCAGCACGGATAAGGCAAAGCAACTTGAAGCTGTCCTTGTGTAGCAGGTCCCCGGATTGCTCCAGAACACCTGCAATTCAAGCTCTCTAATACCATGCCGCATCAATTTGCCTGCATGGTATCGATGTTTTCTGCCTTTCCCTACGCAATAAATACCACGAAAAATACTATTGATGATGCAGATTATATTATCAACTGGATTAATTTTACCGTTTAAATTCAATGTGTTATAAGCCCCAGTCACTCCCACTCGATAGTCGCTGGCGGCTTGCTGCTGATGTCATACGTCACTCGGGACACACCCGAGATCTCATTGATAATGCGATTGGAGCAGCGCTCTAGCAGCTCATAGGGCAGATGCGCCCAGCGCGCCGTCATAAAATCGACAGTCTCCACGGCGCGCAATGCGATAACGTATTCGTAGCGGCGACCGTCTCCCACGACACCCACTGACTTAACGGGCAGGAAGACCGCAAACGCCTGACTGGTTTTGTGATAGTAATCTTCGCGGTGAAGTTCCTCGATAAAAATTGCATCCGCCAGACGCAGCAGCTCAGCGTACTCTTTTTTCACTTCACCGAGTATACGCACCCCCAGCCCGGGGCCAGGGAATGGATGACGATAGATCATGTCATACGGCAGGCCCAACTCCAAGCCGATACGGCGCACCTCGTCCTTGAACAATTCGCGCAGCGGTTCTACCAATTCGAACGCCATGTCGTCGGGCAACCCGCCCACATTGTGGTGTGATTTGATGTTATGGGCTTTACCGGTTTTACTGCCGGCCGACTCAATCACATCCGGGTAGATGGTGCCCTGCGCCAGCCACTTCACCTCGGTCAGTTTCCTGGCCTCTTCGTCGAACACATCGATGAAGGTATTACCGATGACCTTGCGTTTGGCCTCGGGGTCGGACACCCCTTTCAGCCGGCCCAGAAACATGTCCTCACAATCGCGGCGCAGAACTTTTACGCCCATGTTGCGGGCGAACATCTCCATCACCTGGTCGCCTTCATTCAGGCGCAGCAAACCGTTGTCCACAAAGACGCAAGTCAATTGATCGCCGATGGCGCGATGCAATAGCGCTGCGACCACGGAGGAATCGACACCACCGGACAGGCCCAGTAAAACCTTATCGCTGCCTACCAGGGCTTTGACGCGCTTGATCGCGTCTTCCACGATATGTGCCGGCGTCCACAGCGCCTCGCACCCACATTGCTCCAGTACGAAGTGTTCAAATATGCGGACGCCCTGCAGCGTATGCGTCACTTCGGGATGGAACTGGATACCGTAGAAAGGCTTACTCTTGTGCGCCATGCCGGCGATGGGACAACTGGCGGTTTCAGCGATCAGTTCAAAATCGGGCGGTAACTCCACTACTTTGTCACCGTGGCTCATCCACACATCCAACAAACCCTTGCCCTGATCATCAAAATGATCGCGAATATCGTGCAGCAGACCGCCATTACCCACCTGCGTGATCTGGGCGTAACCAAACTCGCTGACGGGGGAACCGGCTACCTTGCCAGCAAATTGCTCGGCCATCGTTTGCATGCCGTAACAAATCCCCAGCACCGGCACACCCAGCTCAAAGACACTGGCGGGAGCGCGCGGTGAGCCCGCTACAACAACTGACTCAGGCCCACCAGACAGAATAATACCGCTGGGGTTATAGGCGCGAATATCGTCGTCGCTCACGTCGAACGCGCGAATCTCACTGTAGACTCCAACCTCTCGCACACGGCGGGCAATCAACTGGGTGTACTGGGAGCCAAAATCCAGAATAAGGATTTTGTGGGCGTGAATATCTGCGCTCATGTGTTGTCCTAGCTAAAAAGAGATAGCGCTGCCGAAGACACTCTGTCGCTTCAGCAGTGCAAGGGCCTACCTAACGGGATAGTTGGGCGCTTCTTTGGTGATTGATACATCGTGGACATGACTCTCGGCCATACCGGCGTTGGTCACGCGCACGAATTCGGGCCGCGTACGCATGGTTTCCATATCCGCGCTGCCGGTATAACCCATTGCCGAGCGCACCCCGCCCATCAACTGATGGATGATGGCGGAGACAGGGCCCTTGTAGGGAACACGCCCTTCAATACCCTCCGGTACCAGCTTTTCGCTGCCGCGGCTGGCATCCTGAAAGTAGCGATCCGAGGAGCCCTGCGTTTGCGACATTGCCCCCAGCGAACCCATACCACGGTAGGCCTTATAGGTTCGGCCCTGAAACAACTCCACCTCGCCCGGCGCCTCTTCGGTACCGGCAAACATACTGCCCACCATCACAGAGTGCGCGCCGGCCGCTATCGCCTTGGCAATATCGCCAGAAAAACGGATACCGCCGTCGGCGATTAGTGGGATATCTGTGCCCTTCAGGGCTTCACTAACATTAGCGATCGCTGTTATCTGGGGCATGCCGGTACCGGTGACAATACGGGTGGTACAAATAGAGCCGGGGCCAATACCCACTTTCACGCCGTCCACTCCGGCCTCGGCCAGGGCGATCGCTGCAGCAGCGGTGGCGATATTGCCACCGATGACCTGCACGGAGGGGAAGTCACGCTTAATCATCTTGACCCGGTCGATCACGTTGCGGGAGTGTCCGTGAGCGGTATCCACCACTAGCACATCCACCCCGGCCGCCACCAGTGCTGCCACACGATCATCAGTTTCTGCACTGGTACCAACCGAGGCGCCCACACGCAGCTGGCCAAAGGAGTCCTTGCAAGCGTAGGGGAAGCTCTCGGCCTTATCAAAATCTTTCACGGTAATCATGCCGCACAGATCGAAGGCATCGTTCACCACCAGAATCTTTTCTATGCGGTGTTCATGCAGCAGCTGCTGTACCTCGGCCAATCCGGCGCCCTCCTTCACTGTCACCAGTTTGTCGCGCGAGGTCATAATGGCGGAGACCAGCTTTTGCGGGTTAGATTCAAAGCGCACATCGCGACGGGTGACAATCCCCACCAGATCCTCGCCGTTGAGCACCGGCACACCAGAGATGCCGTGCGCGCTGGTCAATTCGATCAACTCGGCAATGGTGGCGTCCTGCTGAATAGTAATGGGATCCTTGACGACGCCACTCTCGAACTTTTTGACCTTGCGCACCTGTTCGGCCTGCTCCGCAATGGTCATGCTCTTGTGGATGATACCGATTCCGCCCTCTTGGGCCATGGCGATGGCCAGGCGAAACTCGGTGACGGTATCCATGGCGGCAGACACCATCGGTATGTTCAGCTCTATTCCACGGGTGAGCCTCGTGCGCAGCGACACGTCGCTGGCAACCACGTCGGAGTATCCTGGCGTCAGCAGAACATCGTCAAAAGTGAGAGCTTCTTGAGCGATACGCAGCATAGTGGGCGCCTCCGGCATGCTGGGTTGGATTAAACGAGCAAGTATAAATCCCTGAGGCCTGCAGCACAATTGGCGTGCTGCCGTTTATGTACTCAGCGGCCGAATACAGTACACTTCTTCCTTACAAAATTGGCATATTTGGTCCCCAACGACATGCGAACACCCGGCACACCAGATAACCTACCTCCTTTACTCACCGTCAGCCAACTCAACCGGCAGGCAAAGTCGCTGCTGGAAAGCCACTTTGACTTCGTCTGGGTAGAGGGTGAGATCAGCAACTTTGCCGCGCCGTCGTCCGGACACTGGTACTTCTCCCTCAAGGACGGCAAGGCCCAGGTGCGCTGTGCAATGTTTAAGAATCGCAATCAACGGCTGCAGCTCACCCCCGAAAACGGCGATGCCATACGTTTGCGCTGCCGCGTATCCCTGTACGAAGGCCGGGGCGAGTTTCAGTTGATTGTCGAGCATCTGGAACTTGCCGGGGCCGGAGCACTGCAGGGCGCGTTTGAGAAACTTAAAGCCCGCCTGCTGGCGGAGGGTCTGTTTGATCCCACCCGCAAGCAGGCGCTGCCAACGTCCGTGTCTCAGCTCGGGGTCATAACGTCACCCACCGGCGCCGCCATCCACGACATACTCACAGTGCTGCGCAGGCGCTGCCCCTCCATTGCGGTTTTCCTGCTCCCGGTTGCGGTCCAGGGAGAGGGTGCAGCGGCCCAGATCGCCAGTGCGATTGAGCGCGCCAATCGCTGGCAAACGGAGGGCAAGATTCAACTGGACGCACTCATTGTAGGCCGTGGGGGCGGTTCGCTGGAGGATTTGTGGGCCTTCAATGAGGAGATCGTGGCGCGCGCGATAGCAGCCAGCGCCCTACCCATTGTCAGCGCCGTCGGGCATGAAGTGGACTTCAGTATCGCTGATCTCGTCGCGGATCATCGCGCGCCCACACCATCGGCAGCGGCAGAGCTACTCAGCGCGGACCAGCGCGAATGGCTACAGCGCCTGCAAGCCGCCGAGCGGAACTTGCACCGTCTGGTCTGGCGCAAGCTGGCAGACGCCACATTACAGCTGACGCACTTGAGACAGAGGCTGAAACACCCCGGGGCACAGCTGCGGGAACAAACCCAGCGTCTGGATGATCTGGAACAACGGCTGTTACTGGCGCAGAAGAACCTGCTGTTGCGACAGCGCAGTAAACTGGCATTACTGGACAGCCAGCTCATGTCCCGCTCGCCACTCCCACGCCTGCAGCAACTACAGCGCGACACCAATCAGTGGCGTCAGCGCCTTGAGGTTGCCATACGTCAACAATTGCAGGTGAAAAAGCATCGACTGGGTCATCTCGCACAAATGCTGGATTCCCTGAGCCCCCTGAGCACGTTGCAGCGAGGTTTTGCCATAATCACCGACGCCAGGGGTAATGTGCTTCGCGATGCGAGCAACGTTGCCGTGGGGGATAAAATTGAGGCCAGACTAGCCCAAGGTCAACTTGGGCTGATCGTTAAACGAAGGGGCTAGCGAGCCGTAATACCAGTGTTATACCGGCATTAGCGGAGGCAGCCAGGCCGCTTTAGTACTTCGCTGGCAAGCGGGCGTTGATAATAATATGCCGCCCCTCAAAACGAATGTACTCGCCGATGGTGAGATCTTTGAGGATGCGTGCCACCATTTCACGTGAGGCACCAACGCGATCGGCAATGTCCTGCTGCGTCAATTTCTCAGGAATATACAGCGTGCCGTCACCGCGCTCCTCGGAGAGATCCATCAACACATTGGCAACGCGGCCGTAAACATCCTGTAGGGCGAGGCTTTTGACATCAGCCGTCAGCTTACGCACACGCTGTGCGAGGTTTTTCACCAACTGGCGCCCGATATTCGGGTGTTGATCCAATACCCGATTAAAATCTTCCTTGTATATAATGCAAAAACTCGACTTCTCTACAGTGCGGACCGAGGCCGAACGGGTGGAATCATCGAGCAGCGCCAGCTCACCAAAATAATCACCGGCGCCCTGCGTGTTCATGATGAACTCCTTACCATTCTTGTCACTACAGTAGACCTTGACCTTACCGCTCTCGATGACAAACAGCGAATCAGCCGGGTCATTCTCATGAATCACCACGGTATTTTTAGGAAATGACCGACTGGTACTGCTGGCCGCTAGTGCGTCCAGTTCTGCCAGTGATAAACCCCGAAATATTTCAACTTGTTGCAACATGAGAACACTGACCCCTTTTATGCATGACCGATTTAGCCGTCGCAATAATAGTACCCCAAAGTTTTGGCAAAACGCACCTTTGTACGCAAATTTGATGCAATGCTGCGTTTTGAGCAGACAATTCCGGTTTTCACGGTTCCACACAGCTGGGTATACTCCGCTGCAACCCTATTCACCCACAGGGCTAAAACGCAGTGTAAGACCGGCATCATATTGGTACACTCCTAACACTCCCACATAAGAGAATTATGGTGCCGTTCGCACAGCGGTGCCCGACGCGTAAAATCATGACTACCCCGATAAACCCCATGACACAGCCCTGGATAGCCACTTTGCTAGATGAGGTTCGGGCCCTGCCACACGATTTCGCAGTGCATCGCGAACAGTTTGGCGAGGAGACCGTAGACGACATCTCCCACCTGCTGGAGGCCGCCAACCGCCTGGACACCATGCTGAGCAGCACCGGGCAACCGGTCAACAAACACGACCTAATGAATGTCCTGACCGCCTTGCGTGGCTACGCTGAAATATTGTGGGAGGACATCGGCCACCAAAATCAGGCGCTGGATACCAGACTCTCATCCCTGCTGACGGCCGTGAAGACCGCACACAGTGGCGATACCGAGCAGGCAACGACTGACAGCCGGATTCTTCAGTCGGACCCAGGTTTCATTCTCGCGGTGGACGACCTGCAGGAAAACAGGGAGCTGGTGGCCAGAAACCTTTCTCGCAGCGGGCACTTTGTGATTACCGCTGCCAGCGGTGAAGAGGCGCTACGCGCGCTGGAGCAGAGCGATGTGGACGTCGTGCTACTGGATCTTTTGATGCCCGGCATGGATGGGCGTGAAGTACTGCGGCGCATCAAGGAACACCCCGATTGGCGAGCGACGCCGGTAATCATCATCTCGGGCAGTCAGGACATGGACGGGATTATCGAATGTATCGAGGCTGGCGCCGACGACTACCTATTCAAACCCTTCAATCCCGTTCTGCTCCAGGCTCGTATCAAGGCTGGGATCGAGCGCAAGCGCTGGCACGACAAGGAAGAACAGTACCGTCAGCAGCTGGAACGCAACGAGAAATTCATCCGGGCGACATTTGGACGCTACCTCTCTGACGAAATTGTGACCGACATACTGGAACGCCCAGAGGGTCTGGAGCTGGGCGGCGACCTGCGCAGGGTCAGCATCATGCTGTCCGATATTCGCGGCTTTACCTCGCTCAGTGAAAACCTCGCGCCGGCGCAAGTGGTGACGATGCTTAACCGCTACCTTGGCGCAATGACCGATATTATCATGGCACACCACGGCACGATCGATGAGTTCATTGGCGATGCTATCCTCGCGGTATTTGGCGCGCCCCAGCACAGGGACGATGATGCCGACCGCGCGGTAAACTGCGCGCTGGCGATGCAGGCCGCCATGATCGATATCAACGCGCTCAATGTGGCGGATGGATTCCCCGCCATCTACACCGGCATTGCCATTAACACGGGCGACGTGATTGCCGGCAATATTGGCTCTGAACGGCGCAGCAAGTACGGTTTTGTGGGCCACCCCATGAACGTGACCTCGCGCATCGAGGACGTTACCCGGGGCGGCGAAATCCTGATCTCCGACAGCACGCTCACCAGCCTCAAAGACGAATTTTCGGTGGGCCGCAGTGAGGAAATCAACGTAAAAGGTATCGACGAAACTCTCCTGGTCCATCAGATCATCTGGGAGCAGGTATGATCCCGGAAAAACTCATTTTACTGGTCGAAGACAACGAGCTGAACCGCGACATGATGGTTCGGCGACTCAAACGCGCAGGGTTGGTAGTCATCACGGCTGGCAACGGTCAACAGGCATTGGATCTGATGCTGTCTGAGCAACCCAGTATCGTACTGATGGATATGAATCTGCCCATACTCGACGGCTGGGCTGCCAGTCGCCGCGCCAAGGAAGATGAGCGCATTTGCCATATTCCCATTATCGCCCTCACTGCCCACGCGACAGAAGGCTACAGACATTATGCGCTGGCCGCCGGGTGTGATAGCTATGCCACCAAACCGGTGGATTTCCCAGGCCTGCTGATCCAGATTAAACGACTCACCCGCGCATGAGCTTACGCCGCCAGCTGACACTGTCACTCATCACCATACTGATGTTGTTCGCAGTGAACGTGGGTACGCATTTCTGGGGTAGCTACGCGCGAAACGAGAGCATGATCGCGTACCGTAATTCAGTCTCTGCGACACAGCTTTCTACACAGATCGAGCAACTGCTGGAAGATCAACGACAGCAAATCCTGATACTGGCCACCCTGCAAGAGACGACTGAGGACCGACTGGAAGACGCCGAGTTGCAGCGCGCAGAGGAGGCAATCGAGACCATCAATGGCAAGATTCAGAAACTCGGAAGGCTGAGTCATAGCGTGACAGAGCTGGACTTCGAGCTCCTGTGGGATAAAAGTAGCCAGCTGCTAAAACGCTGGCTCACCTTCTATCGCAGTTATAACGATGCGAATTTCCAAATGGAGATGAATAACCCCCTACCCTTTCTTGTGGTCAGCCAGCAATTAAAAGAACTGGAACAGCGCCAGGCATTTATCGCAGCCCAGCGCGCCAACATTATCGATCGCACCATATCCCTGACTGACCGGATCACGGTGATCGCCTTTTTCTCCTCCATATTCCTCACCGCCACGCTGGGGTATTTTCTGGTGAGCTACACCAACACCTCCTTCAAAAGTCTTAAAAAAGGCACCGAGCGATTCGGCAGCGGCGATCTCGACTACCGCATCGACGATATCAACGATTCCGGGGAACTGGGCGACCTGGCAGATGCGTTTAACGATATGTCTGACAAGCTGCGCAATGCCATTTACGATGTGCACAAAGCCAGGGATATAGCCGACGAAGCCAATGCCACCAAAAGCATGTTTTTGGCCAATGTCAGTCACGAACTGCGCACCCCGCTCAACTCTATCATCGGCTACAGTGAAATGTTGCACGATGAACTGGGCGATACCCAGGAGATAGATCGGCCGCAGTTTCAGCAGGATCTAGACACGATTATCAAGTCAGGGCAGCAACTACTCACCCTGATTGACGATATTCTGGATTTGTCAAAAATCGAAACAGGCAATATGTCGCTACACTGCGAGACGTTTAGCCCCACAGGCTTACTCAACGAAGTCTTCGAAGTATTCGCGCCACTACTACGAAATAACGACAATGCGTTGCAGATAAGCGAGTTGGTGGAATTGCCAGACCTCTACAATGACCCGGCCAAGTTTCGGCAGATCTTCACCAACCTGCTAAGCAATGCCAACAAATTTACTCAAGCGGGCTACATCACGGTGAGTACCAAGGTGCTGCATGATCCAATTGGATGGGTAGAGTTTACCGTGCGCGATACCGGGATTGGTATGACCAGTGATCAGGCTTCTCGCGTATTCAACGCATTTGTGCAGGCCGATTCATCGACCAGTGCAAACTATGGCGGTACCGGGTTGGGACTGGCGATCTGTCGCGATTTTTGCACGCTGATGGGAGGCAGTATCACCGTGGAGAGCGAGGTGGGGGTCGGCTCGACGTTTACTGTACTACTTCCTTCTGACCCAGCATAAGCTCACGCAGACGCCGCAGCGCTTCCTCGCGTTTTTCCAGGTTCTCGCTCACCACCGCATTCTCGCTCTGCAGATCATTAATCTGGACATGCAAGTCTATCAATATTGACAGCATGTCACGCATCAACACAATTTGTTCGTGCAGCTGGACACTCTCGGGCGGCTTTCGCATCAGACGCAGATAGGCTTCGCGCGAGGCCCGCCAGTTGTAATAGGGACTCTGGGGAATCATCTTGACATAAGCAACCGCAATATTGGCTTCCCAATCGACTCCGGCGGAGGATTCCAAGCGCTGATACTGTCTGAAATAGTTAACGGCTTCGCGGTAGTCGCCTGCGGCCAAGTTAGCGAAACCCTTCTCCAAGAAGGTACGATCTACACTCGCCCGTGGCTCACAGTCACACTGACCCGCCGCGGAATCAGGGAAATTAAGAGTCAGTTCGGGCACCGGACCCCGCTTCGGCACCTCGGGCGAGGGCTCGACTGGAGAAGCCACTTCGGGGGCTGCTGCACACGCCTGGAGCAGAAAAATCAGCCCACCAGCGGCAAGAATATGAAGACGGTTCGCGAGCAAAGTTACATCCTCAGGCTGAACGGGTTGCTTGCAGTGTAGCGCAATAAAAACGCGGTGACACTGCCAGACTGGATCGGCAGCACACTTCTAAAAATTGCAGGTCCGCCACAGGGGTAGTTGCTACTCAGGCCGCATATGCGGAAATAAAAGCACATCCCGTATGGAGGCGGAATCGGTCAACAACATCACTAATCGATCAATGCCAATCCCCTCGCCTGCCGTGGGCGGCAACCCGTATTCCAGCGCGCGAATGTAATCGTGATCGTAATGCATCGCCTCTTCATCACCGCTGTCCTTCTGCGCCACCTGGGCCAGGAAGCGCTCAGCCTGATCTTCCGCGTCATTCAGCTCGGAAAAGCCGTTGGCCAGCTCGCGACCACCGACAAAAAACTCGAAGCGATCGGTCACGAACGGATCATCATCTCTGCGCCGCGCAAGCGGGGAAACCTCGGTGGGATAAGCCGTGATAAAGGTGGGCTGATCCAGCAAGTGCTCTACTGTTTTTTCAAATATCTCGATCTGTACCTTGCCCAGCCCCCAGTTATCCTTCACCTCGATACCCACGTTTTTGGCGATACTGCGAGCGCTGGCCTCATCGGATAACTGCTGTGCGTCTATATCCACATTGTACTTCAGGATTGACTCGAAAACCGAAATCCGCGTAAACGGCTGGGAGAAGTCGTAAGTGCTGCCCTGAGAGTGCACCGTGGTACTTCCCAATACTGTTTCCGTCAGCTTGCGTAGCATATCCTCGGTCAAGTTCATGGCGTCGTTGTAATCGGCGTACGCCCAGTAAAATTCCAGCATTGTAAACTCGGGATTATGCCGAGTGGACAATCCCTCGTTGCGAAAGCTGCGATTGATTTCAAACACGCGCTCAAAACCACCCACGACCAGGCGTTTCAGATAGAGCTCCGGCGCAATCCTCAGGTACATGTCCAGGTTCAACGCGTTGTGGTGGGTAACGAAGGGCTTGGCCGCCGCCCCACCGGGGATACTCTGCATCATCGGCGTTTCCACTTCCATAAAATCCAGTCCCGACATATATTCGCGAATAAATTCAATAACCTTGGAGCGAGTGCGAAACACCTGTCGCGCCTCGGGATTCACAATCAAATCCACGTACCGCTGGCGGTAACGCAGCTCCTGGTCAGCCAGACCGTGGTACTTGTCTGGCAGAGGTCGCAGCGCTTTGGTTAGCAGGCGCGCCTGTTCCATGTTGATGTAGAGATCGCCCTTACCAGACTTGTGCAGCGGGCCGCTTGCACCGATGATATCGCCGAGATCCCAACCCTTGATCCGTGCCAGGATATCCTCTGACAGGCCCTTGCGATTAACGTAGAGCTGAATCTGGTCGGAACCATCCTGAATCAAAAGGAAAGCGCCACGATTACGAATCAGGCGCCCCGCCACCGCGAACTGATGATTGGCCTGCTCCAACGCCTCCTTGGTACTTTCGCCATAGTCCCGCTGCAGATCTGCAGCCTCTGCGGTCCGTCGAAAGTCATTGGGAAACGGGTTGCCGTGCTCACGCAGAGCCGTCAATTTACCGCGCCGTTCGGCAATCAGTTTATTATCATCAGACGCCTGCGCTGCTTCGCCGCTCGATTTACCCTGTTGCTCCTGCTCGCTCATAAGTCTCTCATAGGCCACTCTTCAGCGACGCTTCTATAAATTGGTCAATATCACCATCAAGCACCGCCTGGGTGTTGCTCGTCTCTACGCCTGTACGCAAATCCTTGATACGGGAATCATCGAGCACGTAGGAGCGGATCTGGCTGCCCCAGCCAATATCCGCCTTGCTGTCTTCCATCGCCTGCTTTTCGGCATTCTGTTTTTGCACTTCCAATTCATATAACTTGCCGCGCAACAATTTCATCGCATTGTCCCGGTTCTGGTGCTGGGAGCGTTCCGTCTGGCACTGCACTACGGTATTGGTGGGGATATGGGTAATACGCACTGCGGAATCGGTTTTGTTGACGTGCTGGCCGCCGGCGCCGCTGGCGCGATAGGTGTCGGTTCGCAGGTCCGCCGGATTGATATCAATCTCGATATTGTCGTCGATCTCTGGCGACACAAAAATAGAGGCAAAAGAAGTGTGTCGACGACTGCCCGAGTCAAAAGGGGATTTGCGCACCAAGCGATGCACGCCGGTCTCGGTGCGTAACCAGCCGAAGGCGTACTCGCCCTCAAACTTGATCGTCGCGCTTTTGATACCAGCCACATCGCCACCTGAGGCTTCGATCAGTTCGGTATTGAAGCCCTTGGCCTCCCCCCAGCGTAAATACATACGCAGTAACATCTCGGCCCAATCCTGGGCTTCGGTGCCACCAGAACCCGACTGAATATCCAGATAGGCATTATTGGGATCCATTTCGCCGGCAAACATGCGGCGAAACTCCAGATTTTCCAACAGCGCAATCAAACCGTCAATCTCGGTTTCGATTTCCGCTACGGTAGCCTCATCGTCCTCTGACGCCGCCAGCTCCAGCAAATCGCGGGCATCGCCGGTGCTGGAGTCCATCTTCTCTATCGTGTGTACAGACGTTTCTAGTGAGGCTCTTTCACGCCCCAACTCCCGGGCACGCTCTGGCTCGTTCCAGACGCTGGGCTCGGCCAGTTCCAGCTCTACTTCGGCGAGGCGTTCCTTACGCAGATCGAAGTCAAAGATACCCCCTGAGCACGCTGGTACGCGCCTCGATGTCTTTCAATTGGTTAAGCAGAGGGTTTATCTCAAGCATGACTCAAACCTGCAGTGGCTAAAGCGGAGCATTCTACCGCAGTGACCAAGGCGGGGACAGACCCAATAAATGGGCAGGTATTTCTTTTCCAAAATCTCACCACGATATCCCGCAGCGCCTGACAACCAAACTCAACAAGCCACCAAATGCTCAACCATAAGCTGCACTGATCGCTGTCCGCGAAACTCATTCACGTCCAGACGATACGCAATCTCGATTTCAGCGACAGACGGGTCGGGCCAAACACCCGGATCAATATTGAATGCAATCGCATCCAGTAAGGTGTCGCTCCCGCCCAGGGTTAACACTAGCTTGAGGTGCTTCTCTCCCACCAATCGCTGGCTCACCACTCGGAACCGCCCATCAAATATCGGTTCTGGGAAATGTTGCCCCCAGGGGCCCGCAAAACGCAGCTCAGTAGCGAGCCCCAATTGAAATTCATCTGCCACTAATTCGCCATCCGATTCAATCACCGCCTGCAGGTGCACATCCTGCGCATGCCGCTCGACTTCCTCAACAAATGCAGCAGCAAACGTTTCATAGGCCGCTTGCGGCAGCGTCAGTCCGGCCGCCATCGCATGCCCACCGAAGCGCGTCACCAGGCCGGGGTGACGGGTCGCCACCGCATCGAGAATATCGCGAATGTGAATACCGGGAATGGAGCGCGCCGAACCCTTGATTTCTCCCGTATCACCGTCCGCAAAGACAATGATAGGCCGGTGTAACCGCTCCTTGAGACGCGAGGCGAGGATGCCAATCACGCCCTGGTGCCAACCGCTCTGGTAGAGCGTCATCGCGACCGGCGCGCTGGCCCCCTCGGCTAATGAGAGCTTCTTCATGATCGCCAGCGCTTCATCCTGCATATCCTGTTCAATAACGCGTCGGTCCAGGTTCAGCTGATGTAGTCGTGAGGCACGATGCCTTGCGTCGGCCATATCCTCGCTCAACAGACACTCGATACCAATCGACATATCCTCCAGCCGCCCCGCCGCATTGATGCGCGGCGCGACCGCAAAGCCGAGATCAGATGCCACCACCGAAGCGCATTGGCGGGAGGCTACCTCCAGCAGCGCGAGAATACCGGGACGGCACTGGCCCCCACGAATACGTCGCAGACCTTCAGCCACCAAAATACGGTTATTCCTGTCCAGCGGCACGACATCGGCGACTGTGCCCAGCGCAACGAGATCCAGATACTGCGCCAGATTGACCTCCGCGCGCTGTGCAAACCAGCCTCGGGTGCGCAACTCCGCCCGCAGCGCCAGCATGATATAGAAGATAACGCCCACACCAGCCAGTGCCTTGCTGGGAAACTCGCAGCCGGGCTGATTGGGATTCACAATCACCGCCGCCTGCGGCAGCTCTCGACCCGCCAGGTGGTGATCCGTAATAAGTGTGGCGATGCCCAAGGCGCTGGCAGCAGCGACGCCCTCCAGGCTGGAGATGCCGTTGTCGACAGTCACAATGAGATCGGGCTTGTCTTTCGCGGCAAGCGCTACGATTTCTGGCGTCAGACCATAGCCGTATTCAAAACGGTTGGGAACAAGGTAGCGAACCTGATGGGCACCGAAGGCGCGCAAGGCTGACACCACCACGGCAGTGCTGGTCGCGCCGTCAGCATCAAAGTCGCCAATCACCACAATCCGCTGATCCGACGCCAGTGCATTTGCCAGCAAGGTGGCGGCGCGATCGGCATTGAGTAACAGATTTGGGGGCAGCAGGTGTGTCAGTGCCAGATCGAGCTGCGCCGACGAACCAACGCCACGGGCACTATAAACCCGCGCCAGCAGCGGATGAATACCGGCATCGATAAACGTTTCGGTGGTGGCGACCGGCCGACGTTGAATCAGTTTCTGCACGGCGCGGTCGGCCAGATCAAGCCTTGATATTCGCAGTGATAAAGGCCTGAACCGCAGCCAGATTATTGGGCACCACGTCCATACGTTCGTCGCGCTCAAAAAGATCCTTTAGATGCAGCGGCAATTCAACCGCCTGACTCAGGCCAGACTGTTTTATCGCATCAGGGAATTTGGCAGGGTGCGCAGTCGCCAACGTAATCACCGGAATAGCCGGGTCGATATCACTTTGTAGAGCCGCTTTTACGCCCACCGCGCTGTGGGGATCCAGCAGATATCCACAGTCACGCCAGGTACTGGCGATCTGCTCACAGGTCTGTTCATCGGAAACGCAGTGACTGCTAAACAGTGCGCGTACACGCTCCATCGCGGTATCGTTAAACTGAATTTCGCCGTCGTCAAATTGCTGCATCAATTGCGCGATGGCCACACCGTCGCGATCATATAGATCGAACAACAGGCGTTCAAAATTGCTCGACACTGTAATGTCCATACTCGGGGACAGTGAGTACTCCAGCGGTTGGCGCCCATAGGTCGCATTCGCGATCACTCTGTGCAGCACATCATTGCGATTGGTAGCAATAATCAGACGCTCGATGGGCAGCCCCATTTGCCGCGCCAGATAGCCGGCGAAGATATCGCCAAAATTGCCTGTGGGCACAGAGAATGCCACCGGGCGAGCGGGCGAGCCCAGCGCGACTGCTGCATAGAAGTAATAGACGATCTGGGCCATGATCCGTGCCCAGTTGATCGAGTTCACCGCGACCAGTGAGCGACCATCGGCCAGAAAATCCTGATTGTTAAAACTGGCTTTGACCATGGCCTGGCAGTCATCGAAATTACCCTCAACGGCCAGATTGTAGATGTTGTCGCCATGCACAGTCGTCATTTGGCGGCGCTGTACATCCGATACCCGGTTGTGCGGGTGCAGTATAAATATGTCGATGTTGTTGCAGTGTTTGCAGCCTTCTATCGCGGCCGAGCCGGTATCACCTGAGGTAGCTCCCAGTATCACGACCTTCTGGTGTTTGCGCTCCAACACGTAATCCAGCAAGCGACCGAGCAACTGCAATGCAAAGTCCTTAAAGGCCAGAGTCGGGCCGTGAAACAACTCCAGCACCCACTGATTGGCACCAATTTGAACCATGGGTGCGACCGCATTGTGGCGAAACTCGGCGTAAGTCTCTTCGATTATCACGCGTAGATCTTCCACCGGAATACAATCGTCCAAGAAGGGTGCGATGATTTTTTGCGCCAATTGCGGATAGTCCAGCCCCGCCATTTCGACAATTTCCGCACGGCTGAACTTGGGCAGAGACTCGGGTACATAAAGACCGCTGTCCGATGCCAGGCCTGTCAGCAGGACTTGTTCAAAATTGAGAGTCGGTGCCCGACCCCGGGTACTGATGTATTTCACTTGTCGTCCATCCCTGTTAATAACCCAGTGTGGTTAACCATCCAGCGATTCAACACGAATACGCGTCACCTTACCATTAATAGTATCCAACGCCTCGATCAGACGGACCGCCGCATCCACCCTACCTTGCGCTGCTTTATTGGTCAGCACAATGAGTGAGACCAGAGTCTGCCCCTGTGCCGGTGCTTTCTGGATCAGGGCCTCAATACTGATGCCCTGCTCACTGAAAATACTGGCCACCCTGGACAGCACACCCGTCCGGTCTTCCACCTCCATGCGCAAATACCACGGCGTTTCGACCAGTGCCATCGGGATAATTGGCAGGTTGCGCAAACTGGAGAGTGGGACACCCAGTGCCGGTACCCGCCCACTTTGCCCGACGCCAAAATCGCGCGCCAGGTCGACCAGGTCAGCAACCACCGCCGATGCTGTCGGTTGTGCTCCCGCGCCAGCGCCGTAATACAGCGTGGGGCCTACCGCGTTGCCCTCCACCAGTATCGCGTTTTTGACACCGTCGACATCGGCCAACAGGAGATTGTCCGGAATCAGTGTGGGATGCACACGCAACTCCACACCGTTGGCATTTTGTTTGGCAATGCCCAGATGCTTGATGATGTATCCCAACTCCAGGGCGTAACCCACGTCCTGTGTTGTCAGCTGCGTAATCCCCTCGGTGTAAACAGCGTCAAATTGCAGCGGTATACCAAACGCCAGTGAGGCGAGTATGACCAGTTTGTGCGCGGCGTCGATCCCCTCTACATCAAACGTCGGATCCGCCTCCGCGTAACCCCGTGCCTGAGCTTCAGCCAGTACATCGGCGAATTCTCGCCCCTTGTCCCGCATTTCGGTCAGGATGAAATTGCCGGTGCCATTGATAATGCCCGCCAGCCATTCAATACGATTGCCGGCGAGGCCTTCACGCAGTGCCTTGACGATGGGGATACCACCGGCAATGGCGGCCTCGTAGCGCACTTCCACACCGTGCTCATCTGCCAGCGCAAAAATTTCGTTGCCAAACTCGGCGATCAACGCCTTGTTGGCCGTGACGACATGCTTGCCGGCGAGAATGGCTGTTTCTACCAGTTCACGGGCGACCGTTGTCCCGCCAATGAGCTCGACCAGGATTTCGACTTCAGGGTCGCGTGCCACTTCAAAAATATCACGGCTAACCCGGATACCCGACACGTCACAGGCGGGATTATCATGGCGTGCGCCCACATGAATGACCTGCAGGCTGGCCTGCGCCCGCGCGGCAATTAGTTCGGCGTTGTCGCGCAGTACATTCAGCGTACCGCTTCCCACGGTACCCAGTCCGCAAAGTCCTATCTTTACTGATTTCAAACTCGATCCTGCTCTGTTATAAAAAAAGAGTGGCGCCACACGGGATCAGGCGAAACCATCGCTCTTGATCATACGCTTGATATTGCGAATAGCCTGGCGAGTGCGGTGTTCGTTTTCGATCAAACCGAAACGCACGAACCCCTCACCGTATTCGCCAAAGCCGATACCAGGAGAGACGGCCACCTGTGCTTCAGTCAACAATTTTTTACTGAACTCAACAGAACCCATCGCGCGATAAAACTCCGGAATTTTGGCCCAGACGAACATCGTGGCTTTAGGAGGCGTCACCGGCCAACCAACTGCGTTGAGGCCGCTGCACAACACGTCGCGACGGGACTGGTACATGTCCCTGATTTCAGAAACGCAGGTTTGATCGCCCTCCAGCGCAGCGATCGCGGCCACCTGGATCGGCGTAAACATGCCGTAATCCAGATAGGATTTCATACGCGCCAACGCTGCAATCAAGGCACTGTTACCCACGCAGAACCCCACACGCCAACCGGGCATATTGTAGCTCTTGGACATACTGAAAAATTCTACCGCGATATCTCTGGCCCCCTCAACCTGCAAGATCGACGGCGCAACATAACCGTCGTAGCACAGATCGGCATAAGCCAGATCCTGTATCACCCAGATGGAGTGTTCGCGGGCAACGGCGATCACCCTTTCGTAGAACTCCAGCTCCACACACTGTGCGGTCGGGTTGGACGGAAAGTTCAGTACCAGCATCTTGGGGCGTGGCCAGCTGTTTGTGATACCTTTTTCCAGCTCGACGAAAAACTCCTCCTCGTTATCACCCATTGGCACATGGCGGATATCCGCGCCAGAGATGACAAAACCATAGGGATGAATCGGGTATGAGGGGTTCGGCACCAGTATCGCGTCACCCGGGCCTGTTGTTGCCAGCGCGAGATGCGCCAGGCCTTCCTTGGAACCCAGAGTAACGATGGCCTCGGAATTTGGATCCAGAGTCACATCGAAGCGGCGCTGGTACCAGTCACAGATCGCCTTGCGCAGGCGCGGGATACCTTTTGACTGCGAATAGCCGTGCGTGTCAGGGCGGCGCGCGGTCTCGATCAATTTCTCGACAATGTGGCTGGGTGTGGGCTGATCGGGGTTGCCCATACCGAAATCGATGATGTCTTCACCCGCCGCACGCGCTTGCTGCTTGAGATCACCGATAATATTAAAAACGTAAGGCGGCAGGCGCTCGATACGCCGAAATTGATCGTCCACGATAATCCAACTCTACAGGGTACGCAGGCGCTGGCGCCGCGTTTCAAAAAAGGGGACAAACAGTACTGAGTCAGCCCCATACTGTCAACGCAGCACGGGGCACATAGGCATTATTGGCGCTATTCTCAGTTCAGCGTCAGATCGCCCATCAGCTCACTTGCCGTGCGGTAACCGGGGATCATTTGCCCCGACTGCGTGATAATGGCCGGTGTGCCGCGCACCCCCAACTCCTGTCCCAGCTGGTATTGCGCAGCGATGGGGTTACCCTCGCAGACATTCTCGGGCACTGATTGCTTGGCGACCAGCGAGTTCAGGGTCTCCTGCGGATTCTCTGCGCACCAGGCACTGGCGAGTTGCTTGAATGCGTCAGAACCCAGGCCAGCGCGCGGGTAAGCGAGGTACCGTACCTCGACACCATTCGCGTTCAACTCTGCCACTTCCTGATGCAGTTTCTGACAGTAGTAACACGTATCATCAAAAAATACGGAGACATACGCACGCGTTTCACCTTCTGGTGAAAAGACAATCATATCGTCCTTTTTGACCTTCGCCAGTTGCTCAACTCGCTCACCATCGCGGCGTTTTTCTGCCAGATTGACGTAACCGCCCGGGGTCACCGAGTAGAGGTCTCCGACGATAAAAAAGTCACCCTTCAGGGTCGCATATACCAGGGGACCATCGGCGAGCTCTACTTCATACAAGCCGGAGATTTCACTCGTCTGGGCAGCGATGACCCTTAAACCGGTACCGGGTGCCTCCATTGCAGCACGGAGTGTCTCGAGCTGGGCCTTATTGACCGGTGCCCCCGCCAGACTATACTGGGCAACCAGTGTGCACATCACAACTAACGCCAACTTCAAAACTCGGTAACTCATGTTCTGTCCTCAATTATCGTGGGTCAATCCCCACTGTATTTGCCAAAATAACGCTCATTGGAGCGAGATTCGGCGCGTTAGTTCCTCACCCGCGCGGATGATGTTGTTGGTGTAGCTCCTGCATGCGCTGCTGAGCGACATGTGTATAGATTTGCGTGGTCGACAAATCGCTATGACCCAGTAACATTTGCACCACTCGCAAATCTGCTCCGTGATTCAACAAATGCGTAGCAAAAGCGTGACGCAGTGTATGCGGTGACAAATGCTTTTTGATGTCCGCGCGCTGTGCGTAGATTTTAATACGATACCAGAAGGTCTGGCGAGTCATTTGCGTACCGCGGCGACTGGGAAACAGCGCATCCGACGGAATATCCTTAAGCAGCTCCGCCCGCGGGCCCGACAAGTACCGTTGCAGCCAGCGCAGCGCTTCTTCCCCTACTGGCACCAGCCGCTCTTTACTGCCTTTGCCAAACACCCGCACGACCCCCTGGTTCATGCTGAGCTGCCCCACCTGCATGCTGGTGAGTTCGCTGACCCGCAACCCGCAGGCGTACAAAAGTTCAAGCATAGTGCGATCACGCATTTCCAATGCGATGTCTGAATCGGGCGCTTGCAATAACCGCTCAACATCCGCCTCGGACAGAGCCTTGGGAAGTGGGCGGCCCAGACGCGGGCTCTCCACGTCGAGTGTCGGATCAACGCTGAGCTTCCCCTCTCGCAACTGATAGTGAAAAAAGCCCCGCGCACAGGACAGGAGACGTGCGGTGGAACGAGGGGACATACCCTGCTTAAGGCGGGCTCCAAGGTAGCCCTGAAGGCTGGCGCGAGTCGCCTCCATAATCGAGGCACCCTCTGTCTGTTGCAGCCAACTATTGAATTGTGTGAGATCGCGGCGATAGGACGTCAGCGTATTATCGCTCAAGCCCTTTTCCATCCACAGGGCATCGATATAACGTTCAAGGTCAGCGGGAATCGCGAGGTCCGGGAGCATGCGCCCACCCTATCACGAATTGCCCACAGGAATGACAGCACCAGACAGCGAACTTACACCGCAATCGACACCACCCAGCCCTGACAGCAGACCCAAAAAAGCGGCCGCACGGGCCGCTTTCAAACGCATAAAAAAATGTTGCGTCGACGGCTACAACTTTTCTTTGATGCGGGCAGCGCGACCGCTCAGCTCACGCAAATAGTAGAGTTTGGCCTGACGCACGTCGCCGCGGCGCTTGACGTTGATACTCTCAACCAGGGGACTGTAAGTCTGGAACGTACGCTCCACGCCGACGCCGTGAGACACCTTGCGGACGGTAAACGCGGAGTTCAGGCCACGATTGCGCTTGCCGATGCAAACACCCTCAAAGGCCTGCAAGCGCTCGCGAGCACCCTCTTTGACTTTCACCTGAACAACTACGGTGTCACCAGGACTGAAGTCAGGGAGTTCCTTGCCCATCTGCTCCGCATTAATCTCGGATATGATCTTGTTAGTGCTCATGTGGTACTCCTGTTAAAAACTGTGCAGCTTCACAGCTAGCGTTTTGTTGATAATTCCCGCTCGCGGATATAGCCCGCCAACAATGTCTCTTCCTCGGCCGTCATGGCCCGATCCTGTAACAACTCGGGACGACGTTCTAACGTTCTTCCCAATGCCTGTTTCAGGCGCCAACGGCGAATCGCTTCGTGATTCCCGCTGAGCAGTACGTCCGGCACACCCACTCCCTGGTACAGCTCGGGCCGGGTGTAGTGTGGACAGTCCAGCAGACCATCTACAAAGGAGTCTTCGTCTGCCGAGGACTCATGCCCCAGTACACCGGGTAATTGGCGTGTCACGGCATCGATAACCACCATGGCAGCCAGTTCGCCACCGCTTAGCACGTAATCCCCGATGGACAACTCCTCGTCCACCTCAGTCTCTATCAGGCGTTCATCGACGCCTTCATAGCGACCCGCAACCAGTACAAATCCTTCCAGCTGAGCCAACTCCATCGCTTTACGGTGATTGAATCGCTGTCCCTGCGGTGTCAGGTAAATTACCCGGGCATCCGACCCTGCCACCTCCCTTGCAGCGACAATCGCCTGCTGCAGGGGATCAATCTTCATCAACATTCCGGGGCCACCGCCGTAGGGTCTGTCATCCACCGTACGGTGCTTGTCGACGGTATAATCTCTGGGGTTGCAGCAGGTCAGACTGGCCTGACCCTGTCTGAACGCCCTGCCGGTCACTCCGTGCTCACCCACTGCGGCAAACATTTCTGGAAACAGACTCACTAGCGCTATACGCATTGTGAGCGCTTCATTCCTCGTCGACGAACCAGTCAACCTCGATCAACGCCCCCTCCAGATCTACTCGCAGCACTGTGTCGTCAGGCAAATATGGGATCAGGCGCTCCCGCTCATCAATACTGCCTTCGCACGCCTTTACTACCAACACATCGTTAGCGCCGGTTTCGATCAGGTAATCCACGCTACCGAGCAAGACTTTCTCGTCCCCGTCCTGGCACCACACCTGTAAACCTTCCAGATCGCGCCAGTAATAATCTCCAGTTGGCAACGGCGGTAACTCACTCGCCGACACCACAATCTCAAGCCCCCGGTACTGCTCGGCCAGCGTACGATCATCTAAACCCCGGATGTGCGCCACCAGACCTTTACCCTGAGGTTTAACTGCGTCGAATACTACAGCTTCATATACACCACGGCGCTTTAGTTGCCAGGCACCAAACGCGGCAAAACTAGCCGGAACTGCGGTGTACGGATGAACTTTCACCCAACCCTTAATGCCAAAACAGCCGGTAATTTTACCGACCACCAGCATCTCGACAACGTGGTCAGCGCTCATCGATTCCGCCCCGTGAGCCGGATTCGCTCTAGGCCGCTACAGCGACGTCCTTCAGAAGCTTGGCAACACGCTCAGACACCTGTGCGCCCTGGCCACGCCAGTACTCAACGCGATCGGTATCAATGCGCAGGCGCTCATCCTGGCCGCGTGCGGTCGGATTAAAGAAGCCAACGCGCTCGATAAATCGGCCGTTACGTGATTTACGGCTATCGGTCACCGTAAGGTGGTAAAAGGGGCGTTTCTTAGCGCCACCGCGAGCTAAACGAATCGTTACCATTTGATATGTTCCTGAATATGAGTGGATATCTGTTGTGATCTGGCACCAATGCCCACGACAAAAACCGGCTGGCAAGCCGGAAAGGTGGCGTATCATACGGAAAATGCGCTGGAGTTTAAAGCCCGTGCCCTATTATTTTTTAGTTAAATCGGGAACTTAGGACTCAGCGGAACGGAAAGCCGCCACCGGCGCCGCCAGCGCCGCCGCCCGGGGGCATCATTCCGCCCAGGCCGCGCATCATCTTCTCCATGCCGCCACCCTTCATCTTTTTCATCATCTTCTGCATTTGCTTGTGCTGCTTTAAAAGGCGATTGAGGTCCTGCACCTGCGTTCCCGAACCCTGGGTGATGCGCCGCTTGCGGCCGCCCTGGATCAACTCAGGATAACGGCGCTCCTTGGGGGTCATGGAGTCGATCATCACCTCCATGCGTGCAAACATTTTTATATCGACATTCTGCTGCGCCATTTTGGCCATATTGCCCATGCCCGGCAATTTGTCCAACATCCCCGCCATACCACCCATATTGCTCATTTGTTGCAACTGGTCGCGGAAATCTTCCAGATCGAACTTCTGGCCCTTCTTAACCTTACGCGCCAGTTTAGCGGCCTTCTCTTTATCGACCTTTTGCTCGACGTCTTCAATGAGCGACATCACGTCGCCCATACCCAGAATGCGCGAGGCCAGGCGGTCCGGGTGGAAGGCATCCAGCGCCGTGGTCTTCTCGCCCACACCGAGGAACTTGATCGGCTTGCCAGTAATTGAGCGCACCGAGAGCGCTGCCCCGCCACGCGTATCCGCATCCACTTTGGTCAATACGATCCCGGTCAATGGCAGGGACTCACCAAACGCCCTGGCGGTATTGGCCGCATCCTGACCGGTCATGGCATCTACCACGAACAGCGTCTCTACCGGCTTGACTGCGGCGTGCAACTCAGCGATTTCAGCCATCATCGCTTCGTCGACAGCAAGGCGACCGGCGGTGTCGACAATCAATACGTCGCTGAACTTGATCCGGGCGTGCGCCAGTGCAGCCTCAACAATCGCAACGGGTTGTTGGCTGCTGTCACTGGCAAAGAAATCTACGCCGACTTCTATGGCCAGGGTTTCCAATTGCTTGATGGCCGCCGGCCTGTAAACATCAGCGCTGACGACGGTGACCTTTTTCTTGTCGCGCTCCTTAAGCAATCTGGCAAGTTTCGCGACAGTGGTAGTCTTACCCGCCCCCTGCAAGCCCGCCATCATGATCACTGCCGGCGGGGTCGTAGCGAGATTCAGCCCCTCGTTCGCCGAGCCCATCATGGCTTCCAGCTCAGCCTGCACGATCTTCAGGAAGGCCTGGCCCGGACTGAGGCTCTTCATCACGTCCTGGCCCACGGCACGCTGTTTAACCGCCTCGACAAATTCCTTGACCACGGGCAACGCGACATCGGCCTCCAGCAACGCCATGCGCACTTCCCGCATAGTGTCCTGGATGTTTTCCTCGGTTAAGCGCGCCTTGCCAGTAATACTGCGCAGACTGTGGGACAGTCGCTCGCTTAAACTCTCAAACATAGTGCATCTCTCCTCGGTCGCTGTTCCTCACGACATTGGTACGCAACGTCAATCACTATTGATTCTGTTGTGACAAGCCGGTACAAAGGGCGCAGTATACTTTACCTAGCTCTCGGCCCAAAGAAATGTCTATCACTTTACTCGCCCCGCTCTGCGCACTGCTGTATCTGGTCGCGACTGGCCTACAATTACTTCATCTTTCACAGCGCCGCCAGCAAATCAATCGCAACGTGATTATTTTGGCCCTGGGCGCGCTGTTACTGCACGCGCTGGTCGTCTGGAAAACAGCTTTTCCCGGCACAGGCGTGGACCTGGGTGTTTTCAAAATCGCTGCGTTGCTATTTTTGGTGATCAATCTGGCGTGCATTACATCTCTGGCCAGAAGGCCGCTGCAAAATTTGCTGATTGCGCTATTCCCGCTATCCGCCCTGGCGGTATTGGTCTCTACCTTCGCGCCCGATACCACGCCCCTGCTCAGCCACCTTGGCAGCGGCATGATACTGCACATCAGCAGCTCCATATTGGCCTATGCCGTACTCACCCTGGCCGCTATTCAAGCGGGGGTGCTCGCCCTGCAGGACCACCAACTGAAGCATTGCCAAACACGCGGCATCATACAGATACTGCCACCGCTGCAATTAATGGAAGGCATGTTGTTCGAATTGCTCTGGATAGGCGTGGGCTTGCTCACAATCGCTATCGTGTCGGGGGCCGTCTTCATTGACGATATTTTCGCCCAGAGCCTCGTGCACAAAACCGTATTGACGATTGTCGCCTGGATACTGTTTTCCACGCTACTGTGGGGCCACTATCAACTGGGTTGGCGCAGTAAAACCGCCGTGCGCTTAACACTGACGGGCTTTGCAATGCTCATGCTGGCTTTTGTCGGCTCGAAACTGGTGCTGGAACTGATATTGCACCGTACGTAGATACCCGCATAAACACACTTTCGGCACTTGCTCCAACTCCGCTTTTTCTTCAAGATGGAAACCGCTTTCACCTACGAGGTCTGAACCCGCTTTGAACGAAGCACCGCTGGGATTACTCTTTTCCATTCTTGTTGCACTTATCTTCCTCTCCGGTTTCTTCTCCAGTTCAGAAACCGGTATGATGACCCTCAATCGTTATCGATTGAAGCATTTGCAGAAGCAGCACCACCGTGGTGCTATACGCGCAGGCAAACTACTGGAGCGACCGGACAGGCTGATTGGCCTGATTTTGATCGGCAACAATCTGGTGAATATTTTTGCCTCTGCGATCGCAACTGTCATTGCCATCCGGCTGTGGGGCGATGCGGGCGTGTACATCGCCACCGGTTTCCTCACTCTGGTTATTCTGATTTTCAGTGAAATCACGCCGAAAACCATAGCCGCACTGCATCCGGAAAAAGTGGCATTCCCCTCCAGTTGGGTGCTGCTACCGCTGATGAAAATCATGTATCCGGTGGTTGCCATGGTCAACTTCATCACTAATGGGCTATTGCGAATGCTCGGTATCGACCCGGAAACAAAGCTCGATCCACACGTTTCGGCCGATGAATTGCGCACCATCGTAACCGATGCCGGCAAGCTGATTCCCGCCAGGCACAGGGAGTTGTTGCTGAACATTCTCGATCTGGAACACGTCTCAGTCGACGACATTATGGTGCCGCGCAATGAAGTGTACGGAATTGACCTCGACGATACTGACGACGAGATTCTGTTAAAAATTCAGACCAGTGATCACACCCGGCTACCGGTATGGCGCGATGACATCAACAATATCCTGGGTGTATTGCACATGCGCAACATCAGCCGCGTCATGTACAAAGATGGACTGGACAGGGCCGCACTGGAGCGGGAGATGGAAAAACCCTATTTCATTCCCGAGATCACCCCTTTGCACACGCAGCTACTGAACTTTCAGAAAAAGAAATCGCCCCTGGCGATGGTGGTCGACGAATACGGCGAAGTAATGGGCGTGGTCGCACTGGAGGACATTCTGGAAGAGATTGTGGGTGAGTTCACATCCAACATGGCCGAAATGACAGAAAGTATCTTTTTGCAGCGCGATGGCAGTTACATCATCGATGGCACCACCAATATTCGCGACATCAACAAATCACTGGGATGGGACCTGCCCACGGACGGCCCCAAGACTTTGAGCGGCCTGATGCTGGAACATCTTGAATCGTTTCCAGATGCCTATGCAGGGCTGACTATCGATAGCTACCGATTGGAAATACTCGCACTGGAAGGGAATGTGGTGCAATCGGCTCGCGCACAGCTCGCGCTCTGATACGGCCAGAATACGGCATCGGCTCGCGGCGCTGCCAAATCACCTAGAGTCGAATAACTGAACTTGCCTGCAGGCGCTCACGCGCTTTGCGCAAAATCTCGCGCTTTTGCTCATCTGAGCCCATAGACCAATCCGTAATTTCATTCGCCGAGCGGTAACAACCCATACAGATATCATCGTCGTCCAGCACACAGACAGAAATGCAGGGCGACTTTGGTGTGGCATCGCTCATTCCTGTCTCCTCAGATGCTCGGTGAAACGCTGGCCGTTCTGAACATAGTGTTCTGCGCTGAGCAGGAGGCCCTTCTGCTGCTCATCAGACAGTTGCGATTTGATTTTGGCCGGCGAGCCCAGTACCAACGAACCGTCTGGAATCTCCATCCCTTCCGTCACCAGCGCATTTGCACCAATCAAACACCCCCTGCCTACCTTGGCGCCATTAAGCACCACAGCATTGATCCCAACCAGGGAACCATCGCCAATCGTACAGCCATGCAGCATCGCGTTGTGACCCACGGTCACATTCTTCCCCAGCGTGAGGGGATACCCTGGATCTGCATGCATCACAGTGCCATCTTGTACATTGCTGCCCGCGCCAATTTCTATATGGTCGGCATCGCCGCGCAGTACGCAGCCAAACCACACCGAGGCGTTTTCCTGCAGGGTGACGTCCCCGATGAGGACTGCATTAGGGGCAATGAAATGCCCACTGCCTACCAGAGTGACTTGTTTATCGCCCAAGCTGTATATCACGGCGCTTGCTCCCAGTTACGTTGTAAATCAAAACCCGCATCGTAGGCGACATTGGCCAACATCACCAGTATCGCCGCCGTCACACCCCATACGTTGTCATTACCCAGTTGATAGTGCGGCACCTTGCGCGCGACCCTGCCATCGGACATGGTCTCCAGATGAAATATCCCGCGGTCGGCAAACGCCGCCAGCGGCGCAAAAAAGACACTCTCGAATTCACCGGCATCCACTACCAGTGTCGGCGCCGCGGGAATACGGGCTATGCAGGGAAAAACTTCAAATCCGGTGCGCGTTATCAGTGGCTCAAATTCACCCAGCGGATGAATGAGTTCAGCGGACAGGCCCACTTCTTCCATCGCCTCACGCCGGGCCGTCTGCCACGGCGAGACATCCGAGAGTTCGCGCTTACCGCCGGCAAAGGCAATCTCTCCTGGGTGATTATTGAGATGCAGCGCCCGGCGACCTAACAGCACGCGGGGCTCAGCTTCTTCAGTGAGCGCGACCAGCACGGCGGCCTGCGGCCACTGCCCATCACCCATTGGGCTCTGCCAATCCTGTTCGTGCAGCGCCAGGCCCGCATCAACGCGTTGCAGTATATCGTTGAATACAGTCATTTTTAGGGTAGCTCCGTGACCAGTAGGACAAGATCCCATGCGGGCGTTTCATAAGGGTGCGCCTCAATGAGTGCGGCCACGGTCGCTCGCACGAACGCTGACTCGCACACCATTTCTACGCGGTACTCGGCAACGACTTCGACCTCACCGTGCTGTCCAATAAAAGGCTTACTGCCATCCAACGGCCGGAACTGGCCCTGCCCAAGCGCTTGCCAGCAGCAATTGTCGTAATCGCCAATCCTGCCAGCACCTGTGGCAAAGACCGCCGTCTTGACCGTCTCCAGATGGCTTTGTGGCACGTAAAAGCAGAGTTTAAACACTACACACCTCTCGCCTGCTGCTCATAGAACTCGCTGGAATACTGCTCCAGCTGCCCCGCCTCAATTGCGCCGCGGATAGCCGTCATGTGCTGCTGGTAAAAGTGGAGATTGTGAAGGGTATTGAGTTGCGATCCCAGAATCTCATTACATTTATCCAGATGGTGTAAATACGCCCGGCTGAAATTCTGGCAGGTATAGCAGTCGCAGGACTCATCGAGCGGCAGAGTACTCGTCTTGTGACGGGCATTGCGCAGCTTCAACGCTCCCGATGACGTGAACAGGTTGCCATTGCGCGCATTGCGCGTTGGCATCACACAGTCGAAAAGATCAATACCGCGGCGCACGCCTTCCAGCAGATCCGCCGGTGTGCCTACGCCCATCAAATAGCGGGGCTTATCCTGTGGCATGAGGGGCGTCAGGGTTTCGAGAACATTCAGCATGTCCTCCTTGGGCTCGCCCACCGAGAGGCCACCAATGGCATAGCCGTCGAAACCTATATCCGCAAGACCGGCAAGTGACTCCCTGCGCAGCTGTGGATACATCCCGCCCTGCACGATCCCGAACAGCGCCGCAGCACTGTCTGCGTGAGCCGACTTACTGCGCAGCGCCCAGCGCAGCGATAATTCCATAGACTGGCGTGCTTCAATTTCAGTCGCCGGGTAAGGCGTGCATTCATCGAAGATCATTACGATATCCGAACCCAGGCTTTTCTGGATACGCATGGAAGTTTCTGGATCGAGAAACACCTTGGAACCGTCCACCGGCGATTGAAACTTCACGCCCTCTTCCGTAATTTTGAGCATAGCGCCCAGACTAAACACCTGGAAGCCACCGGAATCGGTCAGGATGGGGCCATCCCAGCCCATAAAATCGTGCAGATCGCCGTGCTGTTCGATGATATCAGTGCCCGGTCGCAGCCACAGATGAAAAGTATTGCCCAGGAGAATCTCAGCACCGGTGGCACGAATATCTCTCGGTAACATGCCCTTTACCGTGCCATAAGTCCCCACCGGCATGAAGGCCGGCGTTTCCACCGTACCGCGAGGAAAACTCAGTCGTCCTCGACGCGCAGTGGCATCACTGCCCAAGCACTCAAACTGCATATCACATGTGCGACTCATACCTGGTCCTGTGCGTGCTGATTTGCAGTAATAAACATGGCGTCGCCATAACTGAAAAAGCGGTACTGCGCCACAATCGCCGCAGCGTAGGCTGCCATTATAGGCTCTCGGCCGGCAAAGGCACTCACCAGCATCAGCAGCGTAGATTCCGGCAAGTGAAAATTGGTCACTATTGCATCGACGCTGTGGAAACGGTACCCGGGATATATGAAGATATTGGTATCCCCGCGCATAGGCGCTACCTGTCCCGTCACCACGCTGGCAGACTCCAGACACCGCACCACAGTCGTACCTATGGCTACCACCCGGCCGCCACGCGCGCGCGCCTCGCGCACTGCCGCGCATGTCGCCTCGTCTACCTCAACATATTCCTTGTGCATGAGGTGGTTCTCAATAGCCTCCTCACGCACCGGCTGAAAAGTCCCCGCTCCGACATGCAGGGTCACGGTCGCACGGCGGATACCTCGTGCATCCAGCTGCTCCAACATCGCCTCGGTAAAATGCAAGCCCGCGGTGGGCGCAGCCACGGCCCCATCGCGCCTGGCATAGACCGTCTGGTAGCGCTCTTTATCTGCAATCTCGTCGCCGCGCTCAATGTAGGGCGGCAGCGGCATATGACCGATGTCCTGCAAAATATCAGCCAGTGTTTGATCGCCCTGCGTGGCAACGCAGAACAATTCCCCGTCGCGACCGGTGACAAGCAGGCTGTAGGGGGCTGGTTCGCCCCTCGGTTCACGACTCAAATGAAGAATAGAACCTGCCGGGGGAGATTTACTGGCCCGAATGTGCGCCAGCGCGGTTTGCGACCCCGTCAGCCGCTCGAGCAGAATCTCAACATTACCCCCGGTGGCTTTACGCCCCCAGAGCCTGGCGGGTATCACCCGGGTATCGTTAAAAACCAGTAAATCGTTGGGGTGCAAGAAATCCAGAAGCTCACCGAAATGGTGATGGCTGACGGCTCCACTCGCCCCATCCAGCACCAGCAACCGGCTTGCACTACGCTCGGGCAGTGGGTGCTGGGCGATGAGCTGTGGTGGTAGTTGGTAGTTAAATTCGCTGCGTTTCATCGATAAAAAAAACCGGCGCAGGGCCGGCTCTCGCGTAAGCCGATCAGCCTACTTGCTCTCTTCTTCCAGAGCGTCCTCAGCCGGAGCGTCTGCTTCAGCTTCAGCAACCGGCTCTTCAGCAGGTGCTTCCTCCGCTACAGGTTTCGCAGCCGCGGGGGCCTTAACCAGCTCTTCGGCTAACAGAATGGCGACTTTCTCATCACCATTAACTGCCTTTTTGTTGGCGTCTACAACCGCGTACCGCTCATCACCACGTTGGTAAATGGTGTATTGCGCCGTTTTCTTGACTAATTTCATGGCCATGCTCTTTTCTCCCGAGATACTCAGATGATTGGTTCAGAATGAAACCGGGCGGCAGTGTACCCGCAAAGTTGCGGCGAGTTAAGGATAACGATTGAACTTTCACCGCCGATTGCTATAATCTTGCTCTCGTCGAGGATGCACTTCATTCTCATCAGCTGGTTCGCCAGCTCCGTAAAGGTTTAAATGCCGGTGTGGTGAAATTGGTATACACGAGGGATTCAAAATCCCTTGCCGCAAGGCGTGGCGGTTCGAGTCCGCCCACCGGTACCACTCAAAGAAAATAAACTCGCCCCCAATATTCTCTTCTGCATTATTTCACCGAGTAATTCAGATGTGTAAGCATATCACTAACGGTTCACACGATGCTCACATTCGTCCAGCGCTCTGGGCGCTTCCTATAATACTGAGACGCCTGCGTGGTTTTTCGATACCACTCCCCCGCGTTCCTAAGCAGACTCCACAGCATGCCGCGTGGTGGAGATGCGCATAAGTTTGGGTTCACGTACGTACCCGAGCCTGCGCAGCGGTATAGGCGCAATCTGCATATCCCTGTTGATGGCTTGTGCGGAATTCGCGCCCCCCGGCCTCGTAAAAGAAAACGATTCAGTCCAGTCCAGACCGAATATCATCCTTATCGTAGCAGACGATGTAGGCTGGAGTGACCTCGGCAGTTATGGCAGCGGTTTTTATCAAACGCCTAATCTGGATGCACTAGCAGCAAGTGGCGTCAGATTTACCCACGCGTACGCCGCAGCCGCTACCTGCTCGCCAACGCGAGCCAGTATTTTGACCGGTCAGTACCCACTTCGCACCGGCTTTCTTCTACCCTCAGGGCATACCGAAGGTGAGCGCAAGCATCACTTACGCGATTTGAGTCGCCCGTATATTCGCGCGGTGGGCCCCGCTTCAGTCAACTACCTTGCTGACAACTATTACACGCTCGGGGAGGCATTGAAAGATAAGGGGTACCGCACTGCTTTTCTCGGTAAATGGCATCTTGGTTTCGCGCCGCACACTCCCGCCAATAATGGGTTTGATCTTGTAGTGGGCGGAGGTCACTACCCTAGCCCGCCTGGGAAAGACCACAACCGCGCTTACTATGCACCCTGGAAGGGGGATAACTTTCCAGAATCATCCCAACACCTGGATATGCATATCGACGATTATCTGGCGCAGCGCGCATCCGAATTTATATCGACAAATAGAGACGAACCATTTTTCCTGTGCTTTTGGCCCTACAGCGTACACTCCCCTTTCCAATCCAAGCCAGAATTGATTGAAAAATGGGAGGGACGTGTGGATCCGGCAAACCCGCAGCACAATCCGATCATGGCAGCCATGATCGAGGTGCTCGACACCAGCGTCGGACGGGTATTGGATGCGGTAAATGAGAACAAATTAGACCAGAATACCATCATTATTTTCACTTCAGACAACGGCGGCAACATGTACAACCAGGTTTATGAGACCACTGCCACCAACAATGCACCACTGCGCTCAGGCAAAGGCAGTAATTACGATGGCGGTGTGCGCGTCCCCCTGATCGTGCGCTGGCCAGGCGTCACTCACGCGGGCACGATCAGTGCTGCCGCGATAACGTCACCGGATCACTATCCGACGATACTGGAAATAACGGGGCTTGCAGCGCTCCCGAAGGATCATAAGGACGGTAAGAGTTACACACCTGCACTGCGCGGGAAACCGTTCGAACGCGGGGTCATTCTGAGTGAAAACACGCAAAACGCGCCTCAAATCGGTGATGCCGCCAATACGTCCATTCGGGATAACAACTGGAAACTTATCCGTTACTGGTATTCTCAGGACCCGCAAACCCACAGTTATGAACTGTTCGACATTAGTAGCGATATTGGTGAAACCAATAATCTGGCTGCGGCCTACCCGGAAATAGCCCAAGCGCTGGTCGCAGCACTCGATGCCTATTACGACCTGAATGGAATTCTGCGCCCGATGCCAAACCGGCGATATGATGGTCGGTCCGTGGGGTTGTGGACCAGCGAGGGGCCCGGGACTGCCAGAAGTGACAATGGAGTACTCGTTTTGGAATCGAGAGAGACCGGCTTCTCCGCCACTACGTATTTCATTCCGCTGGTCTTACGAACGGCTCTATTTGAATTCGAGGCACGAGCAAAGGGAACGCAAAGTTTGTGGGTCGACTGGCTATCCGGTGACGATCACCATAGCACCAATGGCACGGAGTTGGCCATCACACCCCGGTGGCAGCAATATAGCGTCCAGCTGGAGCACGAAAGTATTCTTCAGGCATTGCGACTCGCGCCAGCTGGCAGTCATTATAAGGTCGAAATTCGCGCTGCTCGTATTCTTTCTCCGGACCACACCGAGATGATGCGATACGAATTTAACCAAGATAGATGAGGTCAGTACAAGATTCTCTATTGAGGGGTTAGCAAAGTATTCCATAGGATAGTCGTCTGAATGTCGAATTTTCCTGTTCCACTGCTCTGGCCAACTTCAGGAGTGGCTCTGCTGAAGGTGCTCGCGCTTACCAATAAAGTCAGCTCAATGTCTAATAGAGGGCTCGAGCTCCCAGCTGCTGGTGTTCTATAACATCTATCAGCCCAGTCCTTTATCTATCGGTGCAACCGTGGCACAAATAGTAGCTACGTATTTATTGGCTGAAATATTTTTCAACTTTATCGAGAGACCCACCTCCAGGATTTCTATCGTTGAACACAAAGCTGAACTGTTCCTTTTCGTGCCTTTGGTCGTTATTTTCGCAGTTGTATTCCAGCTTGGTCAGGGAAAAATTACCGCGCACTGAACCCGGACCTGTATTCATTGCAGGCTGTGCTCGATGGGATTCCCGACAGAACAACGGAACTCAATAGGATGGAAAAAGAAATTGAAGAAAAAATGTCTGGTCGCCTGACATCGTCGTTTTTTCTGAGTCTTGGCGAGCGCCAACTCTAACCTATGTTTCCGATACCGTGTCGCGAATGAGAAAAGAAACCAACGCGAACGTATTATTATTGGGCAAAAACCCAATTTTCGCCCCCCATCCCAATATATCGTTTAATAATCTCGACAAACCAGAAGAGATAAACAAAGTAGCATGGTTTCGCAGGTATAAAAATCTCGAGCAGGAAGATACAATTTTGGAACATGTTGCGTCAGAAACCAGCAGTTATTCTATATCAAAACACCAGATTATCTGGCCACCAGAGAGATGTGTCGTAATTATCGATCGGGAGATGGGTTTTGTCGACAGTAGTCATTGGACCTTAATTGGCGTGAAGTAGTATGGCGGGAAATTAATTGAAACTCCTGATTTTAAAACTATTCTTTCTAAATAGACGCTCGAGGCTCGAATACTACATCCCTCCAACACCCCCCGTCCTTAGTAGCACTCTCATTTAGAGTCCGAAGTTAAGTGTAGCTGTATTCATTGCCAACTGTCTCGCGTTACTCGCAGGTACCGATTCGTAGCGCAGGGCGCTGACTCTCATCCATTGCCTGCTATGCCCGGCAAAGTTGAGATGTCGCGCAATATCCCACAGCGCTAGTTGAAACCCCGTCTGGAAAAAGGACTTTGCTTACTCCAAGCGCCCTTCAGCGAACAATCGATTGGCTACCACGAAAATAGTATCGACGTATTTCGCGGCTCACTGCGCGATGAAAGTGGCATCTACACTCTATTGTTCGTGCCAGCGCGTCAGGTAGATTACCCTACTGATAGGGCGCGCCATTATCCAGCCAGTCCTTTAACAGCGCCCTTTCCTGCGCTGAAATTCCCGTGTTGGGATGGCCCGCCTTGTAGTCAATATCCCAATTAAAGGTAGCATTCGTCCGACCGTCCATTCGCTTGTTATTGGCATACCAGTACAGCGGCGATTCAAGTGCAAATTTTGATACGAAGCGACTGGTCAGGGGCCGCCACAAGGTGTTGTCGCGGACACCCGGCGTTGGCGGGGTAACGGCAAGCCAGGGCTTGAAGTCGCGCTGCTGTGTATCCCAGACTATCCTCGAATACAGCAAATCGTCGTTCTCAAAGCCCGAATGACAGCTGCCACAGGCGCGGGTAAGTATGGGTTGTACCTGAACGAACTTGGGTAACTTGTGGATCGTCCCCGCTTTGGGCGTGCTGTTGGCGGCAAGCGTTGTGGCAAATCGCTTAACCGCGGGGACTTCGCCCAGTTCAGCAAACCGCTCCTCTGAGTGCGCGTCGTGGCAGCCGTGACATGTTCTGGTTTCTCCCGGGCGTAGCGAGTGGAGCATATCGTCGTGGGCGATCACCTCGCCGTCGCCGTTCTCACCGCTCATAAGCAGGGGGGTATCGCAGGGCACCTCCATCTTCACTGACCCATCCGCCTCTAACGGAACTCTTTGGTAACCCTTCACATCCCGATACCCGAGCGTATTCATGGTCATCTTGTACAGCTCATCATTGCCCTGATAGCTTATGTCCCACAGCGTGGGAAGCGTTATCGAGAGATACGTCATATTGTCAGAGAAATAGTCAGGGTCTTCGGTCTGGGGTTGCACCGTACACCCCTGCCAGGCACACCGCTGGGTAGAGGCAGCCTGAGGGTGTAATCCCGGACGCCCATACAACTCTGCTCTACGGGCATCGACCACCTGCAAATAGCACTTTCCTGGTTTCAGTGGCGCAGGCCGCTCCGGAGCAGCCTGTCCAAACATTGTCTGGTAAGTCTTGATCGGCTTGGCATCCCACACCTGGTAGTTGGGGTCATCCACCAACGGGGTCATCTGAGCTGGATCAAACGGATTGGTGGTACTGGGAAGCTCTCTTGTGGCCCCTGCTGGCGCGTTTACCCTCATGATTGTCCTGCGGCATACCGTGGTGTCCCCCAGCCATCTCTTGGTCACTTCTGCACCGGAGGCGGCGGCGTAACACTGTCCGCGAGCATGCGTAATCAGAAAATGATCCGCGTCCAATGCGGCCGGATAACCTGCCTTGCCAAAGGATCGATCGGGCAGGCCTTTTCCCCTATACTCAAAACCCGGAGAAGCATCACCTGATTGCCCCCACGGCGTAAGTGCCTTGAAGGATGACGGCAGAAACGTCCCACTGCCGGGCGCATTACTGGCCGGCAGGCGGTAGGGATAGGTGATACAGGAGGCTTTACTGCAACCCTCTACATGAGGATTGCCATAATCGAACGCATAGATAGCCCCATTACTACCATTGTGGTTAGCACGGTAGTAGGTTGTTAACGCCAGCTTATTTTTGAAGATCTCCGCAACCGATCGCAGCCCCCGTACTTCTTCAAAACCAATGAGCCCACCTTTTGATGTACTCACCCCACCAATAGTCGGCGCGGTTGGCAACCACCCTCGCGTTTTGAGAATATTCTGTTTATGGCCGTGAAGCTTCACCGTCATATCAGCGCCGTTGCCATCCACCCGACACAACCACATGAGATTGGGTAGCGCGACTTGCGTATTCTGGCCAGGGTAGAAACCTTTATCGGCGTGCGCGTTATAGCAGGAATACACCACGTCACCATTAGCCATCACCTCGGGCGCCAGCGCGTTGAGATCTTGCGGCCCCCAGTTAACCGCCTCTGCGCCATCGACATTCATCTTCCACAACTGCATGGCCTGGCCTGCCGGGCCGTAAGGATACGTCTGCGAGACGCAGTGTGGGTGGTTATTGCAGTACTTTAAATGCTGATTGCCGCCTTCGCGATTGGGCCACTTCCCGCCACGATTGGAGACAAACACAAGTTCGGTATTGGACAGCCATGCCGGCTGTCGATCTATCGCCTTGGTGACGTTGTTGTAGTTGGCAGCACACCCGCCGCCGGGATGATTACCAATAGGGGTATTGGTCTTTTTCTCAATATCGTAGATGTAGAGCTGCGCGCACAGCAGCGCCCCGAGTTCCTCTATCTGGCCGTTGAACTGCGGTGTGAGCCCGTTTTTACCCGGCACGGCGAATCCGACGCTGTAGACGATTTTTTTGCCGTCGGGACTCACTCGCGCCTCCTGCGCCACGCAGTTATAATCATCGTTACCCGTGCAGTCGAAAATCACTTCAGGCGTACTGCCATCCAGCGCGTCAATCACCACATCGGCCTCCGCCAGCAGATCGTTGATCCTGCGAACATCCGTCGCATACTGGAAATTGGCCACCTCTGAATCGGAGGTATTGCCGGGTATCGGGTGGGATTTGTAGGGCTGGCGTGTGTACACCAGTTTGAGATCGCCTATGTCCGCCGGTGGCGCAATTTTGACTGGGACAGGTATTGCTGGCGCTATCGATGTTCGCGTTGGTAGCTTTTCGGGTGGAGACGATGGAGGCACTTTCGGCTGAGGATTTCGCGTGCTGGTTTCCCGCTGCACAGCGGGCGTACCACTCGACTCAGACTCTGGCTCAATATTATCGCCCAGCTTGATTCGCCTGAACTCCTCCCACGCACTGACGTTGGCCAGACTATAGCCAGCAGAAATAGACGACTCGCCCAAATCGACCTGAAAAGTTGCGTCGGCAATAACGGGTTGTGATAGCGTAAAAAAAATAACAAGCGAAACCAACGGCCGGCGATATAGCGAAGATATAAGGGAGTTAAACATCGGCTCATTCCAAAGAACGCAAAAAATCGACACGTGTCTCTACGCGAAGTATCTCCCTGAAGCATACCAGAACATTGAAGCGCCTTCCTACCCAGTCTGCTGGCAACCCAGTCTGCTGGCGGGTCAATTTACAAGCATACGGTTCAACTGGAAGCGTCCAAGTGCGACCACACAGCTATTCTGGAGGCCACTAGGCAATGTTGTTACCACCATATCCATTGACACGGCGACACCAACGCTGCTCGCGACGCCGTACGGGAGGTGTCCGGAGACTCGGGTATAGCGCTGTTCATTTATTCAAGCACATCGGGGTAATATCCATGCAGCGCTAGCTGCGGCTAAAACAGCGCGGGAGTTGGGAAGCCGCGCCTTGCTGCCACTCGTCAAATACACAGCAATCAGCTCACACTGAGGCAGTTGAAACGTTTGTCCAGTCGTCACATGAGCTTCCAGATACAGCGTATCTGCAATCGTTTTTACCGGCGGAGTGACACCGCAGGCGGTTCCTATCAAAAGCCGCATCTCAACAGCCGCTCCCGAGAAATACGGCAAATTTTTTGCCGTATAATGGTAAAAAGTCGGATCCATATCTTCATTCGATTCAGGCAGAACATGCCAAAGCTGGAGTCCATGCAGCTTGTGATTACTGAACCAGATCTCCTCACGTTCCCGCTCGGAACGCGTGATGCCTCGGCCCGCCACCATAAGATTAATGTCACCGGGATAGATGCTCTATGAATTACCCACAAAATCGCGGTGAAAATTTTTACCTTCAAACAGGTATGTCACGGTGGCCAGCTTGATATACGGATGCGGTCGTACGTTAATACCCTTACCTGCGGGAAAACTTACTGGCCCCATATGGTCAAGGAAGATCCGCGGGGCGACCCTCTGTTGCTGTGGACAGATGATGTGCTCGATAGTCATATCGTCCTCACCTATTGTCCGGGTTAATGTGGACGCGGTATTAATCGGAATACCAATAAGCGCACGTTGATCAGCCCTTTTGCTGCGCCAAAGGCTTGATAAATCGGTTGAATTAATCGAAAGCACAAACCGGTCACTTGAGGAGATTGCGCTCCCTGTGGGTTTTTCTGACCAGAGCCATTTTACGCGGCGCTTCGCCCGTCATGTCGGTATGACACCAGGTGCCGCCCGGCGCGCCCGCGGTGCCGGCAATTTCTACGTATACCGCGATAAACTTCGGTCTTAACTGCTCAAACACTGCCCCTCGCGTGTCAGCGAAGCGCTGTTACAAATGACAGTAGTACCACCTAGTGAGGCACTGCAGCGAAAGATGATGTTGTCGGGCTCGTAGTTACCCACGACATGAACCTGTTCGCCATTGACAATGACGTTAATGCCGTTGAGCCCGATGGCTGCCATAGACACTTCCACATTGTTAAAGGGCTCGGTAAGTGTTGCCCTTTCATCCTGCAGGCTGACACTGATGCCAATTTCATCACCCATCAGCCGCCCCGCTATCGTTTTTCCAGCGAGTGATGCTGTCGATTTTGGATCAATGCTGACAAATACCGGTATACTCATCCAACTTCTCCTTTACCATTAAAGTGCTATATCTCCGCGCAACAGCGCGACAGGATACCACCGTGTCCAGCGCGGGCCGGAGTAAAAAATAACATTTTTGTGTGAAGCGCCACCCTGCACATCGGTAGGTTTTCCGGGTTGCCTGGCGCTCAAGGACAACGGCCTGCGACGGCAGAGACTCAAACAGATGAGGATGGCATGAACAGCTTGGGCAATTTCTCTATTTCACCAAAGGAATCCCTGGACTTCGCGCATGTCTCGGGCGACTTTAATCCACTACACCTGGATTCGGTAGCCGCAAGACGCACGCGGTTTGGCCAAACGCTGATTCACGGGGTTTGCGGCAGTATCAAGGCCCTCGATTTGCTACTCAAAAGCAGAGGTACTGATGCAGCGCTTGCCAGCATCAAGGTCAAGTATAATAAGCCGGCAACACAAGGCCAGACTTTGGAGGCGTTCGAGCAGACGACAGACGGCCTGACTCGTCTCGAGTTATTCGCTGACGGCACGCGCTGCCAAATCATTGATCTAGAGCTTGTTGATGTCCGGCACGCCAACCACCCGAGTGGCGCAGAATTAAGCGCGTGCACTGCCACAGCTGATGTGGCTGTGGATATCAGCATCGCCGACTGCAACGGCTTGTCAGCGGCGCTCGAACTCTGTTGGGATGCCACGCTTATGGGCTCGCTATTTCCCCATGCGACCCAATACTTGCCCGCGTGGCAACTCTCTACGCTGCTCGCCAGCACGCGAATCGTCGGTATGAAGTGTCCGGGCCTGCACTCCGTCTATGCCAAACTGGATTTACAATTTTCCACCGCCGAGCCCGACGCGATGACGACTGAGATCGCGCAGTTGGAATATCGGGTCCTCGGCTCTGACCCACGCATCGACAGAATCGAACTGGCTCTGCAAAGCGCGGCTGCGACAGGTACGATCGAAGCATTTTTTCGGCCGCCACCGGTGCGTCAGGCCAGTTTCGAACAAATAGCCACACTAGTCCCAAATGGCGAGTTCAAGCAGCAGCACGCGCTCGTTATCGGAGGCTCCCGGGGGCTTGGAGAAGTGATATCCAAGGTACTTGCTGCGGGTGGGGCCCACATCATGATGACCTATGCTGCCGGAAAGAACGATGCCGTGAGCGTATCCGAAGACATTGGGCGGGATCGCGCTACTCCCACCGTAGTGCCTTATGATGTTCTCGACGGGTCACTGTGCAGTGAACTTAAAGATTTCTGTGCCTTGGTGACGCATATTTACTATCTGGCGTCGCCAACAATCATCAAAAACGACAGCAAAAAATGGGACCGGAAACTGTTCACACGCTACTGCGATTTCTACATAGACGGTTTGGCAACATTGCTAGAGCAGGTTCTGCAATACGGCGTCGGGGACCACGCACTGCAAGTATTTATTCCTTCGAGCGTATTTCTGGAGCAGAGTATCAAAGGCTTCGACGAGTATATCGCAGCCAAAAGTGCAGCGGAGGCCTACGCGAAATGCTTTGAAAAAAATCATCGCAACTGCTCAGTCCTCGCCCCGCGACTACCGCGGCTCTATACCGATCAGACCAGCAGTATCAAAAACACTGACGAGCAGCACACACTGCAGGTAATCATTGATCAACTGCGACTGACAGCCAATACTATGGCTGCTACCGTGCAAATGTTTGACGAAACCTAGAAGCAGCTTGTTCGATTAGCCCTAGAACCTGTTCAACCCAGCGCTTCCAGAGATCCTTCTTCCTCTCCGTGAAAGTAGACAAGACAAAAACCGACACGAGAGTGCATGGCACCACTAACAGGTACCTCGGAACGCCCTCCTCAACGGAAGCGAAAACGGCGCTGTAAAACCATAGCAGCGGCTGATGAAACAGATAGAGAGAAAATGTTGCACCCGCCAGATAGCGGACAGTCCATGTCAGTCGCTTCGGCAAGTCATCTACCTGCGCCAACAACACACGCAAGCCGACAAAGTGCAGCGACAGCATCGCGCCCAGATAATAGTCGCTGATAAATTGGCGACTGAAAGATAGCTGCAAATGTAAATCCGGGCCCATCAATTGCTTCAGGTAATCCCAGCCCCACTGACCCAGATTGGCATAGGCGTACCAATAACCGCCGACTAGCGACAAAATCAGGCACATCCAGGCAGCTGCTTTTGACAAATTCGCCAGATATTCGGAGCGATAGATCCAGACCCCCATCCACCACACGGGCAGCAGTAGCATAATCTTTGGCCCCAGCAGCAGACACAGCAAACCAAACACGATCCAGCGCCTGCGCCCTTCAAAAAAGAACAGAACACCAAACAACACGTAGTACCAAACTTCGTAGTTCAGCGACCAATATGGCACATTGGTGAATAGCTGAATCCCCAAGGTCCAGATCTCATTCAGAAATAAGCTGCTGGTGATGACCCGGATAGCGGGGTAGTCCCATGCGCGGTAGCCTTCAGGATATACGGCCTCGTGGATATGGAAGCCGGCGTAATCCAACAGTGCCGTAAGGATGATGGCCGGAATGGCCACTGAGAATATCCTTGCGCCTCTGGCCACCATAAATCCCCGAAAGTCTGTTTCGCGCGTATCGGCAACGAAGGCAATCACAAACCCGGACAACACGAAGAATATGACCACCGCTTCATGCCCAAGAGTGGTAAACAATATCCCCGGCCGGTAGACCCAGTTGGCATGGTAAAACAGCACTAGCATAGCGGCGAGGAACCTGATTGCATCAAGATAGAGTGAGAATGCCCGAGACATTATGCGCGCCTGTAAGGATTGCAGCGTAAAGATTTATGCTAGAATCGCACAACACACTAGGCGACACTAATGCTTTTGCGAGTCAATTCACAATCTGGGAGGCGACGCTAACAGGTTCCCTGCCAACGATGTAATCTCTATTAAGGTGACTGTTATGCACCGTGTGAACCGCATCAGTCAGAATCAATAAACCGCCTTGAGCGACGACTTTGCCATTTATCACTGATCCACAATGAAGATATCTGACAACCAATTTGAGAAGCTGCTCGCAATGCAGTCCGCTCAGGACGTTAAAAGCGCCCTGGCGCTACGCGCAATGGTGCCTTCGCAACAACAGGCCGGTAAGCTACGGCAACGTCTGGCATCCCAGGGTTTGGCCATACCGGTTAAACTGGGTATTGTTCACACCTACACGAGCAAGCTACTGGACCCATGGCTGCATTTTACTGCGGCACTGAACGAACTCAGTCTCGATATTTACCACGCCCCTTACGGCACGACGCTACAGGAGGCATCCAGGAAATCAGGGCTATTCAAACATGCACCTGATCTGACCCTATTAATGTTAACTCGAGAAGACCTGCATCCAGCCTTCCAAATACCGCCCGCCTGTATCAAAGCAGCCGATAAGCAGGATATACACGAACAAGCCCTGCTATCCCTGAATGGATTGATTCGCCAGTTCCGCGACACTGTTGCCGGTCACATCATCGTTACCGTCCTACCCAGTGCAGGCTCGCCAGGACTGGGTGTGTACGATGCCATGGCAGAACAGTCCGAGGCCCAGTGGTGGAGTCACATCAAGGCTGATATTGCCGCTCACATGCGAGAACATTTCAGCGGTGTCAGCTATCTCGATCTGGACCAATTGGTCATGCAGTGCGGTCGAGACAACTTTTTCGACGCTCGCCTGTGGTACTCCTCAGCATTTCCTTTTGCGCAAGATGGGGCGCTGGCCGTTTCAAATGCAGTCACAGCCATCGCCGCCAGTATTCATCACACCAAGGCCAAGGTTATTGTCGTGGATGCGGACAATACGCTGTGGGGTGGTGTTATCGGCGAGGACGGTATCAATGGCATCGCACTGGGCCAGGAGTATCCAGGACGCGCATTTGTGGACTTCCAGAAACGGCTTCTGAGCTTACAGCAGCGCGGATTTATTCTCGCCTTGTGCAGCAAAAACAATCCGGAAGACCTCAACGAGGTTCTGCTAAACCATCCACACCAGCTACTCAAGAATGAACATTTTGCCGCCATGCGGGTTAACTGGCTGCCCAAACCCGACAACTTGCGCACGATCGCTGAGGAACTTAATCTGGGACTGGATTCGTTCATCTTTGTCGATGACAGTGACTACGAGTGCTCAGCCGTCAGGCACAGCCTACCGGGCGTTGAAGTGATTCAGGTGCCTTCACGGCCTGCGGAAGTACCGATGTGCCTGGATGCCGTGGCGCGCCTGGAGATTGTCTCTCTCACCGCGGAAGATCTGGAAAAAACCGCGATGTACGCTCAGGAACGGATACGAAAAACACGGCGGGAGCAATTGAGCGACACTGGGGGCAGTATCGACGACTACCTGCGCTCACTGAATATGAAGATGACTGTACGACTTAACGACCTGCACTCGGTCACTCGCCTGGCACAGCTTACGCAGAAGACCAACCAGTTCAATCTCACGACACAGCGCTACAGCGAAAAAGACATCGCTGAGATGATCAATGGCGACCGTTTTTTGGTGTATCACTTTTCATTGGCGGATAACTTCGGCAACAGTGGTATTGTAGGCTTGGCCATCGTAGCACACGACGACGCCAGGAAAGCGCATCTTGATACCTTTTTGATGTCCTGCCGTGTGATAGGCAGGATGGCAGAACAGGCTTTTCTCAGTACAATCGTTTCCCAGTTGAGAACCTGCGGCATTGAAGAGCTTTCAGCTGACTACATCCCCACTCGCAAAAATACACTAGTGGAGCGTTTCTTGCCCGAAAACGGCTTCCACAAATCTGGGGATGGCAGATACTTCAGCATTTTTAGCAGTACTGATGTTGGAGACCTTGGCGAGGACTTTCCGATAACAATTGAAGGACCCCTTTTAGGATGAGCACATTTAAAAAATTACAGGATATTATGGCTGCGGCGCTGGAACTTCCCGTAGAGGCCATACGTGAAAATTCGACGATGGACGATATTGAGGAGTGGGACTCGCTCGGCCATGTGCATATCATGGTAGCACTGGAGCAAGCTTTCGATCTCTACATGGACGTAGAAGACTTTGCCGAACTTGAGAATGTACCAGCCATTCTGCAATACCTGGCCTCGGAAAACGCAGTGTAAGGTTACACCAGGTTCACTGTTCGCGACACCTGGTATTACCATAGCCATCTCGTCAGTGTGCGCTAATTGTGGTGCTGAGGCATTACTGAACCCAACAGAGTTGCCCACCATGAATATTGTCGAAAGGCTCTCAGCCATTCTCCTTAAACTGCTCCCGCGCGAGTATTTTCTTAAAGTTCGATCCGGGTACTTCAGGCTCAAAAAGAAAGCCAGCCCACTGCTATGCCTGGTACACGGCACCTTCACCACCAGTGACCTGATTGCAGAGATTGACAGTCAACTCGACAGCGACTGGCGTATTCTCATGGTGCACAGTTCTGTTAACAACCTGCAACCCATGTACAAGGGAAGTGCCCTGGAACTGCTAAAGGCGCTGATCGAGTACTGCGGCCCGGATCGCACACTGGTGATGCCCGCCTTCAATTTCGGGGAGAATGGGGTAGGCACGCGGGAGACACTGAAGAAGAACCCGCGTTTTGACCTGCGCCGCACCCCTTCCCAAATGGGTCTCCTCACTGAACTCTTTCGCCGGTCCAGAGGTGTTGTGCAGAGCCGTCACCCGGCATACCGCGTAGCCGCCCTGGGCCCCCTCGCTCAGGAGTTAACGCGCGGCCACGAACACGCGCCCAGCGGAATGGGTAAAGACACACCGTTTGACATAATGGCGAAGCACCACGCACAAATTATCGGTATAGGGAAGACGTTTCAGGTGATGACCCAGGTTCACCATGTAGAGAGCCTACTGGGGCAAGACTGGCCGGCACCACAGAACGTTTTGCCAAACATACCTGTTACCATCGTGGACCAACAGGACGAAATTTCAATGGAGATTGGGGGTATCCAGCAACAATGGACCTTCAATATATGGAAGTTACGGGACATAATGTCGAGAGAAAGTTTGAAAGAATGGCGCTTTCATAACTGCCCCATGTTCATGGCACACGCAGACGAAGTCACCGATAAACTGGTCGCAGCAGCTGCTCGCGGTTTCACGCTGTACAACCCCTAAAAAACAACCAGATCAGGCCACCATGTGACTGAACGCAACCCCACGCAGATAAGTATTTCGATCGATACCGAATTCAGTATCGCGGGCCACTTCGAGGATTCGAAGAGCAACCAGCCCGTCGCAGAGCCGGCCGTTTTTGGTGTTGTAGACGGCAAGGAAGAAGCCCTGGGCTTCATGCTGGAGACATTTGACCGCTATCAAATCAACGCCTCTTTTTTTGTAGAGTGTGCAAACTACTTCTTTTTTGGTGATGAGCCTATGCAGGGCATCATCAAACGACTGCTTTCAGCTCAACAGGATATACAACTTCATGTGCACCCCGTTTGGCTCAGTTTTAATACAGATCCTGCCTTGGGCCTCTTTCCCCGACACGATGACTGTGCCGGGCGTAGCTTCGAGGAACTGAAACATGCATTCAGTACATGTATCGATGTTTTTGAGCGCTGGGTAGGCCACAGGCCGCTGGCCATTCGCACCGGCAGCTTGAGAGCAGACGACAACGTCTATCGGGTGATGCAAGCACTGGGCATTCCCATGAGCTCCAATATTGCACTAGGCGTGTATCAGCCTCGGGAGGCAGCGCTGTGCCACAACTCAGGCCGACACCGCATTCATAACGTCATGGAACTTCCGGTCTTCTCCTATCAGGATTTAAACCTGGCGGGGAAACGGCACAAAAAAACCTTGCAGATAACCAGTTGCTCCTGGCCTGAAATGAAACACTTACTGTGGAAAGCAAGGCGTGCGAGTATCGAAAATATTGTAATCCTGACCCACCCTTTTGAATTTATCAAGAAGCGCGACTTTCGTTACAAAGAGCTGATCCGCAACCGCGTTAATCAGCAGCGCCTAGAGAATCTCTGTGCGTTCATCCACCGCCATGATGAGGATTTTGTCTCAGTCGATTTTACCGAACAGCATCAAAACTGGACTAAATCAGAGGTCGATCAGCCATATATCGAAATACCTTCGGTGTATGCCATAGGGCGAAAACTTCACAATAAGCTGAATGACGTTGTATGGCCCTATTAGTAGACGAACAAATGAAAACTATGGTTCACGACGCGCATGGATAGAACGCCGCAGGAATTAGTACTCGGGACTCTGGCCGAAATACGACGCTAACTTTTCACCTCACTAAAGTGCTCTTTGTACTGCATCGTTCTGCGCGCCCGATCAATCTTCCCATTGGGATTTCCCGACATTTCGTTACGCAGCTAAATATGCTCTGGCACCATATAGGTCAGCTTTTCCTTGCGGCAATGATCGAGCGATGTAGCAACATCCATCTTGGGTTCGCTGGAATCACCAGCAGGACTATGGCCCGACCATACCGCTAGCTCCTGTATAGGGATACCTGCAGGCTGCCCCACCCGAGGTAGTGAAAATAGTCCATAAACACCACCGACGCGCCTACGAAATATACCGTCGTGAGCTGACATAATCAGCAGTCAAGGCTGAGCGGCAAATTGTCTAAATGACAGGGTTTCTTTTTTGTACAGCAGCGCCGACGATTTGAGCTTTTCCTGTGGCCTAAAATAGACCAGATCATGCAACAGCCGTACGCTCTGAACCTTCATCGGTAGCTCCGATATTTGTTCAGTAACAGGGGCGTGTAAAAAATTATTTCAAAGCAGAGAGTGTCGTGGCTCCAAGACCAAACTTATGTCTAGTTGTTCAGGCTCTCAATAAACTCTGCCAGATCGCCGACAGTAGTAAAGATATCGGTGGTGATGTCTTCGTCGTCGATGGCGCAATCCAATTCGTCCTCGATTGAACTAATGACCCCCACTATCGTTAAAGAATTAAACTGCGGAAAGTTACCCAGAATCTCCGTATCAGCCGTCAATTGATCCAGTTCCAACTGCAGGTTAACCGCAATCACCTTCTTTGCCAGGTCCAAGGCTTCCACAGACTATTACCTCCTCTTAGATCGTAAAAAGCTACACCCCGGGAACACATCAGATTGTTCCCAGCGCCATTCGAACACACTCTCTTTTGACATGCGCGAAATACATACCAGAGTACTTTTTATTCTGTGCGCTAGATCGATAAACCGGAAGATTCTCGGGAATCTACTAGAATCAGTCGACTCTCATCTACCGTTCAGTTGTTGCTAAACGCTGTGAGCATATTATGCGAAAAAGTACATTGCAACGGTCGCGCTAGTTTTATTCTCGTGTGTCCCGTGTGGTCCGGCTTGGACATTTCTGGCTCTCATTTTTGCTATAATGCGCGGTGGTGATTTTTCAAACTAGTCCCGTTGACCCCAATAGTGCAAGGTTATTGGTAATATCGAACGGGTTGGATCACGTTACGCTAAGCGCATTTGTCTCTGGACAGTAAGATGTATGAACCAAATCTCAGTGTTTGACGAATCTGCCGATGACGTCATGATCGGGCCCGGCTCCAAAGAGCTCATGTTTATTTTACAGCTGGTGGATTACGGTGAGTTGGTAATCCCCACGCCGAACCGAGTTTCTTAGCCCCTCAGACGTCTATCATCGGTCGGCAAATCAAATAGCTGAAAACTTATGCAAAAAACCACTGGAAAGTGACACCTCAAAACCTGGCCATATTATGCGCGAGTGGCCCTGATCGTCCGCGCCTGATCATACTGAACTACCCCTTAAACCTCCTCGGCTATACCTACTGCGATGCAGAACTTGAGGCCATCGCCGAAATTGCTTGAAAATTCAGAATTTGGGTATTAGCCAACGAAGTATACGTAGAGTTAAACGTTGGAGATAAGCGTACATCGATGGCACAGTTTTATCCTGAAGGGACTATCGTCAGCACTGTAACCCTTTCACTGACGACCCCCCTCTTTGCACTTCAGCTAGTCCTGTTTTTGATTCCGGTCTCTGAACTTCTGAAAGAGACCGCGCACCTCCACCGTTATGGGGTGATCAAATGCAAAGATTGAAGCTGTCCAGGTGAGCCCGGCGCACAGACCGACCGCCATCAACCGCAGCAGCGGCGTTTCCCAGGACGCAGTCACATCCAGCATCCCCCAGATGCCAAGCCCCAGAAAAGCGGCCGTGAGAATCGCCGGCCACAGCGCCCGCAAAAACGCCAATGGACGTAAACCAAAATGCTGACGCGCCATCAGTAAAGCGAGTAAGACTTTTACCAAGGACCAAACGATCAGCGCTACTGCCGCAGCTTCCAGACTAATTCCGACCAACGCCAGCAGCGCGACCATACGCAACACCTGGGAGATAACGATGTATCGTAACCCCTGCCCGGGACGGCCTTGTGCAATCATTAACTGCTCAAAAAATAGGGTTGGCGCAAAGAACAAACCCGCGACACACAGAACTTGTAGTATGGGAACGGCGTCCGTCCATTGGTCACCATACATGACATTGATAATGTCGGGGGCATTCATGCCCAGAAAGACAAAGAATGGAATCAAAAAAATCGACGTAAATGTGACAATACCGATATAGAGCTCGCCAAGATCGGCCTGCTCATGTTTTGCCTTCGACAAATAGGGCAATATTACAGGGCGAATTCCCTGCGTGAACGCGTATTCAAACAACCAAAAAGTGCCATAGGCGCGGGAGTAAATACCCAGACTAAACAGCCCCTGAGCGCGTCCAATGATGAGTTCAGTCGCGGCATCACTCCCTCTGCTACACAAATCCATCATTCCAACTTTAAGACCAAACTTCCACACTTCCTTAAGGTGACTCACGCCCAAAAGCCAGGGAAGCCCTGCTGGCCTGAAAACGAGTGTTAGCAAAATAGTGACAACCGTCGAGGCATTGGCGGCCCAAGCAATTGAGAGATAGCTAGCTCCCCAATAGGCTGCTGTGGTCCCCACAACAAGCGTGGTAAGAGCGGCGCTGACATTAATGACGGCCAGCTTGTCGAATGCCATATTTCGGCGTAAAACCGCATCGGCGATAGAGCCGAAAGGCAGTAAAAAAAAGTTTAATGAAAGAAAACGCAGCACCGTGGCGATGCCCGAGTTTTCGTAGTAACCGCCCAACCAGGGCGCGGCAATAAGCAGCAAAAGGCCAATAGTCCATGATATAGCGAGTGTGACCGTGAACGCCGATCGCAATATCCCATCGTTCAGTTTTTCGACCTGAACAATATACTGTCCGACGCCGAAATTCCTGAACAAGTACCCGATGATCACAACAGATGCCGCGATACTATAGATACCAAACTCTTCAGGCGTAAGCAGGCGTGCCAGAATCAGGCTGGATATCAACCCCAATACCAACTCTACGTACTTTGCACTGAAGAAGATGGTGACAGACCGACGCACACTCACGGCGTCGCCGTCCACTGCAATCGTTTAAGAGCTCTCAACACGGGAAAAATCGCTTGGACGAAGGATCATCCAGTAGACCACAAAAAATTAAACGATCAAATCAGAGATATACATTAAAGACTATTTATCTGTGATGCGACGCCCGAGGAAACTGCGGCGATTGCGCAAGCTCCAAAATTCTGGCTCGTCAGATTCCTCCACCGGACCAAGACGACGATCCAGCGCCACACCGAGCCGATCTGTATGGTAAATATATCGGCATTCGCATTCTACAGCATCGCATTTCGCCAGTGGCAGGGCCAGTGTTTCCTCACTCAAAAAAGCGCTGCTACTTGACTGATCTTACAGCTTTACAGCTGCTCTGTGCCAGCTCAACAGACACGGCATAGAACGGCTGGTTCGCTCGGAGTAAGCGCAAATCACTGGCGCGGGTCTTCAAACAACGCCAGCTCAACCATCGCGCAGAGCGTGTGCCCAATGACGATGTGCGCCTCCTGAATACGGGGTGTATCGTCGCTGGGCACACAGAGACAGTGGTCACACAGCTCGCGCATTTTTCCGCCGCTCTCTCCTGTCAGCCCGATTGTCGTGATGCCTTTGAGACGCGCCGCTTCCAGCGCCATCAGAATGTTGGGGCTGTTACCCGAGGTTGAGATGCCCAGAAAGACATCGCCGGTCTGGCCATTGGCCTCTATCTGGCGCCGAAACAATTGCTCGTACCCATAGTCATTGCCAACAGCGGTCAGAATAGATGAATCGGTAGTCAGCGCCAGCGCCGGTAATCCAGGGCGATCATAATTGAAGCGACTGACGAACTCTGCAGCGATATGTTGGGCATCAGCGGCACTACCACCATTACCAGCTATCAGTAGTTTATTCCCCGCCTCGTAACGATCAATTAGCAGGTGACCCATATCCGTGATCTGCTGCATAAACCGGGTATCGTCCAGAATACGCTGCTTCACCGCGACAGATGCTTGAAATTCCTTTATTACGTAACTCAGGTCGGGACGTTCCATGCACAAGCTCCATGTGGTTCAAACTGAAAAGGAACGACATCGCCGTCCAGTTGATTCAAGGCCCTGACTAATTGCACCCGCTCTAAAGGATCGACAATAAATATGATAAATCCGCCACCGCCAGCACCGGACACCTTACCCGCCCGGGCGCCAGCTTGTCGCGCATTATCCATGACCTCCTCGATCTGCGGATTACTGATCATGTCGGCCAAATTTCGCTTGGCCTCCCAACTGCGGCCCAATATCTCGCCAAAGCGCCGAATATTGCCACGTAGCAGCGCATCCTTCATCGCGCTCGCATCCTGCTTGAGCTGATGCACTGCCTCCACCGACTTCCCCTTCCCGGACTTAAAGCTCTCTATTTGCTGGGCAATAATCATATCCGAGGAGCGAGAAACACCGGTGTAATACAGTACGATTGATGCTTCAAGTTCACTCAAAATCCATTTTTTGATACGCAGCGGATTAACGGTGACCCGATTGAGCTCGTGAAATTCCATAAAATTGACGCCACCGAATGTGGCGGCATATTGATCCTGCGCCCCGCCTCGCAGGCCGATATCCATTCGCTCAATCTCAAAGGCCAGATGCGCCACATCGTATTCACCCAACGGCAAATGCAGTAGTTCAGAAAAGGCCGTCAGTATCGCAACCACCATGGTGGATGAGGATCCCAAACCGGAGCCCGCCGGGGCGTCTGAATGCGTGCTTATTTTCAGCGAAAGTGACTCACCGTCATTAAAGTCCCGCACTATTCGGTTATACACCCCCTTATGCAGATCCAGAAGACCATCGTAGGCGTAGTACGGCGCACTAGCAGCGCTGAATCTCTCCTCGCGATCTGTGGCCACAAAGGTCACTGTGCCATCATCACTGGGCTCAATCGTGCAGTATGAGCTCAGGTTGATCGACGCGTTGAGCACCGCGCCGCCGTAAAGATCACAATACGGCGCGACATCGCTACCGCCACCCGCAAGACCCAGTCTGAGTGGTGCTTTAGACCTGATTAACATTACTGATCACCTTCAGGAGCCAGCCGCCGATAGACAGACTTCAAATTTGCCACGCTGTTCACCCAGTTACGTTCATTTTCAACATAATTCCTGCCCGCCTCTCGGATGGCTGGCCATCTCTCTTCATGATCCAGCAAATCCAAAAGGGACTTCACCAGGTCATCGATATCATCAGCCTTGAACAGAGTGCCTGTTATCCCATCACGCACCAGCTCTTTATGCCCACCGACATCCGAGGCCAGAAACAGGCTCTTCTGCGCCATGGCTTCCAATGGTTTCAACGGGGTAACAAGATCCGTCAGACGCATTGATTTACGCGGGTATACCAGAACATCTGTGACCGAGTAGTAAGACTCGATTTCTTCATAAGGAACCCGGCCTGTCATTATGATGGAATCCTGCAATCCCAGCTGCGCAATCTGTTTTTTGATATCCTGCGTGACCTGCCCGCCCCCGACCAACAGCAGCCGTATATCCGGGCGCGCGGATAAAAGCCTGGGCATGGCCGCCACCAAAAGATCCAATCCTTCGTAGGCGTAAAACGACCCTATGAATGCAATAACTTTTTTCCCGGCCAGCTGCAAACGCTCTTCAATGGCGCTATCACGCTCTCCCACTGGCTGGAACCGACTGGCATCGACCGCATTGGGAACAATTGTAATTTTCTCCGGCGCAATACCACGCGAAATTAAATCCTGCCGTATACCCTCACAAATACACGTCACCTCATTGGCGCGCGCGAGCACCCAGGTTTCCATCGCCCGGGTCAACCGATACCTGAGACCGCCCTCGCTGCTGGTGCCATGACTAACGGCTGCATCTTCCCAAAACCCGCGAATCTCGTAGACCACTGGCAAGCCAAGTGCCCTACCCGTCCTGATCGCAGCCACACCGTTTAAGGCGGGTGAGTGCGCGTGTATCACATCGGGCCGCTCCTTGTGGGCCACCTCGATCAAACGCTTTGTCAGTGCGCTGATAACCGACCACTGCCCAATAACCGACAATCGTTCGAATAAACTTTCCGAACCCTGGCAACGATAAAACTCAAACCCGTCAACCGTCTCGACGGGGGCAATGGCCTGTCCCGGATTATGCTTGGGTCCCGTCACTTGTGTGGTTTTCCATTCGAGCGCACGCTGCTCCTTCAGGATGGCCAACGTGCGAAAGGTATAGCCACTTTGCAGTGGAATAGAGTGATCGAGTACGTGCAGCACGTGCATTAGCGACCGCCCTCATCGTTAATCAAGAAGTCTTCCATGCGCCGCAAATTAGTATCCCAATTGTAGTGTTCCAAAACACACGCTCGCCCTTTTATATTAGTCTGCCGGGGCTGGGACAGCAGTTCTGATGCGGCTGCGATCATCGCACGGGCATCGTTGGCCACGATGGATAGAACGCCCGGGTGGTCGACGATTCCCAACAGGGCATCCTGTGTCGCCAGCACCGGCAATGTCATCGACATCGCTTCCAGCGCCTTGTTCTGAATACCCCGCGCGGTCTGCAAGGGCAGGCAAGCGGCCAGCGCGAACTGCAGGTAGGGCCGTACATCGGGAACACCACCTGTCACTCGGACACCGGGCAACTTGTCCAATTGCAATACCTCATCGGTGGGTTTCATGCCAACGATACAAAAAAGAAAATCGGGCTCGTCTTCCAGTACCGCTTGCACGACATGCTGACAAAACCACTTCACTGCCTCCACATTGGGCCAGTAATCCATCGCACCGGTAAAAACCAGCACTTTCTGCCCCGGTTGGTAGGGGTTTTCAAAGAGCAGCTGTGGGTCAAAATATGCGCTGTCTACGCCCTGTGTTCGATGGTGGACTTTGTCTACACTTTCAGGCGCCAACTGCTTGAATACGGCAGCCTCTTCGGGCGATACAAAAATGCTCACATGGGTAGACGCTGCCATTTCCCGTTCATAGGCCAGCAATTTGTTCGCCTCCCGCCGATACAGCAAGGACAGCGGCCAGGGCTTGGCCTGCGCATAACTTCGCCATTTTTCGCTGTCGACATCCTCAGCATCAAATATCACCGGCACATGCGCCGGCAGCAGGCCTTTCACAAACCGTCCCATAACACCACTAAAAACCAACACCGCATCGGGACATTCCCGCTCTATACTGGCGCGCACCCAATCCTGCAACTGGGTATTGCCGTAGTAACTCAGGCTCAACGCCTGCCCCGTTAACAAGCCAGAGAGACTCCCCGTGACTCGCTTGTAACTGGGCAAATCGACGATACAGCTATCTTCACACTTTTCCCTGACCACATTCACGTACTGCCAATCATCAGGATCGTCAACGAAGGTACCCAAATGCACGCGCCAACGGCCAGAGAAATAGTTGAGCATGTTATTGGACGAAATCTTATCGCCCTTATTGGGGGGGAAAGGTAATCGATGAACCAGGTACAACAATTTTTTCATTCAGCTTCTTTTCAGATCAACTGCAGCAAGGCGTACCCTTGCCCCACCGTAAGGGCACAGTTATATTAACCTTCAGATACTAATGGGCCAACAGGCATAGATAAAGCGCTTACAGGCCTGCGGAAAACATATATTTATGAAAATTGTGAAACAAGCCGCCATTCTCATTGGCGGCAAGGGCACCCGACTGGGTGATGCCGTGCGCCACACACCAAAACCTTTACTGGAGGTCTGTGGGCGCCCTTTTGTAGAGCACGTCATGCTCAACCTGCGACGCTTTGGTTTTACCGAGTTTGTATTACTGGCAGGTTACCAATCCGATGTTGTACATGAGAAATACGCAACAGAATCAACATTCGCGCAAGAGCTGCAGGCCACCATCAAGGTGGTTATAGAGCCCTCGCCCATGGGCACAGGCGGTGCACTCAAATACGCCCGCGATCATCTACGGGACAAATTCCTACTCCTCAACGGCGATTCAATCTTTGATTTCAACTATCTGGACCTGTCAAATTGTACGCGTGACGACGAACCTGAAGACTGGCTGTGTCGCGTCGCGCTACTCCCGGTAGAGAACGCCACTCGATATGGATTTGTTGAACTGCAAGGAGCGCAGATCTCCGCCTTTCGGGAAAAACCTACCGCACCACAATCAGGATTGATAAACAGCGGCGTGTACTGGCTGAAGTCAGAAATGCTCGACACGATTGAGGAAAGTCCCTGCTCGCTGGAGCAAGAGGTATTTCCAAGGCTCGTGAGGGAGCGCCGGATGATAGGCCGGACCTACCAGGGGTTTTTTATCGATATCGGTATTCCCGAGGATCTGGACGCCGCTAGAGCTCACCTGTCGGAGAATCTCAGAAAGCCTGCCGCCTTTCTGGATAGAGATGGGACGCTCAACCACGATGATGGCTATACCCACAAGATCGAGGAATTTAGATGGATAGACGGTGCAAAAACTGCCATCAAGCGGCTAAATGACGCAGGCTACCTGGTGTTTATTGTCACCAATCAGGCAGGAATTGCTCGAGGGTACTATGACGCTGCCGCAGTAGACACGCTCCACGAGTGGATAGCGGACGAACTTTGCGAACTGGGGGCACACATCGACGATATTCGCTACTGCCCCCATCACCCCGAGGGCACGGTACCGGCGCTTTCCACGGAGTGTGCTTGGCGCAAACCTAACACCGGCATGCTGACCAGCCTGATCAAACACTGGAACCCGGTGATGTCTGGCAGCTTCATGCTGGGGGATACTGACAAGGACGCAGAAGCGGGCATCGCGGCGGGAATACACGGTAAAAAAATCGAGCCCTCCTTAATACTGTACGAAGTAGGACTGTTACTCGAGCAGCGCTGATGGCCGCTAGAATACCTGGCGACCAAACGCGATTTCCGTACCGCAACTCTCGGACAGCATCGCGTTAACCATCAGATCGCCCAGCTCCCGCCGGTAGTGGGCTGGCTCCCAGAACCATCTCAGGGGACCCGATCTGACGCCAGCTGCGGGAACTGTCTCGCGTATATAGGCGGAATCCCGGGAGAAATCCCAAAGCGTAACGAAGCCCTCTGGGTACTTGCGTACCACTGTTTCTATCGCGTTCATCCAGTCATTATAGGCAGACATATGCCCCTTGCTGCGCATCAGATCCCAGAAGCTTTCATGAAACGGGTTGGTAAACAGATAGACTTTGATGCCTCGCGCCACGGTGATATCGAGAAAGCGACCTAGCTCCGAAAACTGTGCACTCAACTGCCCTTGGGAGTCCCGCACGTACCAGGGCCTGCTATATTTTACCGCTAAACTGGCCATTTTCTGGTCAAACAACGCGCGCGGTCCCTCGATTCTTACCGCTTCTTCAAAATCCCTTGCAGGATTGAAGCCGGCTTCATCACGATCCGCTGACACATTACTCTGCAGGGCTATGGTTCTGATTGACGCCACCAGGGCATCCAGTGAAAACAGCGATTTAAAGTAGTCGCGTAACACATTTCGGTAGTACGCAGCGCGGTGTTCTCCGGAGCTTGAGAGACTGAATCCACTCTGTGACCGTTCTGGCGGTGGAAACCCATGCGGGTGCGGTTGCTGACTGATAGATATGAAATCCGTAAAGTCGAGACTCAGAAACACTGTTTCGACGGGCTGTCGATACACCAGGTTCAGCGCGTAGGCGAGTTGCGTCGCCACTTCCGCACCCGGCATACCAAGGTTATAGATCGCCATTCCATCGTCACGGAAACAGGCGTGAGCGGGAGAAATTCCCAGTTCAACACGAGAATTACCAACCACCAGTGCATTGTGGGACGCGAGCAACGGTTGGTACTTTTTTAATACCCTGGTGTGTTCATTGATATCAACCTTGTGCTCATTAAAACCTGGGGTTCGCGGAGCGCCGGTAATACCGTAGGGATCCACCACATAGTTAACGCCCACCACCAGGCTGCAGACGATCAGGCCATAGATCAAGGTGCGCAGTAAAAAGGCATTCGCTTTCATATCAGAACTGGAAGTACAGAAATTCCGACACCTGTTGCAATGTCAAAATACCCGCTACGCCCGCGAGTGCGATGCCTACCGCCCAACGGCTGTTATACTCCCAACTCATCAAGCGACTGCCACGAATATCACTGAAGGCCTTATCATTCTCGTACAGCACCGGTTCGTGTTGACAAAATATCTGGGCAACGTTCGGCAACACCAGCGCAATCGGTGCCACTATCAAGATCCAAAAATAGTTGCTGACAATAGCAGCACCCCCACCCTGAACCGGCGCAAACCCCATCGCGGTCAATTGTGGTCCAACCGCCCCCAATCTGGCCAGAATACCGGCTGGAATTTCAAACCCCGACAGTCCCAGCATCGCAAAAATGATCTGATTCCCGTGCTCCAACGTCGGCGCGCGGAAATACACCCATGAAAAAACCACCGCGATAAATGTAACGACCCAGGCAGTAGCCCGGTATGCTGTTCGCTGTGAAAAATCCCACCCGCACAGAGCCATCATGTGCCGCCAACCGTGATTAACCATCAGATAGCTACCGTGCAGCCCCCCCCAGATAACAAATGGCCACCCAGCGCCATGCCATATCCCACCCAGCAGCATGGTCAGGAAGAGATTAACGTAGCGACGGGATACCCCCTTCCTATTCCCACCCAGCGCGATATACAGATAATCCCGCAAAAACTGCGAGAGCGTGATATGCCAACGACGCCAAAACTCAATGATACTGGTCGATTTATACGGTGAGAAAAAGTTTACCGGCAGGCGTATACCAAAGACCCGTGCAGCTCCAATTGCCATATCTGAGTAGCCGGAAAAATCGAAGTACAGCTGAAAGGTGTAGGCCAGCGAACTACCCCATGCCCTGAAAAAATCAATATCGCTACCAACTGAACCGGCGTCATACACCGGGCCAACGTACGTGGAGAGACCGTCTGCTATCACCGTTTTTTTAAACAGGCCAATGGCGAAAATAGAGATGCCCACTGCAAAATTAGACCATTTCGGAGTGAGATTCTCCGTTTTCATAAACTGCGGGATAATAGCCCGATGGTGCACTATTGGGCCGGCGATCAGCTGCGGAAAAAAGCAAACGAACAAGGCATAATGTAAAAAATTGTATTCGTGTGTCTTGCCCTGCCAGGCATCCACCAGGTACGAGATCTGTTGAAACGTGAAGAAGGAAATTGCCAATGGAAGAAAAATATTGCCCAAATCCCAGTGTGTACCCAGCGCGGTATTCACATTGTCTATAAAAAAATTGGCATACTTAAAGTAGGCGAGCAAAGCCAGATTGACGCCAATACCGAAGGACAAGACACTGCGCCTTTGCCAATAATTTTGTTTGGATAAAAGCCGTCCGACGGCAAAATTAAAGCCAATTGAAAAGAGTAACAGAATCAGATAAGCGGGCTTCCAGTAGGCGTAAAAACCCAGTGAAGCAAACACCAGGAAGCCCAGTGCGGTGTTCAGAGAAAAAAATCTGGCACAGACAAAGAAGCCGAGGGCACTCAGCGGAAAGAACAGAAAAATGAACTCGTAAGAATTAAACAGCAAGATTCAGTAACCCGAAAAAAAAGCACCCTCTCGTTGTGCTACTGTCTCAGATTCCACTCGAGCACACCACCAAAATACCCCGATTCTATTAAGCCGGTCACATTCGGCCTCACACGTGTATGCGATAGAGGTTCGAATGCCGCATAGCCATCAAAAATGGCCGCCCAGTTCATGACAAGATTGTCAGAGATGTGAACCCGTCAGCTTACCCTCCACAATGTCAAATGGTAGCATTGCAGACCTTGAATCCGGAGAGTGAGTTCACTGTAATGAAGCAATGCTTGGACAACGGCATAGGCGTTAAAAATGCTTTCACGCGACATGGTATCGTTGGCCGGTACTGCCCTCCAAATAGCGCAATGCATGCTGCCGACTGTATCGATGTACTGCAGGCGGCACTCCAGTCTCCGCTGCCGGTTGTAACAGAAAGTGCATCCGCTTTTGCGCTAGCCACCACAGGCTGTTGCCACCCGCTTGCCAACGGGGGTGTTGTTGTCATTGCGGGACGCCCCCACTTTCGCGACCGGGAGCTTGCCGATCTGGCCAAGATTCAGGGAAATGGCGCCGCCTTGGCCGGTGGTTTTGAAAGATATTCTCACGATATTTTCAAGCGACTTTTCGGTGCTTTCTGCTGTGTGATTGTGGATACGCGGGGCGACCGGGTACTGCTTGGTATCGATCGCCTCGGCCAACACTCCATGTACTATCATGCTAGCGATAAAACTCTGTCCTTTGGTAGCTCCGCCGGTGGGGCGCTGGTTGGCACCGAAACTACAGGGCAGCTGCTGGAGCAGGGTGTTTACAACTATGTCTATTTTCATATGGCACCAAGCCCGGGTACCGTCTATCGTGGGCTTAGCAAACTGCCGTCTGCGCATTATCTCGATTATCAGAATGGCGAGACCCGCCTGGTAAATTACTGGTGCCCACGATTTTCTGACTCTGTCGAAAACAGGTCCTTTGAGGAATTGTCCAGTCAGCTGCGCAGCAAGCTGCGATCATCGGTACACAATTGTCTGCTCAATTCAGGAAAAGTGGGGGCGTTTCTCAGCGGTGGCCTCGATAGCTCCACAGTAACCGGCATGTTTGCAGAGCTGAGTGACAGGCAGGTTTCCGCCTTCTCTATTGGATTTGCTGCTGAGGGCTATGATGAAATGGCCTATGCCAGAATTACTGCGAAGCATTTCGGTGTCGAACTGAACGAGTACTATGTTACCCCCGAAGACGTGGTAGATGCCCTCCCCACGATAGCCACCAGTTACGACGAGCCCTTTGGTAACTCCTCCGCGCTGCCGGCCTACTTCTGTGCCAAGATGGCAGTAGAAAACGGCGTGGATACTCTACTCGCCGGTGACGGTGGTGACGAACTTTTTGGCGGCAATGAGCGCTATTTGAAGCAGCGTGTATTCGAGCACTACGCGAAAGTCCCTGGCCTGTTGCGCAAGAGACTGGTTGAGCCACTGGTAGGCCTGATGCCCTCCTGCCTGCCGCTGATGTCTAAAGCTGAAAGCTATATCGCGCAAGCTAATACACCGCTTCCGGATCGACTTCAAAGCTACAACTTTTTGCACCGCCACGCGGCTACTGAAATCTTTTCGGCTGAATTCCTGAAGGATGTTGACGCGGCGCTGCCCTTGAATCTACTGCGATCTATTTATCACCGGCCTGCATCCGCTTCCAGCCTGAACCGTATGCTATATCTGGATTGGCAGATAACACTTGCTGATAATGACCTGCGCAAGGTCAGCCATATGTGCGCACTCGCCGGGGTGGACGTCGCCTATCCCATGCTGGATGAAGAACTGGTTGAATTTTCCTGTGAGGTGCCCACTGCCTGGAAGATAAAGGGTACGGATCTACGCCATTTCTATAAGGAGTCGCTAAAGGGCTGGTTACCTCGGGAAACTATCGAAAAGACCAAACAGGGCTTTGGCCTTCCCTTTGGCGTCTGGATGCGAACCCACAAACCCCTGCGCGAGATGGCCTATGACAGTTTGCTTAAACTGAAACGCAGGGGCTTGGTTAGACCGGAGTTCATCGATAAGGCAATTGAGATGCACCAAAGTCAGCACGCTGCCTACTACGGCGAATTAGTATGGATTCTGACGGTATTTGAATTGTGGATGGAAGGACACGCAGACAGCGCTTCCACTTAATCACGTGACCCAATAACGTCTTATTGTCGCCTTACCCATTCAATGGTCAGGCGCGACACATCTTCCTGCCAGGGTTTTTGGGAGAACGTATGGTCTGCCCCTGTTACGGTGTGGATAACCACCTGAGACTTTGAGCTTGCAGATTTCCACGCGGGATCGTGCGCTACCAGGGTAGAAAATTCGCGCGCAGTCAGGTCGGACTCACTGAGCACAATCAAAACACCATGCTGAAACTGCTCTAGCCCCTCCAGCATTACCTGCACGAATGAACGACTGCCTGACGTTCGACCACTGCCCAGCAAGAATTTTCCGAGCAGCCCCAGACTGTCTTTTGCCAACTCTATGAATGCGGGAAGCAAACTGATTTGCCCGGAGAGTAGACGGCGCCACTGGTTCCCTTTTGAAAGTGAAGGCCGATAGTAATGCGCCAATTTGACCTGGGGGGAGTATTCTCCGTTATGTACCCAGGGATTCAGCAATATCAAACCACTTACCCGAGGATGGCGATGCGCGAAAATAACAGCACTGGAGGCGGCGTCACAGAGCCCCCACAAGACGACTCGAGAAACACCTGAAGCGCTTTCAATGAAGGCATCTATAGCGGCAGAAATTTCTTCCTCTGTCTCATCGAACTCACTCTTTGCGCCCTCACTGTCGCCCATGCCGCGATAATCGAAGCGCAGTGAGGCAAAACCTGCCTCGGCCAAGCTTCTTGCAAGAAGCGTAAACTGCCGATGACTACCCACCCGATACTGCGGCCCTCCTACCAGAATCAGCACACCCACTTCGGCGGTCACTTCAGGGATTGCAGTGATCCCCAACACGCGGTCACCAGCGCATTCAAATACTATCGCCTGTTCGCTGTAATTGGTCATGATTGCGCGAAGGCATCCAAGGTGCTGCGCTGCAGGGAAAGATTGATCCCGGCATCAACTGTTCGCCAGAAAGGATCACCCTGAACACAGTCCTTACCTACCGTAATCCCCCGCTCCTGCCAGTGGTTGATAACACTTTCAGAGGCGACAGAGAATGTGTCGTGCGACACGACGCCAACTTCCAGCCAACGCACCAGCTGGCAAATGGGGTTGAGATCATTGAGCCTGACTTTTGCCAATTCAAGCGCCATCGCAGATGACAGTTCATAGCCGGCGATTTCCAGAGACCGGCCGCCGCGCAGCTCATTCCAGAGCATTTTTCGGTCAAAGCTCACGCTGCCATTAACCGCAGATGCCACTGTTCGCAGGCGTAAAAACTGGTCGACCTGCTGCTCACCATTCAGGACAGGCTGCCAGAGCACCAGATTCTGTATATCTGACCGCGCCTGCGCCACTTCACAAGCCAGCAACGCTCCCAGGCGCAGTCCCCAAAGATTCAGTGGTCGGGCGCCCATGCCAACCAGTGTATCTGCAGCGAAGAGGGCATCCTCCAGCCAAACCTGCCAGCTGGCATCCAGAAAGTCTCCGCCAGCATCACCACACCCTGTCAAATCCAGAAGCATCACTCTATTGCCTGCAGCCGCGAGCGCGCGAGCCTGGCTCGCCACAATGTGTCGGGACTTATTCATTTCCTCGGCAAAAGGCGGCAGGAAAAGTATCGAGCCATGTGCAAGTACAGCGGTAGGTTCCAGCAGAAGATAGAATAGTGTTCTACCCCGATGCTCGAGAAAATCTCCCTTTATGCTGTAGTCTCCCAGAGTCATCGGCTACCGAGTTTGGACTCCACAAAAGCAGTCAGGCTACCCACGGTGGCGAAAACATCTGCATCAATTTCGTCGTCATCCACCGTGATGCCGTACTGCTCCTCCAGACTGGCCAATATCCCCACCACGGACATCGAGTCCATCTCTGGCAGAGCGCCCAAAATCCGGGTGTCGGGATGCGAAGGAATTGCCCCTGCCGGGACACCTAAGGTTGCTTGCAGAATGGCAATGACATCTGATTGAATATCCATATCTCACACTACTACTGTTAAAAAACGCTCTGGCCTGCAAGCATCGACATTCATGCTAACCTTGCAACTCTATCTTCTCAAGCCAGAATTGCGATCAGGCTATCATAATCGAGAGATGTATTGCCATTCCCCACCTTTTCATTGATAGTGTTTTATTGATCGAATATCTGGCGTGGTCCCGTTGGCTGACAAGAATAATCATATTCAGATAGAGAAATTGCGCCTTTCCCAGGATTCTCTTGATGCACCCTTGCATCGGGCCTTCTCAAATTACGAAGTACAAAACCCTCAATATGGCGAAAGCTGGCTCTCGAATCTGACAAGCAATGCGCTGGACGAAAACGATGAAGCCGTGATTTATGTCGCAAGATCAAGTCCTGAAAATTTTATTGCCTGCCCGTTAAAACTCAACACGCATCACAAGCGCGCCAGCTCACTGAGCACATTCTACACTTCCGCATACTCACCGATCATCTGCTCAGACGAACCGCAGCCCCTGTTTTTAGCGCTTTTTCAACACCTTGCCCTCAAAGAGAGACTAGCTACACTCACACTGTCGCCCATGGATGTTAGCTCACCCGATTTCTGCCTGTTGCAGGACGCGCTTGGCCAAGCGGGATGGAAAGGCTGCCACGACTTTTTTTGTTTCGGCAACTGGATCCACGAGCTGGGAATACAGTCGTATGAATCCTACCTTTTATCTCGCCCATCTAAACTGCAAAATACCGTCGCACGCAAGACAAAAAAGTTTCTTGCAGGCGATAGGGGGCATCTCGAAATTGTAAAGGGCGGCGACCTTCTGGACATAGCCATAGCTCGCTACGTGACGGTCTACAACAATAGCTGGAAGAATGAAGAGCCCTACCAGGACTTCGTTCCCGAACTTCTGCGCCTGTCTGCCACTCGCGGCTGGCTGCGCCTGGGTATCGCAAGTTATGACAACCAGCCTGTTGCGAGTCAAATCTGGCTGGTGTGTAACGGCACAGCCTATATATTCAAACTCGCCTACCATGAGAACTACAAACGCTTGTCGGCTGGCACCGTCCTTACGGCTTATATAATGCGGCGGGTGATCGAAGAAGATGGTATTTCCAGAATTGACTACCTGTCGGGAGATGATGCATACAAGGCAGACTGGATGACCGTGCGCAAAGAACAGCATGGTCTCGCCGCTTATAACCCACGCTCCCCGGAAGGTGCGGTGTTGCTGCTAGCTCATAATCTAAAGCGCATACTGAAGCGAGTGCCCGGCACACGCCGATTACCGGTCACCTAGCGCGCATTCAAGCCGTTCACCCAGTGTAGAATTTCTTGATTGACACGCTCTCTCGAGTCAACATCAGAGAATGTTTGATCTGCATTGGGTAGATCAACGCGCTTGCAGGCAGGCCGACTGTAAACTGCTTGCCAGGCAGGGTCGCCATTGATGAGTTCGTCAAACTCATTGCTTACCATGCTACGGCCACTCATAAGGAATAGCACCGGGCCCTCAAACTGCCGCAATCCCGCCAACATCCGATCTATTGGCCGCCCGACATTATCGCCGGCCTTTGCTGCTGGTGAAGGCTCTTGGGAAGAGAGCAATCGAGCGAACTTGGTCGCCGCTTTTTGTATACCCGCAATAGCGTAATCTATCAGGTTGTATTCGAAGCGAATTAATTTCCGCCAGAAATGTGCTTCCCCGAGGCGTTTCAAATAGTGCTTCCTGAGCACTGCAGAGCGTATTTCTTCGGTACTTACCCAGGGGTTACCGAGAATCAGGCTCGCGACTCCCGCAACCTTCCAGCCATGAATCATAGCCCCGGAAGCCGCGTCGCAACCGCCCCATAACACAACGCGTTTTACTTCGGGAACTTCCTGGCGAAACGCATTCACAGCGGCCTGTATATCCTCTGCTATATGATCAAAGCCAAGAAAATCTCCAGTACTGTCGCCGAGGCCCCGGTAATCAAAGCGCATGACCGCCACACCGTTACTCGCCAAATCTCGAGCGAGGCTAACCATGCCACGACCTACTCCGGCACGATACTGCGGTCCGCCGGCGACTATAGTCAGCACTCCAACTTCTGAGGGTAACTCTGGCCGGTGCACAATCCCAACCAGATCATCGCCCGAACAATCAAAAACCAGTGGGATTTCACTCATCGTATTTGCGTTCACGGTAGTAGACTACGCGTAATGGAAATCAGTTCAGGCAGAGCATCACGTTTGTGTAGTTGCCACACCTGTGGCCCTGTAAACGGGTGTAGCAACACAGCATTCTGGAGGTTCTCCAGTTTTTTTACTGCTTTTAGCGTTGCTCCGGTAAGCGCCGCACCGAGCTCACTTACATTTTCCAGCCAGTGGATCCTCCCTGCACAAAGCGCCGTCATATCCGTAAGGGACAAGTTCTCCACATCCTGCATCAAGGTACCTCCTACGGTATAACCGGAAATTTCTACACTCTCTCCCTGTGACAATTTTGCTCGAATCTGGGTGGTGGTCTCGGGCGCAAGGTCCTTGCCCACCAGCGCGGCAACTCTCTGACGCAATATTTGAGTGACATACCGCTCACCCGAGGTAACGGGTTGCCAGAGGATAATACTCTCGATCGCGATATCTGATTTCGCGGCAAAATCCAATGCTATGAACGCGCCCAGCCGAAATCCCCAAAGGATGACAGGCGCTGCCACCTCTCGCTGAAGCGTTTCAACCGTCAGACGTATATTCTCCCGCCAAATGTTCAGCGAGGCATTGTGCAATTCGCCCTGACTATCTCCAGTGCCATAAAAGTCTATGATTGTGCAGGAATATCCGGACGCGGCGAAGCTTCGGGCCTGCGCGGATACCAGAGCGCGGCAACGATTCATCTCTTCCCCAAAGGGCGGCACAAAAATGATGTGGGCTTTTGGGGGCTGCCGGCAGCAGAGTTGCAACATGAAAAACTGCTCGCCTTCCTCGCCTAAAAACTGCGGTAAGGTCTGTATATCCTCACTCTTCATACCACTGAATTTCCTGTTTTCAATCCGCACTGACCTCATCCGACTGATGTAAATGCACTTTCTCACCAAACACCATTTGGTCTTCTGCGATCCCAAGCAGCGACAGAATACGCTTCTGCCCCTCGGAGTCACTCAAGTCCCGAACATCAAATATCTTAAACCGGCCAGGGTATTTTTTTTGCAATCGATCCGCTTCGAGATAGTAGTAATCCCAATACATTTCTATAGCCTCTTTTTTCGAGGCGGCCTCAAACTTTGGAAAGCAGCTATCCCACACCGGCTCTTTCATCCAATGACTGCCGTCATGGTCTTGCCAAAAGTTGTACTCTGTATAAAAGGGCATACGCGTAAGCCACGACTTCAATCTATCGGCCAACCACAGAGATCGCCAGCGACCGATAGCCGATTTTTTCAACCAACTGCCGACTGTGGCTTCTCTATCACGTTTCATGCAGACAGCGACGCACTGTGGTGCAACCTCGAAGAGTTCATCAATATAGTTCAAGTAGTAAAACGCGATGTCGCCAATCAGTTTTACCTGACCCATAGATTGAAGTTTTTCGTAGGTTTTCACCGAGGAGGGACGCGAGTAATCAATTGATACCCTAGCGCGATCACCCCCTTCAAGCAAGTCTTGGTACTCACGAATAGTATTTACATGAGGTTGCGGATTGCCACTAAAAACAGCACTCGACGGGTTCATCTCATGGAAACAGATAGCTCCTGACTGACGACCAATCAGGGACGTCAGAGAGGCTGTACCAGAGCGACCTGAGCCCAGTCCTATCAGAATTTTACCGCTAGTATCAGGCATCTGAAATCACACTAATCAGTAGACCTTTCGGCAATGATGGCTTTGATACTATCCACCGCTTCGTCAATGCGATCATAGCACTCTATATAGCTGGATCGGGCACGGCCATACGGATCCGAAATCTCTACAGGCCAAACAGCACTATTGGGATATGCACCCAGCAGATACACTTTCTCGATGATACCAGCATCCACCTTAAGTAACCTGTCGTAGTGAGATTTTTCCATGACGAAAATGATATCGTTGTCACGGAGCATCTCCTGTGTCACGGTGGTCGAACGCATGGCGCTCATATCAACACCGCGCTGCCCTGCCACTTCGACCATCACGGCATCTGACGGCCTGTTTGATTCCTGATGAAACCCCGCGGAGGTTACGGTAATCCCCGAGTCCTCCGCGTAGGCTTTGACCATCACATCTGCAAGTGCACTGCGGTTAATATTCCCATAGCACAGGAAGAGCATTGATTGGGCCTGCGAAATAAGGCTGGACACCCTCCCCCTTTTCCAGGCCCGGCGCTGACGCGCAAAAAACAGCATTTCCGTAGATAGCGCGGAGAGCCTTTGGTAATAACTTTTGATAAGCCTGCTGACATCAGCGAGTCCCGGCAACGGATCTCGAACACTCTGTACATCGAAGCGGTGTCCAGGCGTGAGGAATAAGCCCAAGCCCTTGAACACCTCCCAGCCGCCGGGAATAGTGGCAATGCGCGAGTCCGTGCCGCCGAGCAGAACGGCCTCATACCAGCCTAAATCCCGGGACAAAAACCGGCAGTACACATTATTGCGGTAGGGTGGGCAGGGTTTTATTTCATCGGCCAGCTCCAAATCCATCAACATGGCGGGAAAATCTGCTCCGGCTGCTACCGCGAGCGGCAGGGACCCCCAAAACCTGCCGTTGATTTCCATCAGGCAGAATTCCAGAGTCACAGGATCCAGCTTAAACTCGACCATCGCAACACCGGTCCAGTCCAGAGCGGCAATCAGGCGCTCCGAAGCCTCCAGTAGTTGCGGCATAACGGGCTCACTCTTGCGCAAACTGCTGCCACCTCCCGTTAAGGGCACTTCGTGCAAACGTCGATGCTGAAATGCATAACCAATTTTCCCACACCGAGCGATCAGTTCCACACCCACGCCAACGCCTGAAAAGAACTCCTGCAACAGGACCGGGCCAAACCGTAGAGCATGTGCACATCCTGCCTCCAGTTCACCTACGTCGAATGCATAGCCGACTTGCAACTGGCTAGCGCCGCCGGCGGCAGAACCAATCGAGCGCGCAGGTTTGAGAACAACAGGAAATTTCAGGGATTTTTTCAAGTCGTCTAGTTGATCGAGGGACTCGAGTACAATCCCCTGAGGTCTTGGCACCCCAATCCTGTCAGCCAGTGCCAGTGTCTGCGCTTTATCCAGCACGACCTCCAGACTTGGCGCCGAAGGCATGGCAATTTTTATGTGCGTCACGCGCTCTCGACGATCAGACAACACCACCAGAGTCCGCTCGGTGACGGGAATAACGAGGTCATAGTGTGTGGTGCGCACATGCTCGAGCAGCCAATCAACAAACGCTTCAGGCGCTGCCAACGGGTCCGGGTATTGAAAGACCGCAGTCACAGCGTTTGAATAACGGCTCAACGGTCTAATCGTATGACTGGCAATATCGACAATGCAGTCTCGGGAGGCCAGAGAACGGGCAATCGTCAGACACGGAACCAGATCCGCATCCAACACCAGCACTCGGGATTTACTCTCTCGCGTCATTATCCAACTCAATCACTGGCGGCTGCTCTATCCTGAAATTCCCGTCGATTGGCGCACTCCCCCGGAACTTTCACCGGGGAATCCGCTAGAGCACTACCCGGCAAAATACCGATAGGACTATGAATGTCGCTTCTGTCAGCGATGACGCTTATATTACACACATTTATACTCAAATTGTGAGCGCCTTCCCATGTACCCCTCACTAATTTAGAAAATACCTGAGACAGGGTGGGAGGCAAGCCTTTACAATGAAATCTAACGTGGCGCGTGACCAACTGCGAAAGAACAGATCCGATGGCTACCGGTCGCTGCACAACCCGCTCCTACCGTAAAAATGTAATGAGTTGGCAATGGCATCAAAGGACAAAGACCCTTTTTTTTCCATCATCATTTCCACGCGAGACCGGCCCGAGCTATTTCAGGTCGCTCTGCGCTCGGTGCTGCAACAGACGTTTACTCGCAAAGAAATCATCGTAGTGATTGACGGTTCTACCGATGCGAACCTGGCCCTGTACGCGGAGCTGGAGAAGCAGCACCAGGACGTTATTTTCCAAAGGCTCATACACCGGCCAAGCGGCCATGGCCAGAGCTACACCATGAACTTTGGCGCCAATCATACCCAGGGACGCTACCTGTGCTTCCTCGACGACGATGACCAGTGGACCGATGAAAGCTACCTAGACCATGTCTTCAGCAGTATCAACGCCTCCAACAAGCCGGTGGATTTACATTACAGCAACCAGCGTGCCGTCGACTCAAATGGCGTCATGCAGACGAAAGCTGTTTGGTTAGATGAGCTCATTCCAAGGGCCATACACCAGCCCAAAAATGACCATGACAGCTACTTCGTTGACACAGCGTTTTTGCTGTCCGGCGACGGTTTTGCCCACCTGAACTGCAGTATATTTGAACGCAGTTTTTACGAGTCGCTGGGCGGCATGGATGAGAGTATCCGCTACGAGAACGACCGGGATATCTATATCCGATCGATTGATGCCGCCAGTATTATCCTGTTTAGCACTCAGTACTCTTCACTGCACAACATCCCGGATATCAACGCAAAGAACAATATGTCCACGGTGAGTTCCAGTATACAAAAGAAGCTCTACCAGATGCGGGTCTACGACAAAGGGATAGCGCTTTGTACCCAGGACGATATTGTACATTTTTGCTGCAAGGGAAAAACGTACGAAATGAAGCATGCGGCGACTATGCTCGCAAAAAACAAGCGCTACAGGAGCGCAGCCCAGTACGCCAGGGCGGCCTTACTGAATGGGTTCAACCTTCGCTGGCTGGCCTATACCATGTACCTCACTGTCCAGGCATGGCTTAGGCCTCAATCCCCCACGAATGACAACAGTTTGTGATGGCAGGCGGTAATCGAGATCACTATATGCTTGGTGTAGTTCCAACGCTTCAAAAGGCCACCGCCGCACTGCTACCCAAGACTCACATTTTCCTGTTGAGCCATATGCGCGCCTACACCAGCTTGTTCGGTCATATAATGGGCTCCAATCCCGCTATTTGCGGTTACTATGAAATGCACATCGGCTACCACAGCTGGAAAAGCCCGATCAGGCAGAAGCTCTTGTATTTTGAACAGGAAACACCCAAACCAGGTTTTTCGTATATGTTCGATAAAGTACTGCACAATGAGCACTCCGTTTCACTGAATGTCCTCAATAGCCACAGGGCCAGAACCATTTTCTGCCTGCGGCAGCCGCAGGATGTCATACCCAGTATATTGAAACTGTACCGTGATACAGACCCTACCCACGACTTCAATTCTGAGGCGTTCGCTACCAACTATTACATACAGCGATTAGCCATACTGGAAAGCATCGCTGCGTCTATGGAGCGAGAATTTTTTTACCTCGATGCAGAGTCCATCAAGCTCCGTTCAGACGAATGCCTGGGTAACCTTAGTGATTGGCTACAGCTGCGTACGCCGCTTTGCGCTAGTTACACCTTGCAGCAACACACTTCCAAGGAGCGATACGGCGACACTTCCGCAACCTTGAGGGCCGGCCGTATTCGCAAGGAAACCTCGCAGTATACCCAGTGGCCGGTTGACGAAGTGCTCATGAACAATGCTTGTAAGGCATACCAGAAGGCAAGAAACACAGTAATTAAGCACAGCAGCAGAAATAGCGTCGTAGATATGGCGCTAACATAAACATCAAGGCGAGATACTGTCGCTGCGACATTTCCAGGCAAACTCGGGCACTGAGCTTACACCCGCAAATCAATTGCGATAACATCAATCACTAACTGCCTATTTTGAGGGATCACATGTCCGCACCCAGTATCAAAAGTAGTTTTTTCCATTCCGTGTTGGTCACTCTGGTAGTGGGCTGTATCAGCTCGCCCGGGTTTGCGGACACAAGGGCGCCCTGGGTAGGGGAAACACTGGAGGGGAGGAAATGTCTGGGCAGGAGCATCGGCTTTGGCCCGTATGACTATCTGCGGCGCGCGAATTTTCCCGCTGAACTGGAGGTTGTTGAGAACGCGCATTTTACGCCTGCCGTCGAAAAGCTGGAAGCGGGCAATACCGCCACCGCGATAAGTGACATTGCCTACACCCTAATGGCGTGGCCCAACCATCACCGGGCTCTGCACAGTGCCATGAAGTATCGAATGATGTTCTGGGAGTGGCCAGAAAATGCGAAAGCACCACCCGCAGAATGCCAGATGCAAAGAGCCATGGCATTCAGTCCGAATGACCCTACACCTTATATGATGTACGGATTGCTATTGCACAAGTCGAAACAGTACGAGAAGGCCTTGTTCGCCTATCGCGCCGCAAACTCTCTCAGGCCTGATGACGTGCTGACGCTGTACAATATGGGCCTGACACTGATGGAATTGGAGCAGTACGATGAGGCCGAGGCAGTGGCAAGCACTGTGTATGCAGCCGGAATGCCACTTCCCGGTTTAAAAAACAAATTGATAGCAGCCGATCATTGGCAAACAGATTCAAAAGAGGTCACCGTCGAAAAATCTGCACCACAGGTCACGTTACAAACGCCAGAGGAGCTGTCGAAGGAAGCTGCAACGATAGATAAACCCGAATCAACCGATAACCCCTCACCTGCAGCAACGAGTCCTTCCCGATGAGGAGGATGCCTGCTAGCGTCAGATACACTCAATCCAACAGCGGATCGAGCTGCCGGTAGTTAGACAGTAAGCGTATTGCAAACTTGAGGGGATGTCGGTCCCAGGGCGTGAATCGGGGTAGCTGGTATCGGTCACTCTGGCTTGTACTAACGCCCCAGTGCGTGGATACGGCTGCCTTGAAACCCAGTTCGCTCACCAGGTTGCGGTGCTCAACACCATAATCAAGTTCCGGCCTGCCGTTCGGGTACGCAAATACATCGACCGACTCCTGTAACAGTGTTTCCAGATATTGCTTGCTGTCCAGAATTTCCCTGCGAGCACTATCACCACCAATACTGGACAGAATGGGATGATTCACAGTGTGTGCGCCAATGGTAACGCCATTGCGTGCCAAAGATTGTACCTGGGCATCCGACATCATCAAATCATCGGGCAGCTGCTGACCGCGTTTTTCAATTTCATTGACCAGCGCTCTTCTTTCCTTCGGGTCAAAGTGTTTGATCTGTCGCAGGATGCTATCGACGGCGTCCAGGCGCTGCTCAGTGGAACGCAATATGTAACTCTCTAAATCCAGTTCCCTCAGGTCCAACACCTCATCCTTGTAATTCCGCACCACTTCTATCACGGAGTCATTCCACATACGTCCGCCGTTTAGGAATCCTGTGCTGACAAACACCGTTGCGGGTATACCATACTTTTTCAGGACAGGCAGGGCATGGATTTCATTGTCCGCATAGCCATCGTCGAACGTCACACAAACCGCTCCATCGGGAAGAGTACCCAAATGCAGTCGTTCCACCGCATCCACCAGCGGCAGAGCATTAAAGTACTGATGTACTGTGCGCATCTGTGCATCAAATTCATCAACAGTGGGTTCGCCGGGGCGCATCGGGTCACGCACAGGCATCACTCGATGATAAATGAGGATAGACAACCGCTGATTGCGGTATGCCTTGAATATCAACGACACTGCATACTTAACAAAACCGGTAGAGAACGTTTTCACGATCGATCCGGTATGACATTCGCTGGCGACTGCATCCGCTGGGGAGACGCCGGGGCCCGCACTCCCCGTCGCGCGACTTTCCGTTTGGGGCTCGCAACGTCTTCTTTTTGATAAGGAGTCTGGGCCAAGCGATTTAGTGTGATAGTGATGGCCATAAAATGCCATGCGAGGTCGAAGTAGGAAAGGCTTAGAAATGCGCCGCCAGCCAAAAAGGCGACTATCGATATTTGCATCATTCGCGCAAGAAAATTGAGATCTGCCCGGTCGGGATCATTTGCAGTTAATTTTATGACGCCATGTAACTGTCGCCACATCAGAAACAGTATCATTAAGAACAGGATTAACCCTGGCCACCCCCCGTCATTAAGTACGCTAAAATAAATACTGTGCGCGACAAACGCCCGCTCAGTCCAAATTCCATATTGATAGTAGGTCTGCATTGACCAGGATGAGAACCCACCTCCTGTCAGTCGATCATTCGCAATTGCGATACTGTATTCCCACGCCCGGATACGCTCCATCGAAGAGGAGTCCTCCTGATACTCAGCGATCGAGTCCACGCGGTCATGCCAGCTCTGCGGCATAAACAGCAATGTCAGCATCGTTAACAACGTAAACACCATCGCTGTAATCAACTTACTGCTGGATTTCCACCAGTAGTAAGCTCCAACCGCGAGTATCGCCAACACCGCTCCCCGAGACTGCGAGCCGATCACAGAGGCCAGGCTGAAGAAAATACAAAAGGGCATTATTTTCTTAACCCAGGCTTTTGGTGGGAATTTATTCAGATACATCATCAGGGGCACAATCATTAATATGGCGACCGCAAGCGCGTTGTTCTCCCGGATTTCACTGCCGTCAGGACCGAATACGTGATAGCCTCCACCCGTCATAAAGGTAAATATCCCACCTTTTACGCTATAGAAACCGATAGAGAAGACAATCACCCAGATAAGTTGGTTTACTCTCTTAAAGTCCCGCATTAGCATCAGGGTCACGGCCGTGATCAATTGTATCTTGAGTACTTTGATCCACTGCAGATACGCCAAATCGGGGTACACCGCAAACAGTGTGCAGACCGACAGCCATATCAAAAATAGCACCCACACCACAACCAGAGGATTCGCCGGTAGCCCCTTCTGTTCCTTACTAAACAACAGCGAAAACAGCAATACGATGGCCACGATTTGGGCAAAAGGCATGGTATAGGCGAAACCCCAGGCGAGTCGGTGCGGGTTCATATAACTCAGCCAGGACCAGACCAGCACGCCATACCAGGGATAGCGCAATATATAGGGCAAGGTGCCGAATACCATCAGCGTGATAATGACGTCGCGCATCAGGTTCTCTCCCGGTTCGCCGGGCTAACTTGTAAGCTGACTAACAACATAGCGAAATTTACCCGACGCCTCTCGTTCAATTTTACTGACGTAAACGAAGTTGACGAACAGCGAATCCCCAAGCCGGCGCCTGAACTGCTCAGTGACCGTATTTTCCAACTGCACAGTATCGCTGGATGACGTTACCAGTTGCACAGTAATTCTGGTTAATGATTCCTGCACAATCTTGAATTCTTCCACCTCGGGAATTTCCCGCAGTACATAAATCAACGCCAGACCGTGCAATACAGTGCCATCTGCAGCTTTCACGAAATCCGTCGAGCGCCCTTCAATCTCTGCCAGCACCGGCAAGCCGCGACCACAGGTGCAGCGGTCCCTGGACAGGCTGCCCACATCACCGGTTCGGTAACGCACAAAGGGGAAATCACCTGTGCTCAGATGAGTAATGACAATCTCCCCTTTCTCCTGTGGCGGCAACACTTCGCCATCCTCAGACACTATTTCGACGACGATATCCTCAGCCGTAATATGTAGCGCACCCTGTGGACACTGGTGCGCAATAAACCCAGCATCCCTACCACCATAGCCGTTGGCGACCGGTGCGCCAAACGCCGCCTCAATCGCTTCACGCTGATGGGGATAAAGACGTTCCGAGGTAACAAAAACTACCTTGATACCAAGCTTATCAACGGTATAGCCATTACTGGTGACATATTCAGCCATCAGTGCCAACGACGAGGGATAACCGAACAGCATACGCGGCTTCAGTGTCTTTATGCGCTGCGTGAACTTCAGCAAATTGGCATTGGACATCTCGAATGCAGATAACAACTCGGTGCGCAGTAATTTGTCGCGTACCAGACGCACCTTGTCCTGAGAGCCGAGTTCTATCGGAGAGCCCCACACCACGATCTCCGAATCACCAATATCCACGCCCCACCATCGAGTGGCCCGCCACTTCGCCGCAACATCGTGACTGACCCGCTCTTTGCCGCGGTAAAATATCAGCGGTTCACCGGTGGAACCACCGGTACTGCATTTTTCCAGAGGGCCGGCATTATCGGCCTTCAGACTATCCGTGTGCGCGCGGATATCCGCCTTGCCCGTCAGGGGTAGCCGCTGGAGATTTTTGACACTGGATACACTACTGGGGTCGAAATCGAGTTCACTGAAAAGCGCGCGATAATACGGCACGTCGCGCCCAATGCGCACCAAAAATTCCCGCAACCGTTGAATCTGTAGTTGCTCCATCTCCTGTGGTCCAAGCCACTGGGACCGCTCCATCGCGCGCATAACCTCAAGTGAATTATGCCCTTTCAATCGTTCATGCAGGGGAAAGAGGCCGCAGGAAACCAGTTTTGTATAGAGATTCATGCAGCCACCTTGTGGGTATTGTAGAGCGCCAGCCACAGCGGCTTGACCTCGTCCCAGGCATACTGCGCCACTGCCCGACATCCTTTTTCCCGCAACTCACCGCGAAGCGCGCTATTGGTGTAGAGCTTGATCACCGCCTGCGCCATTGCCGGTGCATCGTCGCGCGGCACCAGTAACGCTGTATGCCCGTCCTCCACGATATACGGGACGCCCCCCACATCGGTAGATATTACCGGCACGCCACAAGCCAGTGCTTCGAGCACAGAGTTCGGCATATTGTCCACTCTGGAGGGGTTCACCATGGCGTGCGCACTATGGTAGAGAGCGACGATCTGCTGACGCTCCAGTCGCCCCAGGAAGACGACTGCGTTACCCAGCCCCAGGTGTTCAACCAATCTCTCCAGCTCCGGCCCCTGAGGGCCGCTGCCTGCAATCTTGAGTTGAATATCAGGAACTTGCTCCCTGGCCAATGCCAGTGCGCGTATCGCGGTTTCCAGACCATAAATGGGTTCCAGATTGCGGGTTATCACCAGCGTAAACACGGTATCTTGCGGCTGGTGCGAGGCCGGGTAGAATGTCTCGAGGTCGATAATATTAGGGATAATAGCGGCGACTACGCCGAACTCACTAAATACCTGTCGCAGGAAGCCCGAGGGCACTACCAGTTGCGCTGTCCGCGCCAGGGACGGTTTTACCCAGCGCGCCGATGCCGCCAGGTATTCCCTGGCCTCACCACCCCGGTAATTGACAATCACAGGGGTGCTGCGCAGCCAGCCGATCCAGATCACGGGCGCCGCAAACAACTGCCAGGACCAACCAGAGTTTGCCATTAGATGAATGACATCGGTTCTACCGGCCATACGCCAGACACGCCACAAATACGGCAGGAAGCGAAATAGCGCACGCAGCCCTTTTAGCTCGCCCGCCACCGCTGGCCAGTAGGGTGCATTAGTTTGTACCAACTCGACGTCAAGCCCCTCGTGTGTCAGCAAATGCGCCAGCTGCAAGGTTTGCATTGCCATCCCGCCATTAGGCGGTGGCAGCGGCCCGACCAGCCCCAAACGCAGACCCTTCATCTCACGGTGAAGTCGTCATCGGCAATGGCTGCCTGGAACATCATCAGGGACCATAGAGGTGCGCTGTATTCGCGCAGCCCCGACTGGTGATCGTTCACCATTTTCTCAAGGTACGCTTGATTAAACAGCCCGGTCCGGGCCAGCCCGCCCTCTAATAACGATTCTCGCAACCGCTGTTTCAAGGGACCACGAAACCATTTACCCAGCGGCACGCCGAACCCCATTTTGGGACGGTACAACACCTCCTTCGAGAGATGGGGCTGCAACGCCTTCTTCAGAATATACTTGCCTTGCTGTCCCCTGAGCTTGTAATTCACCGGCAGGCCCGATATCCATTCCACAAAATTGTGATCGAGCAGTGGCACTCGCACTTCCAGTGAATGCGCCATACTCGCGCGGTCTACCTTGGTCAGAATATCCCCAACAAGGTAGGTTTTCATATCCAGATACTGAATCATCGACAGCGGATCGTCGGTGGGGCTGCGGCGGGCGTGATAGTTAAATGTTTCAACCGCGCTGTAGCCCTGCAATTCACGGTGTAGGGCATCGCTGAACATGGCCTTGCGCTGCGCTTCCGACGTCAGCGAGACAGAGTGCAAATACGCCTCCACTGAATTGCGCGCCAGTGACTCGAAGGTTGTTTTCGCACGAAACACGCGCGGCGCCCAATCGAGCTTGGGGTAAAGACGCCCCAGCGCACCAAAGACAGGTTTGCGGACGCCCAGCGGCAAGGCACCCCGCAGGCGCTCCTCATTCATATGCCAGCGATAACGCCGGTAACCGGCAAAATTTTCATCCCCGCCGTCACCCGACAACGCAACCGTCACACGTTCACGGGCAAGCTGGCACACGCGGTACGTGGGAATCGCGGAACTGTCGGCGTAAGGTTCGTCGTAGAGCCCTGCCAGTGTATCCAGCAGGTCAAAATCATCGCTGGCGACAACTCGCTCCAGATGATTGGTTTTATAGCGCTGGGCGACCTCTCTGGCAAAATCTGTCTCATTATATTGAGCCACATCAAAGCCAATAGCGCAGGTATTAACTGGATCAGACTGCAACTGCGCCATAGCCGCTACCACCGCACTGGAATCCACACCTCCCGACAAAAAAGCCCCCAGAGGAACTTCCGACACCAGTCGGATATCAACAGCCTCGCGCAAGCGGGCATACAGCTCGTCACACAAATCTGCTTCCGAGCCAACGGCAATCGGGGAAAAGGGTACATCCCAATATTCGTGCTGGGCAGGCACAGGTTTACCGCGTTCTACCAGCAGAGTATGCCCAGGGCGGAGTTTGTAAACGGCGCGGTAGATGGTCTTGGGTTCTGGAATATAGCCCAGAGTGAAATAGTCCTCCACCGCCTGTGGCTCAAGTTTTCGCAATAATCCCGGATGCGCCTTGAGTACTTTCAGCTCGGAACCGAACACCAGGGTATGACCATCCATAACGGAGAAAAACAAAGGTTTAATGCCCAGTCGGTCACGTGCCATAAAAACACATTGGCGCACTTTGTCGTACAGGGCAAAAGCAAACATGCCGCGAAAGCGTTTTACACACGCCTCGCCCCACTGCTGCCAGGCATAAATAATGACTTCGGTGTCGCTGCGGGTGCGAAACTGGTATCCGCGTTCCTTCAGCTCCTGAGCCAGCTCGCGGAAGTTGTAGATTTCGCCGTTATACACCAGACAGACGTTGCCATCGGCACTAAACATGGGCTGTTGACCAGAAGACAAATCGATGATTGATAGACGCCGATGCGCCAGCGCCACGCCAGGCTCCAGAAACTCGCCCCCTTCATCAGGACCGCGATGGAACTGGGACTGATTCATAGCCTGCAACAGGTTTCGGTCAAATTCGCTGCGTCCAACAATATCGAAAAGCCCGGCAATACCGCACATAACCTATCCTGTTCTCTCTCTAGCGATGCCCGCTGAACGATTCAGCAGTTCGTCGTAAACGTGCAGGTAGGCAGCTACCGTCCTGTCCCAGTCAAAACGCTGACAAACGCGTTGTCGCGCGTTGTTGCCTCGCCTGATACGTTCCTCATCATCTTTCAACAGGGTCATCAATGCGTTCGCTAACGCCAGAGAATCTCCTGTGGGAATCAGGCTACCATTGCAACCGTCCTCGACCAGTTCTACATTACCGCCAACTGCTGTAGCAATGACGGGCAGACCACTAGCCATAGCCTCAAGAACCGTGTTGGACACACCCTCACCCAGTGAAGGGAGCACAAAGATATCCATTGCTTGCAACAGGCTGGATACATCCTGCCTGTCACCTGTCAGCCAGACGACATCCTGCAACCCCAACTCTGCGATCAACTGGGTCAGCACTGGGTATAGTGGCCCATCTCCAACGATGAGCAGGCACAAACGATCAGCCAGCCCCGAGTCACTTTCACGCAAACGCGCAACAGCTCGCAGCAGCAGCTGTTGATCCTTCACAGGTGTCAAACGCCCCACTGTTCCTGCCACCAAGATACCATCATGCTGCTGCCACTGCGCAGGCAATAATGCCAATGGCTTCACAGTTTCAGGTGCGAATCGGGTATGGTCGACGCCATTATAAATTTGCGTGATTTTATTCGCTCTAACCCGCACCATGGCGATGAGCCAGCTTTCCAGGTCTTTACTGACGGCAATATAGCGGTGTATAAATAATCGCATGAACTTTCGAAATATCAGGTACTTCCAATTGCTTCCATCCAGATCGTTTATCTCTCGACCATGCTCACCGTGTACACGCTTCACCTTGGGCAGGCCGAGACTGCACAGCTGGGATTCAAGCGCTGCCATATTACGACTGTGGATGATATCGGGACGGAGTTCCTTCAGGAGTTGTCGCAGTTTTGCATAGCAACGAAGATCATAGCCCTCTTGCTTATTCAGTACGATAACCTGCACATCCTTTGCGGTAATACGATGGGCGAATCCATCAGCCGTGGTAAGACAAATAATGACATGTCGATAGCGCTCTGGCGATGCGCGGTTGATGATATTCACCAAGCCGTTCTCCAACCCCCCCGTGGACAAGGCATAGATAATGTGGGCAACTAGCGGTCGCTCAACCATTAATGTGCCGCAGGTGCCACTGATCGCAAGCTCTGGTAAACCAATGGTAAATGGTCGCTGACAAAAGCCTGCAATACCTCGAGCGCATCGTGTTGTTGTGATGTCACAGGTGTTACTACCATTACCCGGTAAGTGCCTGAATCGACGATCCCGAGACGCGCTAGTGTCTGCTGTAGTTTTGCCTGGTAATCATTAGAGGTACTGAGGTCACCCACTATATACCAGGACCAGACAAGCAGACTGCCACTCGCGCTGCTAACCTGCGCGACATCGACCAACAAATCGCCATCGGGGCTCCCTATAGTGACCTTGCTCTGGCTGATGACGCGCCAACCGCTATCCTCCCGCGTAAATAGTGTGCTGCTACCGATAACATCTGCACCGTCAAGCGTGCCATCGGAGAACTGCACAATGATGCCAAGACTATCTTCGCCGCGCTCATAGTATGCAGCGCTCTGTCCTGACACCTTGGAGGATGGACTCCAACCCCAGCCAGGAGCGGCCGACTTAGTCCAGTCGCCATCAGGTGACGGCAGCGCCACTGTTTGCTGCACTAAAGCGGCAGGACCAAAAACCTGATGCGCAAGTAGGGGTGCCACGGCGGCCAGCAGCACAGTGCTAAAAAACGTTGCCAACAACACTTTGTTGGTGCCGCCCGGGTTATTGCCAGCGTCGCTAGCGAGTGCCGGCGTCGGGATTTCTTCCAAATGATCCTCGCGAAAAAAAGAGCCCGCCCAAAACAATAAAAAGATCACGAAGCCGAAGAAAACCCATCCATAGACAAGGTGATCTGCCCCCGTGGCTATAGTCATGTCACTCATATGGCCCAGCATAACGATCAGGTAAGCTCGGACCGTGTTCGCAAAAACAGGCATGATGGCAGCCACCACGACAAACAAAAGGCGGCGCGTCCAGCTCCGGTAGGTGAGGTAGGCATAGAGCACCCCCACCGTGATTGAAGCGATGATATAACGCACACCGCTGCAGGCTTCTACCACTGACCAGTGTCCCGTGGGCAGCGTGAAATACAGCCCTTCCCGATAGACAGGTATCCCCGTCATCTGGATCATCCACACCGTGGAACTCGCCGTAAACTCCATCATTGGGGCAACCAGGTCCTCCCCTATAGGTACCGCGAAGAAAAGAAAGAACAACGGGAAAGCCACTATAGCGCCCAGCTTGTGCCCCAGGATCGCCCAAGTGCCGACAATCAGCATCGCAACCAGCGCCAACTGCTGGATTACAGCTACGTCAACCAACCAGGCCAGGAGCCAACCAAATCCAATCGGAAGTAACAGCAGTCCGACCCACCACGCTGACCGCGGGCTGACCGACACCAAAAACTCACGGCGCATCCATATCAGGTATAGCGAAATAGGTACTATTAAAAACCCGTGGGCAAACGTCTCTGAACGCGACCAGATATACAGCATGGACCAAGCTGTTTCGTAATAAATACTCAAGACCGCCAGACAAAAAATCCCAGCCGCCCAAAGACTGCTGCGCACCGAGATCCTGCCCATTATGCCAGTAGCGTTCACCACCTTTACCCCAATGACCTGGCCAGGAATGGACCCACAAAATTCGCCACCGGCAGCGGCAGCTTGCTCCACACATTAATCATGAGCCGGTACTTGGGATTCAGCGGGTTTAAGTCTGGCACCGCACTGGAAGCTACCAAATAGTAGTCGTAGGGCATCGGCTGTGGCTCGAATCCAAAATTCTTTTTGAAACTGAAGGGGCCAGTGCCGGCCTTGCTGCGGCCAAAATCAAACAGGCGATAGCCCTGTTCCGCGGAATAGTGCATTAACTCCCAGTACATCACGTGGTTAACGCCCTTGATCGTGCGAGCCGCCGCCGCACCACCTCCGTAGTAGGGAATCACCTCGTCCCTAAAGTAAAAGCTCATGACGGCTGCAACATCCTGTCCCTGATGAGTGATCATCAGCACACTGCAATCGCTGCCAAACACCTCGCGCAGGATGCGTAAATACTTCGCCGAGAACACCGGCGTCCCGAGGTTTCGCAGGCTCTCGGAGTACACCCGGTACAAGCGATCGGTACCGTCATCCCACTCACTGCATAATCCTTCCTTGAGACCTTTGCGTACCATCGCACGCTGCCTGTTGGGAATAGCTTTGAGGTTTACTTCATCGCTTGGATCAATAGTCTTGCGAAACGTATAGTACAACTCTTTTACCGGCCAGTCGGCCGTGCTTGCGCTCCTATTGCGCATTTCCAGCGCGCCTACCTTGAGGCGCTCCGCCAGTCGGCAAGCTTCCTCACGCAGCGCCGAGGCGGCTGCGTCAGTATCGGCCACTATACCGCCATACACACAAAAAGGCAGCGAAGAGAGGGTGTCGCCAAACAGCCGACTTTTGATCTGAGCGAGGGGTAACACACCTATAATTTTTCCGGCTTGCTGTGCATAGAGAAAAAACGTGTTGTGGCCAAAGGCGCTTTCCAACACGGTTTTCCAGCCCGCCCGGTGGAAGAAGGTCGCATTCGGAGCTGCATGCACGTAAGCATCCCAGCGATCCATCGACTGTGCATCCAGCGTTTCCAAAGTCACCGTCACTGGCGTGCCTCCCCTGGCAAAAATATGTCATCCATACGACCCCAGCGAAAATCACCAAGCAAACGATCCAGGCGCGCATAGGTGCGATCCAGATTGAGGTAGTGCCGAAATCGGGTCCGCATACCCAGCCCCTCAGGCCGCGGCTGCTGCGAGTCTATTTCCCAAGGGTGAAAATAGAATATTCCCGCCTCGCCATCGACATTATTGACACGTGACATCGCCCAACGGGAAAAGGCATAGGGAAACAGACGAAACCACCCGCCGCCGCCGCAATTAATGTTGCGGCCAGCCAACGGCACCGTGGTGATCGGTATCTCCAACAGGCGATCACCTGCCGCATCAAAGGCGAAACGGGGCGCGCCAGGGATGCCGTAAAGGTCGTGACGGATTGGCACGATACTGGAACTGTAGCGATAGCCCGCCAGTGCGAGCTGCTCCCAGGCCCAGGACTCACTGGCGCCGATGGAGTAGCTGGCAGCACGGTAACCCAGCACAGGTTCTCCACTGATATCCTGCAACAACTTACGTGTACGCTCGATGTCATCTCGGAACGCCTCGGGCGTCTGGGTATTTACGCGTATATGCTCCCACCCGTGGCTGGCAACTTCATGGCCTTCACTCACGATCCGTTTCACCAGCGCAGGAAAGCGCTCGGCCACCCAACCCAGGGTAAAAAAGGTGCCTTTCACCTGGTGTGCCGCAAACAAATCCAGGATTCGATACGTGTTGTCTTCAACACGCAGCGGCCAGCAATGCCACTGGGACTTGGCGACCGTTGTCTCAAATGCCGACACCTGAAAATAGTCCTCCACATCAACCGTCATGGCATTGATAAGACCTTTTGCCAGAGCCACTTTCGCTTCACTTTGCATCAGTGGGCAGCACCCGCCCATGCATTGATAACCTTGACGATCCGCTGTGCACTTTCGCCATCCCACAACTGCGGCACACGGCCGATCTTACCGCCCGATGTCATCACTTCTTCGTAGCATTGCAGTATTGCATCGACATCGGTACCGACCACAGTGTTAGTTCCCTGACTGACCGTGATAGGACGCTCAGTGTTTTCACGCAGTGTGATGCAGGGGACGCCCAGGGCTGTTGTTTCCTCCTGTATTCCTCCCGAGTCCGTAAGGACGACTCGCGCATCCTTCATCAGCCCCAGCATTTCAAGATAGCCCTGAGGCCCGATAGTCGTAATGGCAGAGTCAGCCAGTAGTCCATCCAAACCCGCAGCCGCTATGCGCGCTTCCGTGCGCGGGTGGATAGGAAACAACAGTGGCGTACGCAAACTTATTTTTGTGAGAACCTGGAGCAGCCGGGCAAGCACAATGGGATCGTCCACGTTCGACGGCCTGTGCAGCGTCACCAGACCATATTCAGCGTCAGGGCTATCAATATCAGACCAATTGGCGTTGGCCAGAGTCATGTGGGCCGGTATCGCTTTGCTGAGGTTGTAAAGCAGCGAGTCGATCATGACATTGCCCACAAAATGCACTCTCTCGGGCGCAATGCCCTCGCGCACTAAATTGTCCTGCGCATCCGCTTCAGTGATAAACAATAATTCAGAAAGCTGGTCGGTGAGAATACGATTGATTTCCTCGGGCATGCTGCGGTCGCCGCTACGCAATCCCGCCTCAACATGAATGACCGGGATGCCCTTCTTCACAGCTACAAGTGCGCAGGCAATGGTGGAGTTGACATCACCTACCACGAGCACCGCGAGCGGTGGCGATGTATCCAACACGGGCTCAAACCGTTTCATGATGTCTGCAGTCTGTTGAGCGTGGGTGCCTGAACCAACTCCCAAATCAATATCTGGCTGGGGAATATTCAACTGATCAAAAAAGGCGTGCTTCATCGCCGCATCGTAGTGTTGTCCGGTGTGCAACAAGCGGGCGGCCAGGCGCGACTCAGGCGCAGCGAATGCCCGCATAATAGGGGCAATCTTCATGAAATTTGGCCGGGCACCAACGATACAAAGAATGTGCCGGGACCCCAATAATTCGCCCATAGTTGTTTTTCCTAGAGGCGGATATTGAGAGTCGCCATGATTCGGTTTTCTTGATATTCGCTAAAAGAATTGTCGGACTGTTGATCCGTATAGCGATAATTGAGCGATACGCCCATGCGGTCATTCAAGGCTCTGCCCACCGTCACGCTGGTGGTCCACGCCTCGGAATTATTGGAAAAATTCGTACTAGACTGACCAAATTGCGATCGCGGTTCATCCTGCCTCCAGGATACCGTGGCAGACAAGGTGTAGGTTCTGGAGATAAGCGGGGAAAACGTTAAAGCGACATCATCATACGTCGACTTCTGTCCATTATCCTCTTGAGTTTGATCGGAATGACTACCAATAAAATTGATTATCGCGCGACGCCCTTTATACGAATAGCCAGCGGTAAACCGTTCGTCAATGATCGGACTCTGCGAATTCTGGGAAGAGAAGTTTTGGACACTCTGATTGAAATCATTGCCTTCTGTCAGGATGTCGCGCCCAAAGGTAATCGACTTTTTGTAGGAAGCAGAGAATATGTTACGTTTGTGCGTGTGAGTAATGTTAAACCGGGGCGTTTTACCGAAAAAACGGTCCCCCATACCGATACCCACGGTAGTGCGTGGCGTAGGTGTCCAGTTCACCCCTAAATCCCAGGTCCTGCCACTTGTATCCTCATCATTGTAGGTCTGGTAGTCATTCCACTCCCAGCCGTAGGTGCCAATTACCTGCCACCGTCGATCAATGTGGTAGCCCATTTTCAACCCGGCTGATTTGAGTTCTGAATCTTCGCGCGGTACAGCAGCGCCATCCTCCTCGAAGAACAGGTCGCCACTGTTGTAGGACACCTTTCTGTAGTTGCCAAACAAGTCCCAGGAAACCTGTGAAGCGGTGCCCCCTTCCAAGCTTGTTGCCCACGAATCACTGCTGCTGTCGCTGACAGAATCCGCTGTATTGATTACTTCGTTATAGTTATAGCGCAGCGTGTATGTGGCTACATCTTTCAATCGTCGAGAAAGCTGAGGACTGAGTGAGTAACGATAATACGTATTAGTGTTGCCATTGGTGTCAAACGAGTCACCCCCTCCGCCTATAAAGGGAGAAACTTCGTTCTGATTTGCTCTGCCAGTCGCGCTCAGTTTCAGCCAATCTTCGATCAGTATCGCTGAGCCTCTCGCGGTAATATTAGGCGCAAATTGCTCGCGATTCCCAAGCGATCCACCGCCACAGTCGTTGTCCTTGAGCTGACTGTCTGTCAGCGTATTGAACTGGAGTGATCCAGTGACATCGAACTCTGCGTTGCGCCCCTCGCTCTTGATAGAACCACCGGGGGTCACAGTGCCTACCCACGCATCCTGTTTGTTGCCGTTACTTAAACACACGTTGTCGGTATAGGTAACACCGGGGGCTACTCCCGCAGTGGTAGTGAACTCGGCTGCAAATCCGCTGGCAGGTAATACACAGCTCACAACTACTGAAGGAAGAGATTTAAAGAAAAAATTAGCAACGCAAGATTTCATTCCTATTGCCCCGACCCTGAAACAGGCACGTCTTCTCGATAACCATAACCATAGGGTCCGCCACGGTACTCATAGGTATAGTAGGAATAGGGGTTGGTTCGCTTACGGGCACGATTGAGAATCATGCCTACCATCTTCTCTTCCCCGATGTGTTCTATGGCTTGGGTAACAGCGTACTGAGGAGTCGAATCAGAACTCACCACAAAGACGATTTGCCCCATAAAACTCGCCAACACAGCGGCCTCAGTGGTTAACAATAATGGCGGAGAGTCAAAAACGATCACGCGGTTAGGATCCTCCTCCGACAGTGCCAACATCAGCTTGTACATTCTGGCGCTGGCCAGCAATTCATTGGCGTGAGTATGCAGGCCCCCGGCGGGAAGTATGCGAAGTTTCTCTACATTCGTTGGCAAAATGAAATCAGCAACGCTGGCATTTTCATTTTCCAAAACATCAATCAATCCGGGGCTTGTCGATGGCACCCCTAACATCCGCCCGGCTTCAGCCTTGGCGGTATCGGCGTCGATAAACAATACATTTTTCTCGCGTTCCATCGCAATACTCAGCGCCAGGCAAATAGAACTGAAGGTCTTTCCGTCTCCTTCCAGTGCGCTGGTAACCATGATCAAATTGCCGTATCGAATCGGGGGCGTCACAGAATCTCCCGCGATATTGGTCAACAACGGGCGTTTGATTGTTCTGTATTCTTCCGCAATGGCACTGCGCGGAACGGCGGGAGTCAACAGCCCCAACTCACGCAATTCCTTGAACGGAATCTTCACCATATTCTCGGTTTCGGGATTGTACGATTCTGAGTTCGCGAAACTTGAGGTCGCTTTTTGTACTTCGACTCCAGCCGCAGGACCAGGCGCTGCGATACCCTGTGATTCATCAGTGCCGGTGTGATTCGGTGTTACCACGGAACTCGCCGCTCGCTGCACCGTATTCGATGGAGAGGACTCCAATACTCCAACATCACCGTCAGTTGCGCCGCCCTTGCCGCGTCCGGAATCCTTGCCCTTGCCAAGCGCGTTGACCGCCTTTTCAATGATACTCATGACTGATCCCGCTGGTTATCATATCGGTTGTCGTTATTTTTTGCATGGGTATTTAGCTAGCTCGAAAGCAAGCCACTCTGGCTCACGGTCATTCCCACGAAGACCAGCAGCAAGCACACGCTAAGGGAGGCAAATACCAAAATTCCATAACGCTCCTTGCGTCTCTGATCGCTATGAACATTTATCGTAACGACGCCCAGAACCGGCAATCCGGTGATCGCCATCAGTGTGCGCACGTCATAAATGACAGGGTATATCAGAGAGATTAGTAGGCTGACACCCACCCCGGCTACGATCGCCACGCCTAACACCACAGCATTTAGCAGCATTTTGTCTGGCTCGCTCGGCTTTAGGGGGACGTAGGGAGGGTCAATCACGCGAAACGTCACATCACTGGCTTTCTCTTCTACATCCTGCCCCAGTCGCGCTAACTCACGCTTCTGCATCAATTCGGAGTGCTGTATGCTCAGAATATCCCGATTGCGAATATACTGATTCAACTGTCCTTCGATCTTTGGAATAGTTGTTACTTTCTCTTCCAGGTCAGAGACGCGGGCATCATACGCAGTGACGCGGGCTTTGAGTGCTGCAATCTTGCCGTTGGTTGCAGCCAATTCTCCGCGCATCGCAAGGTATACCGGACTACTGGTGAGCCCGGCATAGGGGATACCTACAGAACCACTTCCACCAGTCGCCCCTTTCATCTTGGCGCGATACGCCGCCGCCAACTTTGCATCCGCTGTGTTCTTTTCCGCCACCAGCTGATCCAGGAGCGCCGACATCTGACGCACTTCAGGATGCCGAGGAGTGTACTTCATCGTCAAACTGCTTAAATACTCTTGCACCGAAATAATTTGGTTATCCAGCGGCGTTTTGGGCTCGGTGATCGCCGAGTTTTTGGAGATGACAGGCGCTTCACTGATGAACAGAGGATCATACAAAGGGTCTTCCCCGTCGAGTTGTCGCTGTAGTTCAATTTTCCTGTTTTCTTCTTCTTTCAACATCATCGTCGCCTGGCTGAGCTTCGACTTCTCTCTATTGAGATTGGCGTAAAAGCCACCCTGACTACCCAGAATATCGACATTCTTTTGCTTAAAATCTGCCGCGAGATTTTCTGCTGCGATCAGACGCTGCTCATAGGCCTTAATTTGATTGTCGAGAAAACCCAGTGAACCAGAAGCGTCTTCCCGCTTTCCACTTAGCGAACTCTCTATGAACACGGTGATTAGAGCCTGCGCGATCCGTTTCGCTGTATCCCGATCAGGATCCTGCACCCGCACAGAGTAAAGTGATTCATCTAGTTGCCCTCCCGTAAATGAGATCGAATCCATTAAATCTGTCAGCAGTTTGTCCTTCTCTTTAGCAGTTGTCACCTGCAGGTCAAGATCGGTCATACGCATCAACTTTTCGATATTAGGACGACTTAACAATGTGCGACTCAGCAGACCAATACGATCGCCGGTGTCATTCTGGATTGTTAAGCCTTCCAACAGCGGCCCCAGCAGGCTATTCGTATCGACGTAAATTCTGGCGCGTGCCACATAGGCTTCTGGCATTTGCCACACCCATATCCAGCCTCCAATGGCCACCAACCAGGCAACCACCAGCGCCATCCAGCGATGTCGCCAAAAACCCCAGATATACGAAAATACTTGTGCAAGAACTTCCTGCATCCGCTACTTCCCCTTAACCCGCCGTCATTTCGCTGTTAGAACCAGGATTCTGCAACAATCAAAATATCGCCCGGCATTATGGAAACGTTAGCAGAGATATCGCCATCCTTGAGTAAATCATCCAACCGCAAGCTATAAGTAACCTGTTGTCCATCGACCATACGAACCAGTACAGAGTTGTTACCGTCTGCATATTCGGTTAATCCGTTAACAGTAATCATAAGATCAAGCAGGGTCATATACTTTTTGTAGGGTACGCGTGTAGGAGAGGTAGCCTCACCCACAACCCTTACTGTTTGATCCGGTATACCGACAAACCCGCTGACGATCACACTCACCACTGGCTGGCGAACATATTCGGCGTACGCGACTTCGATATCTCTAGCCAATTGTGTCGATGTTTTACCGGCGGCCTGTAGATCTTCCACTAGATGAGTGGTCAATTTACCATCGGGGCGAACTGTGCCCTTTGAACTCAGCTCCTCATTACCCCACACGAATATCGACACTGAATCGCCCGGAGCCAAGATATAGTCATAATCAACCTCTATATCTCGCTGGGCGTCCGGCACAGCCGGATGGGGGTTAGTAGCACACGCTGTGCAAAGCATGAAAAGGAGTACTACAATTGCAGAAGTTATTCTTTGCACTGACGAGAACGAACTCGAGCGCGCACCATTATTGTCAATCATCTATTTCTCCTTGGGCATACAACCACCCGGCTTGGTCGTCAGATTTTATCACTTGCCCAACAGTGGAAATCACTTGCCGGACTAACATTGTGAACACCGTCACATAGATACTTCAATTATCACAGGCCCACCTTCAACAGCGGGTTAAGCTTATGCTATTTCACCACTTTCCCCAACAAAATGTATAGCATTCACATGGGAAGAGTGTGCGAACTTTTTACCATTCCCCCACTAGTGTTATCTGCACGATCCGATACGGTTCCATAGAATCTTCGAGCAAAGACGCCAAACTTTCGTCTGGATTGCTCAACACACCGCGACCTTCAACGTGCAATCTTTCTCTCGGAATACCCGCATCAACCAAAAATCGCTCAACGGCATCTGCTCGCTTGCGAGACAGTATAAGATTATATCTCGAATCTCCCTGACTATCCGTGAAACCGGCAATCGAGGCCTCCCTTGTGCCATCGTCACGCAGCAACATCGTAGCCCTCTCCAATGCAAGTCGCGAGTCGGGAACAAGATCATCACTATCGAACGAAAAGGGAATTAAAATTATCTCCTGCCAGTTCGGCTTCGCCGCAGTTTCAGTGGGCAGCGTAGTGTGGACCTCTTCGTCTGAGGCCGCGAGGAGGGCCATGTCATGGCGATCCGACGGAGCGACATCCTGAGCCGCTTTAGCGGGCAAAACGTCACCTGCAGTCGCAACAGGAATCAGCAGTCGCAGACCCGCCTCGACCACCATCGGCATCAATTCCTGCCGCCGGTCAGAAGTGTCACTTGCAACCGGAACAGACGGGACAATATCCGATTTCTCGATCACAGCAGCGCCAACCTGAAGATCATCGCTCTCCTCTGCGAACGGCGCGACGGCCGGACTGTCACTGGTTGGCGACAGCAGCTCCTGCTCCAGCAATGACCCGCCATTCAAGGTGACAAACCAGGCCTTCGGAAGCAGTACCAGTAACAGCAACACGGCCAGAACCGTCAGGAGCATGATTAGCATGAGTCGCCTTCGCGAGGCTGGAGGTGCCGCTTCACCGCCACTGCTGGCCGCGAAGTTGCTCTCGGATACGCTTGAGTCGTCCCACTTGTCACTGGAGAAAGGCATTACCCGACTGACGGGTTCACCAGTTGACCGAGGCTCCACAACCGGGTCATCCTCAGCAACACAGGCCCGATCATCCTCCGGGAGATAACCCGGATCATCATCGAATAAGGTATCCAGATCACTCTCTGGTAAAGCGCCCAGCTCGCCTTCCGGTACAAAGTCCCGAGTCTTCTCTGAAACCGGTTCGAGGTTATTAATCGGCGCACTAAAAACGACTGAATCGCCGTTGAGGGTCGTCTCCACTAGTGACTCACTGCTCACAATGGCTTTTTTTGCCTCGGCAGTATTGTCTGCCAAGTCTGCCTGCACTGTCGTGTTAAAAGCACTGGTTGTCGCCTGTACATGGGGTGGCGGACACGACTGTTGCTCGGCGCCGGGAACCGATACCCATTGTGGATCAGAGCTATTGTGGAAATCTTCTGGTGAAATCCCGGTTCCCGCCGCAAGGTTTTCAGCCTGTAACTCACCAATTACCACACTGACATCTCTGACCCCAATGTCGTGACGCTCCTCCACACTGCCCAACAGGAACAAACGACTGCAAATCAGATTAATCCGCCTGGGAACACCCTCACTGAATCTGTAAATAAGTGGGAAGACAGCCCGGTCGATTGCTGGATCACCCCGCCAACCCACTTTGGACAGACGATGCATGACGTAGGCTTCTGTCTCATCCTCTTCCAAACCCACAATGTGACTTGCCGCCACGATGCGCTGGTGAACCTGCTCCATTTCACGCGAAAGGATCAAATCCCGTAGTTCGGGTTGTCCCAACAGAAATATTTGCAACAGAGGTTGACCGTTTGACTGAATATTAGTCAACAAGCGCAACTCCTCCATTGCGGAGGATGACAGATCCTGTGCCTCATCCACGACAAGGAGCGCACGTCGGCCTTCTCTATGCCAGCTGTGCAATAAGGTGCTCAGGTGCTGCAACAGTTCAGCCTTGCCAACCTGCGCCGGGCTGATACCAAAACTATAGGCCACTGTTTTCAACAAATCGTCAGCCTGCAACTGCGTGCAAACCAGATTTGCTGTCACAACCTTATCCGTGGAGAGGCTCTCGACCAACTCGCCGATCAAGGTTGTTTTACCGGTTCCAGGACGCCCGGTAATCATCACGAAACCTTCGGCGCGCTTGAAAGCATACGCTAAATATGCCCGGGCTTTCCCGTAGCTATTATGCTCAAAGCAAAATCTATGATCGGGACTGAGCCGGAAAGGTTCAGACGTAAAATTGTAGAAAAGTTCATACATCCAAGGGCTTCGCTTGCATATTTAACCTGTTCCAGAGCTTCACAGACTTCAATAATCTTTGCAAGGCACTTTACTTACGCCGAACTGGTTTTTGTTTTAAACTGAGAACTCGACAGCACGGCAGTGCGCGATCAATAATGAAGCTGCCCGCGCTTTGCGCAAATCAATGAGCATACGCTATGTATAAAAATCTTGTGTTGGCCGGTTCGATTTTAGGAATTCTAGGGGCATCTACGTGTTTTATTGCCGGACTCGCCCGAATCGCCGGGTACTACTATCTGGTGGGCTACCAATCGACTACCATTTTCAATGTGGGTGTGGGTTTGATGATTTTTGCCTGCCTGATCAAGTTGGAAACGCTCCAGCCCCAGAAGCAGGAGTAACGCCACTGCTCCACCGCGTGCTCGCCCTGTCCTTCGGCCAATTCTCGCCGACGTCGCAGCTCGCATCAGTTGGAGGCCCCGGAGTGTCAATTCCCGCACTCCGTCAGCTTTTTTTACAAATTCATAGGGAGATAGACCAGCAGAATCGGCAAAAAGATCAGTTAAGTTGTTGTATCTATTCACTTAGAACTAACAGCGGCACAAGATTTGCATGATATTTCAGAGAAATGCTGTGAAGAGAATGTGAACTGCTTCGCAGACGTTTCTCAAGCCACTGTACTGCGGCAACAAAGAGGTGGTAGTGTGGTTGGTGTCGGCTATTCTTAAAATGAGGCGACCCGAACACATGGTGACTATCGTTTATGGCAAGTTTATCCGGGGGTTTACGTGAACAACTTCACTGACAAGGACAGCAAGACAGACACAACAGAAAGCCCGTTGGCGCCTGCCGCTAAGATACTTGATCCCAGTCGGCGCCGTTTTTCGCGCTCGGCGATCGCGGGCAGTGCGGTACTGCTATCGCTCGGAAACCGGGCTGCCTGGGGTCAGCAGGTAGGTTGTATGTCGGTAGCGACACTGAACTCATTCAACCCATCCACAGGCATGTTCATCTCGGCACCAGCCGGCAGACCCGAACACAATGTAGATCTCGCGGCAAAAATCCACGAGGTCTCATCACCGCCAAGCTATATTGACCAGAACAGCACCTATGAGACAATCAAAGATCCAACGTCACTGGACGGTATTTGTTTAGTCAAGAAGTAACCTCATCGTCACTGAAAGTCAGGTTCTGGCAACCGCCTTGATCTGGCTTACTGCATCTCAATGAACCCTGCTCACTCAGTCCTTACACTCAATCTACCTATCGCTGGCCTTATGCGCAGCCCTTTGAAATAATCACCGTCCAAGCAAGGTATTTCTTTCATCTATGACGTGGCGAGTTTATTCCAAAGGGCGGTTATATGGCGCCAATGAAAGTACCGTGGTGTACTTCGATTCCTATAGCGGTGACACCCACTTGCTTAGCGATTTTGCCGGCTATGTGATGCAGCTGTTGTGCGATAAACCGCTGACCACTGAGGAATTGGTGAATCAGATATCACACAGCATAGATTCTGAGGAAATACCCGATTTGCAAAAAGTGGTTATAAACATATTGGAGGAGTTAGTGCTCCTTGATATCCTGCAGCGGGATTAGATGCAACTACTCAATCAACTAAGCTCGGATGAATACCGCGAGCGGCTGACAATGGGCCAGATTCCACTGCGTATTGGTCCCTATATCTACAGTCTCCAAAGTAATTTGCCGACAGTGGCGGCTGGTATAAAAACGCTCTACAGTGATTTTGCTCTGGCTGATCCCGTAGAATTTGTCGACTACAACGTCGCTCTCTTGTGCAGCGGTGCCCTGCAGCGCTTTCGCGGTGAGGCCGATTTTCTCTTTGATCATAAGAGCCCCTTTGATGCCATCCCCATAGGTCAGGCTTACGCTTTCATGGAGTGGGGCATGAACTGGTGTGTTTCGTTGCATACTAACGAGTACCTAAAACTGCATGCGGCAGCTTTGTCGCGGGGCGACTCCGCGGTGATTATGCCAGGCGTGCCCGGGGCAGGGAAAAGCACGCTCTGTGCCGCACTGGGGTTGAGTGGATGGCGAATTCTGTCCGACGAGCATGCGATGATTCCACCCAAAACCACGGAAGTCGTGCCACTGTGTCGCCCGGTAAGCCTGAAGAACGAGAGTATTGAGGTGATCAAGTCCTTTTCCTCGGACGCGATTTTTGGCCCTGTTAGTAAAGAGACACACAAAGGCGTCGTCGCCCACATGAAAGCGGACCTTCACCCGGACAGCCACGACACAAAAAATCTGCAGGCAAAGGTCATGATCTTCCCGCGGTATTCCAGGGATGATCCACAACGACTGAGCCTGCGACGTCGCACCGACAGCTTTATTCTCGCCGCCTACCATTCATTCAATTACAGCCTGCTCTGTGAAGCGGGCTTTGAGGCCATGAAAACGCTAATCGAAAATGTCGACTGCTATGATTTGGTCTATCACGATCTCGACTGGGCTATTCAGGCCATGGATACATTGCCCAGCCTGTGCGCCAGTCGATGAGTTTTTTGCTGCAACAGCTCCTGCTCGAGCCACAGTGCATCCTCGAACTGAACAACGATCAACTTAACCAATTGTTGTCTCAGGCACGCAGCGCCCGACTGCTAGGCTCGTTAGCGTTCGAGATACAACAGGTCGGTATAGACACACAACTTCCCCAGGTCGTCGATAGGCACTTTCAGTCTGCTCGGTTGATCCATGATAAACAGAGACGGGATCTGGCCTACGATAGCGATAAAATAGAGATGGCACTGGGTTCAATTGGCGAAAAACTGGTACTGCTAAAAGGCGCCGCCTATATTCTCGCAGAACTCCCCACAGGGCGGGGCCGCTTCATCACCGACATCGATATTATCGTGCCTCATCATCGTATTGATGCGGCAGAGAAAGCCTTGATCGGGTGCGGCTGGGAGACCGGAAAGATAAGTGCCTATAACGATAGCTACTACCGAAAATGGGGACATGAAATTCCTCCACTTACGCACAGAAAACGCGAGACAACGCTTGATGTGCACCACAATATTTTGCCTCCCACTGCGGGGCCCGACGTAAATGCCAGTCTGCTTTTTGAGCAACTGATCGAAATCAAACCCGGGGTATTTACACTCTCCTGGCAGGACATGGTCATCCACAGTGCCACCCATCTGTTTCACGAGGGTGAATTCCATCATGGTCTGCGAGATCTTTGGGATCTGAATCAAATGTTGCGGGATTTTCCTGGCCGGGATCCGCATTTCTGGGAGGGGCTAGTTTCCAGAGCGCAAGAGCTGCAGTTGACGGGTTCACTGTTCCATGGACTGAACTACGCGCAGCAAGTGTTTAACACACCGTTACCAGCAGGCGTTCTCGAAGACGCGGCCAGTTGGTCCCGGATACTACGCAAGCCCGTAATGGACTTCCTGTTTTTACGTGCGTTTCGGCCAGATCACCCACAGTGCAAACTCCCGTATACCGAGTTAGCGCTCAGCCTACTCTACCTGCGTTCCCATTACCTGCGAATGCCGCTATATCTATTGCTACCGCACCTTGTCAGAAAAGCGTGGATGAGACGGTTCGAAGAGGACGAAACCAGCTAAAGCCCACCTACACCTGCAAACTGCACGCTGGCAGGTCTAGCCCTGAGGGTTATAGACGCCACACATTCAGCTTGGCCGCCTCCAACTCCCGCCTGTCCAACACGCATTTGATATCTATCAATGTCGCATCTTTATCCATCATCGCGGCGAATTCTGACACACTTGCTCGCAAGTACTGGGCGTGCGGAACGGCGAGAATGACGGCCTGGCAACTTCTTAAATCCTGCCAGTCACACAGTGTGATCCCATACTCCGCTTGCGCCTCCGCTGGCTCTGCCAGAGGGTCGTGCACCAAAATCTCACAGCAATACTCGCGCAGTTCATCAATGATATCCACCACCTTGGAGTTGCGCAGATCGGGGCAATTTTCCTTGAACGTCAGTCCCAGTACGGCGACTTTAGCGCCGCTAACCCGATGCCCGTGCTGCACCAGTCGCTTCACTGTTTGCTCGGCTATAAATTTCCCCATGGTATCGTTGGTCTGACGCCCGGCCAGGATAACCTGCGGATGATGCCCCACTGCCTCGGCTTTGTAGGTGAGATAGTATGGGTCGACACCTATGCAATGCCCACCGACAAGGCCCGGCCTGAACGGAAGGAAATTCCATTTGGTGCCCGCGGCTTCCAACACATCGAGCGTATCGATATCAAGGCGATTGAAGATAAGGGCCAATTCGTTCATCAGTGCAATATTGAGATCGCGCTGCGTGTTCTCGATAACCTTGGCAGCTTCAGCGACTTTTATACTGGCCGCCCGGTGCGTCCCAGCCATAACAACAGTCTCATAAAGAAGGGCCACCTTCTCAAGTGTTTCTGGCGTATCGCCAGAAACAACTTTGATGATTGTCTCCAACCGGTGTTCCTTGTCACCAGGATTTATACGCTCCGGGGAATAAGCCACATAAAAACCTTGTTCGGCACTGGCCGCGTTTCTACCTGCCCACGACAATCCTGATGCCTTTTCCAATAGTGGCACACAGACTTCTTCTGTACACCCTGGATAAACGGTCGATTCGAATATCACCGTAGCACCGGGCTGAAGATGGGCACCCACTGCGCGACAAGCACCTTCCAGCGGAGAGAGATCAGGGCGCCGCGCCTGGTCGATCGGCGTGGGCACGACAACAATGATCACCTGGGCATCAGACAACTGACTCGCGTCGCTGGTAAACTCCAGCATCTCGGCCTGCGCCAGTTGCTGCGGCTCTACTTCACCACTGGGATCTACGCCTACCCGGTAGTGGGCCAGCTTTTCTTCGTTCAAATCCAGGCCTATAGTGCGTCGCAAACGACCAAAAGCCACCGCCAGGGGTAACCCGACATATCCCAACCCAACAATTGCAACTGTGTCTTTTTTCATGCCTTAAAAATTCCTATTTTTTATGCCCTAAGAACCATTCGCAGGTAACCGCTAGCCCTTGATCAACTGAATGTGTCGGAGCGAAACCGAGCAATTCGCGAGCTCGGCTAATATCCGCCTGAGAATGACGCACATCTCCTTCCCTGAATCCAGCGTACACCGGCTCAACCTGCAGTAGCTCTGCGTTCGTCTCGGACAGGAGTGCGCGAATAGAATGGAATAATTCATTCAGAGACGTTCGGCCCCCTACTGCCACGTTATACACGCGGTTGCCCGCTGCGGAATTCTCGCTGGTAGCTGCGAGCAAATTGGCCTGCACAGTGTTATCAATAAAACAGAAATCGCGAGAGGTTTCGCCATCTCCGTTTATCTGCGGGGAAGTGCCCTGGCACAATTCCTCGAACCACCTTGGAATTACCGCAGCGTAGGCCCCTTGCGGATCCTGCCTGGGTCCAAACACATTGAAATACCGCAGACCTATACAGTCCATACCATAGGTGCGTGAAAAGACCTCAGCATAGAGTTCATTCACGTATTTGGTTACCGCATACGGCGACAAAGGTTTACCAATGACATCCTCTACTTTCGGTAAGCCAGGATGATCCCCGTATGTCGAAGACGACGCTGCATAGACGAAGCGCTTCACCTTTGCATCCCTGCATGCCACCAACATATTCAAAAAACCATCGACATTGGCGCGATGAGTTAACAGGGGATCCGCAACGGAGCGTGGCACACTACCCAGGGCTGCCTGATGCAGGACATAGTCAACGCCCTGGGTTGCAGCCTTGCAAGCATCCAGGTCGCAAATATCACCCTCGATAAAAGAAAAGCGCTGCCATCTTTTTTCACCGACGTTGGCCCGAATATCTTCCAGATTGGCGCGAGAACCGGTAGCGAAATTGTCGAGCCCAACTACCTCCTGCTCAAGCGTCAGGAGCTTGTCCACTAGGTGAGACCCGATAAATCCTGCGGCACCTGTCACCAGCCATCGAAACGACTGCTGTAAAAGCTCTGGTTCGAGCAACTCGTAGGCTGATTTGGACAACGTTTGACCCCTTCCAACAATTCCCCGAATGAGTACGCCCTTTATTGTGTGCGGCGTATCCCAGATATACTCTGATGGGATTTACTCTATTTCGGTGGCAGTATAATGTTTCTCCTGTAGCGTCGCTATCGCGGAACGTGACTTGGCACACGGTTTTATGAGTTTAGAATTGGTATCAGAAACAACAGTACTCAGCAACATAGGCTTATACAGCTACGGTACTGCTTTGCTCGCCTATTCCATGCTGGTACTTTTGGTTTTCATCGCCCGCAACAACAATCCAGTGGGAAGTGCACTGTTGGTGGCCAGCGCACTCACCGCGGTGTGGGCCGCGGTGGTGACAGTTTTTACGCTTTTGGCGAAACCACAGATTTTTCTCATACAGCTATCGGAGATCGCCCGAAATGCTGCCTGGATCTTCGTGCTGTTAAAACTCATCAGTATCCGACTTCAGGGTACGAACCACATCCTCGCATCCAATCGCTGGCTTCCCTGGTTCGCCCTCTGCTTTTGCCTGATCCTGATAGCCCTGCCCGGTGCTGAGCTTCTAGTAGAGCGAATACCGTCCCTGTATTCCCTGTCCGTGAATTTGGCTTTCAGTACCTGGATCGCTATGTCCGTGTTGGGATTACTGCTGTTGGAACAGTTCTTTCGCAACAGCAGTGAAGGTGAACTCTGGGCGACGAAGCACCTTTGTCTTGGCATGGGAATCGTGTTTGCATTCGACTTTTTTATGTATGCCGAGGCACTTCTGTTTCGTCAGCTGGACGGGAACTCGTGGCAAGCTCGAGGCATTGTCACTGCGATGGCCGCCATACTGATGGCGGTCAGCATTAGTCGCACCGATGGCAGCGAAACTGAGAAAAACACGCAGGGAGTAAACCTCTCTCGACATCTTGCGTTTCATTCGCTGACGTTGATGGCATCGGGCATTTACCTGATAACGATGTCCCTCGCGGCCTATTTTATTCGGTACCTGGGGGGAAGCTGGGGTGGTGTATTGCAGATTACCTTTCTCTGCGCCGCAGGCCTGACACTGCTTGTACTGCTGTTCTCTGGACGCATCCGTGCCAGCGCACGTGTATGGCTCAGCAAGAACTTTTTCAGTTACAAATACGATTATCGCCTCGAATGGCTTCAGTTTACGCACACACTGGCCAGTGGCCAAAATGATATTCCAGAGAACATCACGCGGGCGGTAGCGCATCTCGTCAAAAGTCCGGCGGGAATACTTTGGAGTAGAACGGATGATGGGAGGTTTACTCCGGTCGCCAACTGGGAGATGCCACTGCCCGGTGAGGATATCGAGCTGGGTGGTTTGGCACTGTGGCTACAAGAGGAAGGCTGGATAATCGACCTGAGAGAATGGCGCAGGACGCCAGATTTGTATAGGGGTCTACAGTTGCCTATAGAGTTCACTGATATCGCTCGCGCATGGCTGATTATTCCTTTACTGTTTGGAGAGCGTCTACAAGGTATTTTGGTGCTGCGTGAATCCGATCTGTTGCAAGACTTAAACTGGGAGGATCGGGATCTTCTCAAGGTTGCAGGGAAGCAGGCTGGCAGTCACCTGGCACAGTTTCAAGCTGACAAAGCACTGGTCGAATCGCGTCAATTCGAAGCTTTCAATCGTCTTTCGGCCTATGTTATTCACGATCTAAAAAATATTCTGGCGCAACTCTCGCTGATGGTTGTCAACGCACAGAAGCACAAACACAACCCCGAGTTCATTGATGACATGGTCAGCACTGTTAGCAATACCGTAACCCGGATGAGCAAATTGATGGCACAGTTGCGCAGTGGTACCGGGCAAACGGAACAACAAGAATTTGCATTGGCTGATTTGCTTGAAACGGTGGTCAATGAAAGTCGTCATCGGGCTCCCGCTCCCAGCCTCTCTCTGGACGGTAGCAGTTTTACGTTGACCTGTGATCGAGATCGCCTACAAACCGTCTTCGGTCACCTGGTTCAGAATGCCCAGGAGGCTACCAACAGGTACGGTGTAGTAGATGTTCGCCTGCTGCGCGATCATGGCGGCGCTGTAGTAGAAGTAGAGGATAGCGGTGTCGGTATGGATGAAGAATTTGTTCGACACCGACTTTTCAAGCCCTTTGATTCCACCAAGGGACTGACAGGCATGGGTATCGGGGCATTTGAGAGCCGCGACTTCATACACAGTCTCAAGGGTAATATACACGTGCAGAGCACACCGGGGCGCGGTTCAGTATTTCGTGTCTTTATTCCCTGCGAGGAAGCGGGGCCAGATGACGATTACAATACACTACACAAGGTAAACATCTCGTGAAAAACGGCAAAAAACATCTCCTGGTAGTAGAGGATGACAAGGGGCTACAAAGCCAGTTGCGCTGGGCCTTTGACGACTTCGAAGTCACCCTGACCGGCGATCGCACGGAAGCCATCAACCAGCTGCGCCGAATCCAGCCCGGAGTCGTGCTGCTGGACCTCGGCCTTCCCCCGGATCCAGGCGGCGTAACGGAAGGACTAGCCACGCTGAATGAGATACTTTCCCTGGCGCCCGAAACCAAAGTGATTATTGTGACCGGGGATGATGACAGGGCTAACGCGGTAAAAGCCATCGCTATGGGTGCCTACGATTTTCACCAAAAGCCCGCAGACCCGGTGCTTCTCGCCATGCTTGTGGCGCGCGCCTACCATGTGTACCAGCTGGAAATCGAAAATCGCAGATTACATCAACACGATGAAAATATGCCACTCAAAGGTATTATTACTGCAAGCCCACAAATGCTCAAAGTCTGTCGTACCATCGAGAAAATTGCTCCATCAAACATCACTACGCTGCTTTACGGTGCAAGTGGAACAGGAAAGGAGCGCTGTGCTCAGGCGCTTCACAATTTGAGTCCCCGGGCCCAACAACCGATGATCGCAATCAACTGTGCCGCAATACCAGACAATCTGTTGGAAAGTGAACTGTTCGGCTATGAGAAAGGCGCGTTTACCGGTGCGGCGAAACAAACACCCGGAAAGATTGAGTACGCCGATGGGGGAACGCTGTTTCTCGACGAAATAGGTGACCTGCCTATGGAGTTACAAGCAAAGCTTTTACGCTTCCTGCAGGAGCGCGTTGTTGAGCGAATCGGCGGGCGCAAGGAAATACCCGTCGATGTACGAATTCTCTGCGCCACGCATCAAGACTTGCAAGGCTTGATCTCGAAGGGTTTATTTCGCGAAGACTTGTACTATCGAATCAGCGAAATTGTACTTGAAATACCGCCACTGAAGGATCGCGAGAGCGATATCCTCGTACTGTCCAAGTCTTTCCTGAACGTGTGGAGCAAAGAGTATGGTCGATCGGCCATGAACTTCTCCAGCTATTCACTCGCCGCCCTGGAAGCGTACGATTGGCCCGGCAACGTTCGCGAACTGGAGAGTCGTGTAAAACGAGCTGTGATTATGGCGGATTGCAATCAAATCAAACCGGAGGACCTCGAGTTGAATGGGGCCAGCACAGAGCAGGTGCCACTGAATTTGAAAGAAGTACGCGATGAAGCAGAGCGCAAAGCCGTAGTTCGAGCAATGAATCACAGCAATCAAAATATTACAGATGCCGCCAATGCTTTGGGCGTTACCCGGCCGACCCTGTATAAATTGTTAGAGAGGCTGGGGTTGAAAGCTTAGCCTGCCCCCTTGGCAGGATGGTTTAGGCCAGTCTCCTCAAACTCCTACTGCGATTTCAGCTTTTCAAGAAACGCCTCCGCTTCAGCGAGCTCAGCAAACTCTTCGTTCCTGTTAAGTAACGAATTCAGCATGACAATCGCACCTCTGCTGTCTCCCTCGGCAGCCCTGATTTTCACTTCATGAAAACGTATGTCGGGACTTTTGGGGGACGCTGAGAGCGCGCGATCTATGCTCTTTCTAGCTGCTGCGACATCGTTATTTTCCAGTTGGGCCAAAGCCAGGGTATCCAGCACAGCACTTACATCTGGTGCTAACGCTAACGCTCGCTCAGCGTAGACTAATGCCTGTTTGGGATCTTTATCAAGCATGTACCACGCCAAATTATTGAGCGCAGCTATATTATCCGGTTCCAGTTTCAGTATCTCCCGACACTGCAACATAACGTCTTTCTCCTGACTATTGCTGCCGTAGAGTTCTGCCAATCTTGCCCTTGCTATTACGTCCTTGGTATTCTCCCCAACCCAAGCCTCAAGACGTGCTATGGCTCCGTTTACATCTCCGGCCAATTGCCTCAGCCCAACAAGCGCGATGACATTAGCGGTAGTAGGCTCTCGCTCAAAAAGCCCTTCCAGTAATTCTTCGGCCCGCTTGTTATCGCCTTCTTTACTGACGTAGGCGGCCTCCAGTTGCACAACCTCAGAGCTTTGGGGAGCCACTTTTTTGAGCTCAGCCAGCCTATCCTCGAATACCATCATATCCTCTGAAAGCAGCGCCATGCGCGCCACCGCAACCGTGGCGCCGAAGTGATCAGGATTCAGCTCCAGCGTACGATCAAGTTCAGCAGACAACTTTTCCTTCTCACCAAGACCTGCATAAGCCCTAAATTTCATAAAGTGATAGTCAGCGGTGTTGGGCTTTTTCTCGATTAGCCTGGAAATCGTACCTACTGCCTGGTTAAATTGGCTTTTTGCCAACTCAAAAGTCGCCATTGTCTCCAGCGCATCAGGCTCCTCTTTTTGTTCTTCCGAAAGGGCTTCAAACAATGGAATTACCTTTTCCATCTGGCCATTGGCAATGTAATATCGCGCCTTGACCAGGCGTGGCTCCATGGCGCGCGGATGAGCCGCCAGAGTGGCATCGAGGCTTTCCAACATTTCCTTATCGCTGCCCTGCCTCGCAAAGGTAGCAGCAACTCTCATCCGAGTTTCCATGTGGGCCGGATTGTGCTCTAGAATTTGCTGATAGTAAGCCCGAGCAGTTTCGTAGTCTTTATCGACTAGTGCGTATTCCGCCAGGCTGCTGCCCGCGACAGGGTCACCCGGAGTGAGCTCCAACGCTTTCTCGAACGCACCCTTTGCCCGCTCCTTATCAACATTCACAATATAGGTGCGCGCCAACAGCACATAGGATTTTGCCTGTGGATTACGTTTCGTATATTCCTGCGCAGCCTCGATTGCCGCAGTTACGTCATTTTGGCTCAAGTAGTACATCACGATGAGCGTATCGGCGTTGTCGTAAGTGGGGTCTTTCTCCAAAATTCCCTGAAGTGTGCCTATCCCTGATTCCTCAGCCCCTGCTGAGAGGTAGGCTGCTCCCAATCGCGCTTGTGCCTCATTGGATTCCGGCTGTAATTCCACTGCTTTTGTCAGTAGCTCGATACCGGCATCGTTCTTGCCCTGACCCAAACGCGCGTTGGCCAGCAGATTCATGGCCTCTATGTCCTCACTATTCACAGCCACGACGGGAAGCAGCAGCCTTTCTGCATTTCGAAATTTTTTGTTCCCCAGCTCAAGTTTTGCGGCTAATTTTGAACCGGCAGCATTCTCCGGTTTTAACATAAGATACTGGTTGACAAGACTCAGCGCCTTATCCGTGCGACCCTCGCCTGCGTATATTCCAGCCAGATAGTAAAGTGATTCAGGATAGCTGTCGGAGAACTCTGTTACTTTTACCAGTGCCTTGGTCGCTTCAGCAATCTGCTTGGACTGCATGTAAATCATACCGCGAGCAAATTGTACGCCGGGGTGCAACATTGCTGTTTTTTTATAGACTCTTTCGAGACGCCTCAGATCACCTTCTGCTTCCTTTAATTCGCCCATTTCAATTCTTACCATGGCTCGATTCAGCAAGGCTTCAAAGTTATTCTTCTCGAGCTTGATGGCTCTTGAGTAAGCCTGCCTGGCTTTTTTAGGTTGCCCACCAACTCGTTCAATGTCTCCCTGTAAAACCCATGCGGCCGTAGACTTTTGATCAACTTTAAAAACTTGCTGCAACTGTTTACGCGCCTCATCGGGTTTATTCCTCACCATCGACAATCGAGCCGCGGCCACCTGTGCGTAAATGGAACTCGGTTCATTCTCTGCAGCGACATCAATGAGTGCAGATGCTGCTTCCACATCCTGCTGGTAGAGCTTGGATATACCCTGTGCTGCCAGCAGGGTGGAGCGACTCTCTGGGTCGAGGCCATCCGCCGGCAAATCATCGAGCCGATCAAACTCTCCCAAATTCAACAGGACCTGAGCAAGCACCGGCACAACGTCCGCTGGATCCATCGCGGATGACAGCACTCTGGACAATTCTTTATCTGCGTCTACGTAGCGAGTTTGATAAAAATAAATTGTTCCAAGAGTCGCACGCGCTCGCGCATTACTGTCGTCCTTAATTAGCGCATTTTTTAGCTCGATAATGGCTTCTTGATACTTGGACTCATTGACAAAGTCATCGGCTTTATTGAGATGATCTTCACTCGTTACATCATCTGCACATCCCAGAAGTAGACTACTAACAATCAGCAAGATGGGGATATTACGTAATAGTGCGTTCATTGTACTTACTCGCTTGTCTGTTCGCGTCGAAAAAGAGATCAATCCCCTTCACTAAAAAAATTGTCTCGCTAATTCAACCCATAGTGTTTTGCCTCTTTATTATCTATCAAGTCACTGACACAGCAAAGGGTAACATCGTTCAGACCACAACTGTTGCCGAAATCTTTGAAGCAGTTCCAGAGATTGTAAAGTGGTACCTATCATGCCATACACGGCCTGCTCCCACGAGAGGCGCGGCGTGGCAATCAGAGGATCCTACAGGATAAATCAGACGGCGATTTTAAGCGCGCGGGGACGTTCGATGTGAGCGACCGAAAGGTAGTGCTCCAGTTCGGAAAAAACCCCCCGCGCACAGTGTGGTACGGGACGATGAATCTTAAACTTCACGCCAACCGCAGAGTGGCAGCGTCGATAAAACCGGGCGTTGGGAAGTGAGCTCAATACCATTGCATTTTGATAACCGAGCTCACGAGAGGCATCTAACAGATGGACAATAAATTCACGGAACATATTACGCGTTCGCATGAGGGGCGCTATAGAAAAGCGCTCCCACATGCAGCAGAGCTCCTTGTTGAGCCCCAGCTGATCTATCTGGCTAACCAGGGTGATATGTGATGCTATGCGAACCCCGCCTACAACGCGGCCAGCCTGCAGCGCCACCATAATCTGTGAGCGTTTGTCCTGCTCATCTTCAGCTCCGTCAAAATCGGTCAATCCCAACTCAGACTGGTAGCATTGCTCCCGAAGCTGATAATATTGTGCCAAAACTTGAGGATCGCGGGTTATTTTGAACTCTGGTGACATGATTAGAGGGCCTCTTTTTCTAATGATGCTTTCACATAAACTCAGGAAAACGGCACATAACATGGAATACGCCATCAAACAGAGACTCTAAAAAAAACAATAACGTTCCTTGCTCTCTCGGCGGCAGCACGTAGAAACCCCGAAGGCAACAGATTTTTGTTTTAAGACTTAACATTACGACAGTTTTCGATAATAAACTACAAAATTCTTGTAAAAATTGCATTTACATTACTTCAGTCATAATAATACATTGGCATCATTCACTTGCCCCTCGGCCAGCGGGCAGGCTGCACAAGCTATACCGTATAATTATGCAATGAAACCGTTGAACTGGATAAATTAGTTTCTCGAGCTCAGCGATGAATGCGCTGTCATCAGAGGTGTTAACATTCCACAAAAACAGACACTTTTCTTTGTATTGGCATGGAAATGACTCTAAAAAATAAATTTATAACAGAGCTGATGCATTACGCCCATTGGATTGCGCTGGTAAACCTCTTGCTGGTAATCGCCATTGGCTTCGGTGTAAGCCGTCTTCATCTGGATTCTGGCATAAAAGTTTTTTTTAGTAAGGACGATCCTAACTTATTGGCACAAGAACAGATCGAACGCACCTATGGCAAGGAAGACAACATTCTGTTTGTTATGGAGAGCACCCAGGGTGATATGTTCACGCCAGACAACCTCGCCACGGTGCAGTCCATCACCGAACAATCGTGGTTTATCCCAAATTCAAGGCGAGTAGATTCACTGAATAATTATCTTTACCCGATGGTGGATGGCGATGACATTCGCATCGGAATACTGATTGAAGACGCCGCGTCACTTTCAGTAAAGGAGATTACGCAAATCCGCCAGGTCGCCCTATCCCAGCGCCCCCTCGTTGGCAGGATTTTGTCGAAAAACGGTACGGTGACTGCCGTTAATGTAAGTTTGAACCTTAATATGGCAGGTGCCGAGAAGGCGGCGGCAATCGCAGAATCAGTCCAATACGCCCGCAATATTCGAGATCAGACCGTCACAGCCAACCCTGGCCTTAATATTTATCTAGCGGGCTGGGGCCTTACCGAGCAAACGCTGGCAGAGGTCACCCAGGCTGACTCTGTAAGTTTGATGCCCCTGATGTTCTGTATCGTTTTACTTCTGCTGGCCCTGCTACTTCGCTCGGTTGTTGCCTCCGTGTGCACCATAATCGCCATCTTCCTGAGTATCCTCGTCGGTATGGGGTATGCCGGCTGGACGAACATCGGCATTAACAGCGTCAATGTGTCCGCTCCGACTATTATTATGACGCTGGCGATTGCAGATTGCGTACATGTGCTCAGTACGTTTCTGGCTCAGCTGCGCCTCGGCGAAGACAAACGAACCGCACTTGGCTCGAGCCTGCAACATACCCTCTACCCGGTCTTGCTCACCAGTATTACCACAGCGCTTGGATTTATCAGTATGACCTTTAGCGATTCACCTCCCTTTCGCGAACTGGGTATTATGTCAGCCGCAGGGGTAATGGGGGCACTGTGGGTGACATTGACCATACTCCCAAGTTTGATCCTGATAATGCCGTTCAAATCCAGTAAAGGCACCTCTACCGGTTTGCCCATGGCGCGCTTGGCTCGGTTCGTTACCGGCCATCACACGGCGATTTTCTGGATTTCACTCGCCCTGATCTTACTGGCCATCAGCTTTATACCGAGGCTGCAACTTAACGACGACCCCACAAACTATTTCTCGTCCGACATCCCACTGAGCGAAGCCATACGTGTTGTCGAGGAAAAGCTGTCCGGAAATCAGTCGCTGTACTACTCAATCGAAGCGGGCGGGCCACAGGGTGTGACCGATCCTGACTATCTCGACTCGGTTTCCAGGTTTGCTGATTGGCTGCGCACCCAGCCTGAAGTGGTCAATGTGGAGGCCTTTACCGACACGCTGAAACGGCTCAACCAGGTGTTGCACGAGGATGATCCCGCCTGGCACCGCCTGCCAGAATCAACCGAAATGACGGCCCAGTACATACTGCTGTATGAAATCTCTATCCCCTATGGCCTGGATGTCACCCATCAGGTGAGTGCAGACAAATCAGCACTCAAGGTTGCCGTTGTGATGAAAAACCAGAAGTCGCAGGGTCTGATTGATTTTGAGGAGCGCGCACGCCAGTGGATGGAGTCAAATACACCCAAAATTGTAGCCCGCGGTACCGGCCAATCCATAAGCTTTGCACACATTGGTATGCGCAATATTGAAAGTATGCTCAGCGGCTCTCTTTTCGCCATCATCGTAATCTCACTGTGCATGGTTGTGGCGTTTCGCTCAGTAAAATTTGGTTTGATCAGCTTCTTGCCCAACCTGTTTCCCGCGCTCGTTATTCTTGGGATCTGGAGCGCGGTCTCGGGCGAGATCAATATGGCGGCGTCAGTAGTATTCAGCCTGACGCTGGGTATCGTTGTAGATGACAGCACGCACTTTTTGGTCAAATATCGGGATGCGCGTCTGCGCAAAAACATGAATGCAGCGCAAGCTATCCACCATACATTTATAACTGTCGGTAGCGCACTGGTATCCACGTCAATTGTGTTGGTAGCGGGATTTTTAGTGCTTATTTTTTCTGACTTTGCGGTAAATTCAACCTCTGGACTGCTGGTCGCGCTAACAATTGCTGTCGCAATCGTGTTGGATCTCTTATTCTTGCCCGCACTGCTTATGAAGGTTGATCGCTGGCTGATACGACCCCAAGGCTAGCGTGGGACTCTCTGGGATAAAAATATGATCATTAAAAATCGCTTAAACAGTCTCCAGCGGCAGTTTGTGGCAAATATAAGCTTGAGCGCCATAGTAGTTTGCTGTTTCTTCCTCCTTTTGGGTCCTGCTGCACTTGCAGAATCAGAGGCCGATAAAGGTATGGCCATTGCGGTCGAAGCCGACCGCCGGGACAACGGCTTCGGGGATACCAGCGTCGACCTGAGCATGCTGATCGCGTCTTCTGTGGATAATATTATTTCCCGCGAAATGCGTCAGATGGTTCTGGAAGTTGCAGATGATGGCGACAAAAGTATCATGGTCTTTGATCGCCCCAGAGATTTGAAAGGAACCACTATACTGACATTTACCCACAAGTCGGGCACTGACGAACAGTGGTTGTACCTACCAGCATTGAAACGTGTCAAACGCATCTCTTCAACTGACAAATCGGGGCCCTTTATGGGCAGTGAATTTGCCTACGAAGACCTGTCCTCACAGGAAGTCGAAAAGTACAGCTACAGCTACTTACATGACGAAACCATCAACGGCGAACCCTGCTTTGTCGTGGAACGTACCCCTACCGATAAAAACTCCGGCTACACACGCCAAATTACCTGGGTTGATCAGTCGGAGTACCGGCTGCAACGTGTCGACTACTACGACCGCAAGGACTCACTACTTAAATCGATGGTTCCTATTGGTTATCAACAGTATCTGGATCGCTACTGGCGCCCGGGAGAAATGATTATGACCAACCACCAAACAGGGAAGAGCACGACATTGAAGTTCGGGAATTATCAGTTCAGGACGGGGTTGCAGGATTCGGATTTCACCCCGAGCGCAATCTCCCGCCTGCGTTAGCACACCGACAGCCCGAGGTATTTCCGTGGTAAAATCTGCGTTGCCGGTAGCAATACTCCTGAGTGCATTCTCCGTGGGGCAGCGCACAATGGCAGATATCGCCCCGCCCCGGGTGTTATCGGCGGCGAATAAGACTTCGCCAGCTCCGGCCGACACGACAGTAAATTGGGGCGAATGGTCAGGCTATATAAGTGTCGACGCCCGGCTGTTCCCAAAGTCACCAGAGTTCACCGATCAAAAGGATCAAGATTTTTCCCTCGCACTCAAACCTGAGTATTATATTGACTGGGCAAATGGCGATCAGCAGTTTTCATTCAGCCCATTTTTTCGCTATGACACAGCGGACGATCAAAGGACCCATGCCGATATCAGAGAGTTATACTGGCAGATAGCGCATGAGCGCTGGGTGGGTAAGATCGGGCTTGACGTTGTTTTTTGGGGGGTCACTGAATCTCAGCATTTGGTGGATATCATCAACCAGACAGACCTCGTGGAGAATATCGACGGCGAGGAAAAGCTGGGGCAACCCATGATAAACCTGAATTATTTGAGCGACTGGGGCAACTGGCAGCTCTACCTGCTGCCGTATTTCAGGGAGAGAACCTTCCCTGGGAAGCACGGACGCCTGCGGACCGAACCAGAGGTAGACACCCGCGATCCACAATATGAATCTGGCTCGGAAGAGCAGCACCTCGATGCTGCGCTTCGCTGGAGCCACTATGTCGGCGACTGGGATATCGGCCTGGCGCATTTCTCTGGTACCAGCCGTGAGCCTTACCTGGCGCCAAATGCCAAGGATGGCGGCCTGAATTTACTCCCGGTGTATCTCCAAATAGACCAGACCAGCCTGGACGCTCAGGCGACCAAAGGTGCTTGGCTATGGAAACTGGAAGCCATATACAACCAGAACACTGTTAACAACTACTACGCTTATGTCGGCGGGTACGAGAAAACCAGTTTCGGTATAGCCAATACACCCGCCGATCTGGGCGTTTTAATGGAATATCACTACGATCAACGGGGTGAAGAAGCCACTAATGGCCTGCAAAGCGATGTTTATATGGGATTGCGGCTAACAGCTAACGACCTTCCGGGCACCATGGCACTGGCAGGCGTCCTTTATGATACCGATACTCACGCGGTATTCGGCAATATCGAGGCATCACGCAGGCTGGGGGAGCACTTGACTCTGTCGTTAGAGCTACGCTTCACAACCAATACTGATAGCGAAGACAACCTCTACTTTTTCAGGGCAGACGATTATCTGGGAATAGAATTAATGCGTTATTTCTAAGTGGCCGATGGCCAGTCTGAGAGGGTAATCGCTCACAAAGAGGCGCCTCAAAGTGACCGATGAAACAAAAAAAACCGCACCCAAATGGGTGCGGCTTTTTTCAAACCTGCTTAGAAAATCAGGCAGGAAATTTCTTGCTACTTCTTACGTCGCGTTGCACGTGCACCCAACAACAGGCCAGTTCCCATCAGCAGCAGCGTACCGGGAAGCGGCACCTGTTGAATACGGAACAGATCGGTTGAGGTCGTGGTGCTAAACGCGAGCGTATAAGAACCGCTGGTCAAGCCCGAAATATCTATTCTGTAGCTGCCGCTGCCATTCACTGAGTTCGCACTGCCACCGCTAGACGACGTATTATTCAGTGACAAGTTAGTTTCAGCAGCAGTACAGGTCAAACCGGCAAAGCAGGTAGTCACTGTATTGGTACCAGTCGGCGCCCAGGACGCCAGCGTATTACCCGCCCCCTGCAACACCAGGGTAGCCCCTGAATTGGCCTGCGCAAGACCAATATCACCTCCAGTCACCTGTGTGAGGACATCAATGACCGCGTCAAATGCTACGCTCAATGTGCCTGCAGAACCGACGTCGAACGTCAAGTTCAGGCTGGTGTTCGAGGACAGATTGGTACTGGACTGGGCGCCAGTACCGTTATCCAGGTTACTCTCGGAAATCGAATCAACGTGGGTGACCGCGTTGCCCAACAGCGTCGCGGAAATAACCTCGGCTTCGGCGTTGGCGTAATCGCCAACCGTACCGAATTTTGTGTAATCTCCCTCACCGCGAGTAACAACGCCGCCGGGAGCATTTTGAACGGTGCCGCTCAGGTGGGGACTACCAGGGGCGCAAGAATTCGCTACACCAAAGAGGCCACCGCAACTGGCAGCACCACTGCTACCATCAGCGACGGCATTTAAAGCAGCATCCTGACCAGTGCTGAAAGTAAAAACCCCCGCCCCACCACCGGTCGCATTAAATCCCACAGTCAAGTTATCAATGTCCAGGTAACTCAATCCGTACACGTCCGCAGAAGCCTGGCTAACCATACCCACGCTCAGTACAGCGCTAAAAGCAGCCGCTAGTTTATTTTTGCTGAATTTCATCTCGAACTCCTGAATGTTAACTCGCCCCGATTGTCAGTCAGTACAATTTTGCTTACTTTCAACGTTACTCACGGTTAATAAAGCAAACCACATGCCAACTTTTTAATATCATTAAATAACAATAACTTACAAATTTTCGCCCTTTCTTACGACATCCTTCTATCGCTCAAATGTAAAATATTTTTCACTCCGCAAAGGTAACAGTACCTGCAAGCAGGCTCGTAGCACAGGCAAAAAAAAGCCGCACCCAAATGGGTGCGGCTTTTTTCAAACCTGCTTGGAAAATCAGGCAGGAAATTTCTTGCTACTTCTTACGTCGCGTTGCACGTGCACCCAACAACAGGCCAGTTCCCATCAGCAGCAGCGTACCGGGAAGCGGCACCTGTTGAATACGGAACAGATCGGTTGAGGTCGTGGTGCTAAACGCGAGCGTATAAGAACCGCTGGTCAAGCCCGAAATATCTATTCTGTAGCTGCCGCTGCCATTCACTGAGTTCGCACTGCCACCGCTAGACGACGTATTATTCAGTGACAAGTTAGTTTCAGCAGCAGTACAGGTCAAACCGGCAAAGCAGGTAGTCACTGTATTGGTACCAGTCGGCGCCCAGGACGCCAGCGTATTACCCGCCCCCTGCAACACCAGGGTAGCCCCTGAATTGGCCTGCGCAAGACCAATATCACCTCCAGTCACCTGTGTGAGGACATCAATGACCGCGTCAAATGCTACGCTCAATGTGCCTGCAGAACCGACGTCGAACGTCAAGTTCAGGCTGGTGTTCGAGGACAGATTGGTACTGGACTGGGCGCCAGTACCGTTATCCAGGTTACTCTCGGAAATCGAATCAACGTGGGTGACCGCGTTGCCCAACAGCGTCGCGGAAATAACCTCGGCTTCGGCGTTGGCGTAATCGCCAACCGTACCGAATTTTGTGTAATCTCCCTCACCGCGAGTAACAACGCCGCCGGGAGCATTTTGAACGGTGCCGCTCAGGTGGGGACTACCAGGGGCGCAAGAATTCGCTACACCAAAGAGGCCACCGCAACTGGCAGCACCACTGCTACCATCAGCGACGGCATTTAAAGCAGCATCCTGACCAGTGCTGAAAGTAAAAACCCCCGCCCCACCACCGGTCGCATTAAATCCCACAGTCAAGTTATCAATGTCCAGGTAACTCAATCCGTACACGTCCGCAGAAGCCTGGCTAACCATACCCACGCTCAGTACAGCGCTAAATGCCAAAGCCATTTTCCCTTTACTAAATTTCATGTTGAGCTCCTAAGTTTTTATCACAACTGTCAACCAGCGTACTAACTGCTGGGTGTAATCATAGCTTTGTAAAATAAAGCAAAACCTGTGCCTAAAAAGTATAATCCTTTTGAATACAAAAGCTTGGAGATTTTTTTTCGCCTCAAAAACGATTGAGCCCTCACAACTGTAAAAAAAGCTGACACTCATCAGTTATTAACTTAAATTAATACATAATTGGGCTGTCTCATCCCACGTCCATAACTGAAACCAATTCTCATAACATAGCCATTCATACGCCGCATTCAACTACGGTGTGAAGCGCAGTCCACTTGTAGCGTTACCCACCCGCACCGGCAGATAATAGTAGTTTTCTGGCCTCTGCGACCAAATCATCGCGCTTTGCTCCGCCAACGACCAGTTCCAGATACGGCTTCGCCGCATCAGGTTGGCCAACACTGAGCAGCAGACGCCCCAAATCCAGTTTCAATTGCATGATATCCGGATATAGCACTACCGCCTTGCGCAGCATTTGCTCCCCCTGGCCCACTTTGCCATTTGCGGCCAGTACAGTCCCTAACGTAGACAGCATATAGGGGTCCTCAGGCGCCAGCACGATGCCGCGCTTGGCATACTTGAGCGCTTGCGCGGGATCTGTCTCACGAGTCAACCACGCCAGGTTATTCAGCGCCAAAACCGACTCTGGATCAGCAGTGAGTATCCGCTGATATACGCCGATCGCCTTTTCAATATCCTTGCGAGCGAGGTAACTCTGCCCCAACACCACCATCAGGCTGGTGCTTTTGGGGAGTTTTTCCGACCAGTCCTGCAGCAAACTCAACGCCTCATCCGCCCGATCCTGGCTACTGATCGCGGTGATAAGTATCATCACAGACTCGGGCGTGGGCTCCAGCAACAGCGATTTCTGCATCGCCTCCTCAGCAGCTGCGAATTTACCTGCCTTGGCGTCCAACCAGCCCTGCGTGTACCAGACATCGGCCCGCTCTTCCTGCATTTCTGACTGCAGTTGTTTCATTTCTATGAAGGCCTTATCCATATTACCCGACTGAGCTGTTGTTCGAATGATCGCCAGACGTGCCGGCATATACCCAGGCTTGAGCTTGCGAGCAGCTTCGAGATATTTAAGCGCTCGAGCTAACTGGTTATTGTTGGCGAGGGAACTCCCATAATAAAAGTTTGCCAGCGCAGAATTCGGTGACAACTCAACCCATTTTCCCCATACCCTCGCTGCACCCTCGGCATTACCCAGGTTTGCCAGCGCTTTGCCGCGCAGCTCCATCAGGGAGGGCTGTGACTTTATAGTGGCCTCATTCAGGTTTTCGGTGCGGACAGACACTTGCTCATAATTCTGGTTGTCGAAATACAATTTCGCCAGACGCGCTTGAACCTCCAGGTTGTCGGGGCCTTGCTCGAGCAGCTCTGTCAAGAGTTTCTCGCCGTCCCGAAAATCTTTAGTGCTGACGATAAACTGAGACTGAATGCCTATGGCCTCCACATCCTGTGGGTTTTCTTGCAAATAGGCGCTGATAAGCTGCTCGACGCGCGGCGCCTCACCCGTTTGCAGGTAAATCTTCGCCAATGTTTTCACTGCAGAGGGATCCATCGGCTGGATAGTCAACGCCTGTTCCAACAGCAACTTTCCTCTGCGCCAATCCCCACCATAGAGGTAGATCGTGGCCAGCATATTCAGCGGCTCCACTCGGTCCGGATACTGTTGCTGCAAGTTTTCCGCTATCGTAACAGCCTCCTTCAATCGACCTTGCTCAAGCGCAGCGCCGGCCGAAATCAGTACTTTGGTAAAGTCACCTTCGGGCACCTGTTGTTCTGCCGCAGCGATAATTTGTTCGACGAAGTCCCCGCGCATGGTCTTGGCAAGACTTAACATGTCCTGTACTGAGGCATTCTCGGGCGACAACTTCGACAGGCGCTGGAGGTAATCAATAGCTTCGTCGCCCCTGCCTTCCATCAGGGCAATCGAGCCGAGCATGCCGAGCGCCGTTGCATCGTCCTCCTGCTGCTCCAGCAGTTTGCCCAGCGTTGTTTTGGCCGCACCAAGATCCTGCTGTTGAATATTAAGCGAGGCGAGCATTCGGGATATTTCGACAGAGTTTGGAAGGTCGTAATACAGCTGGTTGGCAATCATCTGGGCCTGCTCCATCTTCCCTTCCGCCATATAGCTGGCCACCAGGTAAAGCTTCGCGAGTGGGTCCTGTTGGTTACCGGCGACTGAAACCTCCAGCGCCTGTGAAGCAAGCGGGAAATTCTCCTGCTGGAACTCGATATAACCCCTGACAAAATTGACGTAAGGATGATCTTTATAGCCAGATTTATACAAGCTCGCAATATCGCCCTTCGCGGCGGCAACATCGTTAAGCTGCGCTTCAATCAGTGCCCGCCTGGCCAACAACAACGACACATAGTTACGGTTGGCGACGGCTTTATCATAGGCATCCCTGGCTCCCTCGAGATCACCACCATCCGCTAGCAAGTCCCCCATCAGCGCCCAGCCTTCCGGTGAATTAGGGCCTATATCCAGCGCTGTTCGGGCCAGTGTCATGGCAGTCTCTTTACGACCAACCTGCGCTTCGTAACTGGCTTTCGCCAGCACCGCAACCACCGAGGTCTCGTTGAGTTTGAGTGCCTTCGCTATTTCAGCATCCGCCAACCTGAACTGCTGCTTTTGAATCAGCGCGTGTGCGCGGTAAGCGTGGATATCCGCGAGCGCCGAGGACGCCAACTTTTGGGGAAGCTTCTCCGATTTGGCCAGCAGCCTGTCAAAATCACCTTGCAAATAAATAGCCTGAAGTTGCACAAGCACAACCTCTCGCGACAGCATGCCCAGCTCTTCGGCGCGGCTAGCCTCCTTCTCCGCTGCAGGCCCCTCCCCCATAGCCAGCGCGACATTAGCGAGTTCATAACGGACCTCAGCACTATTGGGATCCTTACTCGCGGCATTTTTCAGCTCTATACTCGCCGCATCAAATTCTCCCGCCACTATATATTCACGGGCTTTGGTGATGTGCTCTTGCGACGTCAAGTCTTTCGCGCAGGAAGCCACCAGAATAAAAGCGCCAATCGCCACACATTTTAATAATTGCCTGTTCATATAACTTGTTCGCTCCACTAGAAAATTTGTTGGTGAGTGCGTTAGCGTGTATCAGGAATCGCTTGCTTCATCGGGGCTTGAAACGCTGGAGGCACTCCCCAACCGGCGGGCTGGTACGCCGCCCCAATGTTCACCTGGCGCAATGCGTGTGTCCTTTTTCACCACTGCCCCGGCAGCGACAATGGCGCCATCGCCAACAGTTACGCCAGACATAATGATGGCGTGAGCGCCTACTGTCACATTGTTTCCCAATACGATACGTTGCAGAGCGAAGTGGTGTCCCTCTATAGCGTGGGAATACAAGGTCGCAGCGTGGCCAATAATCGTGTTATCACCTATTTCAGTGAGCGGCGGGTCCAGTATCGTGCCCGGACTGAAGCTATTCGACCCAATTTTGGTACCCAGCATCGAATACACCAGTGTCTTGAGTGGGACGGGTAAAAAATCTGTACGAATCAGGGTGTTGAACAACATCAAATAAAACAGAATATTGATTTGAGCAGCGAACTCCGCGCGGGAACCCGGCTCTATATCACCCTCCTGAAGTGGACAAACGCGCAGGAATAGCCGATAAATCACGAACGCCCAACTGTACACTAATATAGCGAGGACGATGACATAGACCACAGCGTAGAAATCACCCAGCCAAGCCCTGTTAGCAAGAAAATTGGTGGAGACTACCGCCAACAGGATGATCGACGCCAACAGCAGCACAAAAACACCAATTTGACCCGCTGTGATCTTACGCATATATCATCCCTGATCCGTTGATCAGCTAGTCTCAATGGTACATCTATCTTATTGATTGCTTAACACATTTTAATTTATACAAAATGCTTGGCAAGCATTCAATTATAATTCCGTCAGTTCGAGCTATAAACTGACGCCCCGGCACTACTGCAATGAGTGCGCCTCCTGACCAAGCCCCACTAAACCACATATCTCACTGATTGTACTGGAGAATATTTTCAGGGAATCGTATTGAGTTAGCCACAGGCCGAGTGCCCGTGCCGCCTCGCGACAGGATGAATCAGACAGCATCCAGTTGATGGTCGCTATGAGTTCTCTGGAATCACAGGTTCCCGACCGCAGAAGACGGCCTGCGCCAGCTTTTGTGATAGCGGCCATATTCAGGTACTGATCCAGGTTGTTGGCCACTCCAATGACCGGAACCCCCTGCGCTAGCGCCTGATGGGTACTGGGACTCCCGCCGTTACAAATCACCAGGCTGGCCATCTTCACCGCTTCCTCACCGGGCAGGTAGGGTGCCAGATAGACGTTCGCTGGCGCAGCGTCCGGCAGCGGTATCCCTGCGGTGGAGACCAGCGCTGTGACATCGACTTCGCCCAGTGCGGCAATCAATCGAGGCAGTAAGTTGGCATTGCCGGAACTGCCCAGTGTGACATAAACGATGGGTGAGCCCTGTGGTAATTTCTGCCACCAGTCGGGGCGAGGGCCACAGGGTGACCAGACCACCGGTCCAATAAACCGATGGTGCGATGGCAAATTCCGCATACGGAAGAGATTGGGTATATCGGCATACAGCGTATAATCCGCATGCGTGTACACCTGCCTCAAATTGAAACCCAGGCTTGGCAGGCCGTACTTGCGGCGCAAATTGTGCATTGGCAGGCAGTGCATCGCGAAAGCGAATGGGCGCCCAAAGGAGAACAGCCACTGACCGAGGGTAAGCCCGAGGATTTTAGTCAGCGGCAATTCGGGCACGACATAGTCCTGCTGGCTATAGGGTGACCAATAGGCATTGCTGAGAGCAATATAAGGCACTGCTGCCAGCTCGGCGCTCACCGCCAGCGACAAGCGAAAGTCACCCACGATAAGATCTGGTTGCACGTCAGCGATGAGTTTTCGGTCCTCCTCGACGTAGGCACTCAGCGTCGGCAGGTCATAGACAGGACTTCCGGCGGCCAAAGCCTGCATAAATTGCTGAGGGGTGATTGACCGGATTTCGTGCTCTGTAAAGGATAGCTCACCCAGCAACTCCCGATAACGCGGATGGTGGGCAAGGTGCACCTCGAACTGCTGCGGATCAAGCGATTGGGCGAGCGTGACGGGCCGAACCACATGCGCAAGTGTCACTGCCTCGGCAAAAAACAGGACTCGTATTTTGCGCGAACGAGTAGCAATCGCCGCCATGCGCTACTGGCTGGGAGCGTCAATGAGCAGGGATTCCAGTGATGGGCGCACTGAGCGGGACGTGGGGGCCGGGCTAAAACCGACCCTCCCCATATAGACCCGCTGCAGCGGATCTTCGACAGCGCCCACCAGTTTGCTCAAGTCACCCGCCAATTTCTCGGCCAGGGCCTGCTCCGCGGCGATCGACGTGAAAGTCCGGCCCTGCGCCACGTAGCGTGAAAAAATAACCGGGGTCATTTCTGGTTGCAGCTGCAGTCCCAGCCGCGTGGCCTGCAGCCAGAAACGCTGCATGGCACTGCCGCCAGCCAGATAGTCCTCTACCGTTAGCAAGGGCTGGTCGGCGACAATGACGAAGTGTGCGGCGCAACCCTGTGCTGTACGCCAATCCATTTGCAGCCGTGGCAACCAGGTGCCGGCCAGAAACTGGTTCAGGAACCGCACCCGCCCCCAACTCTTCAGCGCCCAGCGCATGATCTTGCGCGTCGGCAGATCTAATCCCAGCGCACCTTCGGGAATATGGTGCTCACTGAACTGCGCGCCCCACTCAATATTTTGCTTGTGCACCTGATAGGCTTCCGGCGTCGAGAGTCGGATGTGGGCATTGTGGAACAGCAATGTGGCCATCTGGCGACGTCCCTTGCTACCCTCAACCCAGCGCACACTGAACCCCTCCCCCACGGCTTGCTCGAGTGTCTGTTTTTGATGGTCTGACAATGATCGCGTAGAAAAAGGTTGACGCTGAGTCACCCTTGCGGTGACAAAGGGCAGCAGTACATCGCGAAGCACCGTATCATCGGCAATCAGCCTGACATCGATCAACGGTGAGTGTTCTCGAGAATCCGGACACAACACAGACTCTACCTTCATCCCCTCAGCGGATGCCGCGATGCGCAGTGTCTCAAGTAACGCGCCCAACGCTATTTGGCTGGACGTACCATCGAGATCATACACACACCATTCCCGGGTATCTCGACCATGGATGCGCACGTGGTGCTCATCGACTATCTCAAAACGCCAGGGCTGGTCGTTGTCACCACTGGGGGCCCAGCGCGCGAGGTCCAGAATACGTTCGATCGGACGCGCACGAGGCTTGCTAACACTTCCCTTTGCCGACAAGCCGGCCCTGATGCGTTTGCGAGCGATAACCAGGCCAAGCCGTTGTATCGGATTGGCGTTGCCCCATGGGCGCCACGTTGTCACCAACCGGTTGCGGTAGGCGTCAAAGTGTATGCCCCGAGGCGCCGCCGGCACACCACCCCTTGAAAGCAGGATCTTCAGCGCGTAAGTACCCGCAAAACCGGCACAGAGTTCACACGCCATAGGGGTTGAGGGGGCTTTCCCAGCCTTCAGATCTACCTTGCTGTCATCGGCCAGGTACGCCAGTTGCTGGGGGTTGGGTGCCAGGCCCAGCATAAACCGCAGCGCCTGCTCCTCCCTCGACTGGCCTTCGAGCAAGAAATAGTTTTCAAAACTCATTTGTCCGGGGAAAAAGCACACCACGGCTGCCCCCATACCCAGTGGCGCGGCGGTAATGGCGGGAATGCCTTTCGCATGGCAGGCGGCAAATACCGCACGGCGGATATCAATTGCGAAAAAATCGAGAGAATCCACATAGAGGTCGACTTCCTCCAGAAAAGCATCGAGGTTATTGGCATCTATTCCGGCGGGGAACTGCTCGAGTTTCAAGCCTGGATTAATGCCCCGGGCCAACTCCGCCATCACCTCGAGTTTGTTTCTTCCCAAATGAGGCATGCTAGCGCCTGCCTGACGGTTGAAATTGGCGAGTTCAAACTGGTCGAAATCTGCGAGATTAAATTCGCCAATACCGAGTCGCGTCAGTGTCAGCAGATGGCTGCCCCCGACACCACCCATGCCCGCAATCGCGATGCGCTTGTTACGCAGAATTTCCTGCTCTGTCTCAGTTACCCAGCCCAGATTACGGGAAAAGGCCTCATGGTAATCAAATGACATTCAATGCCTCGAAATCCATTGTAATGATAGGCCCTGTCAGACTGTCCCTTAACAAGGGATATCACTCCAACGGGTTACCTCGCATCTTATGCAGCGCTCGAGCGATTAACAAGCGCGCACCAAAATTAAGCATAAAAAAAGCACAAGTAAACCGGGGCGGACATACTAACTCGCAAACTGTGGCTGAAATAACTGTGACCAGACCATCCCTGTGGTTTTGTCCCCGCGCCGGGTCGTCTCGGACCGCTCTACCGCACCAGACAGGCTGGATGAGGCGGCGGTAAAATCAGCAAGAATAGCGCGGTAGAACGCCTTAAATTCTTCCTGAAGCGTACTCACCCCCTCGCGTGTATCCCAATAGAAAGGCGAACGGACTCCATGGTATTCGATGTCTTCACCAGCGGGGAGCGCAATAAGCCCAGATCGCCGTAACAGGCGAGGCAAAAAAGGCTCCATCATCGCAAAGCAGTGTGGTCGGCCTATCAGTTCGCTCAGGGCGAGCGCTGAAAGAATAGTGGCCATCGCAACCAGCGGGAATGTGCGCTCCTCCCGCGAACTGAATTCCAGCGCAGAGATTTCGCCAAATCGTGACTCGCGCTCGCCGGGACGGCGTCGAAATGCGCCGTCCACACCCAATCTGGAGAACTCACAGAGGGCGTCTCGCCGCCCATCAAAGGTCCGGATAAGCTTCTCATCGATCGCAGTGGCGCAAAATTTTTCCATCGGCATCAGTCGCTGGTCATCCGCCAGAACAAGTCTGGCACAACCAGCCGGCACCCCAGTAGCCTTATGTACCACCATGCAATGCCTGGAATGGGCATCGAACTCGTCTGTTTCCAGCTGGTCGGGACAAGCTGAAGCGGGCTCATATTGAAATTCCTCGCAGTAGACCCTGTACCGAACCTTATACACGCTCTCTAACTGCGCCGGTGTAGTTGCCTGTTCAATACTAAAATACCGCTGGAACTCTTCAATGAGGGATTCACTCTTCTTTTCCATAAGACTCACTCAAGTGTCACTGTAAACCATCAACCGTTTACTACACCCCACTATACGTCGTCAGATCATCTGGGGCCACTCACCGGGTTTTCTAAGAGACACTTTTCTGTCAATTGCGCATTCAGTTTAGCCTGCTAATTTCAGATTGTGTATTTTTCTTTGACCCAGCGTGCGCGATTTTATCAACGCCCGCTGATCCAGTATGTCATTGCGCCACCCATGGTAAACGTCGGCCGGTGTGACATTATGCACTAGTGATAACGCTCGTTGTTGTAGTGCTCCACCCACGCCGCAATCGTCGCTTTCAGTTCCGAGGCAAAGTAGTCGTGTTCCAGCTTCACCACGTTTTTCATCGAACGGTGTAGCGCACAATCTTCCCTTGAGTCTGTGGATGATACGGTGCACGCCGGGTGTGCTCGATTGCCCGTGCTTTCAGCCATTCATGGCGCAGGTAAAGCTCGACGATGGCTTGCTTCAGCTCACCGTTTTCGCGCTTGATATCACCGACTTCACTGGTATTGGCTTCTCGTGTGGTATCAGCAGCCAGGTGGCTCTGTTTGACCTAAGGCTCAATTTTTCTCAGGATCCTTGATCTATAAAACGTTCTTTTATAGGATATCTCAGGTAACCAAACAGGATTGTATGGGCCAAGAACCCCTAGACCCTTTTTGCCCGCAGCCCAGGTCGTCAGTATTACCAGGCAGTAAACCGGTGAATTTTTTAGGTGAGTACGTTGCAATTGATCATTACCAGCCCAGCTGATTTTGTGGATGTTTTATACGATAGTTCTTTGATCGAGAATAGGATACTGATGGCTCTTCTACCACTGCCATAAGCTACATCTTGTATAACACGACGACCGGCAGTCTACCCTGTGATGCAGCTGGCAATGAAACTGCAGCGCATGTGATGGTGTCAAGTGAAGAATGTGGAGATGGAGAGTCTTAAAAAACACTTTCGCCAAATTCTCAACAAGTGCTGAATCTTGGCGCCCAAGACCGCAAGCGGTGGTTGGAAATTGAAAGAATACAAAGGTCAAAGGTTACAAAATCGAAAATTTGAAGGCTACCCTGTCAGAGAATGTGCTTATTGTTTCTTACACTATTGTTCCTAAAGAATTTATTGATGGCAAAGCGCTCTCTGATAACCCGAAATATTCCTTAGATGTTTGGCAAACAAAGTGCTGGCTGGTACGTTATTTCCCATGCTAATTTAAGTCCGGCACCTTGACAATTCTTGAGAAATATCATGCACTCTGCTTTATTTCATGGGCTAATTAAAGCTCTAACTATATCTAGAAGTTGATACCAATCAAAATCATGGGACAATACGTTCTTATTAGGAGCTATTTATATGTTTTTTAAGCACACCCTTCCCTCAGACGCCCCCTTAATGGCTGCTGCGGTTGTTAGTACCTGCAGAGTAAATGGCTGGGTTAATGAACTGCAGCCGCAATTCCTAAGCGTTATTTTTAAACAATTAATGCAGTATGACTGTGATTTTCATACCTTACCTGCAATCAGCATTGATGAGTTTTCTCGGCTCATGCCAGAGCAAGAGATGCGCAATGAAGTGATTGATCTCATGCTATCTGTAGAGATGCTTTGTAGTGAAATTCCGAAGGAGATATCGGATTCGGTAACTTTATGGGCCAATAAATTAGGCATACACAATGATGGAATTGCTTTATTACGAGACCTTGCGAAAAAATCTATTGCCTTAGCGCAACAGGATTTTTATCGGACCAATTACTATCACGACAAAGATCTTGAAGATCCTTCTTTTCCCGAACTTGAGAATCATTACGGCTTAGAGGCAATCATGCTCACTATTGAGGCATCCCCTGAGATTGAGGCGCGCTATGAAGCTTTGCAGCATTGCCCTGATAAAAGCTTAGGGCGTGGCTTATGGGAATTCTATAAAAAAAGGGGTTTTCCATTTCCCGGTGTAGTTGGTAGCGTGAATCATTCGGTTGCCCACCATGATTGGATTCATGTTCTAACTGATTATGATTCTGATGGCATTGGTGAGATGGAGGTTGCAGCCTATAGCGCCATGACTACAGACTCGCCTGGTGCGGTAATGGCTTTTTTAGGCGTCCTTAGCATTTTTCAAGGCGGTCTTCTCAAGACGGTTGTCGGTAATGCTCCGCATTTAGGTCATGAGCTAGAAGTTCAAGATGGCCCAGAGCGCATCGCAGATGCTCTTCGTCGCGGCAAACAATGTGCAATAGATTTCGTACTTGGAATTGACTTCTTTGATTACGCTAATGTTCCCTTGGTTGAATTACAAAACAAGTGGTCTATTCAAACAAAGCAGATAACTTCTGCTTGAAAGCAGTAATTTTTTAACTTTTTAAATATAGGATTAACTATGCATTTTTATAAAACTATTTTTATTACACTAGCTACAGTATTTTCAGTCAATGCTCATGCTGAGGAAACCCTAACGGTCACTCACCCTCCAATACCAGCGCCGACATATATAGATTCCGGGGAACCTGGTGAATCAGTTGGTGATATCAGAATTTGGCAATTCCCTGCCAAAACAAATAAAGGTGATGCAGTGACTACTGACTGGATTATGACAACGACCGGAGTTACTACATCCAAGGAAACTCAATACAGAATGACGAGCGCAACTTTTGATTTTGGTAAAGGTACTACAGATCAAATAGTGATTCAGGGAATTGCTGAATATGAGAGCTCTAAAGCTGCACTTCAAAACTCAGTTTCCACTCCTCGAGCGATTATTGGTGGAACTGGAAAATTTACCAATGCAAGTGGCTGGATGGAAACAACCCATTTATCAGATGGTACCTGGCGCCATGTGCTTCACCTAAAATAAGCTAAGGCGACTGACTACAAATTTTAATGCAAGATTAGCCTAACGCCACCCACTAAGGTGGCGTTTTTTTTACTGCATTTAAGCGTTACGCAATGCTGTATGGAGTGGTCAAAAAATTTTGGACACTTTGTTAAGGTCCTTTTCATAATCCATCAACGTCCTGTATCTCAACCTCGAATGTGACGACAAGTCGCGCCTCGAAGACTGGGAGATCGACACGGTAATCGGTAAGGGCCACAGCGGTGCCCTGATGACAATAGTCGAGTGGGTGACGAAGCTGACTGTAACCAACCCTACAGCTCTTGGGAGCGGGGCCTAAATGAAAACACCAATGGCCTGCTGCGACAATATTTTCCCAAGAACACAGACTTCAAGAAAGTTGAGCAGATAGAGGTAAAGCGCGCGGGCGTTGAGGCGGCTTAACTCTTGGCCAAGAAGAGATCTGGACTTAAAAACTCCAGCCCAATTGATGAGCGATCACAGGGCTGCGTAAGCAGTCTAACCTGTGATGCACTTGGAATTTGAAACCGCGCAACAAAAATCTCGATTAATTTGAGCATATTTCGAATTCTTTATTTCAGCTAACAACTAATTCTGTGTTGTCGCCAAGTGGAGGTATTTCGTCTAAAACTAGCGAACCTCTGAATAACTTAGAACTTTTAGTTTAGCTCTGGTAAATTCGCACTATTTCAATTCTCGAAGCGGGTTTTTGTCTGGAAACCATTCTGTAAATCACCGTCCGGTGTTCTAAAGGCCCTACTATCCTATGTTAGAATGTATGTCTTGCCCACCATTAAATTGTTGGAGGCTACCAGCATGTGTAGCCGCTCGCCATCTTTCTCCAAACTACGATAACGAACTTTGTCATAGCCGAACACCCGCTTGATGTAGCGAAACGGGTGCTCCACCTTGGCTCTCTGATGTGCTTTGAGTCTTTCCGTCTGAGAAGGATCAATTGATCCATGAGCTTGTCTCTTCAACGGGATTTTCCTACCCTACCAAAATCGGAGATTTATTCAGAGATTCCCTAGCTCTGTGTAGGTATGTGTAGGTATGTGTCGCTATACATGGCTACTAGCCATATCCATAGCTGGATACAAATAACACAAAAACTCCTGAGTGCTCACTGGATTGTTTCAGCCAAACGGTCACGGTCTCCCTAGAATACAGCCTACCCCGCATGAATCTCCCGAATCAACGCAGGCACCTCACTAGGATGCAACACAGTGTGATTCGGATTAATCCCCAACTCGGCATCCAGCGGCTGCTGGTGTTGAATCCACACAGAGGTAATGCCACTGCTGTGCGCACCGGCAATATCAGCGGCCAGACTGTCGCCGACATGGATGGCCTCATGGGCTTCACAGTTCGCCAGCCTCAGGGCTTTTTCAAATATCGAAGGCGCTGGCTTTTGCGCGGGCTCCTGCCCACCAATTATAATATGATCGACATGCCGGGCCAAATGTACCGCTTGCACCTTCGGGACTTGTGAGTACTCCGGGCCATTGGTGATCACCACCAGGGTAAACAGTTTGCGCGCTTCGGCCAGGAAGTCTTCGATACCGGGGTAAAACTGGAATGCGTTCAGGCGGTCCCTGTCGAACTTATCCAGCAGGGCCTGCGCGCTGGTTTCTTTGACGTCATCAATGCCTTGCTCGGCCAATAGGTCACGAATGAGTTGGGAGCGAAAGGCACCTTCACCGTGTTGGTCGATAATGGGCTGGTAGATCGCGCGCTGGCTGTCGCTCCACTGGCGATACATACCGAGAACGTATGACTGCGCCGCTGTCTGGCTGTCCACTGCCGCTCCGTATAGCGCATCCAGTTCCTCGCCCATTAAGCGGGTGGCCTCTTTATTGGCCGCCTGCGTGTCGCACAGTGTTTCATCCATATCGAGGAAGAGTGCTTTTAACATTGCCGTATCCTTAGTCTACTTTGGCGTCTGCGGTTGCGCCGAACACCGAGGCACCGCTGGTGGATTTGCTAACATTACGTCGAAACACATCAAACAGGTTACGGCCCAGTGTGGTCTCATGCAGCGTCTGTTGCGCCAGTGGACGCGACTCCAATTCCGCTATGGAGAGCAGCACATTAAGCTGGCCCCGGTGCGGGTCCAGCTCTATCACATCGCCGTCGCGCAATCGTCCTATAAGGCTACCCTCTAATGCTTCTCGTGTTCGTTACAGGCGGCGTAGCCGTGCGCCCTATTGCCGCGACAGCGTGCGCTTCGGCGGCGTATCGCCGTGCGATCTGCGACAGCGCTCCAGATAGGCCTGTCGCGACGACTCACTTCGTCTACGCACATTTGCGGTGACCTCCTCCACTACCGGGTACATCATTCAATTCCTGTTTGCGTGGTAAATATCCAATTCGAGCATATCGCAATGTAGGAACGCGCGAATCGGCAGAACAGCTGCACTGCCCGGTTCACTGGCGCTCGCTAACACAGCTTGCTTGGCTGGCCCTACGATGTGCAGGTAGGTGTGTCGCGCGCGCAATAGCGCTGCGAGCGACAGTGTCATTCTATCGTACGGGGCTGCTGGGGGTCGCACCGCCACACACAGCTCGGTACCAGCGGGGTACATCGCGCGTGACAGACTGGCCGCCCCGGGGAAGAAAGACGCGGTATGACCGTCCTCGCCCATACCCAGTACCACCACGTCGATGCCAGCGGCAAAGGCTGTCAGTTTCTCACTGGCGGCGGCTTCGGCGTCGAACGGTGACGCGGCGGGGACTTTCATCGAACAGAAGTTCGCAGCACAGGCCGCGTTCTGTAACAGAGACTGTTTTATCAGCCGCGCATTCGAGTCGGCGTGATCCTCCTCCACCCAGCGCTCGTCCACCTGGGTGATCGTAACACGCGACCAGTCCAACGCCTGCAATGACAGCGCTTTAAACAGGGACTTGGGGGTCGAGCCACCCGACACCGCGAGGGTTGCCTCGCCCCGCTCGGCGAGTGCCGCTGCCAGATTCGACGCTATGCGAACGGCCAAATTCATCGACAGCTCCGCGTTTGTGTCAAACTCATAAAGCCTGTGGTGCATCTCAGGAATACTCTCGCCAGCTTCTACCATCGCGCGCAATCAGCGCGACGGCGCTGGTGGGACCCCAACTACCGGCGGCGTTTTTCTCCGGGGTTTGCCAGAGCCCTCCGACAGCGCCTTGATCTTATCAACCCATATCCAGGCATCCTCCACCTCATCAGCGCACACGAACAGAGTCGGATTCTCGCGGATCACATCCAATAGCAGACGCTGGTAGGCATCCGGCGTCGCGTCAGGCTCATTCTCTTCCGGCTGCGGTCGAATGATCAGACGGTTCGGGGCATCCATCACGCGCTGCCGGGGATAAATGGAGTGCGGCACGGGCTTGAACTCCACTACGATTTCAGAAAACTGCACGTGTAGACATTTCCCGGTGCGCAGACAAAAATATACCCGCCCACCACCAGTTATCGATGTGCGCCTTGATCGCAACGAAAATTTCTGTTTTAGAGCGCGGCTGTGCATCTTCCTCCTCACAGTACCCCGGCACAGCCTTGCCACCAGCTGTGCCAGCCTGATACTGGCCCAATACGGTATTGTCGCGAATCATCGCCGTCAAGCACAACAGTTGTAGCAGGTGATTCTGCAGTATATCCCGCATCGCGTCGGCTCTGTCATAAAATTCCCAGCACCTGGTGACACCCGGGGGTCTCTCCACCACGATGCGTGTGTTGGGGCTCACCAGCCCAGCCTGTTTGATTGCCTCACACACCGGGCAGATCACAGGCCACTGACGATTGCACTTTTCTTCACGCTAAGAACAAACAGCAGGGTCAGAGGATACACCTATTGCCTATGCATTTCCTCTCCTTCCATGTTCGGCAAGCTCCAGCGCACGGCGTGTGCTAATATTTTTTTGGTGTGACTCATCCTGTTTTTCGTTCTGTTCCTCGCCACTTCATCCGCACTGGCCAAGCGCGGGGTAACGGCTGAACTGGCTCACCGTGTTGTGCTCGGACATGAGGACGAAGTCGAGGCCACGGCTCTCCGCCAATGAGACAAGCTCGTCGATGGTCACGGAGCCATCGAATTCCAAGGTGTGCGAGTGGAACTCCCCTACGCACCAGCGCGCAGTGGACTCAAGCGCCGGCGGTGATTCGTACAGCCATCGCGCGGTCTGCGGCGCGAGCATCGCCGTGTCGTGGAGGATTTCGATCTCAGCTGCGCCCGCTGGCACCTCGAAGGGAAGAAAGAAGTGGGCCTCCTCCCCGGTGAGAACCTCACCCGAGACCTGGACCTGGATCTGGATCTCGCCCTCGAATCCGGTATTGCCCTCAAATCTATTATCGCTGTCGGAACAACTTTTCCTGAGGTCGTCCGTTATCGGAGTATCTTGTGGAAAGCGAAGCTCCTTTATATACGCCTGCCTGTTACAGCAGTGAACCGCCAATTGAAATGAGCGCGCCGGTAGATTAATCCTCCATCCCTGTATATGCTTTTGAATTTTTCCGATAGATGAGGCACCTAATGGATCTCTCCCTGAATTTACTCAACCCCGCCATTATGGGCGATGAAACCACTATGCACGATCTGTTTCGGCAATTGCGTGAGCAAGATCCTGTCTCCCGCGTAGAACATCCCGATTTCGAACCGTTCTGGGCCATCACCAAACACGAGGACATCAAAGCTATTAGCCAGAACAATGCTGCGTTTCTAAACAATCCTCGCACCGTATTGATTCAACGGGAATTCGAGCGCGCACTGCTGGAGAAATTTGGCACGCGTAATGGTCTGGAAACCCTGATCCACATGGATGATCCCAAGCACAAGAAATTGCGCAATGTAACGCGGGACTGGTTCAAGCCCGGGCCCATTGGCAAACTGCACGGGGATATCAAAGTCATCGCCAAACAGTATGTCGACAAAATGGAGGCGATGGGCGGCGACTGCGATTTCGTCAAGGATATCGCCCTGCTCTATCCACTGCGCGTGATCATGTCGATTATCGGTGTCGCGCCTGAGGAAGAGGCAATGATGCTGAAACTGACTCAGGAATTGTTTGGCGGTCAGGACCCTACACAATCCCGCGGTGGTGATGTAGGTGATGGGCTGGCGGTGCTGATGGACTTCTTTGCGTACTTCACTGACGTAGTGGAAGACCGCAAGAAAAAACCCACAGGCGATCTAGCATCCATTCTCGCCAATGCCCTGGTCGACGGCGAACCGATGGAGCAGCTCGATCAGATCAGCTATTTCATCATCACTGCAACAGCCGGACACGATACTACCTCCGCGACGATCAGCGGCGGCATGAAAGCGTTACTGGAACATCCCGAGCAACTGGAGAAACTGCGCAACAACCCCGATCTGGCACCACAGGCCGCGCGCGAGATGATTCGCTGGGTGTCGCCGGTACGGCACATGATGCGCACCACTACCGAGGACGTTGTACTGCAGGGTAAACAACTGAAGGCCGGTGACAGCTTGTGTCTGTGGTACCCCTCGGCCAATCGCGACAGCAGCGCCATTGACGATCCGGACACCTTCGACATAGAGCGGGACAACCGCAACCAGCTGGCGTTTGGTTACGGCGGGCATATGTGCCTCGGCCAACATCTGGCAATACTGGAAATCGAGATGTTCTTCCGCGAACTGCTGCCGCGCCTTGAGCATATTGAAATGGCCACCGATCCTGAATGGGTGCAGGCCATTTTTGTCGGCGGCCTGAAATCAATGCCGGTGCGCTACACCTTTAAACCCGCTGCGTAGCAAAGCCATGGCTTGACCGAGGTCGACTGTTTGAATTAACTGCGGGTATGGAGACCGCCGACCACAGGCTCGCAGATCGATCCCGAGGATAATCCCTGTTGGCACGAGATGCGCAGCGACTTTGACCCGGAACCGGCGGGGGCCGCAAGTGCTGCCGGCGAAAAGCTGTCGCAGTACTGACGATATTGGTTCAAAGTTTGCTAGGATATGCGCCAGGCTACACTGACCCACATTCGCATTACTGGTAACAACATGAATACAGCTGACTCACCGTTTGATCCGATTACCATCGGTCCACTCACGCTGCGCAATCGTTTTATCAAGTCCGGGGCCAACGAGGCGATGTGCATGGATGGCTTTCCCACAAAAGCGCTGGTGAAGCATCACAGCGACCTCGCCCGGGGTGGCGTTGGCATGACTACCGTCGCCTATATGGCGGTCGCGCCGGAAGCACGCACCTTGCCCAACCAGATATGGATGCGTTCCAAAATACTGCCAGACCTGCGCGCTCTCACTGACGCCGTGCATGCTGAGGGTGCAGCAATCTCGGCCCAGATAACCCACGGCGGTTCATTTGTTACCGGCATGAAGGTGAAAGGTCGCACCATCAGCTCCAGTTCCGGTTTTAATCCTGCCGGAGTGCTTAAAGGCAACTTTTTGCAACGCGCCATGAACGAAACCGATATGAAGCGCGTTATCGAGGAATTTGTCGCCGCCGCCCGTCTGGCGCGCGACGCAGGGTTTGATGCGGTGGAGCTGCATATGGGCCATGGCTATCTGCTAAACCAGTTCATTTCACCGCTGAGCAACCGCCGCGAGGACGAGTATGGTGGCGGCGCCGAGAACCGCGCGCGCTTTCCCGCGCGCGTATTGGCCGCAGTAAAAGAAGCCGTGGGGGATTCTACCGCTGTGCTGGCAAAAATCAATGTGGCCGACGGTACCCGTCGCGGCGCCAAAATTGAGGATGGGATTATTACGGCGCAGGCGCTGCAGGCAGCGGGCGCTGATATGCTGGTGCTGAGCGGTGGTCGCAACGTGGAATCCACCTGGTTTATGTTCGGCAGTCGAATGAACCGCCAGGAGATTATCAAGATTCTGAAGCAACAGGGCGATTGGCTGACCGCATGGGCGATGAAAGGCGCGGCCGCAAGCGAACCCGATGTCACCTTCAAAGAGATGTACTTCCTGGAGTACTCTCGCAAAATTCGCGCGGCAGTTGAGCTGCCACTGGCCTATCTCGGTGGCATTAAATCGCTTGCCAACGCAGAGCAAGCCGTCGCGGAGGGATTCGAGTGTGTGGTCGCGGCGCGCGCACTGATACACGACCCGGCACTGGTGAACAAATTTCGCAGCGGTGAACGCACCGAGTCTGGGTGTGACAACTGCAACGGCTGCGTGGCGTATATCTACCACCCCGCAGGGACTCGTTGTGTGTATCACCCGCCCAATGACCCGGGACTGAACAAGGTGGTGGCATCCGCCCCCGAATAAGCGCAGGTGGCTGAGAATTTCGGCGGCCAGCTGCCGCAGAAATTAGTTCATCGCTTATGCGGGCTCAAGCATTTCGGGCACAGTCAATTCAAAGTCGCTCCATCTCGGTTCCTTCATTTCGGCAACGAAACGGTCATAGTTCCAGGGCCAGCTGGCGGGGATACCCTCGGCATCGAGATACCAGCTCTTGCACCCGCCAACAAACCAGACGGTTGTCTTTGCAGCGGCGATGCGCTTTTCCTCGAAACGTTCCAGCGCCTCGGCCGAGGCGCAAATTTCGGTGCAATCACCTCTGCGCAGTTTTTCCAGCATCTGATCTATGTAGTGCCACTGGTGTTCGGCAATATCGATAAGCGGGAAGTTGCCCACCGGGCCATTGGGTCCATTGAGCATGAAGAAATTGGGGAAGTCAGGCATGCTGATGGCGAGATAGGCTTTGGGCCGCTGCGCCCACAGGCTCTCCAGCGTCACACCGTTGGCGCCGCTCATCTGCATTGGCCGCATGAACTGATCCGGTTTGAACCCGGTGGCGAGCACGATAATATCCAGTTTGTGTACTATCCCGTCGCTGGTACGAATGCCGTCAGATTCAATGCATTCTATCTCTTCTGTTACCAGCGCAGCCTGCGGGTGCTGTATGGCCTGATAATAATCGGGCGAGAAAATAAGCCGCTTACACAGTGGTTCGTGGTCTGGACGCAAGCGTTCACGCAACACCGGGTCGGCAACGCTGTCTTCGAGATTCCTCAGACAAGTCTCTTTCCAGAACTGCGCAGCGTCCATGTTTTCGCGGGTGATCACCTGCGTATAACTGTTCACGCTGGCCAGATATTCCGCTGTTTTCATAACCTCCTCCAGTGCAAGCGGATCCTCGTGAAAGGCTTTACGCTGCTCCTCGCTGTATGGCGTGTTCTCGACCGGCATGATCCACTGCGGTGTGCGCACATAGTGCTCTATATGCGCGACCTTGCCTGACAGCGCAGACAGTATCTGCACGCCCGTTGAGCCGGTTCCGATGACCCCGATGCGCTTGCCTTCCAATGAAACGCTGTGATCCCAGCGCGAGCTGTGGAACAGCTTACCGCGGAAACTGTCCATACCCTTTATATCGGGGGTACTGGGATGGTGGAGCACACCGGTTGCGGCAATCACCACATCGGCGACATCAAACTGACCACTTTTTAGCCGCAGATGCCAACGGCCATCACGGTACTCAGCGCTGTCAATTTCTTCATTGAAGCGGATATGTTCCGCAACGCCGTATTTACGGCTGGTGGCCTCAAAGTAATCCTGAATCTCTGGCCCTGGCGGCAGGTAGCTGCTCCAGCCGGGGTTGCGCTCGAAAGTGTAGGTATAGTGATGGGACGGGGTGTCGCAGGTAAGGCCAGGGTAGGTGTTTTCTCGCCAGGTGCCGCCAACACGGTCGGCCTTCTCATAGACGACAAAATCGTCTACTCCGGCTTTGCTCAATTTGATACCCGCGAGAATACCCGACATGCCCGCGCCTATCACTACTACCCGCAAAGGACGTTCCGCCATAACCATGCACTCCAACTGTAAAATTCAGGAACCCTACAGTAACCTGACAGTTGCGGCTGCATAAGGTCTATTGTGCCCATCATTAGTGGCTTTACTGCCACATCAAGACTAGTATGAGATCCTCGACAAGGTGCATGACGCCACCCCTTGAAAGTCGTCATACCCTCACCTGCCAGTCGAGGGAACGCTGTGCCGAGTCGTATCATCAGGGAACACAAATGTCTCAAACTGCCACACCTCTACGAGACCTGCAGCCAGCAGCGCTGCGACCGCTGATCGAACTACTGCAACACGAGCTCACACAAGCGGGCATCTCTGTGCCCGGGCCTCCGCCGACCTCGGTTACGGATTTTGCCCACTGGTATCTGGAGGCAGTACAGTGGCTGGAGCGCTCTGTGGCAACCGCCGACGCCCATGCACCCATGTCACGCCGCGAGGTTGAGCTGATGTGCCGTTGCGTGCTGAGTGCGGTTGACCTGCGCGAGGCGGCAAGATTACTTGAAAACTACTGTGCGATGCTGCACCCACGCGCTGGAAAAATTAGGCTGAGCACAAACGGCGACAACGCCGTCTTCCAACTCGATTCACTGCGCCGTGCACGCAGCAGCGCAGCCAGCCTGGTCGATATCACCGGACTATTCTCGTTTTTTCAGCTTCTGCAGTGGTTGGGCGGCGTTGAGTTTCCGCTACATTTGGTCCGCATTGGACCGTTGGAACGTGAGGATCTTATGCCGTTTCTGAAGTTATTCCGCGCCCCTGTGCTAACAGGGGGCGATCAGTATACCCTTGAGTTTCCGGCGACCCACCTGGCGCGACCGGTGGTGCGTACCCGGGCGGAGTTTGTGGCGTTTTTCGAATTATTTCCCTGTGCCGTATTCAGCAACCCTGCACACGGTCTCGCACAGCAAGTAGACGCACTTATCAGCGCTGCGGTAATGCAGGGTAGGCCGATACCCGCTCTGAAGGAAGTGGCTGCAACACTGGAGCGACCCCCTTCGACGTTTCGACGTCAACTGGAGCGCGCCGACACCTCGTTCCGAATACTACGCGACACCTGCCTCACCGTGCAGGCGCAACGCCTGCTGCTTCGCGGAGACCTCTCGGTCGAGCAAATCGCCTCCCGGTTGGGCTTCAGCGACGCCAGCACTTTTCGCCGCGCCTTTCGCAAATGGTGCGGTGTAGCACCAACGCGATGGAGCCCGGAATTGGCTTCTCCGTAGCTAAAAGACACTCAGCGCCCGGGGATAGTTCTCCATATTCCGAGGCCGCACCTCATTAGCCCGATGTAAGCCATTGAGTAATGTCAGCGCATCGTCTCGGTTGGAAAAAACCGCCATGGGCCAGCAGGTGGGCCGCGGCAAGCGCATCAGGCTGCGCGCCACCATATCCATCAGCGGTTTGTCGGACGCCACAGCCAGCAGGCCATCAACTGCACCAAACACTGTTTGAGCAGCCAAATCGTAACTGTGTAAATTGCATTCATTGACCAGAAGGCAGAAAGACGTTCTCAGAAACGTCCGCAGCACACCAAAAAATTGCTCAACCATCGCGCCCGACACTTCCACGCCCTCATGGACGATAGTTTCGGCAACATTTCGGACACTATAGTGATGGTACAAAAATCCAACTCGAAAGCACCAGGTGTTCCCACTGGCTCTAGCTCAAACTGGACGTACAAAGTGCCTCTGCAGGCCTGTTATGCTGAGGTATCTCCTTTGAAACCGGTGTATCCGAGCGAAGCTGTTCAGCGAGAGCTATACGTTTTTCAAGTTCGTCGTCAGCAACGTTTCGCTGGGGAAATATAACCACGTAAATCCTGGGGAGGTAATCGTAGGATATAGGCTAATGCCTCACAAAAAGTATGAATAGCTCAGCCATTCTCCACCATTAATAAGTATCGCTGGAAATGATGCCTTCGCGAATGGCGTAAGGCGCCAGGTCGGCAATCTTATTATCCATCGATACAGGCATAATCGCCGCCGTACCCCTACATTTAAAATGAATAGAATATTCATGTCGCATACTCGGACGTAACTCTTCCAGGGCCGCTGATTACTGAATGTAACGGAGAGACCGACAGCATGCACCACCACACCTACCAGTAAGTGGTTGACGGTTGCCCTGAACCGCGTTTCGCTCTCACGCAGCTCAGCGGAGCGCTGCTCGGTCAGCTGCTCCAATTGTTAATTAAACAAGGCAAGATCACACTAGCTTTCTGCAAGCGTTACTGAATCGTTGGGGTCGGCAGGAGATTCGCGCGGGGTGCCTCGGCCTGCAATAAAAGACGATGCCGCCTATTTTACGTTGTTGCGACCGCTGTTTTTCGCCAGGTACATCGCCTCATCTACGCGTTGCATAAGCTTTTCCAGCTGCTCCCCAGGTTCGAACTCAGCCACCCCGATACTGCAGGTAAAATGAATACTGTTCAAAGGGGTATTTTCAATATTTTTGCGATAGCGCTCCGCCAATTTCAGGGCGGTTGCGTAGTCGGTGTTAGGCAACAACATGACAAATTCTTCGCCACCGATACGGCCTATAAAGTCTGTTTTACGGCTACTTTCCATCAATGAATCAGCGGTCGATTTGAGAACACGGTCTCCCACCTGGTGCCCGTGGGTATCATTTATCGCCTTGAAGTGGTCAAGGTCCAGCATAAGCACTGACAGTGGATACTTTTGCCGCTGCGCTCGGCTTATTTCTATATCGAGTATTCGATTAATTTCTCGACGATTCAACAAATTCGTCAGGGAGTCTCTGAACGCAATCCTTTCGAGTTCCTCTGTGCGCTGAGCTACTTTGGCTTCCAGCGATTTGTTACTCTCGATGAGAGCCTCCTGCGCCTGTTGCAACTCTGCCATTTTATTTTTCATATCCCTCCTGGATGGCATTGTTACCAACACAGGCAGCAGCCGCCACAGGACGATGGCGGTAGTAATAGAAATCAGTCCCGTCGCAATTTTGGCAACATCCTGAATATAGTAATAACCATGCCAAATATTCAGAACAGCAATCAAATGCATAACGCCACAGAACAAAATGAATGTGGAAAACAGCAAAAAGAGCGGATTGAAGCTGAGATCTTTACGTACTATTACCAGACGAACCAGCACGAAGGGAATCATGATATAGGCGAGCGCAGTCGTTAAATTGCCAATCATATTTAGAAAAAGTAGATCCTCTCGCCACAGGAAACAGTGACCCTGTGGCATACAGCTGCCGTCCAAAAACGTGTCTACTATTGTCATATCCAGCAAATCCCTGGCGAAAAATCTAATCCAGCTCCCTCCCTGTCACGCCAACAACAAGCCGATAGCGACAGTAAGCTTTCCGATTTTTTGGTGATGAAAACTGGTGTTTTTCCTATGGAATCCGTCCCGATATACCGGATTGTACCGAACTGCGCCCTTGGGGGCACTAAACTTGCTACTTCCCTGCTCTGCGACGGTAGTTCCGCGCTGCAAGTACGGTACCATAGCGCTACTTCGGCGCGAAACTGAAGCCCATTTTTGGCAGCCTGATCGGCACGGTGTAAGGTGGCGCTATCGCCCTGCCGGGAATTTCATTAATCATCAAATTGATAAGGTCTCTGCTATTGTGACAGGTCGGAAGCATGTCTTTGTCTGAAATCGCGCCACGGTTCCCCGTGGGCGCGCGCTACATGTTGGTGTCCGCGTTGGGATTTGCGCTGATGGCCGCCTGCGTCAAGCTGGTCTCCCTTCAGGGCATACCGCTATTGGAAATTGTCGCCGCGCGCTCACTGGTCTCACTGGTGATCAGCTATGCCGATGCACGGAGAAAGGGCCTGTCACCGTGGGGCACGCATCGCACACTACTGCTGGCCCGCGGAGCGATTGGCGCATTCGCCCTGGTCTGTGTCTACTACGCGGTGACGACACTGCCATTGGCAGAGGCCACCTTGCTGCAGTATATGCATCCGGCATTTACCGCGCTGCTCGGTCTGCTGCTGCTCAAGGAAGGCATTCAGCTGTCGACGTTGATCTGTATTGTGCTGAGCATTGCCGGCCTGATTGTCATGGTGGAGCCCCGAGCTTTCACAGACGCGTCACCCGCGCTGCCGTGGTTTAATGTCTCGATAGCGCTGGCGGGGGCATTTGGCAGTGCCATAGCCTACGTGCTGGTCAGGCGCCTGAGCCAACACGAAGACGCCTCCGTCATTATCTTCTACTTTCCTCTCGTCGCACTGCCACTGTCGGTTTCTCTGCTGGGTGATCAATTTGTCACACCCAGTACCGAGTCGCTGGTGTTATTGCTGCTGGTCGGGATATTTACGCAGATAGGCCAATTGGGCCTGACCCATGCCATGCGCTGGGAGACCGCGGGTAAAGCTGCCGCCTACTCGTACGTTCAGGTCATTTTCGCGGTAGCACTCGGCTGGGCCGTGTTTGCCGAAGTGCCTTCGCTGTGGACCTGGCTGGGTGGTGCACTGATCGTATCGGGGGCGCTACTGAACCTTGTTCGACGATAGCGCGTTAGTGTTACTCTGGGTCCGCGTTCTTAGCTCGCCAGCGCCTGGACAGAGTATGATCCGCAACTCACAAGCGCCCTTTTTTCGTGTACCGCCAGAAGGAGGAGATACATGACCAATGAGACGCCGGGCGATGATTCCGAACACAAGCTCAATCTGCGCCACCTTGTCAGCAGCGACTACCCCGATCTCAATCGCATCACGGATCAAGTGCACCCCGAACTGGGCGGGGCGTGAATCTAGAAGTAATTCCTGATCCGCTTGCGCGTCTTCCCCGATGGCCAGATCTGTATCGAAAACCACGGCGTGGCGGTAGCCGCAGCCCTCGCGGTGACCGTTGACTTCGCCAAGTTCGGTGGGCTGCTGGCATCCACACGCGAAAACTCCATATACTATCGCCTGAGCTCTGTCGCAGGCGAACCCCTGCGTCTCAACTGCCGTTATCGGATTGAAGGAAAACACTACGATACCAACTGGTGGAGTATCACTGCCTATGGATGGGATAACTACCTTATCCCCAACGTCTCGAAACGCTACTCCTTCAACAACGAAAACCTCGTTCGCCATAGTGATGGCAGCTGGGCCATTACTATAGATGCCAGTGAACAACCCGGCAACTGGCTACCCATTGGCCCCGCTGGCGCTCCGACCTGGCGTAAATTTACAGATTATGATTTTGATCTACTGCTGCGCCTGTATACCCCTGCAGACGCCTACCTGGAGACGCCAGAGGTCGCGGTGCTGCCCACGGTGACGCAGGAGGCCTGCGAATGAAGATACTGCGATGGGTGCTGAGCATTCTTGCCTGTGCATGGCTCGGCCAATACCTGTTGGCAATGATTTTACCCAGCCTGATTATGGCGGTGCTCTACGAGCAAGGTGCCGGTCAGGGTGGCTACAACCAGTTGGTGGTGCGCCCGCTTCCCGACGAGACGTTCCGCGGCGTAGTTCGCCCCAGCCCGGATCTGCTATACGCCAGCTGTCTCTATAACCTGAAAGACGGCCCTTTATTCATTGAAGCACCGGTTCCAGATCGCTACTGGTCTATGCAGTTCTACCAGATGAACACTGACAATTTCGCGGGCATCACCAATCAACGCGATGAACAGCGCCGCATTGGCAGCGTGGCCAAGGTCACTCTGATCCGCGCCGAGGACACTCCTGCCGACTATCCGGGCGAGGTTATTCAATCACCCACAGATCGCGGCATTGTGCTATTGCGGGCATCGGCGATCGGTGATCGTGTGCAGCAGCAGGCCGCGCTGGACGCCAGTAGCTGTGGGCCGGCCTGAGGACTCCAGAGCCGGATAAGCCTAGCGCTGTGAGCCGCGGTCTGGCCCGCCTGATGAACCAGCAAGCCATGCCCGTAGATTAGACATGCGCGTCCCGTACATTAAAAATGAGGTGGCACTATCCTGAAAAAGGATAGTCACCACCCCGGCTTTAATCCCCTACCGGGAGTTACAGGTCACTGCGGGCATTGCGTTGATCCAGTCTCGAATCAACTGGACGCCTTCCGTGTGGATAATGCTGCGGCCGATCTCTGGCATACGAACCTGAGGGGCGTTGGAATCCATGCGGTAGTCCATGATAGATTCGGCGGCGTTGCCCGGGACGATATCGTAATAAAGATCTCCGGCCCCATCGCCTGCAGCCACAGGTGGCTTGCATAGCCCAACCTCTTCACCGAAGGGGCGGCCATACTCCAGGTACAAGCCCGAGGTATCCGCTGAACCGATGGCCGGTTGATGACAGTGAGCACAGTTAATGTCCAGGTAACCTCTGGCACGATCATCCAGACTGGCACTCGTGTCGCCCCACCGAGGAATGGTATCGATGGAATCCGTATCCGTCGGTGCACCCGTCAAAATACCCTGCGCAGTCCAGTGATCCAGCTGGTTCTGGCTACCACTGTCGTAGGCATAGTCTTTGTTGAGTGAACGTGCTGTTGGTCCTATAGGGATAACCGTTTCCTCACCGTGACAGTTGGCGCAGTCATTGGTGTTGGGAATTTTATAATCCGTTGACCGTGAAATACCGTCGACATCGACCCAGGTCACATTCTTTGTGCCGCCTGTGACCGTGAGGATTGCGTCTGATTTATCCGCATTCCAAATGTAGGGAAGTGCTGTCCAACCGTCTTTTCGGCGAATCAGGAGACGCGTTTCGATGAGCTCTTCTGCGCTGCCATCTATACGCAGATCCGATTGGATGGTGAATGTTTTGGCGATGATGGTACCCACTGGAAAATCGAAAACTTCCTGGCTGCGATAGGCGGCCTCTGCGCCTTTTGGGACGAAGACGAAGCGATACTTGTTGGCATAGTCCGTGAACAAGGGAGTATTCAGATCGTAAGCAATACCGCCCTGAGCACCAGCCATCGGATTTGTCGAGTCGGCAAAAAGCCGGAAATCACTCAGATTCGGACAGTCGGCGACAAAGGCATCAGCGTTTAAGTCATCGCCCGCCACGTCACACAGTGCCAACAGGTCGGGGCCATCAGGATTGCTCGGATCAACCGGCGGGTCCAGAACAATTTCAGGCAGTGATGCGTGTGTACAGTTCAAATTTTCCGGGTCATTGGAAATATTCCATTCAGAATCCGGACGTCCCAAAAAGATGGCCGAGGCATTACCCTGCCACAGCGTAATGTCCGCTGTATTATTCACCACGCAGATGCGCTGACTCTCTGTAAAGCCATCGGGGAACTCTACCAGCAAGCCGTAGTCAGTTCCCACCCCGGAGTTATCGTAGAAGACATCGAGAACGCTCAGAGGATCATCGAAAACCAGGCCGGCGATCGCGGCAGCCAATTCCTGCGGGTTGGTCCCATTGTTGCGGATATCGTTGTCATGGACATAGATTGTCTCAGGGACCGGGTCATAGTCGGGCTTGCTGACTTGTGTATCGATGATGTAATAACTGACGATGACAATAGCCTCAGATATATTGCCGGTGATGGTATTCCCAAACACCTCTATATTATCGTTGGCCATAATCATAAACCCGGTACCCGCGGGTACGGTACCGACAATGTTGCCCTCTGGCGCAAAATTAGGCTCATTGTTATCAACCATCAAGTTATCGAATACCCGTGTGGCCTCACCACCTTGAACGGGTGGGCCTGGCAGGTCAAACACCAGAATACCGGCAGTATTACCGGTGGTATTGTTCTCGTAGACATCGGCAGACTTCGAGTTCTCGATTTCAATACCGGCCACGTTCTCATAGACATAGTTGCGTCGCACGATGATGTTCTCGGACTGGCCTACATACACACCGGCATCGCTGGCACCTCGCACCTCACTGTCTTCAATGAGTACGTTGCGACATCCCACCGGGTACAAACCGTAGGCGCCGTTATTTTCATCCGGGCCACCGGTCCACTCCACGCGCACACGGCGGATAGTGACCCCGTTGGCATCTTTGATCTTGATGGAATCACCCTTCGTATTCTCTATAGCAAGATCCTGCACGACAAAATTATTACCAGTAGCGCGAATACCCTCGGCGCCACTAGTACTGTTATCAAAGCGCAGTACAGTGCCAGATTCGGCGTCCATTCCCGTGCCGCGCAATACGATGTTGTCCACACTGGAACTCAGCCCGTCAACAAAATCATAGGTGCCGGCAGGTAATTGGATAACGGTATTGGGTTCTGCCGTGATCAGGGCTTCCAGTGCTCTGGTCTCCAGATCATCACCGGGCGCCAGCGAGACGATGGTATAGCTGGGAAAATCCGGATCAACTGGATCAACTGGATCAACCGGATCAACGGGATCAACGGGATCAACCGGGTTTTCAGGGCCCCCGGTGCCTACAATGTTCGGATTATTGTTATTGCCACTGGAACAACCCCAGAGCAGCGTAAACATCAGTAGCAGTGTCAATAATTTAAGCGACGTTATATTAGTGCGCAACATAAAAATTCCAGATTTTTCATTATAGTTAGCTCTACTGTATCATGCTATCGCTACATACGGACTAAAACACAGACATTTGATACTAAATTGACTCAAAAATTTAAACTGCAACGCCAAACTGGCAACATCGCTGTCTAACCCTATCTACGGGACAGGGGGTGCGACAGTGCCCAAAACCAGCCCTTTGCAGAATTCAACTCTAGTGCTACTTTAAGTCACGCGATTGAAACGTCACACTGAACCTGCTGCTGGCTATCGCAGTTACGTGATCTGACGCTGAGCAACCCTTGTCTGACCAATCACATCACAGCTTTATTGATCGATGGAGTAAGCCCGCCTTGAAATCCATTTTTTACGCAATCCTGCTTGCGTCAGTTGCTGCCTGCGGCTCTTCAGAACCACAGGCGACACAACAGCTTGAGGCGCGGGTGACGAAAGTGGCGGTGGAGCACCCGCGACAGCGCGATATCGATGATGCATTGACAGCGCTGGGCAGCGTCGAGAGCATCGATGATCCCACCGTATCCGCAGAAACATCGGGCCAGGTGCAGCAGATTGTTGTGCGCGAAGGCGACGCTGTTAAAGCGGGCCAGTTGCTCGCTGCGCTCGACGGCACGCTGCATGCGATAGAAAGCGCCAAGGCTGCAGCAGAAGTGCGTCGCTACGATGTGCTGGTAAACAATCAGGACAACGAAGTAAAGCGCCTGCAGCGCCTGGATGAATCGCAATCCGTATCCAGAGACAAACTGGAAGACGAGCAGGCGCAGCTGGAGATATTAACCGCGCAGCGAGATATCGCCCGCAAACAGTGGGAGCGCTACCAATACCTTGAATCGAAAACGCGTATCGTGGCACCGCTGGATGGCCTGGTAACACGTCGGCATATTTCTCCCGGTGATTACGTAAGTGCGGGCGAGCCACTGTTCGAACTCGTCAGCGTGGATAGACTGCGGGCCCGCATCGCGTTTCCCGAGCGGGATGCATCGAGGATTGCAGTTGGCCAACAGGTGCATTTGACGACGCCTGCGGCGCCGGACGTGACCGCGACCGGTGAAGTCGCGGCGGTGAATCCACAGATCAAGATGTATAACCGCGCGGTGGAGATTACCGTCGAGTTTGACAATCCCGGCGGCTGGCTCCCGGGCGCCAGCGTCGATGCATCACTGGTGGTAGCGCGACGCGCGCAGGCCCTGATGGTGCCGTCGATGGCGGTGGTAACCCGCGATGGTCGTGATGTGGTGTTCGTACTTTCCGGCAAGCAGGTGCGCGCAGTACCGATAACATCCGGTTGGCGCGAGGCGGGCTGGGTAGAGATTCTCAGCGGCATTAGCGTCCGAGACCAGGTGGTAGTAGAGGGTACCAATCTGCTCAGCGACGGCAGCCGGGTCGACCCAGAGACCGCCGCACAGTGAACATCGTTGAATTGTTTGTGCGGCGCCGGGTACTGGCGTATATGCTCAGTGCGGCGATGCTACTATTTGGCATCATCGGTCTGCGCGGCGTAGGCCTGGATCGTCTACCCGATGTGAACCCCCCTATGATTACCGTCACCACAGTGAACCCCGGCGTCAGCCCCGAGGTGATGGATGCCAGTGTCAGTGCGGTGCTGGAATCCGCTGTCAATTCGGTGGCGGGTATCAAGCATATCGATTCCATGTCCGTACCGGGCATATCCGAAGTCTGGGTGGAGTTCATCATAAGCAAAGATCCGGACGTCGCCTTTAACGAAGTCCAGGCCAAAGTGAACCAGGTGATCAATGATTTGCCCAGAGCGGCAGAAACACCGATGGTGGCGAAACTGGACATGAATGCCGAGCCGATTGTATGGCTGGTGCTCACGGGTGATCGGGCTCTGAATGATTTGAGCCAGATTGCACGAACGATGATCAAGCGCCAACTGGAGAATATCGACGGTGTTGGCGGGGTGAGTATCGGTGGCGGACGCGAGCGCAAAATCCGGGTCGACCTCGACCTGTCCAGCATGGCGGCGCTGGGAATCACCGCCCAGGATGTGATTGCTGCCTTCGGCCGTGAACACGTGCAACTCGCCGGCGGCTATCTGGTGGGCGGACAGCTGGAAAAGCTGTTGCACCTGGATCTGGAGTACCACAGCACGCGGGAACTGGCCGAACTGGTGGTCAGCTGGCGCGATCAGGTACCGGTAAAACTGGGGGAGATTGCCGCCATCAGTGACGGCCTTGATGACAAACGCAGCCTCGCCCGATTCAACGGCGAGGAGGCACTGGCTATCGCCGTGCGCAAGGTCAGAAATGCCAATACAGTTGCGATCGTCGATGAAATCACGCGGCGTCTGGACGCTGTAATTATCCCCTCCCTGCCCGATGGCGTGGAGTTGGTGATCGCCACCGATGAGGCCGGAATTATTTCCCGCACTGCCAACGCCCTGCGCAATCACATTATTGAGGGCACCCTACTAGCGGCCTTCGTGGTCTGGCTTTTTCTGCTGAACCTGCGCGCCACGGCGATTATTACGACAGCGATTCCGGTGTCCCTGGCCGGCGCGGTGGTAGTGATGTATTTCGGTGGCTATACCTTCAATATCATGACACTCAGCGGCCTGCTGTTGTTGATCGGGGTGGTAGTGGATGACGCCATCGTTGTGCTGGAAAATATTCACCGTCACATAGAGGCCGGTGAAACCGATCTTAATGCGGCGGCCATTAAAGGCACCAGCGAAGTGGTCTTTGCCGTGTTAGCGGCGACACTGACCCTGGTGTGCATATTTGCCACCGTCATTTTTATGGACGGTATGATCGGTGTCTTTATGCGCTCCTTTGCCGTGGTTGTCACGGTCGGCGTGTTGGCGTCATTGTTCGTCTCGCTGAGCCTGACACCTGCGCTATGCGCGCGATTCCTGAAACAGGATACAGGCGACCGGGGCTGGCTTACGCAACGCATCAGCGCCTTCCACCAGTGGTTGGAAGCGTGCTACCGACGCCTGCTGGAGTTTGGCTTGAAATTTCGCCTACTGGTGCTGTTGTTCACGTCTTTGCTGGTTCTGTCCACCGGATGGTTTATGGGGCAGCTGGGTAGTGAATTCTTTCCGCAGGACGATGAATCACGCTTCATGATCAAATTGAAGGCACCGCTGGGCACCTCGATTGAATACATGGAGAAGAAGGTCGATCACACCGAAGCACTGTTGCAAAGCATTCCTGAAATCGAACGGGTACTGGCGACGGTGGGCGCGAGTGACCAGAGTGAGGTGAGTGAAGCCACCCTCAACATCATGCTGACAGCACAGTCCGGGCGCGAGCGATCACAGCAAGCGGTCATGGCAGAGGTCCGCACCGCCATGCAGCATGTGATCGGCGTACAGGCCTTTGTCATCTCCTACTCTTTGTTCAGCGGTGCCGGAGAGCCCTTCAGTGCCTACATCACCGGCCCGGACTTATACCGCGTTGCCGACCTGGCCAGAGAGATGGAAGAGCGCTTGAAGCTGAACCCGCGCATGGGTGACGTGCGCATGGAGCTCAAAATGGACAGGCCCCAGTTGTATTTTGATATCGACCGCAATCGAGCTCAGGCGCTGGGTATCAGCACGCAGCAGATCGGCGACACGATTCGGGTATTGGCCGGTGGAGCAGATATCGCCAAGTACAACGCCCTGCCCGGAGATGGTGAACGCTATGACGTGAGGCTATCTGCGAGGCGTGACAAAATGCAGGAGTCCAGTGACCTGGAGCGCGTCTACCTACTGGGACACCAAAGTGAGCTAGTACCGCTGGACGCGGTGGTCGCCGTCAAGGAATCTCTGGGGCCGGCCGGCGTTGCACGCCGTGATCTGCTCTTCGCCGCCGCGTTCCGCTCGACGCCGCAAATTCCTCTGGGCCAGGCAGCCGCCGAATTCACACGTTTGGGCGCAGAGTTGTTGCCACCGGGATACAAAGTCGCCCTGGCTGGTCAGGCTGAAGAGCTCGGCACATCCAAGGATGCTGTGCTGTTCCTGATGGCCACAGGGCTGATACTGGTTTACATGGTGCTGGCCAGTCAGTTCAACTCCTTCCTGCAACCGGTACTGGTGATGTTGGCCCAGCCCCTCGCCATTGTCGGTGGCATTATCGCGCTATGGTTAGCTGATCAGACACTCAATATTTACTCGATGATCGGACTGGTGCTGCTGGTAGGTCTGGTGTCAAAAAACTCCATCCTGCTGGTGGATCTGATCAATCGTTATCGCGACGAGGGGATGGATACCGGCACGGCGATCAGGCAGGCTTGTCCGCGCCGTATGCGACCAGTGCTCATGACGTCAATGACCATTGTGTTGGCGATGCTGCCAGCAGCCATTGGCGTGGGCGAAGGGGCGGGACAATACGGTCCACTGGCAGTTGCGGTGATTGGTGGCGTCGTCAGTTCCACCCTGCTCACCCTGCTGGTTGTACCGGTAGCCTATTCGCTGATGGATCGCGCACTGGTGCGTCAGCCTGTGCCAGGCCGCTAACGATCTGCGGCCTGATTATCCAGGTTGGTGATATCGAAAGCGGGCACGTACAACTGTGAATTTTTGCCCCCGTCTACTGGCAGTACCACGCTGGTAATAAACGACGCCTCGTCAGAAGCCAGGAAGCAAATTGCCTGGGCAACCTCCTCCGGCGTCGCTGCCCGCTGCATGGGGATCGCATCGGTAATTATTTTCTTTACCGCGTCATTTTTGCGAGTGGCGGCGTTTAGTCCCGGCGTGTCGACAGCGCCAGGCGCGACGACATTAATACGCACATTGTGGGGCGCTGCCTCCATCGCTGCACACTGACTGAACTGGTTGAGCGCGGCCTTGGCTGCGCCATATGCGCCGGAGGCGATACCCGCGCGCAGGCCGCTTACCGAGGAAATATTGATTATCGAACCACTGCGCTGTGGAATCATAATGCGCAACGCGGCCTGCACGCCAATAAATACGCTGTCGACGCCAATGCCAAAATTGGCGCGCCAATCCTGAAGCGTCTGGTCGACCACCATTCCACCGATAACAGAAGGCGCATTGTTGACCAGTACATCCAGGCGCCCATGTTTTTCGGCCGTGTCATTGATCAGCGCAGCAAACGCATCGGTATCACCGACATCCAATGCATAGCCGGCAAAACTACCGCTCAAGCCCTTGGTCGCCGCTTCCAGTTCGTCCAGCTTCGGTTTGCGCCGCGCGCAAGTGACCACGTGTGCGCCCTCCGCCACCAGCTGCAACACCGTACTCCTGCCAATTCCCATACTGCCACCTGTCACAATGGCCACCCTACCCTCAAAACGTAATCTGCTCATTTCAACATCCTAAAAAGTTGTGTTCATGTTCGGCACCGTCAGCATGGCTGTGCCGGAAGTATGGTAACCCTGACGATTGCTGCCACTGAAGGACACCGTCACGCAGGCCGCTGCTGGACCTGCCTCGATAGCGACGACCTCACCTCCCATCACCATCACGTCACCGGGAAAATTGGGCGCCATCAAATTGAATTTGAGTGTGTGCAAGCGGCTACCAGCGCCGGCCCAGTCACTCAGGTAACGCGCTGAAAGCCCGCTGGTGGTGAGTATATTCATAAAGATATCAGGCATCCCCGCAGCCTGCGCTGCCGGAACATTATGGTGTACGGGAATAAAATCCTGGGTTGCGATGGCCCCGCCAACGATCAGTTTATGGGTGATGGGTATGCGTAATTTTGGCAGCGGATCTGCGACCGCCAGCCGGGAGGTATCGAGATTGGTAAAGTCCGGCTGCCACTCGCGCTCTCCAACATCGACAGATGCGGCAAGCGGCACCTCGCTAGCCATGGTCGAGGACGTTTCAACTTCCACTGCAGCTGGTGCCGGTTGGTACTGAAAATAGGTGATCAATGCGTCGGCAAAGCGCGTTTCCTCCAGCGTCAGGTATTCCACTTTTTCGGTGACAAAGTAGCCGTTACCCAATCGCGTCAATTTTTTATCGCTGATGTTCACCACGCTGGTAAAGTGCTTTACGCGCTCCCCTACCCCTAGATAGTGGTGAAAGCGGATATCGTAACTGACCGCGACATTGGCGGGGTAACCCAGCGCGCGCATATCGTCGAATACCCGATAAGGTGGCGCCGCGGTGGAGCCCGGCGCATAGCGGTCGTTGATATCGCGCATGGTCCACATCTGCATCATCGCTGGCGGCGCAATCTGCCTCTCACCCGCGTGGTAGCAGGGGTTGTTATCGCCCATTGCCGAGCACCACTGCCAGATCTGGGTCGCGCTAACCGGGTTATGACTCAAGTAGGGGCCGAGGCGATGGCCCTTCAGGCTCTCCAGTTGCTGTGATTCCACAAGGTTTGCGTTCGACATAGATAAAACCAGTTTAGAAGTCGGTACCTATAGTTTGGTGCGTAGTGCAAGCGAGCACTTGATGCTCTTCGCTTCAGCACGGTTGCTCACTATACCTGCAGAGACAAAAATATCGAATCGACCAAAAGAGCCTAATTTGTGAACATATACTTTCAAAGTAGCGTTGCAGACAGTGCTGCCAAGAATAGTGCCTGCCTGTCTCGGCAATGGTCGCGAGGCCGGCGACGCTTAATGTCAATGCATTCGAATTGAACGGCACTGTCGCGCACATGGCAGAATCGTTACATTAGCAGCGTTTTCCATACTACACAGAGAATTGAGCGAATGGGTACATATGTGATCACCGGAGGTGCCAGCGGCATCGGCGCCGCAATCGGAGCGCAGTTGAAAAACGAGGGCCACCAGATAGTCGTCGTCGATATTCAGCAAGCAGATATTGTTGCTGATCTGTCTAACACCGAAGGACGAGCAGCGGCGATCGCAGCGATCAAAAAAGCCACTGCCAACGAACTGACCGGTCTGGTGACCTGTGCCGGCATTGGACCCCATATTCCGAATCAGGGATTAATTACAGCCGTCAATTATTTTGGTAGCGTGACCATGATAGAGGGACTTCGACCGCTACTGGCAGAACACCAAGCCTCGGTACTGTTGATTTCCTCAAACTCGGCACCCATGGCAACTAATCCCGAGTATGTTGATGCTTTGCTGGCCAACGACGAAGCGAATGCCATCAGCATAGCAACCACCATGCAGACACAGCCGGTCTACTCTGGGTCGAAACAAGCGCTCACCCGTTGGATGCGCAGGCATACACAGGGCTATGCGGCAGAGGGTATACGCATGAACGCGATAGGCCCCGGCTACACCAAAACGCCGTTGACCGCAGCGGGTGAAAACGACCCAACTTACGGTGACGCAATAAAGCAGTTTATTGCCTCGATACCCATGGGTCGTCCGGGCTTACCCCAGGACATGGCCGATACCGCCAGCTTCCTGCTGAGCGAAAAGGCGAGTTTTATTTGCGGCGCCATGCTGTTTGTCGACGGCGGCCACGACGCGATGCTGCGACCCGATCAGTTCTAGCGCTCGCCCGGGTATGGGCGGACAATGCTCCAGCGTCAGCCCAGATTGGCCTGTCCGCCATCCAGCGCAATGCTTTGACCGTTTACGTACGCTGAGGCGTCGGAGCACAACATCGCGACAAATCGGCCAATATCCTCCTCACACTCCCCCACCCGACGCTGCGGGATAGTGGCGACAAACGCCGCCGCTTCTTCCGGACGATTTTCCATCCACCACAGCAGGCCTGGCGATTTTGCATGCGGCAGAATTACATTGGTACGAATGCCTTCCGCGCCCCACTCACAGGCGGCTGCGCGGGTCAGCGCGCGGATCGCCTCCTTGGTGGCAGCGTAGGCGCCATAGCCCGACATATCCCAACGCATACTGGCGGCGCTGGCCAGGTTAATAATACAGCCGTCACCGCGCAGGTGTGGTCTGCAGAGTTTCATCAGACGGAAAGTCGCCAGCGGGCCAGATTCCCACCCCGCGGTGAAGCTTTCGTCGGTCACTTCCTCCAACGTACCAAGCGGCACCTCTTGCGCATTGTTGACCAATATCTGTAAGCCACCAAAGTGCTCCAGTGTGCTCGCCAGACAGTCCTCCATCGACTTGAGCGACTTAACATCACAGACGATCGGCAGTGCTTCACCACCACGCTGCTCGATAAGTTCACAGGTGTGTACCAGTTTCTCTCGGGTGCGACCCGTTACGGCGACGCGGGCGCCCTCGGTGGCCAGAGCAAGGGCAATACCTTGACCGACACCCTGTCCAGCACCAGTCACCAGCGCCGTTTTTCCTGTTAGCAACATTCGATCTATCCCGTATTTTGCACAATGCCATGCCAGTGTCATCGTTATTGTCGGCCGCAGTTCACTCAAAAAAAAACCGCACCCTGTTCAGGTGCGGCATAAGAGACCCCCAAAGGGGTTTTAACGGAGACTCAGCCTGCGTAGATCTCTCTACCGGCATGTTCCACACCCCCAGATCAGTACTCGTAGGCTATTTCGATACCGTAGGTACGCGGGTCGCCATAGTTTTGCGTGATCAGGCCAAGCTCATTACCAAAGTTGATCCCGTAAGTGGAATAGTCCTCATCCGTCAGGTTCTTACCCCACAAGGTAAAGCGCATCGCACCGTCACCCACTTCTACGTTTTCGAGACTGAGGCGCGCATCAACCACGGTGCGAGCATCCATTTCCCGATTTTCATATAACACTGGCACCGTGGGACCGCCTCGGCTGACGGCGACCAGCGCCGGATAGGCCGCGGATGCAAACCACTCATCCTGCCAGTTCAGATTAACGTAACCGGTGACTTCACCCCAGGAGGTACGGGCGAAGACATAATCGGCATACAAATTGAACTGGTTGTCGGGCGAGCCACCGCGCTTTGCGAAATCCTTACCTATGAGGCAGTTGGTCGGATCAAGGGTGCCACATAAGTCGGGAAATTCGTCAAAATCACCGTGAATGTAGGCATAGCTGACACCTACTATAAGATCGTCAATCGGCGCCACCAGTACTTCCAATTCCCCGCCCCAGCGCTCTGCTTTACCCGCGTTGTCGATATTGGTTGTGGGAGTACCGCCGACGGTTGCAATCGTGCTGACCTGCAGGTCATCGTAGGTGTAGGTATACAGCGCGGCGTTGACACGCAGACGACTGTCCCACAACTCACTTTTAACACCAATTTCATACTGGTCTATGGTCTCTTCCTCGAACGGCGCGCTGTCAAATGCTTCGCCGTTGAAGCCGCCACTGCGGTAACCATTGCCATAGCGGAAATAAGTATTGATTTCATCCGTCGCCTGGTAAGCCACGGTAAAGCTGCCGCTCACATTGTCGAACGACTTGTCGTTACTGGCTTGCATTGCAGGAGTTGGCGCTGACAACGCGCCTATCATCTCAGCGTTATTCCAATTAATGTCTTTATCTTCTTCTGTGTACCGAAGACCTGCAGTGAACGACAAGCGATCATCCAGCCAGCCGGGTGTCCAGGTGGTTTGACCATAGGCCGCCCAAGCCTCAGTGGTCATCTTGTACCTGATCTCCCCGAGCGGCGCCAGTGGCACCAGCGCAGTGGACGTGCGCTTGTATTTTGCCGTGTCGTCGAAGTAATACAGGCCACCAACATATTCAAACTGATCGGTGGAGCCGATTATCTGAAATTCCTGCGAAAACTGGTCATAGTCAGACCCGCTGTCTTGCGAGAAGTGCAGCGCGCCTCCCTGCGCATCAATCTGATTCCAGAATGCATCCAGAGGAATCGCCGGGTTCATTATGTCAACACCACCGGTTACACCGTAAAGGCTGCCAAGAGTCAGGTGCGCTAAATCATTCCAGGCGGCAACACCGTTGGCGTCATTTCTACTGTCGATAGAGTCTATATCACCGCGAGCGGTAGTTTTACTGCTGCGATATCCGGTAATCGACTTGAGCGTAATGTCGTCCTTATCCCAGGCCAGCGTTAACCCGTGCCCCTCACTGTCCACTTCAGAGCGTGGCGTGACATCGATACCGCCACGATTGCGCCGTCCCTCACCTGCGCCAACGCTGTCCTGATAAACACTGATCGTCTTTTCCAGAGATGGAATCCAACGCTGGCCGATACGCGGATCGGTTCCGGGCGCTACCGCCCAGGCCCGTGCCTGTGCCAGCGTTCCCTGCAGCGCGCCGATCCTGTTCGAGCCTGCGGCACCCAGCGGGTTGAGGCCAACAACGGCGTCGAGGTTATTGACCTCGTCCAGTTGGGAGCCGTCATATGCGTAATCTACCCGCAGATTCTCTGTAATATCCCAGGCCAAGCCGATACGCCACGCCTGTCGATCGAGATCATTGAAATCATCTCCGTTCGTTGTGTTGGTGTAGAACCCATCCCGATCTCGTGTCTGTACGCCGAAGTTGGCCGCGAGCTGGCCCGCCCCGACGCCGACCTGACCAATGGATGGCGTATCAACGTTGATCTGAGCACCGTAATAATCGTGGCTACCTACCGAGCCAACAGCGCGCACGCCGAACTCACCAGTGGGCTTGCGGGTAATGTAATTTACCGCGCCGCCGGTAGAGTTGCGTCCATACAAGGTGCCCTGCGGGCCGCGCAGTACTTCTATTCGTTCCAGCTCTGCCACGTCAGCGGACACGCCGGTCATTTTCCCGAGGTAAACACCGTCCATGTAGATGCCGACGGCAGGGTCAAGTGATAAATTCGAAGGAGAACCACCCGAGACACCGCGAATTGACAAACTCGTGCTCCCTCGGCTGCCCGGGGCCGTAAAGCCGCCGACGCTGGGAATCTGACCAAGCAGGTCCGCAATATTGGATATGCCGCGCTGTTCAATATCTTTCTGGCTAAACGCGGTGATCGCAATGGGCACTTCCTGCAGGTTTTCTGAGCGTTTTTCTGCTGTTACGACAATTTCTTCCAGCATTGTGCCCGACGGGGATGGTGCTTGAGCTTGCACCGGTAAAACTATTGCTGAGACCAGCGCAGAAACTGCCAGCGCCATTGGATGTACCGGTGATAATTTTCGTAATGACATAGCCATCTCCCTCTTTATATAGTTATTGCACTGGAAGGATAGTTACTAACCTTCCAGATACAGCTGGGTGAAGAACGCTAAAAGTATGCTGCGATTGGAACTTGGTTGACACGACAAAGCAGACCAGATTTATGAACAAATCGGTTCAGCTGTGGAGCATCGCGTTGTGGCAAGAAGCCTATGATCAGGATTTTCGTGGCAGACGAAGAGGAACAATCAGCAGGGCGGCCACTACCATCAGGCCGGAAAATATCCACAGACTAAGACTGAAGCTGCCAGTGGCATCGTACAACCGACCGGTCAGGGGAAACCCCACCATAACAAACAGGGTTATGATGGGCGCCATCAGCCCGAAGGCACGACCGTAGCTTTGCAGGCCAAAAATATCCGCGATAAAGGCGCCCCACACGGGTAACATACCGCCCGCCGCCAACCCTATCGAGACACAGGCCAGCAAAATCAGCGAATAGGAAGGTTCCATTGCAAGTATGGCAAAGCCAATGGCTACTAGTAGCTGCGCACTCCACAGCGCCAATTTCTGACCGAGTATGTCAGCAGCCATACCAAATAGCAGCTTGCCTAGCAGACCACAGATTGCGACTACCATAATAAGCACGGACGCGGCCTCATCCTGGTGACCCAGCTGTGTGGCGTAAGGCGTCATATTGGACAGGATCGCGGTATAAGTGCTGAACAGGATACCAAGCGACGCACCGAGCCACCAGAAATTGGAGTTGCGCAGAATATCTTTGAGGCCGAGTTGAGCTGCAGCGCTAATGAAACCTCCCGCCTCTACTTCCTCTGACACCTGTATTACAACTTCTGCAGGCCAACTGCGAATCGTCCAGAGAACGACCGGCAGCACAATCACAATCAGCACTATTGCCAGGTTCTCAAGGGTGCCGCGCCAACCATAATCTGGCAGCCAGTAGGTGATCAATCCGGGGATCAGAACACCACCTACCGACGTCCCCATGGCAGCAACCCCGAGTGCCTTTCCCCTGTTTTCGGTAAACCACCTGGATACCACAGCAGAGGAAATCATGGAGCCTGCCAGCGCATTGGCCAAGGCCATGGTAATGCCGAAGACCACGATATATTGAATAATCGTAGTGCTCTGTGCCAACAGCCACAGTCCGAGTGCAAACAGCGCAACGCCTGCGGCGAAGAGTTTCCGCACAGACAATTTGTCAAGCAGGATGCCAACTATGGGCATAGCAAAAAGGCCGATGAAAGTCCCACAGGTCAGGCTATACATCACCATTTCGACGCCGACATCGAAACTCTCCTGCACCGGCTGCGTGAGGAGGCTGACAGCATAGGTGAAGAAGCCGACCACAAAGGCCTGAGAGAAAAAACTACCACCGACTATACGCCAACCGTAAAACATTACTTTACTCCGCAAAAACTGCACTGATGTGCGTATGGAATCTCGGTTACTTTCGTACTACATAATCGGAATTTCTTAGATCCCAGGTGTGCTCGTTAATACCCTGCTCCCGCAATTTGAATTTTTGAACCTTATTGGTGGGGGTATAGGGCAGTGATTCGACGAACTCCAGATACCGGGGTACAAAATAATGTGGTGCATTGTCGTTAATGAAGTCACAGATCGCTTCGGCAGAGTCTCTAGCGCCTTCTTTCAGAATAATATTCAACTTCAATTCCTGCTCGCTCTCGACTTCCTCGGAGGGAATACCAAAGGCTGCAACATCCTGAACCGCCGGGTAGCGGCGCACTATACTTTCTACTTCGAGGGTGGAGATATTGCGGCCGGCAAAACGCAGTGCATCTTTTTTGCGATCGGCATAAAAATACGCGCCACTGGCAGGGTCTTGTCGGGCGAGATCACCGGTACGGTAATAGTCACCGAAGTAGGCTTCAGCGGTGGCTTTGAGATTGTCGAAATATCCATTGAAAAGCACGTAGGGCTGTAATGGTTTGATGCAAATCTCGCCGACTGCACCGCTGGCCACTTCGTGGCCATCATCATTGAGTAAGTGAATAGTAGTATCGTCAGCCGGAAAGCCGAGGGCATAGACGGGTACATCGTGCCGGTTTTCCAGTTGCGTCATAACCAACATGCATTCACTCTGCCCCAGCCCGGTCCGGATCAGTTGCAGGCCAAAGCGCTGTTCGAAAATCGGCCACTGGTCAGGTGCCAATGGCACAATCTGGGCTAGCCGCAAGGGCGTGTCGCTATCATCATCGCGCTTGGGTACGTTGAGCAGGAATGCCCCCATTGCACCTAACAGAAAGGTTTGTGTGACGTCAAAATGCTTAATCCGCTCCCAGAACGTGGTGACAGAAAAATGCGGTTCGATAACACAGGGAATGCCCTCGATCAGCGCGCGATAGATTGAGGTAATCCAGGCAGCGGTATGGAACAACGGCAACACACAGTAAATACTGTCGCCGGGCTGGGAGTTATATTGCAAACTGCAACCATCAACAATCGCGCGTATCCAGCAGTTATAGCTTTGCAATACGCCCTTGGATTTCCCGGTCGTGCCTGAGGTCCAGAGAATTGCGCAGTTATCACCGTAGTGCTGGTCGGCATAATCCAGCACAGCGGGGGGGACATCGAGTAACTGTTGATAGTCTACCGCGCTCCTTAGTGCGCTAGCCTCCCTATCGCCCAAGTGTACGATAGTCTCAATGTTAAGTTGATCTTCTATCTCGGCGATCCGGCCCTGATATTGATCATCCGTGATCAGTAGTTTGCAACGTGACATCTGCAGGTTATCCAGCAACCATGACCCTTTGTAATCACCATTGATTGGGGTCCATATCGCAGCCAGTTTGTTGATAGCCAGACTGAGTAATACCATCTCCGGGCGATTACCCAGGAACAGCGCAACAATATCGCCTTTACCGATACCAAGCCTCTGCAGACCAGCTGCCAGGCAATCAGTTATCGCATCGGCCTGGGCAAAGCTAATGCGCATGTTATCGGTTACCAGAAATTCGGTGTCACCGTTTTGTTGCGCCTGCTGTCTAATGAGATGTGGGAATGTCCTGTCGGCGGTATTGGAAAGATCAAGTTTATTCATTGAAGGCTCGGTAGTATTTATTGTCAGTTGAAGCTGGATGCCGTGCTTGTGGCGCTGATTGGTGATTAAGCCCTTCTTCATTCTGCCGTTAGTACACGCCCCAAGGTAATATCACCTGCAATAGTGGTGCGGTTGATGACGCGCCTGATGCCGGGCTTGGTACCAGTAGTACAATGCATCGCCCGCCAGTTATCCCAGAGCACCATATCGCCTTCGCGCCATTGATGAAAATACGCGAACTCAGGCTTTCGGGTATGCGCGACCAATCGCTCCAGAAGCTCAATGGACTCGTCATTAGAAAGGCCAAATTGCTGCGGGGTAATAACCCGGTCCAGAAACTGCTCTACAACTTCGAGGACTTTACGGCCGCTAACCGGGTGTGTGACAACAGCGGGATAAACAGCGTCTGAAAAATCCGGGAAACCCACATCGGTGGGCTTTTGAGGGCTATACGGGCCAGGTTGATACCCCTTCAGGTTCACATAGCGCATATGACGACGCTGCATGCTAAAGCTATAAGCCACTTCCAGTTCTTCAATCAGGGCTTTGGTGTCGTCATCCAGCGCGTCATAGGCCTTGGCCAAATCACCAAAACCGGTGAGGCCATCTTCTTTTGCGACTACCACGGCGCGCAGCAGTGCGCCGTGATTGGGCCGGCCGGTGTAGTGCAGGTCCATATGCCAATCCAGGCGCCCAACAATTTCTTCACCCTCATAGAAGGCGGTGAAAAACTTGTCCTTATCACTGCCATTTTCCAGCACGAATAGCTCGGGATATTCCTCTGAGGTGCTGGTCTTCAGGGGGTGCATTTCCAGCGGCCCGAAGATACGGCTGAACTCTATCTGCTTTTCAGGGCTAATATTCTGGTCACGAAATACTATAATGGCATGCTCGTACCAGAGCTCTTTCAACTGGGCCTGAATTTCGCTGCTGATGGGGGCATTGATATCGAAGCCAGAGACCTCGATGCCGACATTGTTGAGCGGGATTATCTGTAAGCTCATACTATTTCCCTAGACAAATTAATCGACAATCGAAGGGTCGGCACGCAACTCACGCCTCGCCATGGCTTCCCAACAAAAGGGAAAACCAGAGGCATCGGTAATGCTGACTTTTTCAACCTCTTGATCGCTCAGAGGCACACCACCACCGGCAAGTTCTACTTCATAGGCGCGCTTACTGCGCCACTCCAGAGTGATAGCGCGAAGATGGGCCTGGCGCAAATCCTTACCCACTACCAGCGAGCCGTGGTTGGCAAGCAGAGCCCATTTTGCGTCCCCCAGTGCCTCAGCGACAGACATCGAAGTGGCTTCATCTTCAAAAGTGCCCTGGTATTCGTTATATAGAGGAAGTGCAACACCGCAGTGAGCACCGGTTTGGTCGTACACCGGCGGCACACGTTGCAGGTTGGCCCAGATACCACTCCAGTGAGCATGGTTATGGATAACCACATGTATGTCCGGCCGCAGTGCATGCAGCTGTAAATGCAGGCCTATGGCAGGAGTGACATTCCAGTCACTATCGATAATGTTACCACTGGCGTCGAGGGTCACAATGTCGCTGGCGGTGAGTTCATCCCAGGCCAACTCCCAGGGATTGGTGAGGATGTTGCCGTTATCCAGACTATAGGTAATGTGGCCAGCGATATGCTCGTTCCAGCCTTCACGAAACAACATCCGGCACATCAGTGCCACCTGGGCTTTGCCGCTCAGTTCAGGCAGCAATGGTCTGCGTCCGGGCTGGGGCGCATAACGCTCGACCATCGCTTTATTAAGGCCATCAAATTTTTTCACAATTATGATCCTCAGCTATTGATTCGCTAGATGTGACAGCGTGAGCGAAATAGTAGATAAGCACGAGACAGAAAGCTTGTCCAATGTAGCCATATTGCTATCTGATATGGCCACAGGGCAGCAATTATCTGACCGTGAATAGCGCTTCGCGAAAGGCGCGAGGCGACAGTCCGGTCCATTTCTTGAAAGCCCGATGAAAGCCAGAGCTATCGGCATAACCTAACTGCTGGCCTATCCGGGTGATAGACAAAGTGGGGTCACTTAAATAGCGGCGAGCGTGGATCTTCCTCACTTGATCAATTAACTGCTGGTACTGCCAACCCTGCGCTAAAAGCTTGCGACTCAAGGTACGACTGCTGCAGTGTAACTGCTCTGCGGCGTCATGGAGAGAGGGTGGGCGGGCGGGGTCTTCTACGATAATCTGCCAAAGCCTCCAGGCGATGTCTCCTTGACTACGGGCAATACTTTGCTCTTCGCAGAGCTTTGTATACAGCGCGGCACTTTGAGGGCTGGACTGCGGTAGGGGTTGATCGAGAATAGCAGCATCGAAAAAAAGTTGCGTTGCCGGCGCGTCAAACTCTACCGGACACTGGAAAATTGCCTGGTAGCGTGCGGCATGCGAGGGCGCTGGATAATTACAGCGCAGTTTCGTTATCGGCAAATCTTGACCAAGTACCCAGCGGCAGGTGGTAACAATATTGGTGAGGATATCTTCAATCGCAAGTAGCCGCAGGTCGCCCAGATCTTTTTTAGCATCAATTTGGTAGCAGCCCTCTGCTTGAATCTCACTGAATGAAGTGACAACCAGGTCGCCAGAAAATCTTCCTGAATAATTCTGGTACTTGAGCCCAGCGTTAGTAGCTTGGCGCAGCGTGGCGCAGCTCATCATTAAGTAGGCGAGTTGATCGAGGGTAGCGATGGAGCGCTGCAGCCCCAACGCTAGCCCGAGATCACTACCCTGATAATATTGCTGGGCATCACTGAGCAGGCCGCGGTGTTGTCGGGCGCTGACCAATGCATTGCGTTCCTGCAGCGCAGTGTGACTAACACCATTGTTGGCGGCGATGGACTCGACATCCATTCCCAGGCTGGATAAAAAATCCAGCAGCCAGATAATGTAACGCGCATCGGTATTGATAAATTTACTCCCCCGCTCTCTGGGCCAATTATAAGGATAACTGGCGGCATATCATTCAGGATGTTGGCTTATATTGGAGGGTATTGCCAAGTAAACTTGTCGGCATTGATAAAACCGGGGGAAGCTTACCCCGGGATCATCGAACGCTCCAGGTAGACATGGGCAGTTAGCTGGGACCGAGCGTTCATTGAACTTGAGGAGGGTTAGTTTTCAATACCGGTAAACAGATGGTGTTACAGCTCAATTCAATTGAGCTACCAGTATCGCCGCTGACGCCATTGCACCTTCAATGTAACTCACGCCGTTGCAGTCACCAATGGTATGAGTCTGAAACCCAGCTGCGGTCAACTGCTCAGCTAGCGCGATGTCACCTGAGGCTCCTTTCGCGACAATAACGTGGTCAGCCGCGAGTCTGCGACGCTGCCCCCGATAGTTGCTGTAGCTGACGCTGCGTTCTTCTATAGCGATATTGTCAGCCTTTGTGACCAGCGTGACACCGAGGTGGCTTAACTCGTCCAGTAAACGCATCCGGCGAACGAGATACAAGCCCTTGCCCGCGCGCGGCGCACTGTCAATGACGGTGACGTGTCTACCGCGCTCAGCGAGAAATTCTGCCAGCTCCAGGCCCACCAATTCCGCGCCTATGATCGTGATATTTTGTCCCAGGGGGAGCCAGACACGAGAAACTTGTCGCACCACTTCAGGAATGCCGCTAAGACCGGTGGCAGCACCCATATTGGCCATCAGCCGGGTGAAGACCGATGTCTTTCGCAGCAGTTCTGGATGTTTCTCCGACAGCACCAGCGCGCGCATTTCCTCCCCGCTAAAGACAAAATCTTGCTCTGACCCGGGAATGTCTGGCATACCCCGCTGTGCGCCTGTAGCAACGATAACTTCATCGACTGAGAGCTGCGCCAACTGCTGTGGCGTGGCCGCTATATTGAGGTGCACCTCAACGCTCGAGTTTTCAATCTGCAGCCGCAACCAGTTCATTAAATTTTCGTTTGGCCGATAGGCTAAACTGGCGAACTGCAGCGTTCCGCCGAGGCGTTTTCCTCGCTCAAACAAACTCACCCTGAAGCCACGAATAGCGAGCCGGCGCGCGGCCTCCATTCCGGCAGGGCCACCACCGACGACGGCGATATGTCGTGATTTTTCGACCGCTATAAGCTCGCGCTCGCGCTCGTAAGCGGTGTCGGGGTTGACCGCACACTTAACAGGCTTTAACACATAAATTTGACTGACACAGCAGTAGCAATAGACGCACGGACGAATGTCTTCGGGCGTACCGGCGCAGACTTTTTTCGGCAGATCTGGATCGGCGAGTAGTTTGCGTCCCATCCCCAAAAAATCGAATTTACCTGCGCCAATATCTCTATCGGCAGCACCCGGCTCTATGCGTCCAGAGGTGATCACTGGAATACTCAAGCCTTTCTTGATAGCGGCCGCATTGGCGACCAGCCTCTGAGGTGTGTGTGGGATATTGGATTCAGAGTGCAGTGCACCGCGACTGGCATCGTGATAGGCCGATACGGTTATCGCATCGACACCGGCCGCCTCCGCCAGCGCTGCAGTTGTGCGCGCGTCTGCCAGCGTTATTCCCTCTGGCTTGCCAAACTCTTCCGAATCAAGTTTTACCCACACGGGATAATCCTTTCCGACTCGCTCACGAACCGCTGCTATAATTTCGAGCAGCAGACGCGCACGATTTTCCAGAGAGCCACCGTAATTGTCTTCGCGACTGTTTAGAGCAGGCGACAGAAATTCGGAAATAATGTACCCATGGCCTGCATGAATTTCCACACCATCAATACCTGCGCGCTTTGCTCGATCGGCTCCAGCTGCAAAAAGCTCGACCAGAGTGTTGATATCGTCCTGTGTCATCACGTGCAAATCAGGCGGTGGGGCATCCGGGTTGTGGAATGCCCGCATCTCGCTTTCCAGAAAACTTGTGCCCAGATCACTGACCGAACGTGCGGGCATTGAAGGGATCCAAACAGGTCGACCTGCCTTCATATCCTCGACAGCCACCAAGCCACCGTGGTGCAACTGGGTCGCCAGTTTGGCGCCGTGCTTGTGCACCGCATCGGCCAGACGCTGCAAACCGGGAATATGCCTATCCTCGGAGATAGCTACCTGACGCGGCTGATTGCCGCCGTGAGGCCAAGCCACGCCCGCAACGCCTAGCACAATCATCCCGACTCCACCGCGGGCCTGCCGCTCGTGAAACGCAATAATTCGATCACCGCAGCACCCATCGGCTTCAGCCAGATTCACCCCCATTGCGGTGACCAACATCCGATTTTTTAACTGCATTGTTCCTATGCAGCCAGTTTTTGTCAGGTGCGGAAAAATTTTTTTCATTCTGGTTTAACCGTTAAAAACAAAACTGAGAGTAAGTATGCTCAGATTGAAAAAACCAGAACACTGCAAATCAGACCAAATATATGAACAAGTTGGTTCAAGGCAGCGGAACAGCCCAGCTGGTCAGGCGACGGGATCGAACTCATTCAAGCCCTCCTCAATGCCTTCATCCTGTCCTTGTAGGCCTTTGGCGTATAACCGGTCCAGCTTTTGAAGGAGCGCACGAATGAACTGGGTTCAGTAAATCCCAGAAACTCAGCGAGGTCCGCCACACGCCCATCCTCATGCAGCAGCTTGTCGATGGCCACATGACAACGCACCTCATCCTTAATCGCCTGATAACTGGTTTCCTCAGCTTGCAAACGCCGTCGCAGACTCGATTCTGACATGTACAGCATTGCTGCAACGTCTGCAAAAGAGGGCATATTACTGTGTAAGTCGATACTAATGAGTGACTTGATCGCCGCACTGGTACTGGTTGTAATCCGGCCCATTGCGATTATGTGATACACACTGTTCTTGAGAAAATCGGTCAGCGACTCGGGCGTATGAACGACCCGGCGGTCCAGCAGTGCACTATCAAAACTACAGGTATTTTCACCAGCATCGAAATATACAGGACCGTTGATAGTTCGGGCGAGACTGTCGTGGTACTCCCGATTCACATCCGGCGCATCGATACGCAGTTCTGCCGAGGTCAGCGCCTGACCGATAAGCCAACCGCACAGCGCATGCCAAACAAGCAGTCCCGACGCTCGTGCGGCGGCGATACCCGAGTCTCCCCTATCCCAGCCTTCGGGTATCAGTGCCTCCGTCGCCTGTGAGATATCAATATCATAGCTGAACCGGGCTCGGTCTGAATCGGGGTCCTCCAGCAGACGCATCCGATAGCCATTCAGTGGAAACAGCAGAGCGTCCAAACGTTGAGCGAGTTGTAGCGCAGCTCGCAGCGTACGGCCGCCTATCATGCAGTGACACCTTAGCTCGAAAGCCTCACTTCCCAGGCCAGCCCCCCACGGTAAGCGCTGCTCCATTGCCTGCATTTTTACGGCTGCAGCCTTATACAAGCTCGAATAATGCATTGCGGGAAGTGCGTGTTCAGGATCCAGTGCGGCGATACGATCGAGCCTCAGCTCAACCGCTGCGGCCAATTCGGCCGCGTCAATCCCAATTCGCTCCATGTAATCGAGAAGGCGCACAAATTTTTTCGCGGATATAGTAATTTCGGCCATTGTTATGTCTGCTGCTCAGGCAGTTCGAGAATCAAATTCAGTATCATTATTTAACCAGAAGTCTAGCATAGAAACTTCCCAGTTCGAGAACCTCCCTGGCGCACGCTTAGCATTGAATGAATATGTCTAAAAAACTGATCGCTTGAGTCCTATGCCTATACACGACCGGCCATGCCATAATCAGGCCCTCTTCCTAATCTCAAAGTACACGTCGGCATGAATGCAACTGCGACAGGCAACGACCATATCCGCCACGAAATATTGGTCTGTGGTATCTCCAACACCCTTTTCAATGGGCTGAGCGCCTGGCTACTGATGAAAAATGGGCCAGCGCTACGCTGGGAGGGAGAGCACAGCTTTACAATAGATATCATTGCTACTGGGCTATTGTTGCCCCTCATCGTTGCCCTGATTGTTATTCCACTGCAACGCAGCAAACTCCACAAAGGCCAACTGCAAGCCATTGACCTGGGAGCGTCTTCTTTCATGCAGTCGCTGGCCAACCGGTTCCCCGCCAGCACACCCAAAAGCGCAGGCCTGTTCGGGCTGATCGGGATGCTGATAATCGCGCCACTGACGCTTGCAGGCTTTTACCTGTTAGGTGTCGAGCAGCTCAGCCCTGCGCAGTACACTCTATTCAAAGGCTTATGGGCCGGACTGATCGCAGCGGTGTTGGTCGTACCCATGGTACTCATCGCGCTGCGTAAGCCACAAGAAATCGCCGTAACGGCCACCGCGTAAGGAGTAACTGTATGGGCCTTCTAGACAACAAATCAGGCATAGTCACCGGCTCTGGTCAAGGTATCGGCCGGGCCATTGCACTGTCCTATGCACTCGAGGGCGCCAAGGTCGTGGTTTCTGACATTAATGAAGAGATGGGTAAGGAAACGACGCAGCTCATCACGGACGCCGGTGGTACTGCCGTATTTGTGCACTGTGATGTTAGCGAGGAGGCGTCGGTCAAAGCGTTGGTAGATGCCGCCTTGAAGCACTACGGTCGACTGGATGTCGCATGCAACAGCGCAGCGCTCAGTCGAGGGTCCGGCCCCATCCACCAGTATGAGCGCGAAGTCTTTGATCAGACCCTCGAAATGTGCCTCACAAACACGTGGTTATGCATGAAATACGAAATCGCCGCCATGCTGGAACACGGTGGTGCGATCGTTAACATTTCATCCAACGCCTCGCTGCGTGGTCAAGCGTATAATTCAGCGTACGCTGCCGCCAAAGCCGGGGTAAACGTACTGACCAAGAGTTCTGCTGCTGAATACGGTGCCCAGGGTATTCGGATCAACGCGGTGTCACCCGGGGTGATTCGCACGCCCGGACTGGAAAAATACTTTACAGAGCAGCCCAAGATGGCAGAGGGCCTGAAGAAGGTAGCGGTGTTAAATCGTCTGGGTGAACCCAGTGAAATCGCGGAAGCTGTCAGCTTCCTGTCCAGTGACCGCGCCTCATTTATCACCGGGCAGCTATTGTCGGTTGATGGCGGCGGCGCGGTGCGCTAACCGCCAGGTTTCTCACCAGCCTAAGATTGACAGCATCATGCCCGGAGCTTGAATCGTGATAAAAATACCAGAAATTTCCACAGCTGCACGGATGGCCATCCATGAACTGATCGCACTCTACGGCCACCTGATCGACCAGCGACAGTTCTCACAACTGGACCAGATCTTCACCGATGACGCGGTATTTGACCTTAGCGCCTATGACGGCAATAGCTATCATGGCCTCCGCGCTATTCAGGCAATGATGCTGGCCAGTCTCGAACACCCCCTGGCACACCACACCACCAATGTGGTGGTACAAGCTCAGGCGGACAGTGTCACTGTTATCTCCAAAGGCATTGGTGTCGGCGCAGGCGGACGGGTTGGCAGTGTTACCTATCGGGACCGCCTATCGCTTACACCACAAGGATGGCGTATTCAGCAACGATGCTGCGAGCTGCGCCAATCTGACTCCATTCCCGATCCATCATGAAGGTGCTGCCGCTGGCGTCGATATCGCGGCCCGGCGACAGGTTCTCGACGTCACCTTCCTCTCTTTTTGCGTGCAGCACAGGGTGAAACCATGCGGAAGTTTTTACTGATCATTGTCGTTGGCGTGCTGATCGCGGGTGCCTACCTGCTGGGAACATTCAATGCCAGCAAGACCATTGCCGTTCCCCCAGCTGATTGGGCTCAGGGGAGTGAAGCAGCACAGGCCTGGCGGCAATTTGTTGCCAGTATGGAAGCTGCAGGCGCGCGCGTCTTCGCCAGTCACGAAGATCCGCAAGAGCGACTGGATGGGCTTGTCTATCTGGCGCAGCTATCAACGGCTGCGCTGGAAATGAAGTTTGCCAAGGGCGATAGCGCGCGCCCTCGCTTTACTGACTGGATGTCAGATTACCGAAAATTCCTGGGAGATACCCCCGATGCGATCTACCAAACAGCGGAGCTATCACCAGAGTTTGACTACGAGATCACCGGCAATATCGCCGACGCTGAATACCTCGGCTTTATGCTGTATGGCACTGGCCTCAATGGCTGGAACCGGGCAGCTGCCAATATGTCCAATGAGACCCTACACTTCGACGACTCCGGTAATTTCACCCTGCTTCTGAGCAAGGCCCCGCCAGCTGACACGGACGCCAACTGGCTTCCACTGGAGGATGATGTGCACATGGTCATGGTTCGTCAGTACTACCATGGCCGCAGCGGCAAGCAAACCGCGAGTTTCTCCATCCGCAATCTAGCGCCTCCCGTATTTGTACCGGCCAACGATGGCGAGGTGGCTACAGCGCTCGCCAATGCCACAACCTTTTTCAATGGCACCGTGGACGGCGCAATCGCCCTATCCGCCATGCTGGCTCCCGGCGCGAACAACATCGATCCACCAAAGAGCTACAACCCTGACTTTGGTGGTGTTTTTTACCCGACTGACGACAACGAATACTATGGCTCATGGTTTTATCTGCAAGACGATGAAGCATTAGTTGTGGAGGGCGCAGTACCTGACGCGCCTTATTGGAGTATCTCCTTGCAGAACCGCTGGATGCAGTCGCTCGATTATGACCACTACCCCGTGGCACTGAACGATACTGCAATAGCTACCGAGGGGGAGCGCTATCGGGTTATCGTGTCGCATCGAAAACCACCATCAGGCAACTGGCTGAGCACGGCTGGCAAGCGGGAAGGCCTGCTCTCTATACGCTACCAGCGAGCAAAAAAGAGTGAAAAACCATCGCTCAAAGTGGTGAAGTTTAAACAGCTGTCAGTAACACCTGTTAATTGATAGCGGGAGAGACCATAGAGTGGCCCTTCCCAACGGTAAACTACGCAAACTCAGGGTTAACTCCCTTAATGAGCACTCCTGATAGTGGCAAACTGGAGCGACGCGCAGGGCTGGAAATAACGCAATCTGACAGCGCGGTGCTGCTCTGTGGAAATCACCAGATGATTGCCGATATGCAAGCCTTATTAGCACAGCGTAGCCTGCGCAAACACTTTGCGCCATGAACCGCGACGAGCAACTACCACTCGATGCGGCGGTTTTTCCGCGACACGAATCGCGGGAGAGCCTGTATTGCAAGTTGATAATCTACTGTAATCCGGACGCAACTGCCGTTGCCAAAGCCGTCTGAGCAATGACCTGTAACAAACCCCTACCTCACGACATATCGCCATTGATAAAGGCAGACTAATAATACCAAGTCCTGTAAATTAAATACGGCCGGTAACAGATACAGGACGAGCATTCCTCCACTAAAATATGCTAGTTTCTGCACTTAGCATTACATTCGTGCGCCCAAAACTCAATGCAATGATGACCCCGTCAAAAGCCCTTTAAGGATAACGAAATGGACCACAGCAAGCTCGCCTACGACAATGCCGTTGCCGCCCTGACAGAAACAGGCCGCGACTTTGAAGTCATCAGGCGCACCATCGGTGAAGTTGACTACGCCGTGTACAAAAATGCACCGCAAACGCTGCAAGATGTCTACTTTGCAGCGACCGCCCATGGAGAAAAAGAGTTCCTGATTTACGAGGGTGAGCGCTGGACGTTCAATGACTTATTCCAGCAAGCCTGGGCGTTGGCTGAAGCCTTGAAAACAAAGCATCAGATCACTGCAGGCGATCGTGTTGGCATTGCCATGCGCAACTATCCCGAATGGCTGAGCACGTATGTCGCTATCACGTCAATGGGCGCAGTCGCCGTGCCGATCAACAGCTGGGGCACGGCAGAGGAACTGCTGTTCGCAGTACGCGATAGCGCGTGCAAATCTGTCTTTTGTGACCAGCAGCGTTTCGACCTGATGGCAGATGGCCTTGTTGAATCGAATATCCGCGCTGTCATTGCCCGCCCCGACCTTTTGACAACCTATGAATCAGGCCAGTCACTGGAAGAGTTTATTGTCGATTGCACAGATCCTTCGCCACCCGATATCGGTATCCACAGCGAAGACACGGTAATGATCATGTACACATCGGGCACCACCGGAAAACCCAAGGGGGCTGTCTCCACCCATCGAGCCCTCTGCCAGGCGTTAATGAACTTCGAGTGCACGGGCACCGCGTCGGCCATGGCTAATCCCGAACTCATTGGCGCAATGCTGTCCAAAGGATTTGAACCGGCGCAGATGCTGGCCGTCCCCCTGTTCCATGTCAGCGGACTGCATGCCGTCTTTTTGACCGCACTGCGTGCGGGGCGCAAGATTGTAATGATGTACAAGTGGGACGCAACTCAGGCGCTGAAACTGGTCGAGCAGGAACGCGTCACCATCCTCAGCGTAGCACCTTCGATGCTACTGCAAGCGCTTGAATCGCCCGCATTTGACCAATATGACACAAGTAGTCTTTCGAGTCTCGGTGCCGGGGGGTCCGCTACACCGGCAAGAGTCTCTGCGCTGATGCGTGAAAAAGTCAGCAATATGTATGGCGGTACAGGCTGGGGCCTGACAGAAACAAATTCCATTGGTACTGCCTTCACTGGCCGGGCCTTCATCGACAACCCCGGAAGCGCCGGCTTTTGCCATGCTACGGTGGAAGTAAAGGTATGTGACGAGAACGGCGACCCACTACCCCAGGGCACCCCCGGCCGTCTCTGGATCAAAACATCAACGGCTGTGACTGGATACTGGAACAGGCCCGATGCCAATGCAAAGAGCTTCCGCGATGGCTGGTTCGACAGTGAGGATATTGGCTATTTTGATTGCAATGGCTATCTGTACTTGTCCGATCGCGCCAAGGACATGATTATCCGGGGTGGGGAGAATATCTATCCCGCAGAAATTGAGGCCGTACTGTGTGAACATCCCGCTGTGCACGAGGTGGCCGCTTTTGGTATTGCCGATGACAAACTGGGCGAACAAGTTGCCGTTGCAGTAGTACCCAGGGACGGAGCGTCACTGACCGAGGACGATCTCAAAGGCTTTGCCAAACAGCACCTGGCAGCATATAAAGTACCTCATCGAGTGACCATTATGGAACAGCCGTTGCCTCGAAATGCTGCAGGAAAAGTCCTGAAAAACATCCTGAAAGCGGCGAATTAGTCGCTGCCAGGCACGTCGCTACACTAATGCGCAACACGTGCATTTGGCGAGAGCTGGCGGCACCGTCAGCATAACAACTAGCGGCAATTCTGGTTGGCCAAAATTGTCCGCCATGGTGTCACTCAGCCAAATTGTGGCGCGATAACAATCCGGCCTGAACACGGGTAATGTGATTTTCCCGCTCCAGCCAGCGAATGGTTTCGATGAGAGATTCCTCGAAAGGGCGAAAAGAGACCTTCAGATCTTTTTCTGCCTGGCTATTGTCAAGTTTCACCCAGTTTGTCGCGTACACCATAGCTTCGTGCGAAATTGGCGTGTGAGAATCGATTAAAGGCTTCAAAACATCCAGCGTACGCCCAAGTATGCGCATAGTAACTCCCGGGATAGGCAGCATCAGGATATTGCGTCCCGTCAACCTCTCCAGCTCAGCGTACAGCGCCTTCCAGCTAACGTAGTGACCACCCAGAGGATAGCGGCCAGGCTTACGCTTCTTACTCAATAAGGCAACATGGGCGAATGCCACGTCACGGACATCGACATACTGACAGCCGCTGGGCATATTCGCCCCCAGGCCGAAAAGGTTGGCAATCAGCCCCTCATGAGGTTCAGTGAGGCCGGGGTCATTTGGCCCGATGACGCTCGCCGGGTAGGTAATGTGCAGGGGAGCACCCCTCTCTTGTAAATCGCGCGCGAACTTCTCGCACTCGAGCTTTGATCGCCCGTAGGCATTCTTCGCTACGCCCAGTGGAGAGGTATGGTCCAGTTTTTTGGCCTTGGGGTTATAGATCGCAGTAACGCTGGATACATGCACAATCCTTTTACATCCAGCTTCTACGGCTTGCCCAAGTACATTCTCGGCCGCAGCGAGATTGGTACGATACACTTTTTCCGCATCGTCCTTGCTGGTTGAGACCATGGCCGCCATATGAATGGCGGCATCACAGCCTTGCAGTGCTTTTTTGACATCACCCGCACTGGCAATCTCCCCCACGACGACTGACCGCACTCTGCCGCCAAACAACGCTTTGGCTTTGGCTTTATTGCGCACAAAAAGTTTGAGCGTATGACCGGCATCCAGCAAAGCATGACAAGTATGCGACCCGATAAACCCTGTACCACCCGTAACAAATACCTTCATCGTCTTACCCCCGTATCAATTCTCATCGACTATTTACGTCCCCAAGCGGTGCGTAGCCAGTGGGAAGTCTGACCAATCGTCTGGCCAGCGCCAGCGCAAACGCCATACCCACAATACTGATTACCGTCATCACCAGAAAGTAATAGTGAAAACCGACCGCGCCCGGGTTGGCGTCCAGCAGTCGGCCGGTCAGTGCCCCAAAGAAAACGTCGGGGGCGAATCCCACTACGGATATAAGCCCAACAGCGCTGCCCATGTCACGGGAGTCGAGCCCGCTCTCTTCCACCAGGCTGAAGTAAATACCACGCAGCGCATAGACGGCAACAAACGTCAGCACCAGATTGGCTATTAGCAAGCCTGAACCGACCACGACATCGCCACTCATGATGAAGAACGCGCCGCCCGCGCCGGCGAAAAGCACTGTTATCAGCCTGGTGGGGCGCCAACGGTCCGCCAACAGTCCAGCGACAATTGCCGCCACAGGGCGCGTGTAACTGGCGTAGGTCGTAAGCTCCGCTGCCTCCAGTGGCGTCATCCGCAACACCTCTACCGCGTAGACGCCATAGTTGTCGAGTGCTTTATAACCACAGTACGCGCATATCACCACCCCAGCCTGCAGGTACACTCTGCTGTCCGACAGTGCCCGGCGCCAATGTGCGCGAGTATCTACCGCGAGCGGCTGGTCGGCCAGGCTGTGCGTCGCAGAATCGTGTGGCAGAGTGAACCAGACAATCGCCGCACACAGCAGGCTGACAACGGTGTAAAAGAGAATCACCGCCTGTATTCCAGAAGCATTGCTGGCGGTATCGGCCAAACGCTGCGCCAGAATATACAGCGCGAGAGTACCAAACAGGCTGGCCACCAAACCGCGACCGCCATCCAGTACACCGAAAGCGACACCCTGTTCCCGTACGCCACCCCAGTCCCGCGTCGCTTTAATTAGCGCAGCCCAGAACAACAGAATGCTGGTCAGGCCCCAGTAGGCGAACAGCAGGTAGAGACCTGTTATACCCGGCAAGGTGTAAAGGTAACAACCACCGAGCGCTGTCGCAGCGAGAGACAGCGCTATCAGGGTACGGGCGGGATAGCGGTCCGCAAGCATGCCTCCCGGAAAATACGCCAACAGCGCGACCATGCCGTAAACCGCAAAGATATCGCCCAACTGCGTGTTACTTAGCTGAAATACCTCGAGCATACTGGGGCGGAAGAAGCGCGGGATGTGAAACGGCAGGCTGAAAATAACCTCGCCCGCCAGTATTAGCACGAACAGCGTGGAGTAGTGCCGGGCTCTGGACTCTGTCGCGGCGACCACTGGCAATGTCGGCTATTAGTCGCTTACGGACAAAAAGTGGACGCTGAACAGCCGCTTGTCATCGAGCCAACTTTTTTGCAGGGTAAAGCCGGCGGATTCGATCAACGCTTTGAAGTCCTCGAGGCTGTATTTATAGGAATTTTCGGTGTGCAGCGTCTCACCCTTAGCAAATCTGATAGCGCTACCATTGACATAGACAGTCTGTGGTGAGTCGCTCACCAGGTGCATTTCAATACGTTGCAGTTGCCGATTATAGTTTGCCCGGTGTGAAAAGCTGCCGGGGTCAAAATCCGCGCCGGCAATCCGGTTGATAGAATGCAGTATATTCAAATTGAACTCAGCCGTTACACCGTCGGCATCGTTGTAGGCGGCGTTGAGTAGCTCTTCCGACTTGCGCAAATCCACTCCTATCAGCGCACCGCCGTCGGCGCCTATCCACTGCCGGAGATCCGCGAGAAAGTCCCGTGCAACCGCGGGCTCCATGTTCCCAATGGTGGATCCCGGATAAAAAATCACTCTGCGCCCGTCAGGCAGATTGGTATGTTCATACCACTGGTTGGAAAAGTCCGCGCATATCGCGTGAACCTGCAACCAGGGAAATTCACGACCCAGTTTTTCCGCCGCTTCGTACAAAAACTCCGCGGAAATATCCAGCGGTACATAGGCCGCTGGCTGTAAGTTATTCAGCAACAACCTGACTTTTTCGCTGCTGCCACTACCCGGCTCGATAAGCACGCAGTCGGGGCCGCAGAAACGGGCCATTTCAGCGGCGTTACGCTGCAAGATCGCAATCTCTGTACGGGTCGGATAATACTCCTGTAACTGAGTGATCTGTTCAAACAGATCCGAACCCCTGGCATCGTAAAAATACTTGGGGTTGACCTGCTTCTGTGGTTTCTGGAGGCCCAGGACCAGCTCAGTCTGGCTGTCACTGGACACCGGCTGCTGGTCTTCAAAGAGCACATTATCAATTCTGGCGGCGGTTACTGGCATCATTCATTCCAATGGCGTTGTCGATTTTTATACATCTCTGGCCAGGCGTACACCACTAAATTGCCAGCGGTCCTGGGGATAGAAAAAGTTGCGGTAGCTGGGCCTTACGTGCCCGCGCGCGCTCACACAGGAACCCCCGCGCAGCACCCACTGGTTGGCCATAAACTTGCCATTGTATTCACCAATAGCGCCTGGCGCCGGCTGAAACCCGGGATAAGGCCTGTAAGCAGAACCTGTCCACTGCCAGCAGTCATCGTAAAGCTGTAACAGCGGCTCATCGCCTTCGGCTGCCACGGGGTGCAATTTGTTGGCGTCAAATACCGGAGCGTGCAACACCTGTGCCCTGGCGGCGTGCTCCCATTCAAACTCGGTGGGCAAGCGGGCACCTGCCCAGCTGGCATAAGCATCGGCTTCATAGCCGCTGAGATGGCAGACCGGCTGCCACGGTTCCCGGCACTGCAGACCGTGCAGGGTGAAGTGCATAGGCGCTCCATCGCTCTCCAACCAGTACAGCGGTTGTTGCCACTGCATCTCCTGCACCACTGCCCAGCCATCAGACAGCCAGAACTCCGGTCGGCGATAGCCACCATCGTCCACAAAAGCCTGGAACTGGGCATTGCTGACCAGTCTGCGAGTGAGCGCAAAGGGAGCGAGGAAGACGCTGTTGACGGGGCCCTCGTTGTCGAACGCGAAATCTTGCGCTCTCAAACGCTCGACGTCACAGCCCACCGTCACTAGACCGCCCTCGTACTTGCTCCACTGCGTTTCGTGTGACAAAGCGACGCTTTGCGTGCCACTGCTGTGCGAAGCCTTTGAATCACTAAAGCTGGGCAACAGCGGATTGGCGTACAGCGAATATTTGAGATCGGTGTAAAACAACTCCTGATGCTGTTGCTCGTGTTCTACGCCGAGGCGGCTACGCGCAAGAATTGAGTCGCGCTGCGGGTGGTCGCCGTCGTGGAGCAATGCCTCCATCCCACGATCGACATGCGCGCGGTAGTACCTCACCTCGTCAACCGTCGGGCGCGACAGCAGTCCGCGTTGCGCGCGGCTAAACTGGGCGCCAACGCCGTTATAATAGGAGTTAAACAGGAACTCGTAACGCTCGTTGGGCGTTTGGTACCCTGGCAAAAACGGTTTCAGCAGAAATGTTTCGAAAAACCAGCTGGTGTGCGCGAGGTGCCATTTGGGCGGACTGGTGAAAGGCTCAGCCTGTAAACCGTAATCCTCGGTACCCAGAGGTTCGCAGGCCAGCAGTGAATCCTTACGGGTCTGCTCGAAGCGCATCATCATGGCGGCCTCAGTCATAGAATCTCTCAGTGGCGTTGACACACCGCCCGCCCACGTCGATATGCGCAGCGGTGCGCCGCGACAGCAGCAGCCCGCCTGCCGGGGAACACTGGTATGCTGTCAATTGGCTGAAACGGGATGACCAGTACTGCGCCAATACACGCATCGCCGAGCCAGTAGCGGCATCCTCCAAGACGCCGTACTGGGGCGCAAAATATCGCAACTGCACCGCTCCTTCGCCCCACTCGGGCTGGGCGGTGGTGCAGATCAAAGCACGGTTCGTCCACTGCGCCAAGGTCGCCGCAGGGCGCGGCAAACACGACAGATCAAAACCATCTGGCCATTGTAAAACCAGATAGTCACTGGCCTCACCAACGTTGGCGGCGACGCACGCCTGCTGCGAGCCGCTAAACACCTGCGGCAACCAGTCGGGAACGACCTCGTCGTGCATCCGCATTGGCGCAAACCGCAGCCAGGTGATATCACCTTCCCGCCAACTGAATAGGACGCTACCGTTCATTGACAACTCCACAACCTCACATTGCAGCTGCCGCTGCCAGCTGTGGGCTGCGGCGAGCAAACCGTGGCCACAACACTGAATAAGCTGCCCGCCCGCGCTGTAACACCGCACGGCTATGACGCTTGCTCCGTCATGGGTCTCTAGCCAGGACTGGCATTGGGTAACACCAGTAGCTATGGGGAGAGCGTCTTGCGGCGGAGCATCGAGCGTCAGGAGTAGACACGGATTGCCGGCGCATTGCTGCAGGCGTGAAGCCACATTGTCGATTTCGACAAAAGTTCGCATCAGGTTGCTGACAGTTCCCGTTAGCGGGTAACCTGCTGTCATTAAACTCTCGTTGTTCATGGCATTAAGTATTGTCGCTACTTTGAGTTTAATTCTGCTTTTTTGGAGTACGTGACTCAGGTTGAGGAACGTTCGCCACCAGTTACGTTGTATACTAATAAATAGATCACCGAATGCCAAAGGATAGCAGCGAAACCACAGATCTTTCTTCATCATCATGTTGGCATTGTCGCGTATATTCGGCTCAGAAAACGCTATCCGCACGAATGTTTTCGATTTGCTGCAGCGGCGTACGAAAAATCGACCTGAATCACTTTTATAAGCATTCAGGCAGGGAGCAACTCGTCAACATGTGATGTCGCCGGCTCGGACCAAAAGTGAAGAAAAGAGCAGATTTTATGTGATCCAATTGGCAGGTTCGCCGCCAATCCTAACACTGAGCCGATACTTACTGCAGGGGAACCACCGATAGACGCAGTATCCTGTGGGGGAGATCGCCTTCAGCCCAACTGCACGATGCGACAGGCTGAGCTTGCCAACTGTGCCGCGAGTATCGGTGGAAAGCTTGCCGTATTCCTTTTAAAGTACGCGATTGCATTCCTGCGCCAAAGCCGCAAACCATCCATTGGAGATACACTATGATCAAATCCAAAGCTGCAGTAGCCTGGGGGCCCGGCCAACCGCTGGTCATCGAAGAAATTGATGTGATGCCACCACAGGCCGGGGAAGTCCGCGTCCGTATTCTGGCTAGCGGCGTTTGCCACACCGATGCATTTACACTGTCAGGTGATGATCCCGAGGGCATTTTCCCCTGCATATTGGGGCATGAAGGCGGCGGTATTGTCGAATCTGTCGGTGAGGGCGTCACCAGCATACAGGTTGGCGATCACGTTATTCCGCTGTACACCCCTGAGTGTGGCGAGTGTAAGTTCTGCTCGTCCGGCAAAACCAATTTGTGCCAAAAAATTCGTGAAACCCAGGGCAAGGGCCTGATGCCAGACGGCACTACCCGTTTTTCCAAGGATGGCCAGCCAATTTACCACTATATGGGGTGTTCTACATTCTCTGAGTACACGGTTTTACCCGAAATCTCTCTAGCCAAGGTGAATAAGAAGGCGCCATTGGAAGAAATCTGCCTGCTCGGCTGTGGCGTCACCACGGGTATGGGTGCAGTAATGAACACCGCAAAAGTGCAGGAGGGCGATACCGTTGCCATTTTTGGGATTGGCGGTATTGGCCTGGCGGCCATCATCGGCGCCACCATGGCAAAAGCGAGCCGTATTATCGCCATCGACATCAATGAGTCCAAGTTCGATCTGGCCAAGAAGTTAGGCGCTACCGAGTGCATTAATCCAAGTGATTACGACACGCCCATTCAGAACGTCATCGTCGAACTGACTGACGGAGGCGTGGATTTCTCGTTTGAATGCATCGGCAACGTCAATGTTATGCGCTCCGCATTGGAGTGTTGTCACAAGGGTTGGGGCGAGTCAGTGATCATTGGCGTAGCAGGCGCCGGCCAGGAGATCAGCACGCGCCCCTTCCAGCTAGTCACCGGGAGAGTCTGGCGCGGTACTGCGTTTGGTGGGGTTAAGGGTCGTTCTGAATTGCCGGGTATCGTTGACCGCTATATGACCGGTGAATTCAAGTTGGATGACTTCATTAGCTATACGATGGGGCTGGACCGAATTAATGAAGCATTTGATTTGATGCACGCCGGTAAGAGTATTCGTTCCGTCATTCATTTTGATAAATAGCTGTGGGTCCTCCATGTACCGGCTCGTGTGGCGATGTACTTTAATCCCGACGCAGGACGACAATTACCATGACCATTGAAAACATCAGCAGCAACAAAAGCTTCGGCGGCTGGAACAAACAGTACAGCCATTTCTCCGAAGTATTGGGTTGCCAAATGCGCTTCGCCATTTACCTGCCGCCACAGGCCTCTGCAGGTAAGAAAGTACCGGTACTGTATTGGTTGTCGGGACTGACCTGTACCGACGAAAACTTTATGCATAAAGCCGGTGCGCAACGCGTGGCCGCGCAATTGGGTATAGCGATTGTCGCTCCCGATACCAGTCCCCGGGGAGAGGGTGTGCCAGATGACCCCGAAGCGGCCTATGATTTTGGTTTGGGGGCAGGCTTTTATGTCAACGCCACGCAAGCGCCCTGGAGCAAGCACTACCAAATGTATGACTATGTGGTGAAAGAACTCCCTGCGATCATCGAGTCTGAATTTCCGGTCAGTGATCAGCGCGCCATCAGCGGCCACTCAATGGGTGGGCACGGCGCTTTGGTGGTGGCCCTGAAAAATGCGCAGCGCTATTCATCAGTGTCGGCGTTCAGCCCAATCTGTAACCCGCTCGCTTGCCCCTGGGGAGAGAAAGCGCTGGGGAATTATCTGGGCGATGATCGCCAGAGCTGGGCGCAGTACGATGCCAGTGAATTAATGAAGGCCAGTACGTCACACCTACCGGCACTGATCGACCAGGGCGACGCCGATAATTTCCTGGTTGATCAGCTGAAACCTGAAGTACTGGAAGCTGCCGCCAGAGCCAGTGCTTATCCACTGGAGTTACGCATGCAGAAAGGCTATGACCACAGCTACTTTTTTATCGCCAGCTTTATAGAGGACCATCTGCGCTTTCATGCTGCGCATATGGCAGAGCAAAGCTAGCCTTGTAACTCTATCTGAAGAGGTCGTCCTCAGAGGAACCAGGAGCCGCCATCGACCATATGCGTCTGGCCCGTCACAAAGCTACTCGCGTCAGAGGCCAGATAGATCAGGGTTCCGGTCAGGTCCCCGGTTTCGAGATTGCGCCCAATGACTTGTCCCGAGGCGATGGTCGTTTTAGCCTTGTCGAACTTTTCACCAAAAAATTCGCGCGTGCCCTCTGTCATCACTGCAGAGGGCGCAACAGCGTTGACCCGGATGCTGTCTCTCCCCAATTCACGCGCCATCGTTCGCGTCATTCCAATCACCGCCGCCTTGGAGGCGACGTAATCACAGCCATACGGAAGACCGTAAACGGCAGCCAGTGATGAAATATTAATAATGGAACCTCCACCCGCTGCACGCATTGGCCCAACGACGGCCTTGCAGGCCTGCCACACACCTTTGATGTTAGTGTTCATCACGGCGTCCCACTGCGCTTCATCCAGGTCTTCAAAACGGGCGCCTTGCAGCCCGGCATAAAGCGCGGCGTTATTGACCAGCACATCGATTTTGCCAAAGGCGTTTACCGCCTCGTCTGCCATTGTCCGGCAGCTAGCCATACTCGTAATATCCGTGATCGCCACCTCGATCTTTCCGCCCGCTGCCTGCACCGCTGCTTTGGTGTCATCACAGCTATTTACATCACAGGCGAATATGGAGGCACCCTGAGCCGCCATGGCCTCGGCATAGGCGCGCCCCAAGCCGCGCGCTGCACCGGTAATAATCACCACTTTATCTTTCAATTGCATATTCACGCCCCGTATCCATGCGTTAGCCACCGTAGCATAACAATAACCCGAACACCGCCCTGCTGTCTCGGCGGTAACAACCGCTGGCTTGAAATACGCAGTAGCGCATTTTTAAAGTGAATGACTTTTGGCGCGGGCGACTTTCGAGTCGTTGTCCCGACCCAATTTCTGGCTGATAAAATTACCCGCCACAATCAATTTATCCAGATCAATACCGTGCGCTATCCCCAGGCCATTGAGCAGATAAATAACATCTTCTGTGGCAACGTTACCCGATGCGCCTCTGGCATAGGGGCAGCCCCCCAGGCCCGCCACTGAGCTGTCGATGGTAGCGATACCGAGTTGTAACGACGCGTAAATATTGGCCAGTGCCTGCCCATAGGTGTCGTGCAGGTGGACCGCCAGCTTCGATGCTGGAATATGGTGCAGTGTTGCCTCCAGCATAGCAACGACGGATGCTGGTGTACCCACCCCAATGGTGTCGCCCATAGATACTTCATAACAACCCATTTCGTATAATTGACGAGCCACATCGGCGACTTTATCAGGCGCAATATCGCCCTCATACGGGCAGCCCACCACGCAGGACACGTAACCGCGCACTGTCACATTGTCGCGTACCGCCGCTGTCATAATGGGGATAAAACGCTCGACACTCTGTGCTACCGAACAGTTGATATTCTTGTGACTAAAGGTCTCTGACACCGCTGCAAAAATGGCGACCTCAGTTACACCAGACTCAACGGCTCGTTGATAACCATACATATTGGGGGTCAACGCCGCATAGGTAACGCCATCTTTTTGCACAATCTGTTGGAACACCTCGTCACTGCCCGCCATCTGCGGGATCCACTTTGGGTTCACAAAACTGCCCGCTTCTATGTAAGACACACCCGCGTCGGCCAACTGATGAATCAATTCCAGTTTGGTGCCAGTCGTAATCGGCTGCTGCTCGTTCTGCAAGCCATCACGCGGCCCCACTTCTACAATCTGCACACGGGAAGGGAGAGTCATACGTGTATTCTCGTCTGATTAGGTTCTTTTGCTGCTACTCACTGATACTGAATTCAACAAGTTCCGCACCACCATCAACCAGCTCGCCGGCGCTGTAGTAAAAGCTGACAACCTGGCCGGCTGCTGGCGCACGGATGGTGTGTTCCATTTTCATTGCTTCCATAACCAGCAGCGCCTCGCCTTTCTGCACTGTTGCCCCCACTTCAACCAACAGCGCTACCATCGTGCCGTTCATCGGAGCGATTAATGCTCCCACAGCATCGTGGGGATCCGCATCATCAAAGTCGGCTTTGGCCAGTGAAAAAGTCAACGCACTGTCGTCGGTATAGAGGCTGAAACTGTCATCGTATTCTGCCACCGTGGCGTTGAACTGGTGGCCATCGAAATCGGCTCTTAACCGACTGCCTTCCAGTGTACCCTGGGCCGTTACGGTTTTGCCTCCATGCTTGATGATGTAGCGTGTTGCTGTACCGAACTGCTTCTGCTGTACCTCAAGCCTGTATTCGGCTTCATGAAACAGAATATTCAGGGTATGGAGATTATCCACTACCGACCGCCAGGCATTACTCAAATTCCAGGGTGAAGTGGGATCTTTGCGGCAGGAACGGTTCGTCCGGGAATATTTTTCTTCAGCCTTCTGTCTTTGACTCAGCAACAGGTAGAGCGCGGCCAACGGCAAGTCATTCTCAATGTCGCGAGCCGTATCATGGAAGATGGCGGCATGATGTTTCTCAATAAAGCCCGTATCCAGATCCGCCGCCCTGAAGGGTTTGCTGCTGGCCAGGTTATACAAAAAGTCGATATTGGTTGTGGTCCCACTGATGCGATACTCACTTAAAGCCCGGGTCAATCGATCCAGCGCCTTGTCCCTGTCTTCACCCCAGACAATCAGCTTGGCGATCATCGGGTCATAATAAACGCTGACCTCGTCTCCCTGTCTGACACCCGTATCAACACGAACATTGGCATTGGTTTCAGGCGTCTGCACAAATGACAGCGTACCCGTTACGGGCAGGAAATCGTTAGCGGGATCTTCTGCATAAATACGCGCTTCAAACGCGTGGCCGTTTATTGTTAGCTGCCCCTGATCCAGGGGCAGGTTTTCTCCATCGGCAACCCGTATTTGCCACTCAACTAAATCCTGGCCGGTAATCATTTCTGTGACCGGGTGCTCTACCTGCAGCCGAGTGTTCATTTCCATGAAATAGAATGCGCCGTCACTGTCGAGCAAAAACTCAACAGTACCGGCGCCCTCATAGTCAATCGCAAGTGCGGCCTGGATAGCGGCCTGACCCATGGCGTCTCGCAACTCCGGTGTCATGCCGGGCGCCGGAGCCTCTTCGATGACCTTTTGGTGACGGCGCTGCACAGAACAATCGCGCTCAAACAAGTAGACGGCATTTTTTTGCTGATCGCAAAAAACCTGTATCTCGACGTGCCGCGGCTGGGTAAGATATTTCTCAACCAGCATAGTGTCATCACCAAAGGCATTCATGGATTCACGCTTGGCCGCGGCCAGCGCTTCATCAAACTCGGCGGCGCTCCAAACCTGGCGCATGCCCTTGCCACCGCCGCCGGCAGTTGCTTTCAACAGCACCGGATAACCCATATCGTTTGATGCTTTTCGGAGGATTTCGGGATTCTGATCTGCGCCATGATAACCCGGCACAAGAGGCACACCGGCTGCCTTCATGATGGTTTTCGCGGCTGACTTGGAGCCCATGGCCTCAATGGCGCCTACAGGTGGACCAATAAAAGCGATACTGTTGTCCTGACAGGCCAGGCAGAAAGCCGCGTTCTCAGAAAGAAAACCGTATCCGGGATGAATCGCTTGCGCGCCGGTTTTAAGTGCAGCATTGATGACTTTGTCGAACTGTAAGTAGGAGTCTCGCGAGGGCGCAGCGCCGATATGCACGGCTTCATCCGCCATAGAAACGTGGAGCGCGTCCCTATCGGCATCACTGTAAACAGCGACCGTTCGAATACCCATTTTACGTGCAGTACGAATGACGCGACAGGCAATCTCGCCACGGTTTGCTATCAGAATTTTGTCAAACATCGTGTTCGTTCCTATTCATCATTAGTGCGGCGGCACGTCACATACGGAAGACGCCAAATTTTGTCTCTTCTATTTCTTTGTTGAGACTGGCGGAAAGCGACAGGCCCAGTACCATGCGCGTATCGGCTGGATCGATAACACCGTCGTCCCACAATCTCGCCGACGCGTAATACGGGTGACCCTGTTTTTCGTAAGTTTCAATGATGGGCCGCTTGAACTCGGCTTCTTCCTCCGCGCTCCAGTCTTCTCCCGTTTTCGATTTCTGGTCGCGCTGAATCTGAGCAAGGACACCGGCTGCCTGCTCCCCCCCCATAACGGAGATACGGGCATTTGGCCACATGAACATGAAACGTGGATCGTACGCTCGGCCGCACATTCCATAGTTGCCCGCGCCAAAGGAACCACCAATTAAAAGGGTGAACTTGGGTACCTGAGCCCCGGCAACCGCAGCGACCATCTTGGCACCGTGCTTGGCGATGCCATCGTGCTCATATTGCTTGCCCACCATAAAACCAGTGATGTTCTGTAGAAACACCAGAGGAATTTTACGCTGCGCGCAAAGCTCGACAAAGTGCGCACCCTTTTGTGCTGATTCGCCAAAGAGAATGCCATTGTTCGCCACGATACCCACCGGATAGCCAAAAATTCGAGCGAAACCACAAATCAACGTTGTACCGTATAGCGCCTTGAACTCGTGAAATTCAGAGCCGTCGACAGTGCGCGCGATGACTTCCCGAACATCGTAGGGGTGGCGCGAATCTTTCGGCACAATGCCGTAAATTTCCCTGCTGTCGTACAGTGGCTCCACCGATTCCTTCACATCCAGCGACAGCGGTTTAACACGGTTTAGTCTGGCGACGGCGTCTCTCGCCAGTTGTAACGCGTGATGATCATTCTGCGCAAGATGATCGGCAACACCCGAGGTGCGGCAGTGTACGTCTGCACCACCCAGCTCTTCCGCTGTGACCACTTCACCCGTCGCCGCCTTGACCAGGGGCGGGCCGGCCAGAAAAATCGTACCCTGTTCCCTAACGATGATCGATTCATCGGCCATCGCGGGAACATAAGCGCCACCGGCGGTACAAGACCCCATAACCACGGCTATTTGCGGGATATTGCGCGCTGACATTGTGGCCTGGTTAAAAAATATGCGGCCAAAGTGATCGCGATCGGGGAACACGTCATCTTGTCGTGGCAGGTTGGCGCCGCCGGAATCGACCAGATAGATACACGGCAGACAGTTTTCCTGAGCAATGCTCTGCGCGCGCAAGTGCTTTTTCACGGTGAGTGGGTAGTAGCTTCCCCCTTTCACCGTGGCATCGTTGGCGACAATCATGCACTCCAGACCATTGACGCGGCCAACACCGGTAATAATCCCAGCGGCGTGAACATCTTCACCATACACATCCATCGCGGCCAGTTGTGATAACTCCAGAAACGGTGAGCCGGGGTCGATCAACGCAGTAATCCTGTCCCTAACCAGTAATTTTCCGCGAGCGGTGTGGCGCTCACAGGCTTTTTCACCACCCCCCTGATTGATCGTTTGTAGCTTGGCCTTCAGGTCGTCCACCTGCGCCTGCATATGCGCGGCGTTAGCGGAAAAATCTTCAGATCGCGTATTTATTTGGGTTTTCAGAATGCCCATATTGCTACCTGCACAGTCGTCAGTAGTAAGAAGAGATCATGTCGTTGCAAGGTGTTACCGGGTTTCATTAAAGAGTTCCCGGCCGATCAGCATGCGGCGAACCTCACTGGTACCTGCGCCAATCTCATAGAGCTTGGCGTCGCGTAACAAGCGCCCGGTAGCAAAATCGTTGATGTAGCCATTGCCTCCCAGCGCCTGTATCGCCTGCAGTGCCATTTGAGTGGCGCGCTCGGCGGTATAGAGAATCACTGCGGCGGCATCCTTGCGGCTTTCCTGCCCTCGGTCACAGGCTTTGGCAACCGCGTACAAATAGGCGCGCGATGCATTTAACTCGGTATACATATCTGCGAGCTTACCCTGCATTAATTGGAACTCACCGATGGATTGACCAAATTGCTTGCGATCGTGGATATAGGGAATCGTGATATCCAGACACGCTTGCATAATCCCCACCGGCCCACCGGACAGTACGGTCCGCTCGAAGTCCAATCCGCTCATTAAGACTTTTACACCCTGCCCCTCTTCGCCAAGGATGTTCTCTGCGGGGACTTCACAATCCTGGAAGATCAATTCGCAGGTGTTGGAGCCGCGCATCCCCAGCTTATCGAGTTTGGTATTGCGCGAAAATCCGGGGGAGTCACGTTCGACAATAAAGGCCGTCATTCCCCAGGCGCCCTTATCGGGGCTGGTTTTAGCATAGATCACATAGGTATCGGCATCGGGACCGTTGGTGATCCACATTTTATTGCCATTGAGAATGTACTTGTCACCCTGCCGGTCGGCACGCAACTTCATGCTGACAACATCACTGCCCGCGTTGGGCTCAGACATTGCCAGCGCACCGATGTGCTCACCAGAACACAGTTTGGGCAAGTACTTGAGCTTTTGTGCCTGGCTGCCATTTTTGTGAATCTGGTTCACGCACAAGTTCGAGTGAGCGCCGTAGGACAGGCCGACTGAGGCAGAGGCGCGTGATATCTCCTCCATCGCCACGGTGTGTGCAAGGTATCCCATATTAGTGCCACCGTATTCCTCCGCAACGGTTATTCCCAGCAAACCCATATCGCCAAACTTACGCCACATGTCTGCGGGGAACTCGTTGTCTTTGTCAATTTGCGCGGCTCTTGGCGCCAACTCCGCCTGTGCGAACTGGTATACGCTGTTACGCAACATGTCGATATCTTCGCCGAGATCAAAGTTAAGGGTGGGGTAGCTCGTGCTCATGGCTGTCTCCTGTGAAAATCCGCCAAGCTCAAAAATCGCCGGTGCTGCGATCAGTTTCGTGGGTACAGGTGGTGCCGTCCAGGCCAGACTGACACCCAATTGTAGAGGGTGAATCGTGATGCGCGAGATTATCTTACCTTTACGTTAACGTCAACTTTACTCGACCGCTACATCTAGCGGCTGTTACGGTTACGCAGGGCTGAATAATGGGGCTGATCAATCGCCAGTTGCCCTGCCACGGTCTGACGCAGGTGTCCCGCCAAACCGGGCGTGTCCAGCGGCATATCCGCTCGCAGACGGTTGACCAGCTCCCAGCGCAGCGCGTCCAGTTCACCCTGCTGCCCCAGCAGCGTTTGCAGGCGCTGCCGCTCCTGTGCCACCAATGCGCTACCACACTGGAATTCTCGCTGCGCAATACCCAGCGAATTCGCTGCCACCCGGGCAAGGAACGCATTGTGCGGGTCCAACTTTTGCGCCACGTCGTCTTTGAGAAACGCCGCTACCCCGGCCAGCAGTTCGGCGGGCATGGGCAATTGTGTGCCCTCGGATAATGACTTGTCCAGGTCAGGCAGAACGAAATCACCCGGGATCAGCAGATTGACGCAATCCATCTGCGCTTCCGAAGAACGCCTGCCAATCACTGGCCGCTCCAGACTGGGCGCCTCCCCGCTGCGCCAGGCATTGGCCATCTGCAATGTCACCATCGCCCACCAGAAGGAGCCGAAAACCTGCCAGAATTCGAGCGCCTGTCGCGGAATGTCCAGCCCGGAGGTCTCCCGGTATCCCGCCAGCAGATCCTCAATCTCGCCGAAGCCGCCCACGGGCAGCGCGTCCTTGCCAAAGCGCCACGAATTGACACACAACCAGCCCAGATCGCGCACTGGATCACCGATCTGCGCCAGCTCCCAATCCAGTACTGCGTTGATGCCGCCTGCCGTCACCATCAGATTACCGTTGCGAAAATCGCCGTGTACCAGAGTCGTCCGTGAGTCTTGGGGTAGGTGGTCGCGCAGCCAGCGCCAGCTATAGTCAATCATCGGCACTGGCACATCGAGCGCTTGATAGGCAGCCCAGGTCTCCTCTACCAGCGTCGCGGGATCCACCTCGGGCAAATCCCCCGCCAACCCCGCGCCACGCCAGTCCAGCGCGTGAATGCGTCCCAGGATTCGGCCACACTCGCGTGCCAGACCGGGGCGGATCTCCGCCAGTTCCGCGGCACGCACGATGCGCTGCCCCAGCGTCTCCCCGTCCAGCCACTCCATAATGAAACCACTACCCAGATCATCTTGCGGCTGTAACACATAGCAAATAGCGGGACCGGGAATACCCGCCGCGCCCGCCAATTGAAACAGGCGGGCTTCCGTGGCCAGACTGATACCACCGACACCAGACTCGATCTGTGAGGATGGCTGTGAGCGCCGCAGGGCCAGCTGCCGCTCAACAACATCCTCGGCGATGCGGATGTGCCATGTTTCCTGACTGGCCCCGGCGGTCAGTTGCTGACAGGACACGACTGACTTGAAGCCTGTCAGTTCTCTGCAGAGCACTTTTTCCAATGCTGCTGTGAATACGTCTGTCCCGGCGCTTTTGGTCATCGTGATCAGCTCACGCCCTTGGGTTTTTGCTGCTTCATAAAACCGAACAAGTAACCTGCGGCCCGGCGGATCTGGATTTCGTCTGCGCCCTCGGTGATGCGATAGCGCCGATGGTGGCGATAGATGTGCTCGAAGGGTTTATAGCGGGAGTAGCCCATACCGCCGTGTACCTGCATCGCAAAATCAGCTGCCTCGCAACAGAGCCTGTTCGCCTGGTAGTTGCACATGGACACTTTGTCGGACACCGAGAAAGCACCATCTCTATCCATTAGCCAGGCCGTCTTGTGAACCAGTGCGCGCAGCATTTCACAGCGTGTATTAAGATCTACCAGCGGAAACTGGATTCCCTGATTGGTCGACAGTGCCTTCCCAAAGGGCTTGCGTTGATTGGCGTGCTGCACGGCCTCGTTTACGCAGTATTGAGCAGCACCCAGGCTGGAGGCGGCCTGACGAATACGATTTTCGTTGAAAAAGTGCTGAATCACCATCAGCCCCCTGCCTTCACCACCAAAAACAGCACTGTCCGGCACTCGTACATCGCTAAAGGAGACTCGTGCGTGGTCTGAGGGCATATTGAACGTCCACAGGTACTCTTCCACTTTCACACCAGTAGCCTTCATAGGGACCAGAAAGGCAGTGATTCCCAAGCCATCGCCAGGCTTCCCCGAGGTGCGTGCCATCACCATGTCGGCCTGTGCGAGATGCACGCCCGTGTTCCAGGTTTTTTCGCCGTTGATCACCCAGTCGTCGCCGTCACGGACAGCACTGGTTTCCATATAGGTTGCATCGGAACCGTGTTCTGGCTCCGTGATACCGAATCCAAAACCCATGGACGCCGTTCTCATGCCATCCAGCCATTGTGCCTGCTGTTCCTCAGTGCCATATTTCAGCATCAGCAGCAGGCCAATACTATTGCCCACGACGGAGTGTTCATTCTGCAAATCATTGTGCAGGCCAAGCCCCTTCGCGGCCATGTGCTCCCTGATAATTGCCATCCCCAGATTACTGCCATCGCGGCCGCCGTACTCCGCAGGAAAGAAATAGTGAAATACGCCCGCGTCTATCGCCAGATCCTTTGCCTTACGCAGCAAAGACTCCCACTCTTCATTGGGTAGGCCCTCCCTCTCCCAATCAGTCCTGGCATCCTCCCGGCGATGATCAAAGAAACGCATATTGTCATCTAACTGTTCCAGGGGTTTAATTTTGTCCTCGATAAACTGGTCTAACTCTTCGAGAAAAGCGTCGATCTCTCGGGGTATTTCGAAATCCATTTATTTTTCCTGTTAGCAGTTGGGGTGTCTGATGCTGTGTTCTGCACCTGTGATGGCCGCGCTACTGTCAGTCTAAAGTAATATCATCGAATGTTGTGACATCGCGTGGTGCGTAGTTGGCAGCCCGCCCTTGTAGCTCCGACATAACAGCTTCTATCTGGTTAGGCGTTTTAAGAATTTTTGCCTGCAGGCGCTCTTCCGCTTTCAACCCCTCGTATTCATCGCCATGCCAGGTGTTATCAAGCAAATACTTGCCGTAGGTAATCGCATTGGGATTGCGCTTCGCAATCGCCGCAGCCATTTCCAGCGCAGCCTCTCGCGGGTTTTCATTCATGGAGGTAACCAGACCCAACTGCAATGCCTCTTCTGCCTCAACCACACGACCGGTAAATGTCAGCTCCTTGGCGACATCCACACGCACCAGATCACGCAAGGTTTGCGACGTGGACATATCGGGAATCAATCCCCACTTGATTTCCATCACCGATAATCGGGTACCGGGGTGAGCAATCCGGATATCCGCTCCCATCGCTATCTGGAACCCGCCGCCGTATGCCACGCCGTGCAGCGCGCAAATCACAGGGACAGGCATCTTCTTCCAGACATAACCGGGCAGCTGATAAAAATTGGGGTAAAAACCACCGCGACCGGCGCCGAAGGGATCCGTACTAAAATCAGGATCTGTCATGTTGGCCAGATCCAATCCCGCACAAAAGCCACGCCCCTCCCCCGACAAGACAATAGCGCGGATCTCCTTATTCTGGGCCAGTTCCTTGCCAACACGGGTGATGGCCTCAAACATGGGGATACTCAATGCATTCATTTTTTCGGGACGATTCAAACGGACATCGGCAACGTGATTGGCAATATGGACGGTAACCGGTTCGGTCATGGAACACCTCTGATTCAGTTCAGGTTCAATTGAGACACTGCCTGTCCACAGCGTATAATATGGTGTGGCATAATAGCGTTGTAGGTTCGCTTGCACCACGCAAAAAAGTTTTCTGCACCCACATAATAGAACGCTGAGACCAAGAAATGGCGACACCCGACCAATATCAAGACATTCGCGACGCCGTCGCAAAACTCTGTGCAAAATTTCCGGGGAAATATTGGCAAGCTCTGGAGAAGGAAGATAACTACCCTGCCGACTTCGTTCAGGCTCTGACTGCATCAGGCTATCTCGCGCTGCTCATCCCAGAACAATACGGTGGCGCGGGCTTGCCGTTATCTGCCGCCTGTGCAGTATTGGAGGAGATTCAGCGCAGCGGCTGCAATGGCGGCGCCTGTCACGCCCAGATGTACACAATGGGCACACTGTTGCGCCACGGCAGTGAACAACAAAAGCAGCAATACCTGCCCGCGATAGCCAGTGGCCAATTGCGCCTGCAGGCGTTTGGCGTCACAGAACCCGACAGTGGCACCGACACCACCAGAATACAGACGCGCGCGCGACGCGATGGAGCCAACGACGATTACATCGTCAACGGCCAGAAAGTCTTTATCTCGCGCACCGAGCACTCGGATCTGATGATCTTGCTGGTGCGCACCACAGCGCGTGAGGACGGTGCCAAGCCTACCGCTGGTATGTCCGTGCTGCTGGTAGACATGCGCAATGCTTTGGGCAATGGCCTAACGATCAAACCTATCAAAACTATGATGAATCATGCCAGCACAGCATTATTTTTCGACGATTTGAGAGTACCTGCGGCCAATTTGATTGGCGAGGAAGGTTGCGGCTTCTCCTACATCGTTGATGGCATGAACGCCGAACGCATCCTGATTGCCGCCGAGTGTATTGGCGATGCCCGCTATTTTATCGAACAGGCGAGCCGCTACGCCAAGGAGCGAGAAGTCTTCGGTAGACCAATTGGCTTGAACCAGGGAATACAATTCCCTATTGCGCGTGCGCATATTCAGACGGAGGCCGCCGATGCAATCGTAAAACGAGCCGCCGAGAAATTTGAGCAGAATCAACCCTGCGGCTCGGATGCGAATATGGCAAAACTGCTGGCCTCTGAAGCCTCATGGCAAGCGGGGGACACTTGTATCCAAACATTTGGCGGCTACGGTTTTGCAACGGAATACAATATCGAAAGAAAGTTTCGCGAAACGCGTTTATACCAGGTGGCACCGATTTCGACCAACTTGATTCTCTCTCATGTTGCGACCCATGACCTGGGCTTGCCCAAGTCTTTTTAGCCCCAGAGCGCCATAGAAAGTATCGATGTCAAATACAATAGACATAGACCACCTGCGCAACTGGATTGGCCAGCGGGACAGCGACAGCGATGCCATCACGCCAGAGCTGGTAAAGCGATTCAGCGCTACGTTAAGCGGCCACACACAGATTGCCACAGACACGGGCTCACCGATTCCTCTGGGTATCCACTGGTGCCTGGCACTGCCCGCAGTGACGCGGGATAAATTGGGTGCTGACGGACATCCTGCCAAAGGCGAATTTCTACCACCGGTACCGTTGCCCCGGCGCATGTGGGCGTCCAGCCGTATTCTGTTTCACAAGGGACCAAGCGTCGGCGCCAGAATTGAAAAGTCATCTACCATTGCAGATGTTGTGCTGAAGCAAAGCGCGGCATCCGGGCCACTGGTGTTCGTGCATATCGATCATAAGTATGTGCAAGGCGCAGAAACGCTTATACAGGACCGGCAAACCATCGTGTACCGGCAGCCCTCGACATTCCGGCAGGGCGAAGTCCAACCATCGAAAATGCAATCACTAAACGCCGTCCGCTCGCTGAGAGTTACCCCCGACAGCACACTACTGTTTCGATACTCTGCGCTAACATTTAACGGGCACCGTATTCACTATGATCACAACTACACAACCGCCGAGGAAGGTTATCCCGCACTGGTTGTACACGGGCCGCTGACAGCGACGCTGCTGATGAACCTGGCGCAAGCTACTCGACCGGAATATCCCCTTCGAGCGTTTGAATTCCGCGCGGTGGCGCCAGCGTTTGTAGATCAAGTATTGCAGCTTTCGGTAAACGCCAGTGAGACAGACCAGGACGCAAGCGGTACTGTAGATACTGGCATTCACCTTGATGCGAGGGATCATCGAGGCGAATTAGTCATGACCGCCAACGCGCAGTTTGGTGAACACTTTTCCCGCCAACAGAAACAGGCGTACTGACCAACGGAAGTCCCTGCGATGTGACCATCGACAGACTGACCATTGAAGCTGGAAACTTTTTGGAGAAAACGATGCCCGATTTAATTTTACCGGTTCCACAAGAGTATAGGCGTGGTGGAAAGAAGAAAAGGGAGCAGGAATCTGTCGCTTCGGGATTGAGCCTGATTGAGCTGATGTGCAAAAAGCTGGATATCGTAGATTTATCGGGTATGGCGCTTTTGGACATGGGCTGCGGGAATAAATTCGTCCAGGCAATACTGGATCGAGGAGTGCCTATTGGACGCTATGTTGGTATCGATATTCATCCCGGGCTGATTGATTTTCTGCAGTCAAATGTCTCCGACGAACGGTTTACGTTCTATACCTCGAACACACACAATGATATGTATAATCCCGAGGGCGAACCTCTCTCGGAAGCGACAAGGCTTCCTGTTGAAGAGAAGAGCTTTGATCTCATTTGCCTGTTTTCTGTTTTCACACATCTTGCGCCAAACGACTATGTTCTCATGCTTAAATTGCTCCGGCACTATATCAAGCCTGGGGGTAGAATAATTTTTAGTTTGTTTGTGAATGAAACCACAAAAGGCGGCCATGGCTTCGTCGACATAATGTCGTCTCACTTCGCCGAGACCCTCACCAAGGAACAGCTGGAAGCCGGATTGCGGGGGCCCAAGGACTTCGTCGATTGGTATCCAGCGAAGCCTCTATGGCGCGCAGTTTACTCCAGAGATAATGCCATACGGCTGGTTGACGGCACGGGGTGGGAAATTGAATCCCTGAATGATCCAGAGCAAGAGGTTCAACACTATATGGTATGCAAGCCAGTCTGACTGAATATTTGGACTTGAACCCTCCCCATAGAAAGTATTCAACACGTTAAAATTTAACAATGCACTGAGTGGGTATAACAACAGTTTTTGTGACGCCCCGGCACTCGCTATCGCCAATGGCTTTGAAAGCATAGGTGCCGGGGACAATGTGGTAGTGATCTTCTCAGATTTGATGGACGCCAACTCTCTGTTCCTCACCGCGAATGCCGACACCATCTATTAGGTGGCTGTGGTGGATTTGAGCAGCGGTCCTATAGTGATTGAGCAACCTCCAAAAGGCGTAGGGACGATCAACGATATGTGGTTTTCGTGGATCATCGATATCGGATTTCCAAGCCCCGATCGAGGCTAGGGCGGGAAGTACCTGATAGTTCCCCCGGGTTACGAGGGCCCGCTGCCGGATAGCGGTTTCTGCGTCGCTCGTCCGGAGCCAGCCACCAGCCATGATGTGGAACTCGCCGTTCAGTTAGCGGCTATCGGCATTGTGAAAGGCAAACCGTTCGCGACCGATGCACGCATGAAAAATATTCTCACCGGAGCAACCCGGTGGTGTAGAGCGAGGACACTGGATTCAGACAGACCCCAACAACGGCCCCCTTTTGGACGCTATACCAGATTTAGGTTAACGCGTTTATTCAACCGCGAAAGTCAAACCAGCATTCGCTTGCAAGCGATCAATCAACAGTGACCCCATCGCCGCAGCCGGCGTCCAGATTCCGCCGCTGGCAGCATCAGGGTTTTTCAGCAAGCACACAGCACTCTCTGCAATCATTTTGCAGGTTGAACCATAACCGGGATCCTTATCACCCTTGACGCTCGCCATCACAGTGTCACCGGCCGCGTTAGAGCCAACAAACAAAACGTCGTAATGGCCAGTCTCTCGCTCTTCCTTACTAGGTCCTTCGCCCGGTTGACGAGGATCATTTACCATTGATTTGTCTTCTGCGACCGCTTTGGCGATAGCTTCGCCTTGATCACCAGGGCCGGTCAGCAGCATTTCGTCATAGACGAAGTTATCGCCGTATTGATGCTTCAACAAATAGTTCGAGCGGTGTATGTTTTTGGTATTGATGGTTGCCATGACAAAAGGAGCAGACCAGCTGTTCAAGTCTTCTTCATAAACAGGCGCAAATCCCGAGGGTTGCTCTGGCCCCTTGAAACCTTCGGTCAGAGCAAAAGAATTCATCAGCACCTCTATCAGTTCCGGCTTCTTGGCGGCAGCTGCCATCGTCGCCTTGAAGCTGGCCAGCGTACCCCCGGAGAACGTGCCTTTCATCACGCGTACGCGTCCTTTAATGCGCGGTACCGGCGCGCCCAATTTCTCTTTGGCTGTTTGCTGCAGAAAGTAAACACCCAAATCAAACGGCACAGAATCAAAGCCACAGGAAAAGACAATACGGGCGCCGCTCGCTTTCGCCGCATCCTGATATTGATCAATCATTTCGTGCATCCACGTCGGCTCGCCGCACAGGTCAACATAATCCGTACCAGCCTCAGCGCAAGCCTTAACCACATCGCTACCATAGAGCTGGTAAGGCCCAACCGTCGTCAAAATCACCTCGGTGCGCTCGACCATAGAGACAAGACTACTGTAGTCACTGGCATCAGAAACAACCAGAGGCACATCGGCAGCAATACCCATCTCATCACGAACGGCTTCCAGTTTTTCCTCGCTGCGCCCGGCCATAGCCCAAATCACATCACCATTTACACCGTATTGATTATTCAGGTATTCACAGACTAAACGGCCGGTATAGCCGGTTGCGCCGTAAACGATAATGCCAAACTCTTTTGTATTCTCCATACTCAATTTTCTCCTGAACTGTGTGGTGTGATTCGATCAGCTAAAGCTGGCGACGTCCTCATTCAAAACGTGCTGTAACAATGGGCTTGAAGCCGCGCGTTCAAAGGCGTCATCTATTGCTTTAAAACGTGCTTGCACCACTTTGCGATAATTCGGGTGGGTAAAAATATACAGTTCACCAGCGCTGATCGCTTCGACGACACGCTCACCAACAATTTCAGGTGCCAAGCCGGCATCGATCACATTTTGTAGATGCACTGCCAGGTCCGAGGGTTCATCATCCGCGTTTACGTCAAGTTGCGCCTCATTGGAATATTCGGATTGCTTATTCCGATGGGCGAGGTTAATGCGTGTTTTTACGAACGCCGGGCACAGCACCGAGACTTGAATGTTGTGGGGCTGGAGTTCAGTGTGCCAGCTTTCGGACATACCCACTACCGCCACTTTGGTCGCTGTATAAGGACCCGCCAAGGGCACACCCATCATGCCCGCCATGGAGGCTACATTGATCAGCCAGCCGCCCTCGCCGTGCTCCTTCATCAATGGAACTATTGCTTCAGCACCGTAGATAACGCCCATCAGGTTGACGCCTAGAACCCACTGCCAATCTTTGTCGTCCGTTTGTTCGATCGCACCCGGCGTACCGCAAACACCGGCATTGTTCACCAACATGTGAATCTTGCCAAAACGGGCTGTCGCCTGTTCGGCGACAGCTTGCCACTGGTCCTGCTTGCTGACATCCATTTGCACAGCTAACACGTCAATGCCCTGTGCTTCCAATTTCACTTTAGCCTGCTGCAGTTGATCGGCGTCAATATCTGCGATGACGACATTCATTCCCTGCTTACCAACCGCCTGTGCCACACTGAAACCGATACCTTCAGCACCGCCACTGATGATGGCTGTCTTTCCCGCAAATTTTGACATATTTTTACTTCCTGCTATTCAGTAGAATCTTTCACAATGTCTTGCCAATCCATGACGGGGAAGTACGCGCCTGCCTACCCGGAGACGGCGACTGGCTGCTTCGCCGTCGAGTAAATCAATACATCCTCATTGAGATCAAGCGCCGGCAGCAGATCCTTCTCGACATAGTAGTCGCGACAAAACTCCCATGGCTCGTTGCCGCCCTGCTTCGGCAGCAGGTGCATGCTGCGCTTCAGATACCCCGCATTAAACTCGTCATCTTGTATCCATGGGCGCACTGCCATGCCCTTGTCCTGCTCGCGGAGCGTCGGAGTGCATACACTGAGACCTTCAGCATCCATTTTGTTTAACAACTTGCAGACATAAGCACAGACCAGATCCACACGCATGGTCCAGCTGGTACGAAGGTACCCAAACATAAATGACATATTGGGTATGCCGGAGTTCATGATGCCGCGATAGGTGAAGGTATCGGCAAAGTTGACCGGTTCACCATCCACGTCAAAGACAATATCACCCATCACACTGAGGTTAAAGCCCGTGGCTGTGATGATAATGTCCGCTTCCAGCAGCTCACCCGATTTAGTAAGAATGCCATCTTTGGTAAAGCGGTCAATATGATCAGTAACCACTGACACTTTACCAGACTTGATGCTATCGAACAGATCACCATCAGGCACATACGCCAGTCGCTGTTGCCAGGGGCGATAGCTGGGCGTGAAGTGACTCATATCAAAGTCCTCACCCAGGCGTTCACGTATCACCCTAAAGAGTTCTTCCTTGACCAGTTCCGGACTCGATGTCGAGAGGTACTGCACATCCTTGGCCAGCTTGAGAAGGCTGCGGCGCACAATATCGTGCACCCACTCTTCCGGCACTTCCAGCTCGCGCAATTGATCAGCCAGCTCGTTGCGGTTTTCGCCAGTCCAGAAGTAGGTGGGTGAGCGCTGCAGCATAGTGATGTGGGAGCAGTCATCTGCCATGTTGGGAATAAGTGTTGCCGCTGTCGCACCAGAGCCTATCACGACCACGCGCTTGCCCTTATACTCCAGGTCATCGGGCCAGGTCTGAGGGTGCACGATGGGGCCTTTGAAGTCACTCATCCCAGCCCACTCGGGGGTATAACCCTCTGCATGTTGGTAATAGCCCTGGCACATCCACAGGAAGTTGCAGCTGAAGCGCACTACCTCACCGCTGTCAGTCTTCCGAGCCTCTATCAACCACAGCTGATCCTCCCCCGACCAGGACGCGCTCAGGACCACATGCTGGTAGCGGATATGCTGATCGATGCCGCCCTCCTCAATCGCCTCACCCATGTAATTCAGTATGGAATCAGCAGACGCAATCGGTTGGCCCGTCCAGGGCTTGAAGCCATAACCAAAGGTATACAAATCACTGTCTGAGCGAATACCCGGATAGGTATGCTGATGCCAGGTACCGCCGTAGGACGCTTTTGTCTCAAGCAGGGCATAGCTTTTGTCAGGGCACTTTTCACTGAGGTGATGGGCGGCACCGACACCGGAAATACCAGCACCTACGATCAGTACATCGAAGTGCTCACTAGTGGCATTGCTCATGGAAAACCTCATTCTTTGATTAAGATTTCGATGCACGCATCCTAAAACCATGCTGCTCGACAAAACATTGCCGAGTAGGCCCATTTTTTGTTAATTTGGGCCACAAATGTACTTTATGCCAAATTATGGATAATCAAACCGCAGTCATCGCCAGCGGCAATCTCGCCTCGTCGCGTCGCACGGTCACTGGCTTATTGGGCCAGCTGGTGTTTCTGGATGTGAATGACGAAGATGCACTGGAACTGTTTACTGGTGCCGGACTGCCCGCCAGAGCCATGGCGGAGCCCGACTTCCCCATATCGCTGGCGCAGGAACTCATCATCTGTATGGCGCTGGTACGCCGCCTCGGCAATGCACGCTCAGCGGTACGGCTCTTCTTTGAACGCATGCATAATATTGGCATTGAAAACCTGGGCGTACTGGGCATGGCCATGCGGCACTCGGCGACAGCGGTAGCGGCGCTGCAAGTCTGTCTCAATTTTCCGCAGCTGACCTGGGGCCACTCGAGACTGGTGGTAACGCGTGAATCTGAGGTTACATTGTTCACCTTCACAATGCAGCGGCCAGAAATACGCGACACTTCAGAGACGGATATCGATGCTCTGGTGGAGTACTGTCTGGCGCTCGACCTGGTGATGTCTTTGCGCAACATTCAGGATATTGCCGATGGGGAAGTCGTTCCTGTGTACATCACCCTGCCCTTCGCACAACCCGCAGACTGGCATCTGGTGCAAGAAAAATTGCCTTATGCGGTAGAGTTCTCCTGCGCGGAGGCCTGCCTGGCTTTTTCAGGCGGTTTTGACAATACGCCGTTACCAAAAGCCAATCCTCTCGTGTACCGCTCGTATGTCTCCATCGCGGAGAAACTATCGTTAATGCTGGCAGAGGAAATCAGTCTCACTGAACGCGTCACACGCTGGCTGTGGGCGTATACGCCACCACTCAAACGCGGTGAAGTGGCCAGCCAATTGGCCATGTCCGAGCGCAGCCTGACCCGGCAATTGGGCAACGAAGGTACTTCGTACGCCACGCTGCTCGCCAGCGTACAGGCCGAAAGGGCCAGGAATTATCTGCGCAATCCCAGCCTGACCGTTTCCGATGTCGGCTATCGGCTCGGCTATACTGAACCAGCCACCTTTACCAGGGCGTTTACCAGGTGGACCGGGGCCTCTCCACTCAAATGGCGCAGGCGCCACTCACCAGCAAAGAAGTAGGCTGTGGGGCACCTAAAGGGCTCCGTATCGTGGTGGACAAGTTGACCGCAGAGTACCTCGGCTTGTCATAAGCGAGCACTATCGACATTGAAAATACACTTCGTTGACACAGCGAGATCGAGCTCTGCAAGGTCCGCGTCGCGCCACACAGGATTAATGCCACAAATCACCGCGCTGACTGTCGCTGCTGCGCCCAGCCACATCAGATATTCGGGGACATTTTCCACTAAGACACCGATATGAAATAGTCCTGTGACGCCGTAGTCATAATAAAATCTAAATGTATATATATCAGCCTCAGGGAGGCTATAGCTGCCCCAGTATCAACCCTGAAGTAGGCACACCGGTGCCCGCGGTTACAATGGCATTCTCTACGTTCTTCACTTGATTACAGGAGCTGCCACGTATCTGCCTTACCGCTTCGGCAATGCCATTGACACCGTGTATATAGGCTTCACCCAACTGACCACCGTGGGTATTGGTGGGCAAACTACCGTCCAATTCCAGATTTCCCTCGCGGATAAAGTCTTTTGCCTGACCCAATTCGCAATAGCCCAGAGCCTCCAGTTGCTGAAAGACATAAGGAGAAAAATGATCATAAATTGTGGCATATTGAATATCGTTGGTGTTGATACCCGCCATTGCCCACAGCTGATCAGCCACCAGCTTCATTTCAGGTAAATGCGCAATATTTTTACGGTAGTAACTTGTCATGGAATGCTGATCATCACATGACCCCTGAGACGCCGCACGTATCAGCGCGGGGGTCTGTTTCAGCGTCTTGGCACGCTCTGGAGAAGTAATCACCAAAGCCACGCCACCATCACTTTCCTGACAACAGTCGAGCAATCTTAGTGGCTCGACAATCCACCGGGAGTTTTGATGGTCTTCCAGAGTAATGGGTTTTTGATAAAACCAGGCCTTGGGGTTGTTGGCGGCATATTTTCTCGCCAATACGCAATAGCGCCCAAAGTCCTCACTACTGGCGCCGTATTCATGCATATACCGCGTCGCACTCATTGCCACATTGGACGCCGGCGACACCAACCCGTGTACGCCTCCCCACGCCCGGGTGGCGCCGTCATAGTTGTGCGCTGCCGTTTTGTGGGACGCCCCGCTGCCGTAGCGATACTGTGATCGTTCGTTGAACGCCCGGTACACTACTGCCACTTCACAAACACCCGTAGCAATCGCCATGGCCGCCTGCATCACGACACCACAGGCGGCCCCGCCGCCGTAGTCAACGCGGCTAAAAAACTTGAGGTTTTTCCCGCCAATAATCCGATGTACTTCTGACTCCGGGTTATTGTCCGATTTGAATGTGCTTATCCCATCCACTTCCGCGGGATCAATCCCCGCGTCGGCTAGCGCGTCAATCACACACTCGGCCGCCAACTGGAGCTCACTGCGACCTGACTCTTTGGAAAACTCGGTAGCCCCTATACCCGCTATCGCGGCCTTATTGGCCAAACTTCTATCAGCACTCATTATCATTTCCCTGTTTACGGCGCGGTTTTCAGTAGGTCAACTATCACTTTGCCACTTACGTGAACGCCCTTACCATTGTTTCCCGCCACGGTAAGATCGACAAAATACCTCCCATCTTCATCACGCTTGGCGACCACCTCACCGCTCATTACCATGGTATCGCCAGGAAAGTTAGGTGCGCCCAAACGTATATTGACTGACTTCAGTATTGCTTCAGGACCAGCCCAATCAGTGACATAACTACCGACCAAACCATTGGAAGTGAGTATATTCATAAAAATGTCTGGCGATCCCAGTTCTTGTGCGCGGGTCTTATCGTGATGCACGTCCTGATAGTCGCGCGAAGCTATCGCTGTTGCGACAATCATGGAGGACGTTATATCAATCTCCAGGTGAGGCAACTTGTCACCCACGGAAACTTGATCAAAATAGGTATTGCTAAATTTTTGCTTACTCATAGGGGCCTCTAACTAATTAGCTCGTCTGAACATGGGCACAGTTAATTCATCGTCACACCTGACTATCTCTAACTGCAGAGACATCCCTATTTCAATATCTTCCCGCTTGATATCAATAAGCCCGGCAATCAAACGCGTGCCCTCGGCCAATTCTACCAGTGCAATGGTGTTAGGGTATTCAAAGGCTGGCAACGGGGGGTAATGCATAGTGACATGACTGTACAGTTCTCCCTTACCCGATGCCTGGACCGTGTCGTGCTCAAGTGAGCGACATTTTGGGCACATCGGTGACGGCGGATGGCGCAATTCCTGGCACGACACACAACGTTGGATAAGCAGCTTATTGTCATCATGCAATCCCTGCCAAAAAAATTCAGTGTCGCACGTCATCCCCGGGCGAGCACGCGGCGGGCGTTTTGGCTCACGCTTTGCTGGCTTGTACCGCAAAATGACGAAGCGCATTTCTGCAACTTTTTCGCCCTCCGCGGTAAAATACTCCAGTAATTGTGACAGGAAATAGCCCATGCCTAATCCAGTTTTTTTCTCTTCAGAAATCGACTCCAGTCGATATTTGTGGTGCAGCTTTTCACCCGGTTTGACATAGCGCAGATAGGTCTGCTCACAGTTAGTGGCAACGACTGCAACATAGCCTGCGTCGATCATGACGCTGGAAGCATCTGCCATTGAATCTGCAGTAGAGGATCCCGGTGCCTGGCCTTTCAAGCCTTTCATGGTCCAGGCCTGAATCATGGTCGGGGGCGCCACCAACCCGCCGTGGCGAGTACTGGCCGCAAATCCCGCATCTGTGTAGATGGGATTTTTATCATTCATCGCCTGGGCCCAATGTCGTATCATCGGACTGTTTACATCATCCCAACTGGTTTTGATGCCCTCCTCTCCCGCATCGACATAATCCTGCATTTTTGCCGTAAAGTCCGCCTGCTCTTTATTCATTAACCACTCCCAATCACATGCTATGTGTTGATTTTTTCCTGATTATTTTGAGTCTACTATGATCACATTACGTTCAATACGCCACTGAGGATAATCCAAAAATTACAATCATAAACGATTACTTTGAATTTTCAGAAAAAAACAAATTTCTGGCTAAAATACATTTTTCATTTCTCTTTTCTCGCCCCCCATCAGACGAACGACAAAGTTGATCGGGAATGACAATATTCTGAACAAATATACCGTTGCCTTTCCTACCCCAGCCTCTGATGCTTTATGTAGGGTGGGGCTCCCTCGTCAATCCGTTCTGGCTAATGCCGGCTTTAGGTATTTAAAAATCATTATTGCATTCAAAAAGGTAACGTCTATAAAAGCAGTTGTAGTGTGTGAAATGGGTAGCTTCTCCGTAGAAGAATTGAGCATAGATGCACCCAGTATGGGTGCGTTGAAAATTAGAATGAAAGCCACTGGTATTTGCCATTCTGACTTGTTCGTTATCGACGGCAGGTTGCCTCTTCCCTTGCCCTGCGTGATCGGTCATGAAGGCGCTGGCACTAACAATGCCAAAATTGAGCCCAGTTCCAGCGTGGTCATTTTAGGCTGTGGCGGTGTCGGTTTGTTCATTATACAGGGCGCAAAACTGGCCGGAGCCAACAAAATTATCGCCATAGATATTGCCGATAACAAATTGAAGAGGGCTCAACATTTTGGCGCCACACACCTGATTAACTCTGAGCGTTATGCGCCTGTGGAAACAGTTCACGAGATTACAGGCAAAGCGGCTGATTACGCCTTTGAGGCAGTTGGCATACCTAAATTGATGGAGCAGGCTGACGAGGCCGTACCTCGCGGTGGCACAGCGATCATTGTCGGAATCGCTGCCCTGACTGACACAGTTTCCTATAACGCCATGGTGTTAGTGGCAAGCACGAAAGCTATAAAGGGGTGTATCTACGGCGACGCAAATCCACCGGTAGCTTTTCCTCGCCTAATCGATCTATACAAGTCAGGAAAATTGAACCTGGATGATATGGTGAGTCGAACCTACAGCATTGATGAAGCACCCCACGCTTTCGAAGATATGAAGAATAATGCCAATGCGCGCGGTGT